>NZ_VUNG01000026.1 GCF_009695775.1 Hallella mizrahii | reverse complement strand
GGCGTTTCTTGTGTACGAACATGATGCAAAGATAGCTTGCGCCACCCAAAAATCCAAATACAAAGTGTCACTTTATTGATTTTTAATGATTTACGGCCGTTAACGGCTATTAACGTGGAAAACAGGACGAACGCAGCCCTTGCGGTTTCTTCTCAATGGCATAGGCAATCGCCAACATACCGCCCCACGACTGACCAAGGAGATGAAAGTCGGTGATGTGGAGAGTATCCAGCAAGCACGAGAGCTCCTCCATCCATGTGCCGAGTGTCCACAGTTCGGGATGTCCCTCGACATAGCTTTCGCCACAACCGATCTGATCATAGAAGACAATCTGTCGATGGGTCAGCTCAGCCAAAGGATCCAACACCTCGAAATAGTTATGTGTGGAACCCGGTCCGCCATGCAAAAGCACCAGAGGCGCGCGATCTGTCTTCTCTCCTACGACACGATAGAAAGTCTTAAAGCCCTTGAAGGGCATGTAACCTGTCTCAATCTTCATTTTACCTATTTGTTATTATTGATCACATGTAACTTTGCCTGTCTCTACGCTTTCTCTCCCTGAACATGTGTTTCAGAGAAATAGTGATTCCTCAACGGTTTGACAACCGGGTTGCCGATGAGTTTCAGAGGATGCTGCAAACGGATGTCCTGCGACGACGCACCCACTTTGAGCATGAAGTTGCCGGGGGCTATATTCCATTGTCTCTGTTTCTGATGACTGTAGTAGCCGAGTTGCTCGGTATATACCTTTATCGTCACGGTTTTGGTCTCACCCGCTTTCAGTGACACTCTTGCAAAGCCCTGTAGCTGTATCGGGCGAACAGGCAGGTTGCTGTCTACCGGAGACAGATAGAGTTGGGCGATCTCGTCACCGTCACGCTTCCCTGTGTTGGTCACACGGAAACGTAGCGTGAAGCTCTCGTCGTCGGTCTTCACATGGTCATCCATTTCCAAACTGCTGTAAGCGAAGCTGGTATAGCTCTGCCCGTAGCCGAAAGGCCACTCCACTCTACTGTCCTGCACTGTGGAACGGTTGTAACAGATCGGCACGCTGAGCTCCTCCTTAGGATAGCTGACCGAGAGTTTCGCCGACGGAGAAATCTTGCCATAGAGGATGTCAGCCACAGCATGTCCGCCTTCCTCTCCGGGATACCATGCCTGCAAGATGGCGGCGCAACGGTCAGCCAGCCGCGAGATGACCTGCGCGCGGCCTCCAAAGAGCACGAGTATCACTGGCTTCCCCGTCGCCAGCAACTGCTCCACATACTGTTCCTGCTTTCCCGGCAGGCTCAATCCTCGACGGTCGCGGTTCTCGCCACTGAGCATCACATTCTCGCCCATAGCCGCGATGATGACGTCGGCCGAGCGAGCCATGCGCAGAGCCTCGGCACTGTCGGCTTTCTCACCGGCATCTACCTTGCGATGCAACATTTTATAGTCCCAAGCCCGCTCGTCGCCGCCATGGCTGAGCTTGGTTTCTATCTCCTCCGTCCAGTCACAGCCGCGGGAATACGACAGCACGATGCCTTCTGGATGCCGTTGCTGCATACCTTCCCACAGACCTATCACGTGGGGATGGTCGAGATCTTTATCATTCATCTTCCAGAAATAGGTCATCGAGGGGAAAGAGTAATCGCCACACATTGCCCACATGCTGTTGGCGTTAGGTCCGGTGACAAAGACCCGCTGCTTGCCGATTAGCGGAAGCACGCCGTCGTTTTTCAGCAACACCACAGATTGTGCGGCAATGTCGTATGCCGTCTGTCGCTCTTCGGGACTGTCGAGCACTATTTTCTCGTTACTATATAAATAAGGTGTACTTGAGAGCAGTCCTGCCCGCGCTTTATACCTCAGCACGTCTTTCACGGCTCGTTCGAAAGCCTGTGGTTTGACAAGTCCCCGATCGAGTCCTTCCTGCAGATGTTGGTAGTTGGCACCATAAGGGAAGTCTACATCATTGCCGGCATTGATGGCCGCCGCTGCTTTCTCTGTAGGGGTATCGAGTCCAGGTATCTGGTCGATGGCTGTATAGTCGCTCACCACCATGCCGTCGAAGCCGAGATAGCCCCGCAGTATGTCGGTGAGTATCTCGTGATTGGCCACGCAGTTGGTACCATGGACAGCATGATAGCCGGGCATGAGGGCTTTGCTGCCTGCCAGGCGTATCATCGTCTCATGAGGCAGGAGTATCTCTTCCATCAGCTCTTTCTCCTCGGCGTCGCCTCCACCACCGTAACCAAGGTAGTGTTTCGAGCAGGCACCGACACCTTTGTCCAGTCCGCCATGCTGTAGTCCACGCACAAAGGCTGTACCCATAACGGCCGAAAGGTAGCCGTCCTCACCATAGGACTCTTCCAATCGGTTGAAACTCGGTGTACGGCATACGTCGACCATAGGGGAAAGGGAGAGCACACCGCCCATCTTGCGCAGCGCGATACCGGTCTGCAGAGTTTTCTTTTCTGCAAGCTCAGGATTGAACGAACAGGCTTGCCCAATCTGTTGGGGATAGATCGTGGCGCCCTTGGTATTGATTCCCGAAAGCACTTCCTCATGAAAAAGTGCGGGAATGCCATGTGGCGTGTGGTGCATCAACCAGTCCTGGACGGCGGCAACGCGGTCACGCAGTACATTGGGATCCAACGGAGCCTGGCTGGCATATTGCGAGAAATGGCCAATGCCGTCGGGAATCAGCTTGCGGCACTTGTTGGTGTCAAGATGTCCCTCCGCATCGAAGAGCTCATCCATATAGGTACTGCGCAGCTGTGCGATGCGCTCCTTCTGAGACATCTTCTCATAGAGAGCATCCACCTGTTGGTCTACGGTCAATTGATGCTTGCAACTTGTCATAGCAAATAGAGTCATTAAGAAGAGAATGGTTTTTCTCATAAACATAGTAATATGAAGGTCTACATCACTTGGAGAAATCTCCTTTAGGCTGAACGTTGTTGCAAAGATAGATAAAATTATAGAATTATAAGCCGGTTAAAACGAGAAAATTAATAGCCCACCCTTCTGTATGCTGATTAATAGAAATTATTAATGCTCAAACCTCTAAAATTTAGGCTTATGAAATCAGTATGTGGCCTTGCCATCCACAAAGATAGTGTTTATCTTTGTATTTTGAACAAAAACCGAGAACATATTAAGAAGGTATTACACAACGTCCTTTCGGATAACTTCAAGCTGTCAAACCCGCACCTACAAGAAATGAAGCTCCAGCTGACACTCCAGAACCAGCAATTGCCAATGTCCAACAACCATCACAAGCAATATTAGCTGCCACTAACATATATTGCCTTTTCTTATTTTTAGCATAAGTTCCAACCCATCCAAAGAAAGCAGGATCATTTGAGATAGGCTAATTTTGGACGACAACAGTAGATAAGCAAAACAGCATTACCAGGGAAAGATTCTTTAAACGTTTCATTTCTAACTTCTTTTTAATTATTAAGTAAACAATATATAATGACTTCAATAATTGATAATAAAACACATACCAAAAACGCCATTAAGAAAGATTTTGTAGAATAAGCTACAAACACAACAATAGCAGACATCATACTTAGCATAATAAACATGATTGACACACGTTTACCCTCAACCGGTAGGTGTAATGGCCTCAAAAAACTTTTTAGACATTTCATAAAATTCGACTTATTTTTTTGCAAATATAGGATTAATATTTATAAATTGCAATATTAATGCTGTATAAACAATCCTTTTTTAATCTTTTTAGGTTAATCATTTACAGATATTATCATATTTGGCTTTTAAGCTTTACTTTTTAAATACCCAATAACAAAATACAAAGGGCAATTAAAGCGCACTGGCTATTTCCCGCGGCCCGGATATTCGCAATTTTCTCTGGTTACAGATCTGTAATTGGTTAACCTGCATTATTCATGAACATTAACTCTGCCCTATTAAGACTATTAAGACATTGAATGATCAAGAATTGACCACGAATTATTCATCAATTATTATATTTATGAGAAAATCGTGGATAATTCGTGGATATTCGTGTGAATAATAATCTCCATGAAGGTACTTCTTCTACATACTCATAGAGCGTCATTCCCTCGGTTGGTGTTTATTGTTCGATATTCTGACAAAAAACCGGCCACGAGAAGACGATTCTCGCCAGCAAACTGGTCTCTCGTCTGATTTTCGCGATTTTCAGCGTTTTCCACAAACGCCTAAAAATCAACAACATACGATTTTAGTGATTTTTACCTTTATGTCAAAAAGGTACTTTGACGAAAAATTCTCTAGAGAATTTTCGATCAAACAACCGAGATGACCGCATCATCTCACCGTTTTGTGCGTGTCATTCCACCGTTTTAACCCGATCAACGCACTGTTTTCTCACAGACAGAGCCGTTTTTTGAGGTTTTCACTGTGGTTTTCGCCGATTTTAGCTTCGGGTTTCGCTCTATTTCATCCAACAATCGTGACATGATTTTGTAAAGTTTTTAATAATACTTATACAAGCTGCAACACATAAGAGTACCGTCATTTTCTAACTGTATGAGCCCAGCAACCGAGATTGTCAATGTTACAGAAACATAAAAAACAAGAGATTCTTGCATATATGGAGCCAAACACTTATCTTTGCACATGACTAAAAACAAAATACTAAAGACAAATCATGAAACACAATTTGCTGTTCGCTCTTACTGCCTCCATGCTGATGACGACATCTACAAAAGGCTTGGCGCAGGAGCTAATCTATCCCCATCATTTCAATCTTAGCCAGGTCACGTTGCTCGACAGTCCCATGAAACAGGCCATGGATCTCAACATCCGGGTACTCCTCGACTACGATGCCGACCGGCTGCTCACGCCGTTCGTCCGACAAGCCGGGCTCACCACCGGACGCTATACCAATTGGTTGCAACTTCATCCCAACTTCAAAAACTGGGGCGGCAACGGCTTTGACCTCTCAGGACACGTAGGCGGGCACTATCTCTCTGCCCTCGCCATGGCCTACGCTGCTTGTCAGGACAAGCAGACACGCGCCTTGCTCAAGTCCCGACTCGACTATATGCTCAGTGTCCTAAAAGACTGTCAGGACGTCTACCAACACGACAAGACGGGTATGAAAGGCTTTCTCGGCGGGCAACCGATCAACGAGGTGTGGCGAGAACTCTATCAGGGCAACGCCAAAGCTTTCGACCCCGTTCGCGGATGGGTGCCGTTCTACTGCGAGCATAAGGTGATGGCAGGGCTGCGCGATGCCTATCTCTACACTGGCAACAAGACCGCCAAAGAGATGTACCGCAAGATGGCCGACTGGACCGTAGCACTCATCAGACATCTCAGCACCGAACAGATGCAGAGCATACTCAACACCGAGCAGGGAGGTATGAATGAAGTCCTCGCCGATGCCTACACGATCTTCGGCAACAAAAAATACCTCGAAGCTGCCAAGGCGTTCTCACACCAAAAGATGGTCGACGGTATGCAGACGCTCAACACTACGTTTCTCGACAACCGGCACGCCAACACGCAGGTACCGAAATACATCGGTTTCGAGCGCATTGCAGAGATGAGTCCCGCCGACAAGCGCTATGCCAAGGCAGCCCAAAACTTCTGGGACGACGTAGCAAATTACCGCACGACATGTATCGGCGGCAACAGCGTCGAAGAGCACTTCCTCTCAAAAGCCAACAGCAACCGCTATATTGACAGAGCCGACGGGCCTGAGAGCTGCAACTCCAACAACATGCTGAAACTCTCGGAAATACTCGCCGACCGCACCCACGACGCCCGCTACGCCGACTTCTACGAATATACCACTCTCAACCATATCCTCTCCACGCAAGACCCGAAGACGGGCGGATATGTCTATTTCACCACGCTGCGCCCACAAGGATACCGCATCTATTCCCAAGTAAACAAAGGCATGTGGTGCTGCGTCGGTACGGGCATGGAAAACCATAGTAAGTACGGGCAGTTTGTCTACACCCACGATGCCGACTCTGTGCTCTACGTCAATCTCTTCACGCCAAGTCATCTCTCCGACCGCCGCTTCGACTTGACACAGACGACTTCTTATCCTTATAGCCAGCAGACCACGCTGACGATCAACCGCGACGGCAAATTCACTCTGGCCATCCGACATCCTTGGTGGACCACTACTGACTTCCGTATCACCGTCAATGGCGAGCCGCAAACGCTCAAGACAACCGTCGGGCAGGCTTCCTACGTCAAGCTACACCGACAGTGGAAAGCCGGCGACAAGGTGGAAGTAGATCTGCCCATGCAGATGCGTGTGGTAACCTGTCCCAACCTCCCGGACTATGTCGCCTTTGAGTATGGTCCCGTCTTGCTTGCCGCCAAGACTACAGCCTGCGACAAGGCTGACGCTGACGCAACAGGATTGAGCTACGAAAAATTGAAAAACGAATATGCCGGGGAAGGACGTATGGACCACGCACCCGGTGCTGTGGGCAAGAGTCTGCCGCTCACCACGGCGCCTCTGCTCATCGGCAACCGCAGTGAGGTGCTCTCTCGTGTAGGCAAAGGAAAGCCGTCCACTCTTTGCTTTCCACTGGATGTGAGCCGTCCGGGCGTGACGGGCTATCACTGGACCCGTCTCATGTTGCAGCCGTTTGCTACGATCCACCACGCCCGCTATATGTGCTACTGGTATCAGCAGACTCCCGAGGGCTATGCCCATAGCGACATGGCAGAGACAGAGCGCAAAGCAGAAGCTCTCGCCAAGCGCACCATCGACTTTGTCTCTCCGGGTGAACAGCAAAACGAGGCGGGACACGAATACAACTATTCCACCGACTCGCATGCCGGATCGTTCCGTGACGAGACCTATCGCGATGCCCAGAGAGGCGGACACGTGCAGTACACGCTCTTCAACGCACCTGAAAACACTGACAGCCTTGCCATCCGCTGTCGCTTCACTACAGCCGACAAGGGTCGTCAGACCACGCTGACCGTCAACGGTGTGACGATTGCCAACATCGTCATTCCGGAAAAAACTGAAGGCGAGACCAATGGCTTCTTCGATGTCGAATATCCTCTGCCCGCCAGCCTCCTTCGTAACAAACAAGGAAAGGCTACCGCCAAGTTCGTCGTCAGACTGTCTGCCGACGGCACCACACCAAACCCTGGCTGGTATGGTCTGAGACTGGTCAGAACAAATAAATAGCTAAGATTCAGAAGGGAACAAATCGTGAATCAGAAGGCATTTTTTGATATTTCTCTCTGATGCACGATTGATTGCATGATAAGTGAACAGCAGAAAAGGATCTTTTTTGTAATTTTGTGGAAGACAATCCTAATAACAATTCTTCTATGAAGTTACAACAAAAGATTCTTTTTTTCATGCTCGCACTGGCTATGATGCTGATTCCCGGATCCAGCCAGGCGGCGAACCGCAGTGGTGATTTCACAGTGGGAAAAGGCACCTTTCTCCTCAACAACAAGCCGTTTGTGGTCAAAGCTGCCGAAGTGCATTATCCACGCATTCCCCGCCCCTACTGGGAGCAACGCATCAAGATGTGCAAGGCTTTAGGCATGAACACGCTCTGCCTCTATGTGTTTTGGAACATCCATGAGCCACAGCAGGATCATTTCAACTTTTCTGGCAACAACGACGTGGCCGCCTTCTGCCGTTTGGCACAGAAACACGGCATGTACGTCATCGTGCGCCCGGGACCCTATGTGTGCGCTGAATGGGAGATGGGCGGACTGCCCTGGTGGCTGTTGAAGAAGAAAGACATACGGCTACGCGAGCAGGACCCGTTCTTCATGCAGCGTGTAAAGATCTTCGAGAAGAAGGTGGCTGAACAACTCGCCCCACTGACCATACAGCACGGAGGGCCGATTATCATGGTGCAGGTTGAAAACGAGTATGGCAGCTACGGCGAAGACAAACCCTACATCCGAGCCATCCGAGATCTGCTTAAAGACAATTGGTATACCAAGGACAAGCAAGGCAATAGCGTTGGTCCTGTACTCTTCCAGTGCGACTGGTCAAGCAACTTCACCAAGAATGGACTCGATGACTTGGTGTGGACGATGAACTTCGGCACAGGTGCCAACATCGACCAGCAGTTCAAACGACTCGGCGAACTGCGCCCCGACGCGCCGAAGATGTGCTCGGAGTTCTGGAGCGGATGGTTTGACAAGTGGGGAGCCCGACACGAGACACGTCCTGCCAAAGACATGGTGGACGGTATTGACGAGATGCTCTCCAAAGGCATCTCCTTCTCTCTATATATGACGCACGGAGGAACAAGCTTCGGACACTGGGCTGGAGCCAACAGCCCGGGCTTCGCACCCGACGTGACATCCTACGACTACGACGCACCGATCAACGAATACGGGCAAGCCACACCGAAGTTCTACGAACTGCGCCGCACTATGGAGAAATACAACGGTGGCAAAGCACTGCCCTCTGTTCCCAAGCCTGCGGCTCCGCTGGTAAGCTTCCCCAAGGTGAAGCTCTCTGCCCGCATCCCTCTCTGCCAGTTCATCACACGCTCGGTGAAGAGCCACGACACGCAAACCTTCGAGGAAATGGACATGGGATGGGGATCTGCCTTCTACTCCACTACCCTGCCCGAAATCAATCAACCAAGCCGCCTCACCATCAGCGATGCCCACGACTACGCGCAGGTGTTCATCAACGGGGAGTTTGTAGGGAAGATCGACCGCGTGAAAAACGAGAAGAGCATCGTGTTGCCTCCGGTGAAGAAAGGTTCCAAACTCGACATCCTCGTAGAGGCGATGGGACGTATCAACTTCGGACGCGCCATCAAGGACTACAAGGGCATCACGGGCGACGTGACCATCGCCACAACTGACGGACAGCACGACATCACCTACAACCTCAAGGACTGGACCATCGGCCTCGTTCCCGACGATGTGGACACACTGGCCACACAATCCCGCAAGCCGTATGCAGAACTGCGCTCCCACCTCAATGTACGCAACGGTGACAAGGAGCCAAGCGTTTTCCTTGGCTCGTTCAATCTGAGTAAGGTGGGCGATACCTTTATCAATATGGAGAACTTCGGCAAAGGACAGGTTTATGTCAACGGACATGCCTTGGGCCGTTTCTGGCGCATCGGCCCTCAGCAGACACTCTACTGCCCAGGTTGCTGGCTGAGGAAAGGCAAGAACAGCATCATGGTGCTCGACGTGGCAGGTACCGCAAACCCCGTCCTTTGGGGACAAGCCAAGCCGGAACTCGACAAACTGCAACTGGAGAAGACCAACCTGCACAACAACATCGGTGACAAGCCTGACCTGAATAGCCGCACACCGGCCTTCAGCGGTGCACTACAGCCTGGCAACGGCTGGCAGACCATCCGCTTCGAGAAACCGCAACAGGGCCGCTACATGGCCATCCTCATCAGCAGCAATCAGAGCGGCAAAGACCTCTCGGCTATCGCTGAACTCTATCTCCAGGATACCCAAGGTCATCGTATCAGCCGAGAGTCTTGGACGACGAAATACGCTGACTCAGAAGATGCCGCCAACGGCAACCATACAGGTGACAAGGCTTTCGACCTGCAAGAGTCTACTTATTGGCAAACAATTCCAGACACGGACCTTCCTCATCTGCTCGTCATTGACCTCGGCTCCGCACAGACCGTCTCCGCGATGGAATATCTGCCGCGCGCCGAACAAGGTGCTCCCGGCAGCATCAAGGAGTGCAAGGTGTACGTTTACTAATGGTTAACCATCAGTTGCCTCTGATACAATAGTAGCAAGCAAGAAAAAAACAACAAAAAGGCCGTGAACCCACAACGGGTTCACGGCCTTTTTTATTGATAGACTGTGTGAATGATTAATTCTCTGGAGTCACCTTGTCGGCATAATCGAGCACATTCTTGCGATTAGCTTCCATGCGCTCATATTCTTCCTTTGAGCCTACGATGATCTTATCCCACTGACGCATACCGGTACCGGCAGGAATCAGGTGACCGCAGATCACGTTCTCCTTCATGCCCTCGAGGTAATCGACCTTGCCGCGGATAGCAGCCTCGTTGAGCACCTTGGTGGTCTCCTGGAAAGAGGCGGCACTCATGAAGCTCTTCGTACCCAAAGCGGCGCGGGTGATACCCTGCAGCACCTGAGTAGACGTAGCAGGCACAGCGTCACGGACAGTGACGGTCTTCAGGTCACGACGCTTCAGGCTGGAGTTCTCATCACGCAACTTGCGTACGGTGACGATCTGACCCTTATGCAGATTCTCTGAGTCGCCCTCGTCGATGACTACCTTCTTACCCCAGATGCGGTCGTTCTCGTCAGCGAAGTCAAGCTTGTCGACAAGATCCTGCTCGAGGAATGTGGTGTCGCCCGGATCATCGATACGTACCTTGCGCATCATCTGACGGACGATGATCTCGAAGTGCTTGTCGTTGATCTTCACACCCTGGAGACGGTAGACGTTCTGCACCTCATTGACGATGTACTCCTGCACAGCGGTGGGACCCTTGATGGCAAGAATGTCGCCCGGGGTGATCTCACCGTCGGAAAGTGCCGTACCGGCACGCACAGCATCGTGCTCCTGTACCAGGATCTGACGAGACAGTGGTACGAGGTATTTGCGCTGGTCGCCTGTCTTGGAGGTGATGATGATCTCCTGGTTACCACGCTTCAGCTTACCCATAGTCACCTCACCGTCGATCTCAGAGACCACAGCAGGGTTCGTCGGGTTACGAGCCTCGAAGAGCTCTGTGACACGGGGCAGACCACCAGTGATACCACCGGCGTTGAACACGGCACGAGGGATGCGCACCAGTGTGGTACCGGTCTCAATAACCTGACCATCCTCGATGTTGGCGATATGTCCGCCCACAGGGAAGTTGTAGGTTCCGAGTACCTGTCCATTCTCGTCCACGACATGTACCGTAGGAATGACGTTGTGGTCCTTGGACTCAGTGATGATACGCTCGGTCATACCGGAGGTCTCATCGGTCTCAGTCTTGAAGGTAGCTCCCTCAATGACATTGTCGAACTGCAACTTACCGGCATACTCACTGACGATCACGGCATTGAACGGATCCCACTTGCAGACCACGTCACCCTTCTTCACTAAGTCACCATCCTTGAAGAACAGCGAGCTACCATAAGGAACGGTCAGCGTTGCCATGTTGATATCAGTATTCGGGTCAACGAACTGCACCTCAGCCAAACGGCTTACCACCATCTGACACTCGACAGGATTGCTTTCGTCGCTCTTGTCAACGAATGGTACGGTACGCAAGCCCTCAAACTTGAGCTTAGCATCATACTTAGAGGTGATGGATGCGTTGGCGGCAGCGTTCTCAGCGATACCACCGGAGTGGAAGGTACGAAGCGTCAGCTGTGTACCCGGCTCACCGATAGCCTGTGCGGCGATGACGCCGACAGCCTCACCAAGCTGAACCATCTTGGAAGTAGCCAAGTTGCGGCCGTAGCACTTGCGGCAGACGCCCTTCTTGCTCTCACAGGTCAGCACCGAACGGATCTCTACCATCTCGATACCGGCATCCTCAACAGCCTGTGCCTTGGCCTCTGTGATCTCCTCACCGGCCTTGACAATGATCTCACTGGTATGAGGATTGATGACATCGTGAACGGAGACACGTCCCAAAATACGCTCAGCAAGCGTGGAGACGACCTCGTCGCCCTCTTTCAGGGCACGGCACTCCAGACCACGCAGCGTACCGCAGTCGTCCTCGGTGATGATAACATCGTGCGACACGTCGACAAGTCGACGCGTCAGGTATCCGGCATCGGCCGTCTTCATAGCCGTGTCGGCAAGACCCTTACGGGCACCGTGTGAGGCAATGAAGTATTCCTGCACGGACATTCCTTCCTTCAAGTTGTTCAGAATAGGGTTCTCAATGATGGAGTTACCCTCAGCACCGGCTTTCTGCGGCTTGGCCATCAGACCACGCATACCAGCGAGCTGAGCAATCTGGTCTGCAGAACCACGGGCTCCGGAATCCAGCATCATAAACACAGCGTTGAAGCCCTGGTCTGCCTCGGTCATATGCTTCATCACAGCCTTCTTCAGGTCGTTGTTGACGTGTGTCCAGGCATTGATGACCTCATTATAGCGCTCCTTATCTGTGATCAGACCCATATCGAAGTTGGCCTTGACCTCATCGACCTCGTCCTGACCACGCTTGACGATCTCTGCTTTCTCCTCCGGCACGATGATGTCGTCGAGATTGAAGGAAAGACCGGCAAGGTAAGACATACGATAACCGAGGTTCTTCACACCATCGAGGAACGTGCAAGCACGGTCCATACCTACGTGTTTGATTACGTCGGCGATAAGTTTACGCAGTGTCTTCTTTGAGATGATACCGTTGAAGAATCCAATCTCCTTCGGGATGATCTCGTTGACGATGATACGTCCCACAGTGGTCTCCACGATATGACGGATAGGATTGCCCTTCTCATCGATGTCGTCAACGAGGCACTTCACCTGTGCATGCTCGTCGACACGCTTCTCGTTGAGTGCAATGATAGCCTCTTCAGGACCATAGAAGGTCTGACCCTCACCCTTGGCACCCGGACGGATCTTGGTGATATAGTAAAGACCAAGCACCATATCCTGCGACGGCACGGTGACAGGAGCACCATTGGCTGGGTTGAGGATATTGTGACTCTGGAGCATCAGAATCTGAGCTTCCAATACGGCCTCATTGCTCAGCGGCAAGTGAACAGCCATCTGGTCACCATCGAAGTCGGCGTTGAACGGTGTACAAGCCAACGGGTGGAGCTGGATTTCCTTTCCCTCGATCATCTTTGGCTGGAATGCCATCACAGACAGACGGTGAAGCGTAGGAGCACGGTTCAGAAGCACAGGGTGACCTTTCATCACGTTTTCAAGAATATCCCAAATCACCGGCTCACGGCGGTCCACGATCTTCTTGGCACTCTTGACCGTCTTCACGATGCCACGCTCGATGAGCTTGCGGATGATAAACGGCTTGTAGAGCTCGGCTGCCATCAACTTCGGCAGACCGCACTCACCCATCTTCAACTCTGGACCGACGACGATCACTGAACGGGCTGAATAGTCGACACGTTTACCGAGCAGGTTCTGACGGAAGCGGCCCTGCTTACCTTTCAGAGAGTCAGAGAGAGACTTCAACGGACGGTTGCTCTCGCTCTTCACGGCACTGGCCTTACGACTGTTGTCGAAGAGAGAGTCGACAGCTTCCTGGAGCATACGCTTCTCGTTACGGAGAATCACCTCAGGAGCCTTGATCTCGATGAGTCGTTTCAGACGGTTGTTACGGATAATGACACGACGATAGAGGTCGTTGAGATCCGATGTGGCAAAACGACCACCATCCAAAGGCACCAATGGACGCAGCTCTGGCGGGATGACCGGAATGATCTTCATGATCATCCACTCGGGTTTGTTGACATCCTTGGAACTACGGAAAGCCTCTACGACCTGCAGGCGCTTCAAGGCCTCGGTCTTACGCATCTGGCTGGAGTCACTGTTGGCACGGTCGCGAAGTTCATAGCTAAGTTTGTCAAGGTCGATCTGCTTGAGCAAGTCGAGGATAGCCTCGGCACCCATCTTTGCAATGAACTTCGAAGGATCAGCATCGTCAAGCATGTCGTTGTTCTCCGGAATCTTGTTGTCAACGATGTCGAGATACTCTTCCTCTGACAACAGATCGAGTTTATGAGAACCATTGAGATCCTCTACGCCCTCTGCGTCCTTCTGTCCTTCGAGGATACCGGGCTGGATGACGATATACTTCTCGTAGTAGATCACCTGATCGAGCTTTTTGGTAGGCAGTCCGAGCAAGTAACCGATCTTGTTTGGCAGAGAGCGGAAGTACCAGATATGAGCAACAGGAACAACGAGCTCGATATGTCCAGCACGCTCACGACGTACCTTTTTCTCCGTAACCTCAACACCACAACGGTCACAGACGATACCTTTGTAACGGATGCGCTTGTACTTACCGCAGGCGCACTCATAGTCTTTCGTCGGACCGAAAATTCTCTCACAGAACAAGCCGTCGCGCTCTGGCTTGTAGGTGCGGTAGTTGATGGTCTCGGGCTTGGTCACCTCACCATAGGAGTTCTCCTTGATTGTCTCAGGAGAGGCCAGGCTAATGGTAATCTTGGTAAAATTATTCTTTACCTTTGTATCTTTTTTGAAAGCCATACTTCTAACTTTTCAATATTCCAAACTTAATCCAACTTAATGTTCAGTCCCAGACCGCGAAGCTCATGCAGCAACACATTGAGCGACTCGGGGATTCCCGGTGTCGGCATTGGGTCACCCTTGACGATAGCCTCGTAAGCCTTGGAACGACCGGTGACATCGTCACTCTTGATGGTGAGCATCTCTTGCAGGACATGGCTGGCACCGAAGCCCTCAAGAGCCCAAACCTCCATCTCTCCAAAACGCTGTCCACCGAACTGAGCCTTACCACCAAGTGGCTGCTGAGTGATGAGAGAGTACGGACCGATAGAACGGGCATGCATCTTATCCTCAACCATGTGACCGAGCTTCAAGAAGTAGGTGATACCAACGGTAGCCTTCTGGTCGAAAGGCTCACCCGTCTCACCATCATAAACAGTCGTAGAGCAGAGGTTAGGCAGACCGGCCTTCTCTGTCCACTCACGCAGGTCTTCAAGCTTAGCACCGTCGAAGATTGGAGTAGCGAACTTCACACCAAGTTTCTTACCTGCAGCACCAAGAATAGCCTCGAAGATCTGTCCCAGATTCATACGAGAAGGCACACCCATCGGGTTCAACACCAAGTCGACAGGGCGACCGTCAGCCAAGAACGGCATATCCTCCTGACGCACAATCTTAGAGACAATACCCTTGTTACCGTGACGACCGGCAAGCTTATCACCAACCTGGATCTTACGCTTCTTTGCGATATAGACTTTGGCCATCTTCAAGATACCGGAAGGCAGTTCATCGCCGATCGTTATAGCAAACTTGCGGCGGTTCTGCTCTGCAGCAAGCTGCTTGTCCTTGCGGATGTAATTCATGATCAACTTCTGGATGAGTCCGTTGATGTGCTCATCATCGGTCCAACCGTTGCTCTGGATGCCATCATACTCGAGGTTCTTAAGTGCTGGCACTGTGAACTTGCTGCCCTTGGTGAGAACCTCCGCCTCGGTATAGTCCTTCACGCCCTGGCAAGCCTTGCCGTCGGTGAGCGTCATCAGCTTGTCAACGAGCATGTTCTTCAGCTCGTCGCTCTTTGCCTCATACTCCTCATCGATCTTCTGAAGCTTGACCTTATCTTGTTTCTTCGACTCACGCGTCTTCTCTGCACGTTGGAAGAGTTTTTTGTCGATGACAACACCACTCAGAGAAGGATTGGCCTTGAGTGAAGAATCCTTCACGTCACCAGCCTTGTCACCGAAGATGGCGCGGAGCAGCTTCTCCTCAGGTGAAGGATCGCTCTCACCCTTAGGTGAAATCTTACCTATCATAATGTCACCCGGCTCTACGCGGGCACCAACGCGAATGATACCGTTGTCGTCGAGGTCCTTGGTAGCTTCCTCACTGACATTAGGAATGTCACTGGTGAACACCTCCATGCCGCGCTTGGTCTCACGTACGTCGAGAGAATACTCATCGACATGTACAGATGTCAGCACGTCATCGCGCACCATACGCTCAGAGATGACGACTGCATCCTCATAGTTGTAACCCTTCCAAGGCATATAAGCAACCAAGAGGTTACGACCCAGAGCAAGCTCGCCATTCTCAGTAGCATAGCCCTCAGTCAGAATGTCGCCCTTCTTCACTCTCTGGCCCTTGTTGCAGATAGGACGCAGGTCGATAGTCATGTTCTGGTTGGTACGGCGGAACTTAGGAATGCGATACTCCTTGAGTGCCGGCTCAAAACTGACAAACTCCTCGTCTTCCGTACGGTCATAGAGGATACGGATGGTAGTAGCGTCGACATACTCGATGACACCCTCGCCTTCGGCAGTGATCATCGTACGGCTATCCTCACAGACCTGCTTCTCCAAACCCGTACCTACAATAGGTGCGTCATTATGGAGCAAAGGTACTGCCTGACGCATCATGTTACATCCCATCAGAGCACGGTGACCGTCATCATGCTCCAAGAAAGGAATCAAGCAGGCACTCACAGAGGCGATCTGCTGCGGTGACACATCCATCAGACTCACCTCACCCGGCTCCACAACAGGGAAGTCGGCTGCCAAACGACAGTGAACGAAGTCTCGCTTGAAAGAACCATCATCATTCAGAGGTGCATTACCCTGAGCAATGAGCTGTCCGTCCTCTTCCTCAGCCGTAAGATACTCAACATCCTTGTTCTCCAAGTCCACTTTGCCGTCTTTCACCACACGGTACGGTGTCTCAATGAAGCCAAGCTCATTGATCGTTGCATAAACGCAGAGAGAGGAGATCAAGCCGATGTTAGGACCTTCAGGCGACTCGATAGGACAGAGACGGCCGTAGTGGGTATAGTGTACGTCACGCACCTCAAATCCGGCACGCTCACGTGACAGACCGCCAGGACCCAATGCAGAAAGACGACGCTTATGGGTGACCTCTGCCAACGGGTTGGTCTGGTCCATGAACTGGCTCAATGGGTTGGTACCGAAGAAAGAGTTGATGACGCTGGAAATAGTCTTTGCGTTGATCAAGTCTGTCGGCGTGAACACCTCGTTGTCACGTACATTCATGCGCTCACGGATGGTACGGCTCATACGTGCCAAGCCGATAGAGAACTGGTTGGCAAGCTGCTCACCGACCGTACGTACACGACGGTTGCTCAAGTGGTCGATATCGTCAACAGTAGCATTGGAGTTGACGAGCTTGATCAGATATTTAATGATCTCGATGATATCTTCCTTCGTGAGCACACGCACATCAGGCTCGATATCGAGATTCAGTTTCTTGTTGATACGATAACGGCCGACATCCCCCAAGTCGTAACGCTTGTCAGAGAAGAACAGGTTTTGGAACACTTCACGTGCACTTGCATCATCTGCAGGTTCAGCATTACGCAACTGTTTGTAAATGTAGCGCACTGCCTCAATCTCAGAGTTACTCTGATCTTTCTCCAAAGTCTTGAAGATGATATCGTACTTAGAGGCAGCATCGTTGTCCTTATGCACAAGAACGGTAGAGACGCCACTGTCAATGATCGTATCAAAGTTGTCTTCGGTGATCTCTGTCTCACGCTCGAGCACCATCTCGTTACGCTCGGCGGTAACAACCTCACCGGTATCCTCATCAACGAAGTCTTCAGTCCATGTTCTCAGCACACGGGCAGCAAGCTTACGTCCAATAAGCTGCGACTTGTTTTTTGCGGAAACTTTCACCTCCTCTGCCAGGTCAAAGATCTGCAGTATGTCTTTATCGCTCTCATAACCGATGGCACGCAGAAGCGTTGTCACAGGCAACTTCTTCTTACGATCGATATATGCATACATGACATTGTTGATGTCAGTAGCAAACTCGATCCATGAGCCTTTGAAAGGAATGACACGTGCGCTATAGAGCACCGTTCCATTAGCATGAACGCCCTGACCGAAGAACACACCCGGAGAGCGATGGAGCTGAGCAACGACTACACGCTCGGCACCGTTGATCACGAATGTGCCGTTATCTGTCATGTAAGGAATAGTACCCAAGAAGACATCCTGGATGAACGTACCAAAGTCCTCGTGATCAGGATCGGTACAATATAGTTTCATCTTAGCCTTCAAAGGCACACTATAAGTCAGACCGCGCTCCAAGCATTCGTCAATGGTATACCGTGGCGGGTCTATATAATAATCAAGGAACTCAAGCACGAAGTTGTTACGAGTATCGGTGATCGGAAAGTTTTCAGCGAACACCTTATATAAGCCATCGTTCTTGCGCTCCTCTGGCGGAGTGTCAAGTTGGAGGAAATCACGGAAGGATTTCAGTTGCACGTCGAGGAAATCCGGAAAAGGATAAGGATTCTGGACGCTGGCAAAATTTACTCTGTTATCAATAACGTTTGACATAAGAAATCAATTGTAGTCTAATACCAGTCTTAGCCGAAGCTGAAAAGAGGAAAACAAAGAGATGATCTAAAACAAAGATCTGAAGGGGTGAAGACACAAAAAGGTTAGGACTCACCGACTGGGCAAATCCTAACCCTAAAGTATGTAACTGTCGTCATGTCGCTTTTAAAGCGAACTGACGGCTAAAAGAGACTAAATTACTTCAGCTCAACCTTAGCACCAGCTTCCTCGATAGCCTTCTTCAGGTTCTCAGCCTCGTCCTTAGACAGGCCTTCCTTCAGAGTAGCAGGAACAGACTCAACAAGAGTCTTAGCGTCCTTCAGACCGAGGCCACAAGCCTCCTTAACAGCCTTAACGACCTGGAGCTTAGTAGCACCGACATCAGTCAGCACAACATCGAAAGAGCTCTTCTCCTCAGCTGCAGGAGCTGCGCCAGCAGCAGGACCAGCAACTGCAACAGCTGCAGCAGCGGGCTCGATACCATACTCGTCCTTCAGGACTGTTGCCAATTCATTTACCTCTTTAACAGTAAGATTTACTAATTCTTCTGCAATAGCTTTAACGTCTGCCATTTTTGTATTTATTTAAATTTTATTCTTGAAAATGTAGTGACTTAATTGATTACTCAGGACGCTCGCCTAAAGTCTTCAGCACACCATGGATAGTGTTTGCGCCTGACTGAAGAGCAGAAACCACGTTCTTTGCGGGGCTCTGCAACAGAGCAACGATGTCGGCAATAACTTCGTTCTTGCTCTTGATGGAAGCCAGCTCATCGAGCTTGTCTGCACCAACATAGAAACCTTCCTCAGCGTAGGCAGCCTTCAAAGAAGGAACGCCAGCCTTGGCGATGTCTTTATCCTTGAGCAGTTTGGCAGGTACATTAGCAGTGTTGGTGAACAGCACAGCCGTGTTACCCTTCAGTGTACCATAAAGCTCAGAATAGTCGATGTCTGCAGCCTCGAAAGCCTTGTGAAGAAGTTTGTTCTTCACCACGACCATCTTGATCTCCTGCTTGAAACACTTGCGACGAAGAGAAGATGTAGCCTCTGCATTCATTCCGGTGACATCCACCAGATAGAAATGAGGATATTCCTTCAGCTTCTCGCCAAGGTCAACAATGATAGTATCTTTTACTTCTTTCTTCATTTTTCCAAACTTTTAGAGTTATTCAACTGATTTAGGATCAATCTTGATACCCTTACTCATTGTACTTGAAATAAAGATACTCTTGAGGTATGTACCTTTGGCAGCAGCAGGTTTCAAACGAATAACAGTGTTGATAAACTCTTTGGCATTGCCATAGATCTGATCAGCAGTCATAGAGATCTTACCGATAGAAGTATGGATAATACCAGCCTTATCAACCTTGAAGTCGATCTTACCTTGCTTAACTTCCTTGACAGCCTTAGCGACATCCATCGTCACCGTACCGCTCTTCGGGTTAGGCATCAAGCCACGGGGACCGAGGAAACGGCCCAAAGGACCAACCTTACCCATGCAAGAAGGCATAGTGATGATGACATCGACATCTGTCCAGCCACCTTTGATCTTCTCAATATACTCATCGAGACCAGCGTAGTCAGCACCAGCTGCCTTAGCAGCCTCTTCCTGATCAGGTGTACACAGAGCAAGCACGCGAACTGTCTTACCAGTTCCGTTAGGCAGAGACACCACGCCGCGAACCATCTGGTTAGCCTTGCGAGGATCTACGCCCAAGCGCACATCCACATCTACAGAAGCATCAAACTTAGTTGTTGTGATCTCTTTTACGAGATCTGCAGCCTCTTTCAATGTGTATGCCTTCCCTGCTTCAACCTTCTCAGCTACTGATTTCTGATTTTTTGTCAGTTTACTCATTTTACTTGCTTAATTGAAGTTTAATTATTTACCAGGGAAGTCACCTTTAACAGTGATGCCCATGCTGCGTGCAGTACCTGCGATCAGTCTCATGGCACTCTCAACAGTGAAGCAGTTCAAGTCAGCCATCTTGTCCTCAGCGATCGCTTTTACCTGATCCCAAGTCACGCTAGCCACTTTCTTACGGTTAGGCTGGCCGGAACCAGACTTCACCTTGGCAGCTTCCTTGAGCTGGACAGCAGCAGGAGGAGTCTTGATGACGAAGCTGAACGACTTATCTGTGTAATAAGTGATGACGACAGGCAGAACCTTACCAGCCTTATCCTGGGTACGAGCATTGAACTCTTTGCAGAAGCCCATGATGTTAATACCCTTGGAACCCAAAGCCGGTCCTACTGGAGGGGAGGGGTTTGCAGCGCCACCTTTAATCTGTAATTTGATTAATCCAGCAACTTCTTTAGCCATTTCTAATTGAAATTAAAATAAATGTAACGTATAAGGCGCAAGTAGCCCGTAACAACTACTCAGCGGCCTTTTCAACTTGCATAAAACCAAGTTCCAAGGGTGTCTTGCGCCCAAAGATCTTGACCATCACCTTCAGCTTACGTTTCTCAGTGTTGATCTCTTCGATCACACCCTCAAAACCAGCAAAAGGACCATCGGTGACTTTCACAGTCTCATCAAGCAGATAAGGAACCTCCACATCGTTGTCGATATGCGTTTCCTCAGCCTGTCCAATCATACGATTGATCTGAGACTCTGGAACGGGAGCCGGATGATCCAGACCGCCGAGAATGCCCAAACAGTTAGGCATGTTTCTTAAGTCAACAGGAACATCACCGATCATGTCAGCCTGCACAAACACGTAACCGGGGAGAGCGATTTTCTCTTTCTCCACGCGCTTACCATCTTTAATGCTTGCATGTTTCTCCATTGGGATGAGGACCTGATAAACATGGTCAGCCAGCCGCTGATTGTGACGCAGCTCAGCTTCGATGTACTCTTTCAGTTTTGCCTCTTTGCCGCTGGACGCACGCAAAACATACCAATTCTTAGTATTTGCCATTGCCTTAATGATTAGCCTGGGTATACAATACCCATCAGGTTCTTGAACACCAAGTCCATAGCGAAGACGATCAGTGCAATGATAAGGGAAGCAGATAATACAATCACTGCACTGTGAGTCAACTCCTTCTGTGTTGGCCAAGTGGTTTTATGTGCAAGCTCGTCATAACAAGCCTTGCAATAATTCACTATCTTATTAAACATATTATCTTCTATTTAGCACGGGTTGAAAGACTCGAACTCTCGACACCTGGTTTTGGAGACCAGTGCTCTACCAACTGAGCTAAACCCGTAAGAAAGTCTCCACATCCGCAGATGCGGAGACTTACGTATCTTGGAATCAGATAATCTTGATTATCCCTCCTCTGCTACGTCAGGCAGAATCTGTGTGATCTGGCCAGAACCTACCGTACGACCACCCTCGCGGATAGCGAAACGGAGACCCTCATTCAGAGCAACCTTGTAGATCAGGCGAACCTCGATCTCAACGTTGTCACCAGGCATCACCATGTCTACACCTTCAGGGAGAGTGATCTCACCGGTGCAGTCCATTGTGCGGAGGTAGAACTGAGGACGATAGCGGTTGCCGAACGGAGTGTGACGGCCACCCTCTTCCTTCTTCAGCACATAGATAGAAGCCTTGAAGTGATCGTGCGGAGTGATAGCACCCGGGTGCACGACAACCATACCACGCTTCACCTCGTCCTTGTCGATACCACGGAGGAGCAGACCGACGTTGTCACCAGCCTCACCCTCATCCAGGGTCTTACGGAACATCTCGACACCAGTGATGACAGACTTCTTGTCCTCACCAAGACCGAGCAGCTGAACCTCATCACCAACCTTGCACTTACCAGTCTCGATACGACCAGTAGCAACAGTACCACGACCAGTGATAGAGAAGACATCCTCAACAGGCATCAAGAAAGGCTTATCAACCTCACGAACAGGCTCCTGGATCCAGTTGTCAACAGTGTCCATCAACTCCATGATCTTGTCTTCCCACTTGGCAACACCGTTCAGTGCACCCAGAGCAGAACCACAAACGATAGGAGTATCCTCTTCATAACCGTAAGAAGTCAGAAGATCCTGGACATCCATCTTCACGAGGTCAATCATCTCCTCGTCAACTTCAGGATCGTCGCACTTGTTGAGGAAAACAACCAAACGAGGCACGTTTACCTGACGAGCGAGCAGCACGTGCTCACGAGTCTGAGGCATAGGACCATCGGTAGCAGCAACCACGAGGATAGCACCATCCATCTGAGCAGCACCAGTTACCATGTTCTTCACATAGTCGGCGTGTCCCGGGCAGTCCACGTGAGCGTAGTGACGCTTAGCAGTCTCATACTCGATGTGGGCGGTGTTGATGGTGATACCACGCTCTTTCTCCTCAGGAGCGTTGTCGATCTGATCGAAGGACTTAACATCCTCACCTGTACCCAGACGCTCGTGCAGCACCTTAGAGATAGCTGCGGTCAGAGTAGTCTTACCGTGGTCGACGTGACCAATTGTACCAATGTTAACATGCGGTTTGGTACGCACATAAACCTCTTTAGCCATAGCTTTACTTTTTTATTGTATTAATTAAATAATCAAATAGATGATTCTCTTGACAACCTTGACTTATCAACTGATATTTAGTTAGACTTCGTTTAGGCATCAAAGTGGAGCTGTAACTGAGAGTTGAACTCAGGACCTCTTCCTTACCAAGGAAGTGCTCTACCACTGAGCTATTACAGCAAAAAAGAGAGCGGAAAACGGGGCTCAAACCCGCGACCCCCAGCTTGGAAGGCTAGTGCTCTATCAACTGAGCTATTTCCGCATTACACTCCAAAGAGGAGTCGCTACATGCTTACGCATTGTGGGTGGTGATGGATTCGAACCACCGAAGGCAAGAGCCAGCAGATTTACAGTCTGCCCCATTTGGCCACTCTGGTAACCACCCAATCAATGTTTAAAAGATCTCTGTCCTCATAAAGAGGAGCCTCTTGTCGGATTCGAACCAACGACCCCGAGATTACAAATCACGTGCTCTGGCCAACTGAGCTAAAGAGGCATATCCTGCAGCCGCCTTGCACGACTTTCAAAGGACTCGTTGTAAAACGGCTGCAAAGATACTACTTATTTTTCAATCTCCAAAACTTTTCGGGGAAATTTTTCAATGTTTGCGTATTTTTTCTTTGAATTTCTCCAGTTGCACCCGCAATGAGTCTACGCACTGGTCGACTCCCTCCTCAAAAGTGTCGCAGGTCTTGGCCACATAAAGCGGGCTTCCACCGGGCACGGTCACCGTGATACTGGTTTCTTTATTGAGAGCGGTAGCGGGCTTGACAACTTTTAATTGCACCTCTACTTTCTGAATGTCTTCGAATGATTTTTCCAACTTGGCGGTCTTCTTCTCGATGAACGCCTGCAGCTTCTCGGTAGCGTCGAAGTGAATCGACTGAATCTTTACTTCCATAGTTACCTCCGTTTTTTGTTAAAGGTTAAACTCATGCCCTTGGATGGGCATCTTGATACACTCGCTTGAGTTGCTCGAACGTCGTATGCGTATAGATCTCCGTGGTGGAGGCTGACGCATGTCCCAACAACCGTCTCACACTTTCAATGCCGGCACCATGGTTGAGCATGGCTGTGGCAAAGGTGTGGCGCAAGACGTGCGGCGAAAGCTTTTTCATGGAGCTGACCAATCGCAGATGGCTCTTCACCATCTCTTCCACCTGACCGCCGCTCAACCTGCAACCTTTCTCTGACAGGAAGAAAGCATCCTCCTGCTTGGAAACAGCCTCATCTCTTGCTGACAGATAATGCCTCAGAGCGTCAGTCAGTTCCTCACCGAAAGGTATGATACGCTGCTTGTTGCCTTTACCCGTCACTTTGAGTTGCCGGTTGACAAAGTCCACATCCGCATCACGCAGTCCAATCAGCTCTGCACGTCGTATCCCTGTCTCATAGAAAGTCATAATAACAGTACGCGCGCACGTACTCTTATAATCGTCTCCCCAAAGATCGCTGTCCAAGAGTCTGTCCATCTGTTCTTCCTGTAGGAAGCAGGGCAGAGGCTTTTTCAGCTTCGGTGCACGAATGCCGACTGTCGGGTCTTTCCCGATCAGATGATGCGACAAGGCAAACCTATACAATGACTTAAGTGCGGACAGCCGCCGGGCAACCGTTGTGGTGGTATTGCCTTCATCGACCATCTGCTCCATCCAGTTACGAATGATGTCACCGTCTATGGTTTCCCATGTCGGCTGGCCTTCCAATGCCTGAAAATACTCCTCGAACTTCTTGAAGTCCTCGGAATAACTGACTACCGTCAATGGCGAGCGGTTGAGCTCGTACTTGAGATAGTCCAGGAATTGGTCTTTTATCTCCATCATGATAGCCTCCAAACGCTACACTTGCGTTTTCAGCAACGAATGTACGAAGAAAAATTCAAACTACCAAACTTTTTGAGTATTTTTTACTCTTGGAGTAGTTTTTTTACTCCTCTTCCTGACGAAGCTTCTGTACGTAGATAGCGTGCTCCATCTTGAGACGTTTCTTAACAGAGGGCTTGTCAAATTGCTGACGAGCACGAAGCTCCTTCACCACACCTGTCTTTTCAAACTTTCTCTTGAACTTCTTGAGAGCTCTTTCGATGTTCTCGCCATCCTTTACTGGTACAATAATCATTTTGTTTTGGTTTATATTTTTAAATGTGAAACATACGCAAGCGGGCGCCATCAATACATGGTACCACAATTTGCGGTTGCAAAATTACATCTATTTTTCCAAATACGCAAATAATTAACTAATTTTCTGCAAGTTGTGTTGTTTGACAGAAGGGACAGACAAGACAAAAGACCCTTTATATTAAGACAGAAAGACATAAAGGACATATTTGCTCTCCCACAACAGCCCCATATATATAATAGGTGTGCGTTAGTTGATCATAGCGAAACAAAAACTTTTTTCCTTTCAAGCACCACACATTCTCTAATTCTCTAATTCTTAAGAACAAAAAAGCCCGCCCTAAGCACATCGTCTTATCATCACATGACCTTGTGCTTAGGGTGGGCTCATTCTCTCCCTTTTAGGGAGAGTTAGAGAGAGTCTTTTATATCTCCTTCGTCTTTTCCTTCAGCCATTCTTTCTCCTCCTCATCGAGATGGGGAGCGAGCTGCTCGTAGACATATTTGTGGTAGCTGTTGAGCCAGACGATTTCTTCTGGCGCAAGCTCGTCGAGGATGATGGGCTCGGTGTCGATGGGACACAGGGTGAGCGGCTCAAACTGGAGGAAGGTGCCGAAGTCCGTGGTCTTGTAAGGACGGATGAGCAGCGTGTTCTCGATGCGCACACCGAACTTCCCCGCGAGGTAGAGGCCGGGTTCGTCGGTGACTGTCATACCGTCGACAAGCGGTGAGGGCATATACTCCATACGTATCTGGTGGGGACCTTCATGCACGTTGAGGTATGAGCCTACGCCATGACCGGTACCGTGGAGATAGTTCAGTCCCTCACGCCACATGGCCTCGCGGGCAAGGATGTCGAGCTGCGTGCCGCTGGCACCCTCGGAAAACTTACAGAGTTCGAGTTGGATATGTCCTTTGAGCACAAGCGTATAGATATGCCGTTCCTCGTCGGTAAGCGGTCCGAGAGGAATGGTACGCGTGATGTCGGTGGTTCCGTCCTGATACTGCGCGCCACTGTCGAGAAGCAGGAAGCCACGGGGCTCAAGCGGAATATCGGTATCCGGCGTGGCCTCGTAGTGGACAATGGCACCATGGGCAGCGTATCCGGCAATGGTATCGAAACTGATGTCACGGAAGAGCGGTTGCTCGGCACGCAGCGCAGTGAGTTTGCGGTCGATGCTCATCTCGGTCTGGCCACCAGCTTCCACAGCAGGCTTCAGCCATCTGAGGAACTTCACCAGTGCGATGCCGTCACGCAGCATGGCGTGATGATAACCCGCTATCTCAGCCTCGTTTTTGATCGCTTTCATGGCAGGCACAGGCGACACGTGGCTGACCACAGGGCGGCAGCTGGCCACACGATAGAGCGAATAGCAGGTCTCGTTGGGGTCGAGGAGGATGTTGTACTCGGGATATTGCTTCAAGCCTTTTGCCACATCGGCATACGGCGCCACGCCGACACCCTCACCGGTGAGATAGTCACGCACCTCATCGGAGACTTTCTCCTTATTTATATATAATGTGGCATGTGTGGTATCAATGAGCAGATAAGCCACGAAGACGGGGTTGCAGTGCACGTCGGTACCACGGAGGTTGAGCGTCCACGCCACATCGTCGAGTGCTGAGACGAGCATTCCGTCGGCATGGAGCGCACGCAAGGCCTTACGGACGCGTGCAATCTTGTCGGCAGCGCGCTCACCGGCATACTCCAAGGGTTGTATCTCCACACGATGGTCAGGTATCGCCGGACGATCACGCCATACCGTGGCCAGCGGATCGAAGTTGTGGCGCACGGTGATCCCACCTTCATTTCGCAGGTCTGCAATCATCGCTTCTACGCTACTGCAGTTGTTGACCATGCCGTCCATGCCGACGACAGCACCGTCGACATCCTTAAGTTCCTGTCCGAGCCATTGCGCGATGGTCGGCGTGCCCTTCACCTTGAGTTTCATCAACTGAAACTCGGTACCGCTGAGTTGATCGGCAGCCGCAAGGAAATAGCGGCTGTCGGTCCACAGTGCAGCACTGTGCATCGTGACCACGGCGGTGCCCGCCGAACCGTTGAAGCCACTCACCCACTCGCGGCCCTTCCACCGGTCGGGCACATACTCGCTGTTGTGGGGATCGGTACTGGGAAAGATAAACGCATCGAGATGCTCACGGCGCATCACCTCGCGCAGATCGTGCAGCCGTTGACTGATTACTTCTTTCATAGCATATAACGATTAATGGTTTGGTCTAATCCCTGAAATGCCAAACAGACATAACAAAAGACGTAACAAAGATAATACTTTTAAGAATAAACAACAAATAAAAGCGAAAAGAAATCACGCAATGAATAGATTTTTTAGTAACTTTGCATGGCTGCAAGGAAGAAAGCCCTCGGGCACACTTTTTGCAGTCGGAAAACACAGAAAAGTATTTCTGAACTAAATAATTAGTGTTATGAACTATTTAACAAATGACAAACTGGTCATCGTCGGTGCAGGCGGTATGATCGGTTCCAACATGGTGCAGAGCGTTCTGATGCTCGGCCTTACTCCTAACGTATGTCTCTATGATATCTATGAGCCGGGTGTTCATGGTGTCTTCGATGAGATCCAGCAGTGCGCATTCCCTGGTGCCAACGTCACCTACTATGCTCCTGCCGTTGAGGACATGGGCAATCCCGAGAAGGTTGCCGAGGCTGCCAAGAAGGCTTTCACTGGCGCTAAATACATCATCTCCTCTGGTGGTGCTCCCCGCAAGGCTGGCATGACACGTGAGGATCTGCTGAAGGGCAACTGCAAGATCGCTGCTGACTTCGGTGACAACATCAAGAAGTACTGCCCGGACGTTGAGCACGTGGTTGTCATCTTCAACCCCGCTGACGTGACCGCTCTGACTACTCTGATCCACTCTGGTCTGAAGCCCAACCAGCTCACCTCTTTAGCTGCCCTCGACTCTACTCGTCTGCAGCAGGCTCTGGCACTGGAGTTCGGTGTTCAGCAGGACAAGGTGACCGGTGCTCACACCTACGGTGGCCACGGCGAGCAGATGGCAGTCTTCGCTTCTCAGGTGAAGGTCGACGGCAAGCCGCTGGCTGAGATGGGTCTCAGCGACGAGCGTTGGCAGGAGATCAAACACATCACCGTACAGGGTGGTTCCAACATCATCAAGCTGCGTGGCCGCAGCTCTTTCCAGAGCCCTGCCTACAACGCTGTGAAGATGATCGAGGCTGCCATGGGCGGCGAGAAGTTCACTCTGCCTGCCGGTTGCTATGCCGACATCCCCGAGCTGGGCTTCAAGGACGTGATGATGGCTCTGCCTACTACCATCGACAAGAGCGGCGTCCACTACACTGTTCCTACAGGTACGAAGGAAGAGATGGCTGACCTGCAGAAGAGCTACGAGCACCTCTGCAACATGCGTCAGGAGGTTATCGACCTCGGCATCATTCCTCCTATCAATGAGTGGAACAAGATGAACCCGAATTTGAAGTAAGGTAAGACCGGGCCCACCTAACGGCCCACCTAACGGCCCACCCCTAGCCCCTCCCAAGGGAGGGGAATAGCAAGTACGGCCCTCCCTTAGCCCCTCCCAAGGGAGGGGAATAGCGAGTCCTCCTCCAACCCCGTTCCGAGATCGGAAACTGCAAATCCAAGGTATGGGTTTTGCGGTCCTCCCCCCTCGGGGGGAGTTAGAGGAGGGCTCTTCTTGTTTTATATATATATGCTTTCCATCGAAACCGCTTTTCAGAAATACTACCGTCCGCTCTGCCTCTATGCCATGCACTATCTCTGTGGTGATGTCGACGCCGCCGAGGATGTGGTGCAGGACTGCTTTGTGCGGCTGTGGCAACACGAGGCCAACAATGACAAGGCGTTTCTCTATACCACTGTGCGCAATGCCTGCATCGACCGGCTGCGCCGCAACGTCCCGCTCTGCTACGAGATCGAGCCTCAGGACCTGGATGGCACCATCACCGACGAAGAGGCGCAGGACCGCTCTGTTCTTGAAGCCCGTCTATGGAAAGCGATTGATTCCCTACCCCACCGCCAGCGTATGGCTCTGTTGCTCTGTAAACGCGACGGACTGTCCTACCGCGAGGCTGCCAAAAAGATGGGCATCAGCGAGAAAACCATTGAGCATCTTCTCTCCAACGCCATGAAGGCACTCAGAGGCCACCGCGCCGACATCTACCGCATGGTGCTCATTGCTTGTTAGCCCATCTTTGTTAAGTATACTGACAAAAAACAGCCCTTATTTTGCGCTTCTTTGCCAACGGAAGGCCTTTTGCCCGAAAAGAAGCGAATTTTACGCGCTTTTACAAGCCTTTAATTTCCAAGAACTTACAAATATCGACACTTTTGCGCTATTGTCAGAAACCCTTTCTGACCAAAAATTCTCTAGAGAATTTGCGATCAGAAACGTACTTTGACTCGGTCAAACTTCCTTTCTGACCCAGTAAAACCACCGTTATCGCAGAAAGAAACCACCGTTTTGTGAGTCAAAGGACGGTATTCTTAGGTTGACAGAGTGCTTTTCATAAAAAAAGGCACTTACCGTCCACTCTAAAATGAAAGTTCAGACGAACATACTTTTGTCAATACATTTTCATGTTGCCTCACCATTACACATGCTGTCAACAACGTCTCGTGAGGGGAGATAAATCTAACAGGTGGAATCAAGCCATACTTTGTCCTTTGGCCTAAAAAACGCATTTTTTATATTTTCCATAGGGGGATTGCGCTTTCTTTGCGTCATAGCAAAAAAGAAAACAACAATTGAGAAAATATGAATGAAAAGAAAAGCAAGGGGCTGGCTCTTGCACTGCTTTTGATGGGATGCAGCCTGACGATGACGGCAAGAACAGCAGACTCCACCTTTGTCATGCCACTGCACAGTATCTATGGTGAGGAGGGTGGCCCGTGCTGGGGCATCAGTGCCAACTGGGACGCACGATTGAAGAAGGACTCCCCGTGGGGCTATCAAGTCGGTCTGGGATGGGCTGGACAATGGGACAACATGATGGGCATCCATACCCATACAATGTACTACGGACTGACCACCGGCATGAACTACCTGATCGGCAAGCGCAAGTCAAGACTGGAATTAGGACTCGGCAACCAACTGCGCCTCATCAGCAGTAAGCTTCTCGTCGCTTATATGGGCAAGGAGAGCTATATCAGCATCAAAAGCGAAAACAAGACGCAGGTGCGAGACTTCCTCTATATGAATGTTGGCTACCGCTACACCAGTACGCATGGTTTCCAATTCCGCTGTGGTGTCACACCAATGATCAACACCACCAACGGCTGGACAACATCCGACAATGCCTACAGCAAGGGCGACGTGTTTCTCATACCATACGTGAGCTTCGGAAAAGCATTCTAAGAAGACATTCCCGCCCCCTAAGAGGGTGGGAGACAAGACCCCACTAAGAAAACAGTAAACCACATATATATATTGTAACGTGAAAACCGCAAGAATGATCATTGCGGCGACCATTCTCTTCATCTTGTTGCCGCTGGCCGTCCGGGGCAAAGACCACACGACGACCATCCGGCAACAGATGGAATGGTTGCACCGTACTCAGAAAGTCAACTTCACCTACGACGCCACGCTGCCCGTAGGCAACACCTATCGAGGACCGTCGCTCAAGGGCATGACACTGGCCCAAGCTCTGAGCGCACTCTTCAAGGACAGTGGCATCAACTACTCGGTCAATGGAAAGTATATCATACTGAAAGCAGCCAAACAGGAAAAGGCCGCACCACACAGCCAACCACAACCGCACAAAGCCTCACTGGCGCCACCACGGCGACACACGCTCAGCGGCTATGTGCGCGACACCAGTGGCGAGACACTCATCAACGCCACTGTATGGGACGAGACCACCGGCACGGGAACCACCACCAACGCCTATGGCTTCTATTCGCTCACCCTACCCGGAGGCGAACACCATATCAAGTTCAGTTACCTCGGCTTTGCTGATCAAAAGATCAGCACCAAACTCGAAAGCAACCTCCGGCAAGACGTCGCTCTCAAGGAAGACAACCGACTGCCGGAGGTCGTCGTGGAGGGAGATCTCAACTCACCGCTGCTCAACACACAGACCGGCAAGCGCTCGATCTCGCAGGCTGACATCAAGACGGGCTATGCCCTGCTGTCCTCGCCCGACGTGGTGAAGACGCTCCAGCGCACCAGCGGTGTTGCTGAGGGCGTGGAACTCGTCAGCGGACTGTATGTCCACGGCGGCAACAACGACGAGAATCTCTTCCTGCTCGACGGTACACCGCTCTACCAGATCAACCACACGCTCGGACTCTTCTCATCGTTCAACGCCGACATCGTGAAAAATGTCGACTTCTACAAGAGCGGCTTCCCCGCCCGCTACGGTGGACGACTATCCAGTGTCATCGACGTGCGCACCACCGACGGCGACATGCAGCAGTACCATGGCTCGGTGCGCCTCGGCCTGCTCGACGGTGGCCTGCAGTTCGAGGGACCGATACAGAAGGGCAAGACCAGTTTCAACATTGCCCTGCGACGCTCATGGCTCGACCTGATCACACGTCCCGTGTTCTCATATATCAACCACCACGCCGGCGAGGACGACGACAAGATCAACCTCGAATATTTCTTCCACGATTTCAACGCCAAGGTGACGCATCTCTTCAGCGACCGCTCGCGACTGTCGTTGAGCACCTATTGGGGGCAGGACAGACTGTCGACACGCGACGAGTATGACTACAGTTACGGCGCCATGAGCTACTACACCAATGACGGCAGACGCGTAGACACGGGCAATCATGACACCGAAAAGGATTTGACAAAAAACCATTTCAATTGGGGCAACTTCAATGCTGCCTTGGACTGGACCTATATCCTCTCACCAAAGTTCTTCGCCAACATCACGGGCGTGTACACCTACAGTCTGTCTAAGCTGCGGTCTTTAGAGGATGACCGTGTCACGGACACTAACGGCAACGAGTCTTCGCGGCAGTTCACCGAGCACGGCTACCACTCCACCATCAACGACGTGGGCTACCGCATGGCCTTCGACTACCGCCCCACCCCGCGCCACCACATCCGTTTCGGTCATGACTTCACGCTACACCACTTCCGGCCACAGAGCAACGATCAAATCAACATCTTCAGCAATGACGGGGAAGGTGACACCACGAAGGTCAGTTCAAAAAGCCATCTCGCTGCCACGGAGCTGAACGTCTATGCCGAGGACGAGATGACACTCAGCAACCACTGGAGTCTCAACGCCGGCATGAACATGGCGCTCTTCCATGTTCAGGGTAAGACGTTTATGAACCTCGACCCGCGCGCCGCCGTGAAATACCAGCCCAACCGATACCTCTCGTTCAAAGCCAGCTACACCACGATGACGCAGTTTGTGCACAAGATCTCCAATGCCTACATCGACTTGCCGAGCGACTACTGGGTGCCCACGACAGCCCGCCTGCATCCTATGCACAGCCATCAGTGGGCTGCGGGCGTGTATCTACAGCCCAACCACCATTGGCTGCTGTCGATGGAAGGCTACTACAAGTGGTCGTCACATCTGCTGCAATATACCAACTGGCAGGGACTGGAGCCACCCGCCAACAACTGGGACACGAAGGTGATGGAAGGGCACGGGCGCTTCTACGGATTGGAGTTCGACGCACACTATGCCACACACCGCCTGCAGCTCGACGCTTCCTATACACTATCGTGGAACAAGCGCAAGTTCGAGGAGTATTTCCCAGACTGGTACTACGACAAGTTTGACAACCGCCATAAAATCAACGCATCGGTGCGCTACACCTTCGGCAAGGGCACCAGCCTCTACGCCGAGTGGCTCTATCACAGCGGCAACCGCCTCACCGTGCCCACACAATATGTCAACTACCCCGACCTGGGCGACGGCGGCGAGGAGGACTTCCTCTTCGAACGGCCCAACAACGTCAGTGCGCCTGCCTACCACCGTCTCGACATCGGCGTGGACATCCACCACCGCACCAAGCACGGACATGAGCGCATCTGGAACTGGAGCATCTACAATGCCTACTGCCATCTCAACACCATGTGGGTCGATGTCAACTACGACAACTACTCCGGCACGTTCAAGGCTAAGGCGAAAGGCTACATCCCCATCATCCCATCATTTAGTTACACTTATAAGTTTTAATGCCATGCGACACCACTACACCTTATTTATATATATACTCGCCGCACTCTCGCTGACCTCCTGCAAGGACGACTTCGACATCAATAAGATACAGAGCAATCCCAAGCTCATCCTTTACTGTATGCCCACAGCCGGCGACACCACAGTCATACGGCTCACACGCAGCCTGCCGGTCAATACAAAAGGCAGTATCACGCCCGTCACCACAGCACATGTCGACTACACCGTCAATGGCAAGGAAGCGGAAATCATCAACATGGGCGACGGTACGTACAAGGCCGTGGCACACCAGCAGGTCGGCGACCACATACATATCGCCGCCTATGCCGACAGTCTGCCCGTCGCCTCGGCATCAACGACCATCCTCGACGCCATCACCATCGACAACCCGACGGTCAAACGGGTACACCTCTACTCCAACTACGAAGAGCAGGCTGAGGACTTCTATCAGATCTCCGCCACTTTCACCGATCCCGGCGACACGAAAGACTACTACGCCGTGCAGCTGGTGAGTGCTATCATCACTCACAAAGGAGGCATCTTAACGGGAACCGACGCGGAGGGCGAAGCCCCCTCTGACGACACCGGCAAGACGGACACTACGGAATCAGTACGGCATATCTACCTCGACAGTGAGCCACTGCTCAGTGGACTCGGACAAATCGACTATGACTTCGGCTACGACGACAACGACTACGAACATTTCTACGTCTTCACCGACGACGACATCAACGGCAAGACCTATACGTTGCACTTGAACGTGTGGTATGAACCTGGCCAAGAAACGGTCAAGCTGCCGGATGGTAGTATGAGCTCACAGCTGGTCAGCCCTTACTATCGTGTCATCCTCTACCACATCACGCCGGAATTCTATCATTTCATCCACTCCATCGGCAGCCTCGACAACAACGACCTGGCCAAAGCCGGACTGTCTAACATCGCTCCTTCCTACGGCAATGTCAAGGGCGGCATCGGCATGGCAGCAGGCTACCATAAGACAAAAACGAAGTGGACAAGATACGAAGAGATCATACAAACCTGGAAATAACTCACCATTCACGTATGCGCTACGTTCTTCATTATTATAAAGAGGGCAAGCTTGACACACAAAGAGCCCTCGATAAGATTCAGACCCGCACGGGCATCCGCCCCAAAACCGCCAAGCACCTGTACCTGCGCTGGACAGCCATCGCCGCCTCTGTACTCGTGGCCGCAAGCCTCGGCACTTATCTGTATCTGAAGCCCTCAACGACAACGCTCACCGCCGAGGCCACACAACAAGTCTATCGTCTGCCCGACGGCACGATGGTGACGCTGGCTCCCCACGCCACACTGTCCTACAAGGGCGACTGCCGCAAAGTGGAGATGACGGGCAAAGCCTTCTTCGCCATCCATCACGATGCCAATCATCCCTTCACCATTGTTGACGACAACTACGCCGTCCGCGACATCGGCACGCAGCTGCAAGTGGAGGAGTCGGCAGCGGGTACACGCCTGACAGTCCTTGAAGGTGCTGCCAGTTTCGGTTCTACACGTTCCGGCAGCACGGCTGTCGCCTTAAGGGCGGGCATGTCGGCCATGCTCACTGATGGAGAAAGCACGCCACGACTGGACAGAAAAGCCGACCTCAACTCGGCGGCTTGGGCTACTCATGAGTTCCATTTCATAGACACGCCCCTCGACGATGTGCTTCACACGCTCAGCACCTACTATCATGTGCACCTCACTGCTGACAACATGTCCAAGCGCCTCACCGCTGACTTTGACACTGCCAATCTCAACAGCATCATCACCGTCATTGAGCAGACGTTAGATGTGAAGATAGAAGAAAGAAAAGAGTAGCCGATAGAGAGCATGGCAATTTACGTATGGCAAATTTGGTATCTATTAATTAATTTACTACCTTTGCTCACGTATATATTCTCATGAGATACGTAGACGTGATATTGCCGCTGCCCTTGGAGGGCACATTCAGTTATGCCGTTGACGACAAGAAAGCCAACGGCATCGTGGCGGGCATGCGCCTGCTCGTGCCTTGGGGCAAGAGCAAGACGGTGGCGGCTCTCTGCATACGCGTCCACGACGACAAGCCAGACCTCGACGACAGCAAGATCAAAGAAGTGCTCGACGTGCTCGATCCTGCACCCGTCATCCTGCCCCACCAATACCGGCTGTGGCAGTGGATCGCCTCATACTATATGTGCACCATGGGCGAAGTGATGAACGCCGCCCTGCCTGCCGGACTGAAAGCAGAGACAGGCTACCGCCCGAAGACGGAGACCTGCGTGAGGCTGGCCGCCAAATACCGCAACGAACAAGCACTGCATATCGCCATCGACCTTTTGCGACGAATGCCCAAACAGCAGAAAGTGTTTCTCGCCTTCCTGCAACTCTCCCACTGGGATGTCTACTTCGAGAATCCCTGCGAGATTAAGGAACTGACACGCGAGGAACTCATGAACGCCACCAGTTGCTCCACAGCTATTGTGCGGCAGTTGGTTGTCCACGGCTTCCTCGAGGCCTACGACCGTGAGGTGGGACGGCTCAACCATGCGGGGCAGCCTCATCCCGAAAATACGAAGACACTCAACGACGCTCAGGCCAAGGCCATGGACGCCATAGAAGCACAGTGGAAGGAGAAAAACGTGGTGCTGCTCCATGGCGTAACCTCCAGCGGCAAGACCGAGATCTACATCCATCTCATTGAGAAGGCCATCGCCGAGGGCAAGCAAGTACTCTATCTCTTGCCAGAGATTGCGCTTACCGTGCAGATGACCGAACGTTTGCAGCGTGTCTTCGGCAGTGAGTTGGGTATCTATCACAGCAAATACAGCGATGCCGAGCGCGTGGAGATCTGGCAGAAGCAACTCTCTGACAAGCCGTACAGCGTGATCCTCGGCGCACGCAGTGCCGTGTTTCTGCCATTTCAGCGACTGGGACTGGTGATCATCGACGAAGAGCACGAGACCAGCTACAAACAGCAAGACCCCGCACCACGCTACCATGCACGCAGCGCGGCCATCGTCATGGCACAGATGCTCGGCGCAAAGACACTCTTAGGCAGTGCCACGCCGTGCATGGAAAGCTACTACAACGCCAAGACGGGGAAATACGGTTATGTGCCGCTCATGCAGCGTTACCAGGGCATCGAGCTGCCCGACATCCACGTTGTCGACATCAAGGACCTGCGCCACCGCAAGATGATGAGCGGTCCTTTCTCGCCCCAGTTGCTCAGTGCCATACGTGAGGCACTGAGCCAAGGCAAGCAAGCCATCCTCTTCCAGAACCGCCGTGGCTTTGCGCCGATGATCGAGTGTAAGGTCTGCGGTTGGGTACCCCACTGCAAGAACTGCGACGTGAGTCTCACCTACCACAAACGTCTCAACATGCTCACCTGTCACTATTGTGGCTACACCCAACCCGTGCCGATGGTCTGCCCCTGTTGCGGCAATCCTCATCTCAGCGGCCGAGGATATGGCACAGAGAAGATAGAAGATCAGATAAAGGAAGTGTTTCCCGAAGCGCGCGTAGCACGCATGGACCTCGACACCACCCGCACGAAGGGAGCCTACGAGCGTATCATCCACGACTTCGGCGCAGGCAAGACCAATCTGCTCATCGGCACACAGATGATCAGCAAAGGACTCGACTTCGACCGTGTGGCCGTGGTGGGTATCCTCGACGCCGACTCCATGCTCAACTATCCCGACTTCCGTGCCTACGAGTATGCATTCATGATGATGAGTCAGGTCAGCGGCCGCGCCGGACGCAAGGGCAAACGAGGACTCGTCGTCCTGCAGACCCGCAACCCACTGCTGCCCGTGGTGCAGCAGGTGGTGAGCAACGACTACCAGACCTTCTACCACGACCTGCTCGCCGAGCGCCATTTGTTCCACTACCCGCCGTTCTACCACCTTATATATATATACCTCAAGCACAAACAGGAGGGCATTGTCGAGGCGGCTTCCCAGCAATTAGGTGCTCAGCTGCGCCAACGCTTCGGTGACCGTGTGCTCGGTCCCGACAAGCCGGGCGTGGCACGCGTCCAAAGCCTCAGCATCCGCAAGATCGTATTGAAACTCGAGAACGGCATTGCCAGAGCACAAACGCAGCAAAGCCTTATAGCCCTCCGGCAGCAGTTGCTGAACCAGAAAGGCTATAAGGCCTTGCAAATCTATTTCGATGTAGACCCCATGTAGGAGCCTACCGAAAAGGATATCGCATCTTCGTAAAGAAAATCTGTATTTCCTCTTTTACAAAGACTATCATTCTTTTTTAGAAGATATAGTCCACACCTACGCCGAACACGTTGTTGTCGCGGGTGTAGTCGCTCTTGTAGGTGACCGTCTGTGTCGACGACAGAGCCACGTCCTCAGTAGTCTTCTTATGCTGATAGAACGAGTGGAAATAAGCCACGTTCAAGTCCATGCGCTTAGTGAGATGGAAGCGGGCACCACAAGCCACACTGTTGGAGCTGACCACGAAACTCTTGTCGTTCATATATGCCTCGCTCAGTCCGTAGTTGGTGTTCTGCCAACCGGCCGACACAGTGATGCGCTTGCTGGCGTCGAACTCGGCACCGGCTGTCCACTCCATGGTTCCACGCTTCAGTTTCTCCTCACGATGGTTGTAGGCAGAGGCCTGCTTGTCGTAGAAATAGTGGAAGCCAACATTCACACGCAAGGGATCCACAGGGTTGTAGCCCACACCCACAGAGAGCAGGGCTGGAATATCTGCCGGCACCTTCACACCGTCGGCATACTCACCGGTAGCCTCCGTCAGCTTACTGTCGAACTGCTGTTTGATCATGCCCATGGCTCCAACGACTCTCGGATCGCTGAGCTTGGTCTTGGCATACTCCAGACCATAGGCCATGGCCTCGGTCTGAGTCATGCCCTGCTTCATAGCCTGCGCGGCAACACCCTGTGCCACTGCCGTACCGAGATTGTCCTGAAGGTTACCGATGGACGGTGCCTGATTGACACTCTGGTTCTTCAGTCGCATACGTGTCTTGAACTCATACTTTGCTGCGAAGTTCCAACGGCCGAGACGATAGTCCACACTGATGATCGGGGTGAAACCGAGACCCTTCTGATCACAGTTCAGCTCGATGTCGCCGGAATTGGTCTTCGTCGGGTCGAGAACCTTATAGAGCGGCATGTTGCCCACCTGAATATTGCGTACATAGCCATAATAGCTGCCCGTGGCGTAGACGGCACGCACACCGGCAAAGACACTCATATTGGGGCGCAGCTTGTAGGCGGCACCTACGGAGAAACCATAATAATAGGAATTGCCACGCATGTAGCTGTTGAAGTTGTACTTGCCGTCAGAGCCAAACATCTGAGGAGATGTGAACATCTGCTGTCCCAAAGCCTGATCCACGGCACCGGCCAGACCGACAGCACCCAAAGCCGTCTCGCTGACAATCTTCTCAAACGAGCCCAGACCATCGTCGAAGGTGCACTTGCCGCCACCACCGATCAATCCTCCATTGAACTGGAAAGAGAAGTCGTGCCAGTTGTAAGCATATTGTACGGAAGGAAGAACCGGCGCAAAGGCCTTGCCCCGAAACTTGCGGTGTGTGCTGTTGTCAGCAGTGTTGTTGCCAAACAACGGATAATCGTTCTCTATGGTACGGCTTTGAATAGCCGTCTGCCAATTGAACGAGAAATGATGTCCCGGTGAAAGAAAAGCCACACCGGCTGGGTTGTAATACGCACCATCAATACCTATGGCAGCCTCACGGCTCATCATTCGGTTATAAGCAATGTTTTGATTGGTGTTGGTCAAGATGCCGCCGGCGAAAGCCAACTGGGAGATTGCGGCAAAAGCGGCCGCAAGAATCATTTTAGACTTCATTATCCTAAAAGTTGTTTTGAATTGTGGTGCAAAGGTAGTAATATTGTTCGATAGTTCTACAAATGTTGTTGATATTTCAGCTTGTATTGCGTTTCTTTAACAATACGCACCATATCACGACAACAATACCATATTATATAAAGGACTAACAAATGGCAATAAAGATCCCCCCAGCGGTCATCAATGATCGTTGGAAAAAGATTTTAACAAGAGCAAGTTAATCGAATATTTTACTTCTCTTCCTTGAGTTTGGGATATTGGATGCGTGTGTGATAAATAGCCTTCAGACGGTCGATGAGCACTTGCTTGGCAATGGCGATATCGTAGAACGTGATACGGCACTCCTTGAAGAATCCGGCGGCCACCTGTCCATCCACCATCTTGTTGACGAGTTCACTGATGTTCTCTTCCGTATACTCCTTGAGCGAGTGCGAGGCCGCCTCGCAGGCGTCTGCCATCATCAGAATAGCCTGCTCGCGGGTATAGGGATTCGGTCCGGGATAGGTGAAAGCCTCCTTGTCGACAATCTCGTCGGGATGCTCGTTTTGGTACTTGATATAGAAATACTTCGTCAGTCCACGGCCGTGGTGCGTCAGGATGAAGTCACGTATAAACACCGGCAGATTGGCTTCCTCGGCGAGTTTCACGCCGTTTGTGACATGTCCGATGATAATCTTGGCACTCTCTTTCTCCGTGAGGTTGTCGTGTGGGTTGATACCTCCTTGCTGATTTTCAGTGAAGAACGCGGGATTGGCCATCTTTCCAATATCGTGATAGAGAGCACCGGTACGTACGAGCGTGCTGTTGGCTCCGATCTTATTGGCTATCTCGGAAGCGAGATTACCGACGATGATGGAATGCTGGAAGGTGCCGGGAGCCACCTCACTGAGCATACGCAGCAGTCCGCGGTTGGTGTTGCTGAGCTCGATGAGCGTGATGGTAGAGGTGAAGCCGAAGAGCTTTTCCACGAGATACATCAGCGGGTATGCCAACAAGAGCAGTACGCCATTGATGAAGAAGTGGTAATACATGCGCGTGTCGGGCTCAAAGACAGCCCCGCTCTGCATGAGCTGCAAGGCAAAGTGGATGAGGCAGGTAGCAACAAAGACCATCACGGCGGTCTTGAACACCTGAGCACGCGAGGTCATCTCGCGCAGTGAATAGATGGCCACCAATCCAGCCACCGTCTGGATGACGATGAACTCGTATTGCATCCTCAGCACGGCAGCACAGATGAGCACCATCGTCACATGGGTAATGAACGCCGTGCGGGAGTCCATAAACACACGCGCAAAAATAGGCACAAAGGCAAACGGCAGCACATAGACACTGAAACTGAAATAGCTGTGTACCATCATCAACGACACAAATATGGGGAAGATGGTGATCAGCAGATAGAGCATGGCTATGCTGCGGGGCTTCTCGAAATAGTCCTTGCGGAACATGGCCAAATAGATCGTGAAGAGCAACACGAGGGTGAACACATAGATCGTGCCCCCGGCCAAGTGCTGCGTGAGCTGGCTCTTCGAGGCATTCCGACGCTGTAGCTCACGCTGGAACGAATTGAGTACCCGATAGTTGTACTCATTGACCATATCTCCCACGCCGATGACTTTCTGTCCGGCCATCATCATGCCACTGGCAGGTGAGATGCTGCTCAGCAGATCGTTGCGCGCTGTCTGTGAGTGGGCACGGTCGTAGATGAGGTTAGGCTCAATATAGTTGTTGAGGTTCAACCGCTGCAAAGCCGGGCGTTCCTTGCTCAGTTCCTCATCGCTGAGCAGCTGCTCGTAGGCTGACTTGGTGGAATAGATGCATCCCGTCTGCACGCTTTCGGCATTCTTGCCGAAAATGACCCGGATGAGCCGCGTCGTGTCGCCATGCAGGGCGTTGTAGTCGGGCGTGCTCATGATGCCCGCCTGATAGAGACGGTGGAGACGGTCGACGATGATACGTTCAAAGTTGGCGGGCAGATCTGGCATGCCCTTGGCAAAGTCGGAACGGAACTTGCCAACCGCCTGGCTCTCTACCTGGTCGTCGTAGTCGAAATAAGGCTGGAACATGCTCAGCAGGGAGTCACGTTCCTGTTGCAAAGCCTCATCCGTCTTATAGATAGGGAAATCGTATTTTGCGATGATCGTGCCATAATGCCATGGCTCCCCAATCTCATATTGGAACTGCTGGGCTTCATTGCGGGGCATGAACCACACGATCAGCACGGTGGTTGCCAACACCAGCAACAACCTCAGACCGACGTTGCGCCAACGATGCTCCTCGTTGCGGTGAAACTGTTCTATGATGCTCATAAGCTCGTAATAATCTGATGTGCAAACGTAATATTCCTATTCACACTGCGAAAATACTAAAAAAATACGTCAAACCCGAAAAAAAGTATTACTTTTGCAAAAAATAATATTTCATAGGCATGTCTGAAAGAAAAGTAAGGGTGCGTTTCGCACCCAGTCCAACCGGACCTTTACACATCGGCGGCGTGCGCACCGCTCTTTATAACTATCTTTTTGCCCGTCAGCATGGCGGCGAGCTGGTATTCCGCATTGAGGACACGGATTCACACCGTTTTGTTCCCGGTGCCGAGGAATACATCCTGAAAGCGTTCAGATGGCTCGGAATCAAGTTTGACGAAGGCGTCAGCTTCGGTGGAAGCCACGGTCCCTACCGTCAGAGCGAGCGCCGCGACATCTACAAGAAATACGTCGACCAACTGCTTGAGGCCGGCAAGGCTTACTATGCCTTCGACACACCCGAAGAGCTGGAGGCAAAGCGCGCCGAGGTGAAGAACTTCCAATACGACGCTACCACACGCATGCAGATGCGCAACTCGCTGACTCTGCCCGAAGAGCAATGGCGAAAGCTCATCGACGACGGTGTGCAGTATACCGTACGCTTCAAGGTGGAGCCGGGCCAGGAGATCCATGTCAACGACATGATCCGCGGCGACGTGTGTGTCAAGAGCGACATCCTCGACGACAAGGTGCTCTACAAGAGTGCCGACGAGCTGCCTACCTATCATTTGGCCAACATCGTCGATGACCACCTGATGGAGATCACCCACGTCATCCGTGGTGAGGAATGGTTGCCGAGCGCACCGCTCCATGTGCTGCTCTATAAGGCTTTTGGCTGGGAGGACACAATGCCCCGCTTCGCCCATCTGCCCCTGTTGCTGAAGCCGGAGGGCAAAGGCAAGCTCAGCAAGCGCGACGGCGACCGTCTCGGCTTCCCCGTCTTCCCGCTGGAATGGCACGATCCCAAGACGGGAGAGGTCAGCTCGGGCTATCGTGAAAGCGGTTACTTCCCCGAAGCTGTGGTCAATTTCTTAGCTCTGCTGGGATGGAACCCGGGAACAGACCAGGAGATCTTCTCTCTCGACGAGCTTGTAAAGGCTTTCGACATCACGAAATGCTCAAAGAGCGGTGCCAAATTCGACTATCAGAAAGGTATTTGGTTCAACCATGAGTATATCCTGCGCAAGAGCGACGATGAGATCGCGCGTCTCTTTGCGCCGATCGTTGCCAACAATGGCGTGGATGAGAGTTTTGAACGGATCAGACTCGTCGTGCACATGATGAAGGACCGTGTGAGCTTCGTCAAGGAACTGTGGCCTCTGTGCTCATTCTTCTTCATCGCTCCGACGGAATACGACGAGAAGACAGTACGCAAACGCTGGAAAGAATTCTCTGCCCAGCAGATGAGTGAGCTCATCGACGTTCTTGAGGGCATCGACGACTTCTCGGTCGAAGGCCAGGAGCCCGTCGTAGAGAAATGGATTGCAGACAAAGGTTACAAGATGGGCGACGTGATGAACGCTTTCCGTCTGGCTCTCGTAGGTATCGGCAAAGGTCCCGGCATGTTCGACATCTCGGCATTCCTCGGCAAAGAGGAGACCATCAAGCGGCTGCGGAAAGCCATTGCCACGCTTTCACCCGAATACCAGAAATAAGTTAGCGTCCCAGACGAACGCGTCAAACCACCATTTATGTATCAGTTTGCTATTTATGTCTACCTCTTGGGAGTGGTCATCGCCAGTCTCTTCAACAAAAAGGTGAGAAAGATGTGGCGGGGGGAGAACCAAGCCCTCGACATCCTCCGCAAGCAGGTAGATCCCAATGCCAAATACATTTGGGTTCATGCCGCCTCTCTTGGAGAGTTCGAGCAGGGACGCCCGCTGATGGAGCGCATCCGCAAGGAGCATCCCGAGTACAAGATCCTGCTCACCTTCTTCTCGCCTTCAGGCTACGAGGTGCGCAAAAACTATCAAGGAGCCGACATCATTTGCTATCTCCCGCTTGACACGATCCGCAACGCACGGCGCTTTCTGCGCACGGTGAGACCGGTGATGGCGTTCTTCATCAAGTATGAGTTCTGGTATAACTATCTCCACATACTCCGCCACCGCGGCGTGCCGACCTACAGTGTGTCGAGCATCTTCCGCCCCGACCAGATCTTCTTCCGCTGGTATGGCCGCAACTATGCCAACGTGCTGAAATGCTTCACCCGCTTCTTTGTCCAAAACGAGGAGAGTAAGCGTCTGCTCGCCAACATCGGCATCACCGACGTGGAGGTGGTGGGCGACACCCGCTTCGACCGCGTGCTGGAGATCAAGGAGGCTGCCAAGGAGTTGCCCATCGTGGAGGCGTTTGTTCATGGCGTGCCTTCGCTGGAATGGCAGAAAGAGGATGACACTTCAGGGCAGTTGCCGATGGTCTTCGTCGCCGGCTCGTCATGGCCACCCGACGAGGACATCTTTATCCCATACTTCAATCAGCACAAAGACTGGAAGATGATCATCGCGCCACACGTCATCGGTGAGGATCATCTCAAGCAGATCATCTCCAAGACAGAAGGCAAGGTCGTGCGATACACCGAGGCGACACTGGAGAATGTCGCCAATGCCAACGTGCTGATCATCGACTGCTTCGGATTGCTCAGCAGCATCTACCGCTATGGTTCCGTGGCCTATGTGGGCGGCGGCTTCGGTGTCGGCATCCACAACACGCTGGAAGCCGGCGTGTGGGGAGTGCCCGTCATCTTCGGTCCCAACAACAAGCATTTCGCCGAGGCGCAGGGACTGCTGCAATGCGGAGGAGGACTGGAGATCCACAACGATGGAGACTTCTGCCGAATCATGCAAGTGTTTACCGAGCATCCCGAGGACATCGCACGCGCCGGAAACAGCTCGGCAAGCTATGTCAACAATCAATGCGGAGCGACTGACAAGATCCTGGATTCCGTAAGAAAGGAATGCTGACCCTCAAAAAAGGGCATGTCGTCCTTTAGGTTGAAAAGGCATTCGCAAAAGGAAGCCAGCCCCTGTCCTCTTTCGTAAGTAATAAAAGAGACGCCATACAACAAAAAAGCCCACTCGATTGAGCGGGCTTTTTTGTTGTTATATCTCCGAAGGTCATTTTGCCTTCTTTCTTCTATGATAAGACCTTATAACAGAGCTATCACTTGATCACCCTGCTATATCCTTCCTTGCGTGGCTTTCCGGGATGCGGTGCCGCTGAGGGATAGCCAAGAGCCAGCGAACCGACACCGACGAGTCCGTCGGGCAGTCCCCACGCTTTCATCAATGCTTTCACATCGTCGCGCTCTGACATTTTGTCCACACGATTGATCCAGCACGATCCCAATCCGATGGAATGGGCGGCGAGCATCATCGTGCCCAACACCAGACTGCCATCCTTGACATTGTTATCATTGTCTCTGGAAGCAAAGACATAGACCTGCGTGGGCGCACCATAGAAGGGGTCGCTCGTCGTGCCCATGATCTCGGCATTGGCCTTTGACAGTGTGGCACGTTGCTCTGGATTCTGCACGGCCACAATCCAAGGATCCTGACTGCCATGCCCCGTTGGAGCCCAAGTACCGGCCTCCAACACAGTGTTCAGCTCCTCATCCTTGACCTGCTCAGCCTTGAACCGACGGATGCTCCTTCTCTCCTTGATAGCTTGCAATACTTCGTTCATATCTGTATCTGTTTACTTTTTACATTGGACATCCATACTCATGGTCATCGCTGGCATACTGACCTAACACACGGCCCAGACGCACGAGCCCCTGCTTGAGTGTCTCGCGCGGACAAGCCAAGTTGAGCCGCAGATAGCCCTCACCGGCTTTCTTGCCGTAGAGCGTGCCGCTGCTGACAAAGACACGGCCATCGTGCAACAACTGCTGGGTAGCCTCGTCGGACGAGAGCTCATAGCACATGATGTCGAGCCATGCCAGATAAGTGCCTTCCATGCGGATGACCTGTACCTGAGGCAGTTCATCCAGCACAAAACGCTTGAGATACTGATAGTTGTCCCACACATACTGGTTCATCTCGTCGATCCAGTCGCCGCACTCGTTGTAGGCAGCCTGAAGGGCAATGACACCAAAGGGATTGACGTCACATACCTCATATATATTAATGACACGGTCGATGCGCCGCCGCCACTCGTCGTTCTTGCAGATGACATTGGCGATCTGCAAACCCGCGATGTTGAAGTTCTTCGAAGGCGAGTTGAGCGTCACGCTGTTATCCTGGTCCACCAGAGCAAAGGGTGTGAAGTGATAGCCCGGCATGATGATCTCGCAATGGATCTCGTCACTGATGACCCTGACGTGATGCTTGCGGCAGATGTCAGCCATGCGCTGCAGCTCTTCTTTGGTCCATACGCGGCCACAAGGGTTATGAGGATTGCAGAGCAGGAACACCGTCGTCTTCTCGTCGGCACATTTGCGCTCAAAGTCTTCGAAATTGATACGATAGGTGTCGCCTTCCCGCACAAGCTCATTCTCAAGCACCTCACAGCCCTGGTTGCGGATGGAAGAGAAGAAGCAGTTGTAGGCCGGTGTCTGCAACAGCACTTTCTCGCCCGGCAGCGTAAACGCCTTGATGGCACAGCTCACGGCCGGCACCACACCGGAAGTGTAGAGAATCCAGTCTTTCTCGATGTGCCAGTTGTGGCGACGGCCAAACCAGTTGATGACTGCCTCGTAATAGCTGTCGGGCACAAGTGTGTAACCAAACACAGGATGCTCCATGCGTTTGCGCAGGGCTTCTTGTATCGGCGGTGCCACGGCAAAGTCCATGTCAGCCACCCACAACGGAATGACATCGTCCTGCTTCACCAAGTCCCACTTATAGCTGTTGGTGCCACGGCGCGGCACTACCTTGTCGAAATCGTATTTCATACTGTGTTATTTGTTCTCTCTTTTGCAGATTTCACACTCGTGTCCTTTCGCAAACTCGTTGTAGGTCACGCTGCCGATATCGTCAGCAACGATGCGTCCGGAGATGGGATTCTTCACATTGGTGATCGCGCCCTTGATGTCGGCATCGATATTGGAGCAGTCCTCAAAGGCACGGTCGCAGGCCTTGTCGAAGGTGCAGTCCACCAAGGTGACATGATCCATATAGCACAGCGGTTGCTCGCCACTGATATGGCACCGCACCAACTTGATGTTCTTGCTGTGCCAGGCCAGGTACTCGCCGTCGAGCTCCGAGTCGTAGACCGTGACATTGTTGCACTCCCAGAAGCTATCCTTCGTGGTGATCTTGGCATTGTGCACCTCCACGTTCTCGCAATACTGGAAGACGTACTTAGCGTCGGAAGTCAGACCGTCGACATAGACATTCTTGCAGAACATGAAAGGATAGGTGCCCTGATGCAGGGTGACGTTCTTGACCTTCAGCCCGTCCACGCGCCAGAATGTCTCGTCGGCATCGTTGATGGTGACATTCTCCAGTTCCAGGTTGTGCATCTCGCGGAAGAACTTCGGGCCGTCGATGACGCAGTCCTTCATCGTCATGTCGTTGCTGTACCAGATGGCAGAGCGGCTCTCTGGCGCGAAGTAGCAACTGGTGATGAGACTGCGGTCGACATGCCACCAGGGATACTTGCCATAGAACTTGCTGTCGTGACACTCCAGATCGTGGCAGCACTTGATGCCCGACTCACCGTCGGTGATGGTTATATTCTCCAGTACAGTGTCGTGAGCACCGAACAACGGACGCTCACCACCGAAACTCAAATCGTGTATTCTATCCATAAACTTCTAAATCTCAGGGGTTGTTTGCGTATATGTGTTATCGCTTACAAAGTTACAAAGATTATGCCAAACACAAGCACACAACCGCAAGGAACCATAGGCAAAAAACAAATAAGGTTAGGAAATAAGGAATAAGGGGCAGAAGCATTCGTGTTGTTTCGTGGTGAGACAATACTGCTTTCATGGTACAAGCACGTTGTTATGATGTCCCCTTCATGGCGTTATGATGTCCCCGTCATGGTGGTTTCAATGTTGTAATCCTATAGAAAAAGATCATTTCCTACGCAGAGAAAGCTCTTTTCCTACGTAGGAAATGAGCTTTTCCAAGCTTGAAAATTAAAAAAGTGTTGTGTACTGATTTTGGTTGACAGTTTCGTTTGTTATTCCTAACTTAGTTTACACTTCATTTTTCTTGCTCAGACAAGACCACAAAGATTCTTTTGTACGCGATTACCGAAAAAGCGGACGATTACCCAGTGGCCAATTATCATAGAATTGCTATTTTTGCAGTAAGCCAACAAAACAACGAAATGGCAGACTTCATCATTGACAAATGAGGAATGCACTTGGAAAGCAGTATGCACATCAACTCAGCCGATGATAATGTCAACCCGGCGGTTGCAAGATAACAAAAACAAAACCATTATGAAAAGATTCGCATTTAAGATGTACCTGAAACCCGGTTGTGAAAAAGAGTACGCCAAACGTCATGCCGCCATCTGGCCGGAACTGAAACAGATGATCAAGGAAGCCGGTGTGAGCAACTACAGCATCTTCTGGGACAAGGAGACCAACTTTCTCTTCGCTTACCAGGAATGCAGCAAGGACACCAACAGTCAGGACACCACCGACGTAGATCCCATCACACAGAAATGGTGGGACATGATGGCCGACATCATGGAGGTCAACCCAGACAACTCTCCCGTCACCATTCCTATAGAAGAGCTGTTCCACATGGACTGAGCAGTTTTGCCGCTCCTGTCTTGACAAGCAATTTACTCCCAACAGACAAAAAGGAACTCAACACAGGGCCATGTATAGAGAGCAACACGACAGTTTTGAGTTCACAATCATTCCACATCAGAGAAAGTGGAATTACAAGGCTATAAAAAAGGCGACAGCAGTTTTGCTATCGCCTCTTATGGTTTTATCGTATGATCGATAATCTGGGAACAGGCTGGCCTCTCTTAGAAATAATAAGCCAGACTGACCTGCCAGCTGTTGTTGCGGCTTTTGGACTTGCTGACAACCTGGTCCGACACTGTCGAAACAGCAGAGGACCACGACACATCGGCAGTCTTGCCACAAGCAATGTTGTAGTTGGCTGACAACTGCAGATGGGAGGCAAGCATCAGACCGGCACCAAGGTTGACGCTGAAATTGGACTTGCGGAACTCATAGTTAGACGCTTTGGACCAACTGAAGTTCTTGTCGCCAACATTGATGCCCCACTGCGGACCGCCAAAGAAGTAGAGACTGGCCAGGTCGCCCAGACCAAAACCATAGCGGAGGTTGACGGGGATGGCGATCTGCTGCTGCTTGATCGTCTTGTCCTCTTCACCCGCATTCTCCACCTTGGCAGAGCGCTGGTCATAAAGCGCGCTGGCATCTACTCCCAAACCAACGATAGGCAGGGTGAACTTCACGGTAGGACCAAAGAAGAAACCTGCACGGTTGGAAGCATCCAAGACGTCGCTTGACAAAGACATGTTGGTGACATTCAAGCCACCCTTCACACCAAAATCGATTTTTGCCTGAGCCGATGTAGCGGTGAGCAACATGCCGGCAGCAAGCACGAACATTGTTATTACTTTTTTCATCTTTATAGTGCTATAATGTTATCCAATGATTTAATGACGCTGACGACGAACTGTCACACGAGCCTGACCGCCAGGTGTGGCAGAACTGGAGGGAAGCGGCTTTGTACGAACGGAAGAGCGACGGCTACGAGGCTTTGTGCTCTTAACTTTGATCTTTCCTTTCCCTGAGAGTTTGGCAATGCTGTCCAGCGAATCGCGCTTGGCCGGATCACCCCAGATATGCGTTTCAAAAGCCTCTATCTCTTTGTCGATGCGCAACTGCTCCTTGGTAAGTTTCACCGAGTCGCCACCGGCAATCTGCGCCAGGGTCTTGCCAAGCATGTTGGTAGTCTTATAGATCTTGCCACGATAGCTGTTGGTGGCAAAATAATCCTCAAGGCTCATCGTGGCCGCATTGTTGAGGTTGCTCGTCATGATCGTCTGCTTGGCCAAATAGGGGGCAAGGTCGTCATAACGTATCCAAAACAGCGGGTATTTGGTAGCGCCATCGCCGAAGTCGTCCTCACGGTACATCACCGGACAGAGTGCCAGGACCTTGGTATGGAAAGTGGCTGTGTTCTGGTCGTAATAGGAGCTCTCCTTAATATAATAGCTTTTGACCTGAGCCGAGGGAATGTCGCTGTCGTCGATATGCACACCACGGTCTGTACGCTCATAGAAGATGTGGTAGTCGTCGAGAAACTTCAACGGCTGGATACGCACACTTTCGTCGAAGCGCTCGTTGCCCGTATTGACATCGTAAGCGTAGGCGGCAATACCGCCATGACGCGGACCTGCCATGACGAGTTTAAAGATATAGGTGAAGAGATTCATCTGCGTGCCTAAAGGCTCCGTGGGATAATAGAGACCCGAGTTGGCCTCGTCCTCCAACTTGATCTCGCGGTAGACATCACGGCGCCATACCACGTCCTCGTTCATCTTCTGCTCGGTGGGAAAGGAAATCTGCGCCCGCACCGTCATGTTGTTGGCATTGGACTTCTGTGCCGTGGCTGCTTGTTGCTCAGCGCGGCGCGCCTTAGGCTGTGCTGCCATCCCCTGCGAAAAGAGGACAACGAGCATCAGGAAGAATATCTTTTTCATCAACTCTTTCATTGGATCTATCTGTCTTTGTATACTGTCTGAAATATGTTTATCTCACCTTCACCTCCATGGCACCGGGCAGACTGCGCGTGATGCCGTCAGGACCGACGGCCTTGATCTCCGTGATATAAAAGCGGCGGCCATGTGACAGATGACGGAACTGCTCGCGCATGCGGTCGCTGAACGAGGCTCCGGAAGTGGTCATCTGCACGGCATTGCCCATGTTGTCATAGAACACAGTAGAGAAGCTTACCACCCGGAACTGTATGTCCAGGATGCCATCATCAATGGCGGCATTGAGCTGATGGGCACCCATCAGGCTGCCCTTCATCAGCCAACCACCTTTAAAACGGTCTGTGCCAACAGAGAGATAGGCCGTTGGATCGGGCAACTTGCGAACATGAAACGTGAAGGGAGGGAAGGAACGCACCTGCTTGCCGTCGCGCGCAGAGACATGGAAGGTGACATCATGCCCCACAGCTGACGGCACGGCGACATAGCGGCCTGGCCCAACCATTGACAGGCTGCCACCCGTCATGCTCAAAGAAACGGCATTTTGAGGTACGCCCGGTACACTGACGCTCATCGGATTTTTATAGCCTGCATAGAGCACATTCATCAAGTCGGCAGCAATCGTAGCGCCTCCCGGCACGGGAATGACCGTGTACTTTTGCAGGAAGTTACGCCGCAGCACGTCGCCCTTGGTGTTGTGCATGAGAATGTAACCGCTGAACTGATGCTCGCCGACACCTCCTGCTGTGAAGCTGTATTGTCCGTTGCGCGTATTCACCCGGGAACCGTTGACATAGATCTCGGGCTGCTGGGTCGTGTCGACCGCCGCCATGACTATGTTGGCAGAGAAGCGCTCACCGGGATAGAGCGTGGTCTTCTCCGGCACTACGAAAGCACTGAGCTTGTTGACACGGATATCCTTCATGTCGATATTTGACACAAGTGTATGGAGTACCTCGCCTTCGGCATAGCGCACATCGTTCTGTAATTTGGAGAGTAGCGTCACAGCGGCTGCCACCGGCATGTTCTCAAACATGTATTCCTGCCAGTTCTTGCCAAGGGTGTTGGGCTTGCGCGGCACTTTGGTGGAAAGGTTGCTGGATATGATTTTGCGCTGACGCGGATCGGTGACATATTGCAGAATGTTCTCGCGATAGGCATTGATGGCTTGAAAGAGCTTTTTGCCCTTGCCGGTGATAGGAGCCAACATCACCTCGCCTGCGGCATCGATATTGTCGTCGTTCTTGATATTGTGGACGTTGCCGTCAGCTCCATCGGCTTTGCGCACGATTTCTTCCTTGAGCTGCTGCGCGAAGTTATAGAGCGAGTCACTCATGTTTTTCACATGAGTGGCTTTCTCAAACCATTCGCGAACCTTTTCGGGATTGGCTTCCATCTGATGGCGGAAGTCGCCATAGATGGCTTCGTTCTCCGAAGAGGCGTTGGCAGTAGTGCGGTTGAGACTCTCCTCGACAACGGAAAAGCCGTTGAGCACCTCGGTAGAGATGTTCAAGGCAAGCATGGCCAACAAGACGATATACATCAAGTTGATCATCTTCTGACGGGGAGAAACCGGTCTTTTCTTGATTGCCATAGTTTATTGTTGTTCTTGCTGCAAAGGAGCGGCGGCCTTCATATTCACTGTCATAGCCTGGATCATGCGAGCATAGATTTGATTGAGCTGCTCGATCTGCTGTGCCATCTTGCGTGTCTGATCATTGATCTGGTCGATAGTGCCAATCTGCTGGCTGGCACCTTTGAGCTGCATCTCATAGACTTTGCTGATGCCTGTCAGCGTGCGGTTGAGGTTCTCCATCTCCTCACTGTCGCGCGTCAGCCGCTCGCTTTGCTCATTGACTTTCTTCAGCGTCTCAACCAGTGCCTTAAGCTCCTCGACATAGTTGCCCTGAGCTTCATTCAAAGCCTTAGCTTCTTCCTCACTCATCTGCGGCACAAAGTGTGGCTGCGGCTGAGAAGACAAAGGCTGGACCGGCACTTCCTGGGGCTTTGATTTCGTTGTGGGAGCCTGGGATTGTGCCTCTGTCTGTGGCTGGGGTTCCACCTGCGCTCTGACTGTCGCCTGAGGTTGTATCATTGACTGAGATGAGGCAGTATACAAAGGAGATGACTGTGGAGGGACAGAGACGGCAGATTGACTTTGGGCAGCCTTTGGGGTTTGGACGGGGGCATCAGCCTCCGCAACAGCTGACTTCTGTTCCTCTTTGGTATAAGAGAACTGTCCACTGGCAAGATACTCCTCGGTCATGTGCGTAGGGATGTCGCGGCCGTCGGCTGTCTTGTCGAAAGGACGGTCGAAAGCTGAGATAAAGAACACAAAGACCTCTGTACCCATACCGACAAACAACATGATGTTGGCTCCCGGTAAATGCGTAAGCTTGAAAAGGGCACCTAAAATGACAATGGAAGCTCCCCAACTATAAGTATAGTTAAGGAAGGTCTGACCATCTACGGTGTCCATCCATTTCTGAAGGCGGTACACCAAATTGTATTTGCTATGTTTTGTCATAATGCTTATCTTTTCTGTTTACCTGTCACGGAGTTGGCCAACGATCTGACACAACGGAAACCTATATACGAGCGCGGCTGGTTTTCATATTCCCACGAGCGCCATGCCGAACGGATGAAGCTCTCGGGATCTTTCCATGAACCGCCACGTACACTCTTCTTCTTCAACTTATATGGATCTTCCTTTGCGGCATTATAGCGCAACTGTGGATTGAGATCATTCATTGCGTCCACGCCAGCCTCGGTGTAGACGGTACTGGTCCATTCGGCAACGTTGCCTGCCATGTCGTAAAGTCCATTGGAATTGGCGGAATAACTGCCCACCTTGGCTGTGATCAGATTGCCGTCCTTGGTGTAGTTTCCACGGTCGGGTTTGAAATTGGCATAGAAGCATCCGTTGCCATTCACCACATCCTGGTTTTCCCATGGGAATTCGTTCTGGTCCTTGCCACGCGCCGCATACTCCCATTCGGCCTCGGTCGGCAGACGGTAACGCTGAACATAGCGTGCCTCGGGGCCTAAGCCTTTGAGCAGGTAATCGGTACGCCAGGCACAGAAGGCATTGGCCTGCTCCCAGGTCACACCGACTACTGGATAATCGTTGTAGGCCGGATTGGAGAAATAATTGCGAAGGTAGACCTCGTTGTCTGAGTTCTGGAAATCATTCACCCAACAGGTCGTGTCGGGATAGATATTCACGATGTAGGTATTCAGGAAGTCCCAAGGTCCGGACAGCGGACGGTTGATCGTCTGCCGCACGATATTTCCGTCATCGTCAACATAGGCTGTATCCTTACTGATCATGACCTCCTCGTTCGGATCCACAGTGACGTCAGTGTTGAGATTACGGTCTGCCGGATTCAGTCGGTTGCGGCGCAAAGCGGCAGTAACGTAGTCGTAGACTTCATACTTGTAGTTCATCTGCTTCCAGTCGAGCAGTTTCTCACCCGTCACGGGATTGGTGACATAAAGGCTCTCTATAGCCCGCTGCTCGTCTTCGTTGGGCTTACGCGGCAAACGCTTGTTCCAGTTGAGATGCGGTGTCACGGGATCACCGTTCTTGTCCTCTGTGATCATATAGGACTCGTCACCGCCATAAGAGGGATCAGCCAGACGGGTACGCAGAATACTGTCACGTACCCAATAAAGGAACTGCTTATACTGTGAATTGGTGATTTCGGTCTGATCCATCCAAAAACCATCCACAGAGATATCCTTGGTAGGCGTGGACTTGCCCCAAAGACTGTCCTGCTTGCTCAGTCCCATCTTCAGGAAGCCACGGTTGACACGCACCATACCATAAGGCGTAGGCTCGTTCATGACCTTACCGCCAACACCGACAACTTCACCACCGCGACCGGACGATGAAGCTGACTTGGCACTGAAGCATCCTGTCAAGAACAGGGAGCAGGTCAGGACACTTGCTAATATAAAGATATATCTTCTCATATTCATCTTGATTTCATATTTTCGGATGACTGCGACATCAGAGGATCCTCACGCTCTTATGGAGGTTGCGTCCCTTCTTCGTCAGGTTGAGATCATGCTGATAGCCTATAAACAGTTCATGGCTGCCATTGCCTATGCTGATCGATGACGTATAGACCTCATAGCTGTAACCCACTACGATGCCGTGGAAGGAGCCACCAAGCAGCACCGTCACAGAATTCGTAGGACTGTAGCCAACACCGCCATAGAGCACTCTGCCATTGTTTTGATAAAACAACCGACCAGTGACATCTGCACGATATGCCGTACCGTCCGTACGGGCGAGCATAGAAGTCCGCAATGATAAAAACGGAGATCGGAATTGAATATTGTATCCGCCGGTTAAATAATAGGTACGGTCGATCTGCAATTCCTGACGGTCACCCATCGTGATTAAAGGGGCTGTTGCGTGCTGCACAGAAAGGCCGGTATACCAGTTGTGATGTTGATAATACAATCCAGCAGACAGGTCTATGCCATTTCCCGATGCTGTAGCAAAAGCCGGATCATTGGCATCCTCCACATCCAATTTGGAGGCATCGAAACTTTCATTTAAAAAAGATAATTGAGCACCGATCCCTAACTGCCCGCCAAAGAGTTGAGTACGTAAAGCATACTGTAAGCCCAACTTCTGATGAGTGAAAAGTCCAAGCTTATCATTTTGAAACTGGACACCAACGCCATGATAGGTCTTCAACGCATAGAAAGGCATGTCAGCTGAGAGATAGGCTGTCTGGGGATTATGCTCAAAACCTGCAAGATCCAGTGCATAGGCTGCAACGACGTTGACCTTGCTCTGCTTACCAATGGCTGCAGGATTGAAGGAAGCCTCCATATCAAAATAATGACTGAAAGATGGGTCATACTGAGCCCTGGAGATACAGACGCATCCCCACAGCATAACAAATAGGATATATAACTTCTTTCTCACAAAAAAATAACGCGTCAAAACACTCTTTATTGTTTTCTTTGACCTATCATAAAAAAGCCGTCCCAAAAAGGAACGGCTTCAAAAAGCGAGGCATAAGTCTTTTTGCCCGTTAGTATTCATCCTCATTCCACAAAAAGTCATCTTTTGTTGGGTAATCAGGCCATAAATCTTCTATACTGTCGTAGACATCTCCTTCATCCTCAATCTCTTGAAGATTCTGAATCACTTCATCTGGAGCGCCAGAACGTACAGCATAGTCAATTAACTCATCCTTTGTGGCTGGCCATGGAGCATCCTCCAACTTGGAAGCCAAATCTAGTGTCCAATACATAGTCTTAAGCGTTAGTTATTTATTTTGTGGCGCAAAAATAAGCAAATTATTCGAAAAACCAAATTATTCACTAACTTTTTTAGCCACATGCCCTTATTATAATAGTTTTTTATACAAAGAGAGAGCTTATTAACGACTCTTTAATAGTAAACCTTATAAATATGACGGTGCAACTTTGAATTAAAAAAGAAAATTCCCATATCGTATAAATCAAAAATTACTGTAGCTCCTGCAACATCAAACATACTCATGATATCTGTATATGAAAGAGAACCAGAACGAAAATCTTGAAGAATAACAACTGAGTCATCAGATATATGCTGCAATGTCTCTTCAATAGCGGCATCAGAGGATAACAAAGCAATCTCTACAGTACACGGCAACGTAGACACGCAACTTGCATGATGACAACCGGCCAGAACATAAGCTTTGTACCTTTGTAAGAGATCTACGCTACCGAAGTACCACTGATGCGATCCAAAATAATTGGATAAGCGAAACATCAGATGTCCTATCTTTCTATCTTCTTCACCTTTAGACAATGATTTGAGATCATCGTAAGCATAATAGGGCCATCGCTCAGTTATCACATCACGAAGAAATCTATAAGCAAAAGGCGACTGCACACCAAAGCCCCTCGTACGAGGGATGCGTAAAAGTTTTACCACGAACTTATGTAGTGAAGAAAACATTGTAAGCATAAGAAATAATCATTGCATAGTATTAAGATAACGAAGAGAACTGCCAAATATTATATATCAAAAAGAGCCCTTGAAGACATTGCTGTCTTTATGTAAACGTACAAAAAAATAGCCCTTGAAAACATTTCTGTCTTCAAGGGCTCTTGTATTAAAAGAGGGCGGCCTCCTACTCTCCCGCATTGCATTGCAGTACCATCGGCGCAAGTGGGCTTAACTTCTCTGTTCGGAATGGGAAGAGGTGGGACCCCACCGCAATAGCCACCCAAAATGGGGTTGAC
>NZ_VUNG01000025.1 GCF_009695775.1 Hallella mizrahii | reverse complement strand
GACCGTGATGGACAGACCTCCGGTTTACCGGTTGTGCCGCCAGGTGCACCGCCGGGTATCTGAGTCTGGATGGGATAAGCGCTGAAAGCATCTAAGTGCGAAGCCCGCCGCGAGATGAGAACTCCATTGAGGGTCGTTGCAGACGACGACGTTGATAGGGTGCAGGTGTAAAGACGGTGACGTCAAAGCCGAGCACTACTAATTGCCCGAGAGCTTCTTTCGAGGCAATGCTTTCAGATGTATTGGCAGCATTCTTTCGGAAACGTAAGGGTTCTGTATAATATAATAATGAGTCAAGACGCTTCTTTATAGCGTATAGCTTGTGGCGATAAGTCAACCCCATTTTGGGTGGCTATTGCGGTGGGGTCCCACCTCTTCCCATTCCGAACAGAGAAGTTAAGCCCACTTGCGCCGATGGTACTGCAATGCAATGCGGGAGAGTAGGAGGCCGCCCTCTTTCAACAAGAGCCCTTGAAGACAGAAATATTTTCAAGGGCTCTTTTTTTGTTATAGCTCTATCCCTTTCTTTAGGAAGGGATAGAGTGGCTTTTGGGGATGTTTTACGAAGCTTTTATACTTCCTTTTTAGCTATAAAAGCTTCTGCTCTTTCTAAGTCTTTGGGTGTGTCGATGCCGATTGTCTCTACATTTGTGATGCCAACTCTGATGCGGTATCCATTCTGAAGCCAACGCAGTTGCTCAAGGCTTTCTGCTTTTTCCAGTGATGACATTGGGAGTTTGGTGATTTCTTTAAGTATTTCACGGCGATAAGCATAGATCCCTAAGTGTTTGAGATAGGGGAAGTGTTCGAGCCATTCATTCTCTTCGATACCACGTACGAAGGGAATGACTGATCGTGAGAAGTAAAGGGCAAATCCCTGATAGTTGGTCACAATCTTCGGTGAGTTTGTGTTTTTAACCGCTTCAATGCCTTCAAATGGTTTTCCAAGTGTAGCAATCTGTGTTTGAGGATGCTTGAAGAGTTCACATAGCGTCTCAATTTGTGAGGGCTGTATGAATGGTTCGTCGCCCTGTACATTGATGATAATATCAGCTTGGGTCTGTATCTTCTCTGCTGCTTCCTCGATTCTGTCAGTACCGCTCTTATGATCTTTTCTTGTCATGACAGCTTTTCCACCGAAAGTGTTGACGGTTTCGAAAATGCGCTGATCATCTGTAGCTACCCACACATCTTTTATCACTTGTTTTACCTGCTCATAGACATGCTGAATGATAGGCTTGCCACTGAGAAGAGCCAGTGGCTTTCCCGGAAAGCGTGTAGAGGCATAACGTGCTGGAATAATTGCTGTAAATTTCATGTTGATTGATAATAATTGTTCCTTTTCTTGCAAAGTTACTAAATCTTCCTTTGATTCTGCTTATTTATTTTTGTTAAATAGTAGTGTTTATCATTTATTTTTTTGTTTGCATGTTTTTGAATTCGATTTTTCTTATTATCTTTGAACTTAGAATTTATTTATTTGTTAAGAAGTGAGAAATCGAATCATTGCAATAATACTTTCCTTAGCTTCTATTACGAGCTATGCACAAAAAATTTCCTTGGGTTCTTGTACGATTGTCGAGCAAGGAGTCAAAGGAACCTATAAAGGTGAAATGGCTTCTGGAAAGCCACAAGGAAAGGGAAGTGTTCTCTATGAAAACGGGAATACCTATGAAGGAGAGTTTGTGAAAGGCAAACGCAATGGCTATGGTGTTTATACTTTTGCTGATGGTGAAAAATATGAAGGTCAATGGCTGCTCAATCAGCAGCATGGTCAAGGCACTTATTATTTCAGTAACAACAATAAGTATGTAGGCTTGTGGTTTCGTGATTATCAGGAAGGGCACGGAGTGATGTATTACTTTAATGGTGATAAGTACGATGGTAACTGGTATCATGATATGCGTCAGGGAAAAGGACGCTATACTTATGCCAACGGAGCTTATTACCAAGGTCAGTGGAAAGCCGACAAGAAGGAAGGGAAAGGCTTCTTTGACTGGGGCGACGGTACCACTTATGATGGAGAGTGGACTGATAACCAGCGCTGTGGATATGGAGTCAACAAGTATGGTGACGGAGATGTATACCGTGGACAGTGGAAAGATGATATTCAGCAAGGTCGAGGCATTTATCAGTTTCAGAACGGTGACCAATATGAGGGTGACTATGACCAGGGAGAGCGTACGGGTGAAGGCATCTTCAAATATGCCAATGGTGACCGCTATACAGGACATTTTGTAGAGGGTGACCGAGATGGCGAAGGTACGTTTGTTTGGGCCAATGGTGACAAGTATGAGGGAACTTGGAAGAAAGACTTGCAGAATGGACATGGCAAGTTGACGAAAAAAAACGGTGACATCTTTGAGGGTGAGTTCGTCAACGGCAAGATTGAGGGCGAAGTGATCATTCATTATGCCGACGGAACTCGCTTTAAAGGTTACTATCACAATGGCATGCGAAACGGTAAGGCTATCGAGGAAAACAAGGACGGAAAACGCTTTGAAGGCTCTTATGTCAACGATGTGCGGGACGGTAAGTTTGTGGAGAAGGACCGCAACGGACAGATCACGGCACATGGCTATTATGAAAATGGCCGGCGGTTTAACGATTAATATGATTGAAACCTAAATACATAAACTTTATATTATGGTGAAGAAATCCAAATCTACAGGTGATAGCAAAGTACTGAGTGCTGCTCCTACTGAGCATCCCCAGCATATTGGCATTGTGGCTCACGATCCTTATCTTGAGCCCTTTGAGGACGCCATTCGTGGACGACACGATCATGTGGCTTGGAAAATATCACAATTGACGAATCATGGCAAGGAGACGTTATCGGATTTTGCCAATGGTTATCAATACTATGGTCTTCACAGAATCCCCCGCGGGTGGGTCTTCCGTGAGTGGGCTCCCAATGCCACAGATATCTATCTTGTCGGTGACTTCAATAATTGGACGGAGTCTGAGCAATATCGCTGCAAACGCATACCCAACACAGGTAACTGGGAGCTGCGGCTTCCGGTGCGTGCCATGAAGCATGGTGATCTCTTTAAGATGCATGTGAAATGGAACGGCGGTCAGGGAGAACGTATTCCGGCTTGGGCTACACGTGTAGTGCAGGATGAGAAGACGAAGATCTTCTCTGCACAGGTGTGGGCTCCCAAAAAGGCTTATCAGTGGAAGGTGAATTCTTTCTGTCCCTCTAAAGATCCGCTGTTGATTTATGAGTGTCATATAGGTATGGCTCAGGATGCCGAGAAGGTAGGCACCTATACGGAGTTTAAAGATAAAGTGCTGCCGAGAATTGTGAAAGATGGCTACAACTGTATGCAGGTCATGGCTATCCAGGAGCATCCTTATTATGGTAGTTTTGGCTATCATGTGAGTTCGTTTTTTGCTCCGTCAAGCAGATTCGGTACTCCTGAGGAGCTGAAGGCACTCATCGATGCTGCGCATGAGCAGGGCATTGCCGTCATCATGGATATCGTCCACTCTCATGCTGTGAAGAATGAGGTCGAGGGTTTGGGTAATCTTGCCGGTGATCCTAACCAATATTTCTATCCGGGTGACCGCCATGAGCATCCGGCATGGGATAGCTTGTGCTTTGATTATGGTAAGGACGATGTCATTCATTTCTTGCTGAGCAATTGCAAGTACTGGTTGAATGAATTTCATTTTGACGGTTTCCGCTTTGATGGCGTCACTTCCATGCTGTACTATAGTCATGGACTGGGAGAAGCCTTTACCAACTATGGAGATTACTTCAATGGGCATGAGGACGACAATGCTATCTGCTATCTGACGATGGCCAACAAACTCATCCATGAGGTGAACCCTTCTGCTGTGACAATAGCTGAAGAGGTGAGCGGTATGCCGGGATTGGCTGCCAGGTATGAGGATGGAGGCTATGGCTTTGATTATCGTCTGGCGATGAATATCCCCGATTACTGGATCAAGACGATCAAGGAAAAGCGCGATGAAGACTGGAAGCCGAGCAGCATTTTCTGGGAGGTTAAGAACCGGCGTGCTGACGAAGAAACTATCTCGTATTGCGAAAGCCATGATCAAGCTTTGGTAGGCGATAAGACGATCATTTTCCGTCTGATAGATGCTGATATGTATTGGCATTTCAAACGAGGAGATGAAAACGAGAGGGTGCGTCGTGGTATTGCATTGCATAAGATGATCCGCTTGGTGACTTTGGGTGCCATCAATGGTGGCTATCTTAACTTCATGGGCAATGAATTCGGCCATCCCGAATGGATCGACTTCCCGAGGGAAGGCAATGGATGGAGCTATAAATATGCCCGCCGTCAATGGAATCTTGTGGATAACCCGGACTTGGACTATCATTTCTTGGGGGATTTCGACCGTGAGATGTTGCGTGTGATCAAGAGTGAGCCAAAATTCAACTTGACACCCGTACAGGAGATTTGGCACAATGATGGTGATCAGATCTTGGCTTTCGAAAGAGGTAATCTGGTCTTCGTCTTTAATTTCTCTCCAACCCGGTCCTATACCGACTATGGATTCTTGGTAAAAGAGGGAAGTTATCGCGTGGTACTGAATACCGATGCGAAGTGCTTCGGTGGTTATGGCTTTGCAGATGACAGCGTTGAACATTTCACTAACCCCGATCCATTGTATGCAAAGGATCATAAGGGATGGTTGAAACTCTATATACCTGCCCGCTCTGCAGTAGTGCTTAGAAAATGTGAATAATCTCATTGTTGTAGATAGATTCAATGATAAATAATCGCAAAAATGGCATCGTCATCATGAGAGTGACGTGTGCCATTTTCTTCGTATTTTTTACGTTCTTATATCTCTATGATTATCAGACTGACATCATGTCAGTCATCCAGCATGTGCTGTCTCAGGGTGCTACTCATTATAACAGGCTGATAGGCGCTGTGCTGATTACCTTAGTGCTATGGCTGTTGCAGTTGACGCTTTACAGTTTCATACGCTTGGAGAGGGTAGGGCATGCCTTGAGCTATTTTCCTTCTTTGCTATTGCTGGCAATCTTGACGGATGTGACGCGGAATGTCGATACAGAATCCTACATAGACTGCTGGGCCTGGCTCTTCCCATTGCTGATGGTCTTTTATGCAGTCGTCATATGGTTTTGCCGTCAGATGGAAAGCTTGGACAGTTCGCCCTTTGTTACGGAAAGTAGTAGTCGGGTGTTGTGGCAGAATCTTTCTATCATGGGCGCGATGATGCTGATGACATGTGCTATCGGCTGTTCGGATGAAGTGTTTCATTATCGGATGAGAATGGAAAATGATTTGAGCAGCCAACGGTATCAGGAAGCTCTGACAGTGGGTAGCAATGAAGAGAAAACTGACAGTAGTCTGACCTTTCTGAGAATATGGGCATTGTCAGCTACACATCAGCTCGGAGACAAACTTTTTGAATATCCCTTGGTTGGTGGTTCTGATGCGATGTTGCCAAATGGATCTTCCGTGAAGGTGATGATGGCATCGACCGAACCTGTATATATAATGCTGGGTGTCTATTTCAAACAAAAGATGCGTCCACGGGTCTATTTTGAGAAATTGCATCAGAAGTGGTGGGCAACGAAAGCATCCAATGATTGGTTGTTGTGTGCTTATCTGCTTGACTGCGACGTTGATGCCTTTGCTCATAATATTACAAAGTATTATCGGTTGGACAGTCATCTGCCTAAACATTATCGTGAGGCACTGATACTGTATACCCATCTACGCGAGCATCCTTATCTCGTTTATCACGACGCGGTGATGGATGCAGACTATGAGGATTATCAGGATATGAGTAAGAAATACGCTAATCCTAAGGAGCGATTTTCAGAGTTGAAAGATACGTATGGGAAAACATATTGGTTTTATTTCTTTACTCACAGACGCATCGCATCCATGAAGTAGATATAGGATAAAGTGCGGTAGAAAGTTACATATAGGTTACAAAAAAGGAATTTCTAACTCATATTGCACGAATTGTCCGTTAAAGCATTATAAAATTGGGTTTTTCGTTTGAGTTGTTTCTGATAAATTGTTATCTTTGCGTGACGAAAACATATAGAAACACATAGCATCATAATATTAGCAAATTCTAAAATAAAGACGATATGGCAAAGATTCAGACAATTGGTATATTGACTTCCGGAGGTGACGCTCCAGGAATGAATGCCGCTATCCGTGCCGTCACACGTGCCGGTATCTGCAATGGTTTTAAAGTAAAAGGTATCTTCCGTGGCTATGACGGTCTGATCAATGATGAAGTTCAGCCTTTTACAACAGAAAATGTGTCCGGTATCATTCGTGATGGTGGTACGATTTTGCGTACGGCACGTTCCAAAGAGTTTATGACTCCAGAAGGACGTGAGAAAGCGTTTCAGACGATAAAGAAGGAAGAGATCGATGCTTTGGTCGTGATCGGTGGTAACGGCTCCTTGACGGGTGCTCGTGACTTTGCCCGCGAATACGATCTTTGCTGTATTGGCCTTCCTGGAACTATTGATAACGACCTTTATGGCACAGATTCTACAATAGGATATGATACCACTTTAAATACGATTGTAGAGTGTGTGGACCGTATTCGCGACACAGCCCAGAGTCATGAGCGCATCTTCTTCGTAGAAGTGATGGGGCGTGATGCGGGTTTCCTTGCTCAGAACTCGGCCATTGCCAGCGGAGCAGAGGCCGCAATCATTCCTGAGGACTCTACCGATGTCGACCAGTTGGCACAGTTCATGGAGCGTGGTATCAGAAAGTCAAAGCGCAGTTGTATCGTGATCGTGTCAGAGAGTCCGAAGTGTGGCGCGCTCTACTATGCAGACCGTGTGCGCAAGGAGTTCCCCGGCTATGACGTGCGCGTATCTATTCTTGGACATCTACAGCGCGGCGGCCGTCCGTCGGCTCATGACCGTATCCTGGCCAGTCGTACCGGAGTGGGTGCTGTGCAGGCCATTATGCAGGGACAGCGTAATATCATGGTCGGTATTCGTAACAACGAAATTGTGTATGTGCCTTTGTCTGAAGCAATCCGCTCGGATAAGCCTTTTGATAGGGGACTCATCACCGTGCTTGATGAACTAAGTATTTAAAATCTCTCACAATTAGGCGGCAAATGTTCACGAATACTCCTTTTTCCTGTCTTTAATATGAATAACCGCTCTAAAGTATGTTAAAGGAGTTTGGTGGTAAAGACATTTTCCGTATTTTTGTAAAAGAATAGAGAAACATCATTAGATGTGTCTTATATAGAGAAAGAAAAAGTTAACATTAAATCATAAAGCGTATGTCACAGATAAACGGGCGTATCTCGCAGATCATTGGGCCGGTTATTGACGTGTATTTCGACACGCAGGGTCAAGATCCAGAAAAGGTATTGCCTAAGATTTACGAGGCATTGAAAGTAAAGCGACCCGATGGCCGTGATCTGATCATGGAAGTGCAGCAGCATATTGGTGAGGACACGGTGCGTTGTGTGGCTATGGACAATACCGATGGATTGCAACGCGGTCTGGAGGTTATATCGACGGGCAGTCCTATCACAATGCCGGCTGGTGAACAGATCAAGGGTCGAATGATGAATGTCATTGGTCAACCCATTGACGGTATGAAGCCGCTCAATATGGAGGGCAGTTATCCTATCCATCGAGAAGCTCCAAAGTTTGAGGATCTCTCCACTCATAAGGAGATGCTTCCTACTGGTATTAAGGTCATCGACCTGCTTGAGCCTTATATGAAAGGTGGTAAAATTGGTTTGTTCGGTGGTGCCGGTGTGGGTAAGACCGTGCTGATCATGGAACTCATCAATAACATCGCCAAAGGACATGACGGATATTCTGTTTTTGCCGGTGTCGGTGAGCGTACGCGTGAGGGTAATGACTTGATCCGTGATATGCTTGACGCAGGCGTTATCCGCTATGGCGAGAAGTTTAAGAAAGCCATGGATGAAGGCAAATGGGATCTGAGCCTTGTAGACCCAGAGGAGTTGAGCAAGAGTCAGGCCACCCTTGTCTATGGTCAGATGAATGAACCTCCTGGGGCACGTGCCTCTGTTGCTCTTTCCGGTTTGACCGTTGCCGAGGAGTTCCGCGACCATGGTGGCAAGAATGGAGCACCAGCCGACATTATGTTCTTCATCGATAATATCTTCCGTTTCACGCAGGCCGGTTCTGAGGTTTCTGCACTTTTGGGACGTATGCCTTCAGCCGTGGGTTATCAGCCGACATTGGCGTCGGAGATGGGAGCCATGCAGGAGCGTATTACCTCCACAAAGAACGGTTCCATCACTTCTGTGCAGGCCGTGTATGTACCTGCCGATGACCTTACCGACCCTGCTCCTGCAACGACATTCTCTCACTTGGATGCTACGACGGTGCTCGATCGTAAGATTACGGCATTGGGTATTTATCCTGCTGTGGATCCTTTGGCCAGTACATCACGTATTCTTGATCCGTTGATTGTCGGTAAAGAACACTATGAATGCGCGCAGCGTGTGAAGGAAACCCTTCAGCACTATAATGAGTTGCAGGATATCATAGCCATCTTAGGTATGGATGAGCTCTCTGACGAGGACCGCTTGGTTGTGAACCGCGCTCGTCGTGTACAGCGCTTCTTGTCACAGCCGTTTGCTGTTGCTGAGCAGTTTACCAATGTGCCGGGTGTGATGGTGAATATCGAAGACACGATCAAAGGCTTTAACGCTATCCTCGACGGAGAGGTCGATGACCTGCCGGAGCAGGCCTTCATGAACGTTGGTACGATCGACGACGCAATTGCCAAGGGTAAGAAGCTACTCGATGCCGCCAAGAAGGCTTAATGATACGATGTTCTCATATTTAGAATATTAAAACTATTCCTATGTTGAGATTAAAGATAGTATCACCCGAGAAAGTCATCTATGACGGGGAGGTAGAGAGCGTGAAGGTTCCCGGTACACAGGGTGCCTTTGAGATTCTCAACAATCACGCTCCCATTATCTCTTCACTTGGAGATGGCAAAGTGGAGTTTACGGCATCGCAAGGATCCCGAAGCATAGATGTACGTGGGGGCTTTGTTGAGGTGAAGAAAAACGAAGTGTGCCTTTGCGTGGAAGTGTGATATTCGTCAGTGTTTTGCTCTTTGTGATGCTGGGCATAGCATGGGTGAAAGGTTATGACTTTGTGATGAAGCATGCACCAAAAGCTTTGCCAAGGTTTTATTTCCTATTGGCATTGATCCGGGTGCTACTCATTGCTACATGGACCGCATGTTACGTGATGCTGATTTCGCAAAGCGCAGGAGAGTCGAAGTCGTTTGTGGTCATGATTCTCATCATGTATGCAGCGATGATGGCGACCACGCTGATGATCAGACATTAAAATGTTTGGACAATGAATAAGATTAAATATATTACTTGCATCGTCTTGTTGCTGTTGATGGCATTGCCTGTTTCGGTTTTTGCCTCTGACAGTGGCAAGTTGAATACTTCTCAGATTGTGGTAGGGCATATCAAAGATTCCTATGAATGGCATGTCACCGATATTGGCAAGCATCATGTCATCATCAATCTGCCAGTCATTGTCAAGAGCTCTACGGGTTGGCATGTATTCAGTTCTTCACTCTTTTCAGAGGAAGCAGATGCAAAAGGATATCGACATGGTCCCTATAACTTGGCTATTGCCACTATGGGCGACCATACAGGTAAGATCATTGAGCTGCAGGGTGGCAAGGAGGTCGTGCCCTTTGATATCAGTATCACCAAGACAGTGGCAGTGCTTTTCATCGATGCGATTATCCTGCTCCTTTGTATTTTGATACCCGCAAGATGGTATCGTCACCACAAAGCAAGCGATCCTGCACCAGGAGGCTTTACCGGATTCGTCGAGATGCTTGTAAGTTATGTTGAAGAAAACATCGTAAAGCCTGGAGTAGGCGAGGGTTACGAGAAATATTCTCCCTATCTGATGACTTGTTTCTTCTTTATACTGACTTGTAATCTGATGGGTGTTGTGCCTTTCCCTCCAGGCGGTGGTAATGTGACAGGTAACATCGCCGTTACCTTCTTCCTGGCTCTGTGTACGTTTGTCATTACCCAGTTCAGTGGCACGAAGCATTACTGGAAAGACATCTTTTGGCCAGACGTGCCAAAGGCTCTGAAAGTATTCCCTCTGATTCCGTTGATAGAATTTGTCGGTATCTTTACGAAGCCTTTCGCATTGATGATCCGACTCTTCGCCAACATGATGGCAGGACATGCTATAGCGTTGTCGCTTACTTGCATCATCTTCGTTGTCGCAGCCATTGGTGGCGCGACCTTCTACGGAATGACAGCATTGAGCGTCTTGATGAGCATCTTCATGATGTGCTTGGAGTTGTTGGTTTGCTTCATTCAGGCAATGGTCTTTACCATGCTGAGTTCCATCTTCATTGGTTTGGCGCGTGTGAAGTCGGAAGATTAACCCGAATTGAGATAGCTAAATGTCAGAAGAATAATATAGAATAATATAAATAAAAAATAAACACATTAAACTTTAAAGCTATGATTTCAACATTGTTATTGGCAGCCGCCGCAGATGGCGTTGCAAAGTTAGGTGCCGGTGTCGGCGCAGGTCTCGCAGCTATTGGTGCAGGTATCGGTATTGGTCGCATTGGTGGCCAGGCTATGGATGCGATGGCTCGCCAGCCTGAGGTGATGAATAAGATTTTCACCAATATGATTGTAGCTGCCGCCCTTATCGAGGGTGTTGCTCTGTTCGCTGTGGTGGTAGCATTCCTTTGCATCTAATCAATCAAGATAATCATTACTGCGTATGGATTTGTTAATGCCAAGCACGGGTCTTCTTTTTTGGATGACCATTGTCTTCTTAGTCGTGCTGGCCGTATTGTGGAAATGGGGCTTCCCAGCCATCACCAAGATGGTCAAGGAGCGAAAGGACTACATCGACGACAGCCTGAGAAAGGCGCATGAGGCCAATGAGAAGCTCGCTCACATCCAACAAGAAGGAGAATCCATTCTGCAGGAAGCACGGGAGAAGCAGGCCTCCATATTGAAGGAGGCCACTGCTACTCGCGAGGCTATAGTGGCAAAGGCTCAGACACAGGCAAAAGATGAAGGGGCACGACTTCTCAGCGACGCGAAGGCAGAAATTGAGAATGAGAAGCGCCAGGCCATCGGTGAGATTCGCTCACAAGTAGCGGAGTTGTCTGTAAAAATCGCAGAGAAGATCTTGCGGGAAAAGCTTTCTGCCGACGACAAGCAGATGGATTTGATTGATAAACTGCTGGATGAGGTGTCGAAAGACGAAGTAAAGAGTGATATTCATTAATTGATTGTAAGCGTATGGATATAGGAGTAATCTCAGTAAGATATGCCCGTGCTCTGCTCGACAGTGCGGTGGCAATGAAACTGGATGAAGATGTTTATCAGGAGATGCAGATACTTTGCAAGAGTTTTCTGGATGTCCCTGATTTTCGATTCACCATCGATAATCCTATGCTTGCAAAGGATAAGAAGCTGCAGCTGATCATTACGGCCTGCGGTGGAAAGGTTACAGAGTTGACAAAGCGCTTTTTCCAAATCGTTCTTCGGGAAGATCGGGAAAGTGTTTTGCAGTTCATGGCCAATTCCTATATCTCCCTTTACCGACGGATGAAGCATGTCACCCAGGGAAAATTGATCACTGCCGTAGCTGTCTCTCCTGAAACAGAACAAAAGATGAAACGTATGGTTGAGAGCAAAACGCATGGCAGTGTGGAGTTCAATACCGAGGTGGATCCAAATATTATAGGTGGGTTTATCCTTGAATATGATACTTATAGAATGGACGCCAGCGTGAAGACAAAACTTCACCAAGTGCTGGCAACCTTGAGAAAATAAAGAATTGAAAGAATGTCAGACAAAATAAAACCAAGTGAAGTGTCGGAAGTCCTCGAAAAGGAACTTCAGGGCATCAACGCTGAAAACCAGTTCGACGAGGTGGGCACAGTGCTCACCGTGGCCGATGGTGTGGCGCGTGTCTACGGTTTGCGCAACGTCGAGGCATCCGAGCTGCTCGAATTTGAGAATGGTACGATGGCCATTGTCATGAACTTGGAGGAAGACAATGTGGGATGTGTGCTTCTCGGTCCTACCGCAGGTATTAAGGAGGGTGAGAAAGTAAAGCGCACGCATCATATTGCTTCTATCCGTGTCAATGACAATTTCTTAGGTCGTGTCGTAGATCCATTGGGCAGGCCTATTGACGGAAAAGGTGACATCGACTTGACGGGATCTTTCGAGATGCCTTTGGATCGCAAGGCACCGGGCGTAATCTATCGTCAGCCTGTGAAAGAGCCTTTACAGACAGGATTGAAGGCCGTGGACTCGATGATCCCTATCGGTCGTGGACAGCGTGAGTTGATTATCGGTGACCGTCAGACGGGAAAGACAGCAATTGCCGTAGACACCATTATCAATCAGAAAACCAATTATGAGGCAGGTAAGCCTGTATATTGCATTTATGTAGCTATCGGTCAGAAGGCCAGTACCGTTGCCGCTCTTGTTCAAACATTGCGTGAGCACGGCGCACTTCCTTACACCATCGTGGTAAGTGCTACAGCAGCCGACCCTGCTGCCATGCAGTATTACGCTCCGTTTGCTGGTGCTGCCATTGGTGAATATTTCCGTGACAGAGGCATGGATGCCCTTGTCGTCTATGATGACTTGTCTAAGCAGGCTGTAGCCTATCGTGAAGTCTCTTTGATTTTGCGACGCCCATCCGGTCGTGAGGCTTATCCTGGTGATGTGTTCTATCTCCACTCCCGTCTTCTTGAGCGTGCCGCGCGTATCAATGACCAGCAGGAAGTGGCAGAGCAAATGAACGATCTGCCGGAGTGCATGAAGGGACATGTCAAAGGTGGTGGATCACTGACCGCTCTGCCAATCATTGAGACGCAAGCAGGCGATGTGAGTGCTTACATTCCTACCAATGTCATTTCCATTACTGATGGTCAGATCTATTTGGAGACCGACCTCTTTAACCAGGGCTTCCGTCCTGCCATCAACGTTGGTATCTCTGTGAGCCGTGTCGGTGGTAGTGCACAGATCAAGAGTATGAAGAAAGTTGCCGGTACGCTGAAGATCGATATGGCACAGTATCGTGAGTTGGAGGCATTCTCTAAGTTCTCCAGCGATATGGATCCGGTAACAGCCATGACCATTGACCGTGGTAGAAAGAACAACCAGTTGCTTATCCAGCCACAGTATAGTCCTATGCCGGTAGGTGAGCAGGTAGCTATCATCTATTGTGGTGTTCATGGTCTGATGCATGATGTTCCCGTCAGCCAGGTTCGTGCTTGCCAAGATCAGTTCTTGGAGCAGATGCGTACTCAGCACAGTGACATACTTGACACATTGGCTTCCGGCAAGCTTACAGAGGAGTGCACTAATGCTATCGAGTCTGTGATGGCTAATGTCGTCGGACAATTTAAGAATTAGGGGAGGTAGCCTATGCCATCGTTAAAAGAGATAAAGACACGTATCGCTTCAGTGCAAAGCACCCGTAAGATTACGAGTGCTATGAAAATGGTGGCCTCTTCAAAGTTGCATCACGCTCAAACGGCTATCCAGAATATGCTCCCATATGAAAATATGCTGGAGCATATCTTGAAGTCTTTCTTAGTTTCCATGCACGATGCTCAGACACCTTATGATGAGGAGCGACAGGAAATCAAGCATGTGGCTCTCATCGTGTTTTCTTCCAATAGTTCGCTGTGTGGAGGTTACAATGCGAATGTCATCAGGATGATGCAGAATGCGGTGGACGAATATACGAAGAAAGGTGTGGAAGATATCCTCGTGTATCCTATCGGACGCAAGGTGATGGAGAAAGCCAAGAAGTTAGGTTATCATGTGGCTGGAGACTTCGTGGAATTGGCGGATAAACCTTCGGCTGCTCCTTGTGCAAAGATTGCGGAAGAGTTGGCTTCGAAGTTTGCCAAACATGAACTGGACAAGGTGGAGATGATCTATCACCACTTCAAGAGTGCTGGCACACAGATACTCACGCGGAGTACTTTCTTACCGATTGACCTGTCAACGGAAAAGATAGGCTCAAACAACGACCGCGATTTGTCCTCCAATCAAGTGACAGCTAAAGCCCAGGCTTATCTACGGGAGCATGGACAGTCTGAAGATCGGCAGGATCAAGAGGTAAAGCCGTTGAATGATGACTTTATTGTGGAGCCGGACTTGGAGTCAGTACTTTCTGTGTTGATACCCAAACAACTGAACTTGATGGTATATACGGCTCTTCTCGACAGTAATGCCTCTGAGCATGCCGCACGCATGGTTGCCATGCAGACGGCGACAGACAATGCTGATGAGATCTTGAAAGAGCTTAAACTCCAATACAACAAGAGTCGTCAAGCTGCTATTACAAGTGAGATGCTTGATATTGTTGGAGGTAGCGTGAACAACTAATAGAGATACGCTGAAATCCCATTTATAGTAAGGCCTGTGTACCGGACAAAGGTGCACAGGCCTTATTTCTTAAATTTTCAGGGTGAATCTTAACGCTTAGAGAATGTGAGGTCTTTTGGCATTTTTACCCACTTTCGGTTTCTTGCAATCTTGATAGTACTTCCTTCACCTTGATGCAGGACAAAGGTCGAGTCGTTGACTTTTGTCAGTGTCGCTTTTAAGTCCTCGCTGCCATAGTCGTTGATGATTTCTATCTCTGCTATATGGTCGTTTTTGATGGTAGCGGAAGTGAAAAGCCACTTTCTTCCATCCTGGCAATCGCCGAAGTAGCCTGCCATTTCACCATACACTTCCTGTCTTGGAACAATAACGTTTTGATGGTAGAAATCGATTTGGAGATAGACGTTATACTCCTTATTATATAGATACCCCTTGAATGATGTCGAGTCAGCATCATTCTTTTGTGCTTGCGCCATCATGGGCAAGCAGCAAATTGTGAAAAATAAGAAGAGCAATTTTCTCATAATATATGCTAATTTGTAGTGGCAAAGATAGGTTATTATTTCGATTGCACCAAATATTTTATAAAATAGTAGTTATTTATATTTGCTTATTGCTATTTTTTATATTACCTTTGCAACTATAGAAGCACATTATAGCAATATGACAGAGGGCAAGTTGTTCCCGGACTATATTTTTGAGTCTAGTTGGGAAGTATGTAATAAGGTCGGTGGCATATACACAGTGTTATCCACAAGGGCCAAGACGCTGCAGACAAAGATGCGCGACCATATCATTTTCATTGGTCCAGATTGTTGGGGTAAGCAGAGAAGTCCTTATTTTCAGGAGGATGCCTCTTTGTTTACCGACTGGAAGGTACAGGCTAAAAAAGAAGGGATGGTTTTGAAGATTGGCAGATGGTCTGTCCCCGGCAATCCAATAGCTATTCTTGTAGATTTCTCTCAATACTATTCCCAGAAGAATGAATTGTATACCCAGTTGTGGGAAGACTTCCAGGTTGACAGCCTTCATGCTTATGGCGATTATGACGAAGCATCCATGTTCTCATATGGTGCTGCAAAAGTGGTTGAGAGTTTTTATCACTTTTATCTGGGAAGCAAATACAAAGTCGTCTATCATGGTAACGAGTGGATGACAGGACTGGGGTTGCTTTATATTCACAAGTATCTTCCCGAAGTAGCAACCTTGTTCACTACGCATGCTACAAGTATTGGTCGTAGCATTGCTGGTAACAACAAGCCTCTTTACGACTATCTCTTTGCCTATAACGGCGATCAGATGGCCGGAGAGTTGAACATGCAAAGCAAGCACTCTATAGAGAAGCAGACTGCTCATTATGTAGATTGCTTCACCACGGTGAGTGATATCACGGCGAAGGAGTGCAAGGAATTGTTGGATAAGCCTGTAGACGTAGTCTTGCCCAATGGCTTTGAGAACGATTTCGTACCTAGAGGAGAGGAGTTTACACGCAAGCGAAAGATAGCACGCAAGCGAGCATTTGCCATTGCCAATGCATTACTTGGGCAGGATTTCGATGATAATACGTTGATAGTTTCCACCAGCGGTCGTTATGAGTTCCGCAACAAAGGTGTAGATGTCTACATAGAGGCAATGAACCGATTGCTGCGGGATGACCGGTTACAGCGCCCCGTGCTTGCCTTTATAGAAGTTCCGGGCTGGGTAGGCGAGCCGCGCAAGGATCTTCAGGAGCGTTTGGCCAGTGGCAAACATTTCGACACGCCATTGGAAGTGCCTCAGATCACGCATTGGCTACATAACATGAGCCACGACCAAGTCTTAGGTATGCTCAAATACCTAAACATGCAGAACCGGAAAGAAGATCGTGTGAAACTCATTTTCCTTCCGTGCTATCTTACAGGCGATGATGGTATCGTAAACCTGAGCTATTATGATGTGGTCTTGGGTAATGATCTTTGTATCTACCCATCCTATTATGAACCTTGGGGATATACGCCATTGGAGGCTATCGCTTTCCATGTGCCTTGTATCACCACAGATCTTTCCGGCTTTGGCTTGTGGGTAAACAAAGAGCTCGGGCATGCCGGAGAGATCGAGGATGGAGTGAAGGTCATTCATCGTACAGACTATAATTATTCCGAGGTGGCCGACAATATAAAAGATACCGTGGCCGCATACTCCTCTTTTAGTCGGGAAGCGGTGAAAAAGAGCAGAGAGAATGCAGAGCGCCTTTCAAGGAAAGCACTTTGGAGCCATTTCATTAAGTATTACGAGGAAGCCTACGATATAGCGTTGGAAAAGGCAGAGCATCGCAAGGCCAAATAGTGAGTTCGCTTTGTAGAACTGCGCAAATATAGAGTCATCCGTAGAAGGGTAAAGTCACAAAAGATTAGGTACAAAAGCCAAAAGCCATTTATCGCTGAGGCTCAAGGATTAGGATAATTATTAAGAATTAGACAAAAATTGTAGTGTTATGAAGATCAAAGCAGACTATGCTAATGCTCCTCAATGGAAGGAGCTCAACATTAAGTCACGCTTGCCTGAGCAGTTGAAATGCTTGGATGAGTTGGCCCACAATATGTGGTGGGCATGGAACTATGAGGCTCGTCGCCTTTTTAAGCGGCTTGACCGTGACCTTTTCGAGGAAGTAAACCACAATCCTGTATTGCTCTTGGAGCGTTTGAGCTATGACCGGAAGATGGCCATTGTCAAGGACCGTGCTCTGATGGACAATGTCAAGGAGGTATACAAGAAATTCCGCGAGTACATCGATGTCAAACCAGACAAGAAGCGTCCCTCTGTGGCCTACTTCTCTATGGAGTATGGTTTGAATCAGGTGCTGAAGATCTACTCTGGTGGTTTGGGAATGCTGGCCGGTGACTATCTTAAGGAAGCTTCCGACTCCAATGTCGACATGTGTGCTGTTGGCTTCCTTTATCGTTATGGCTATTTCACACAGTCCTTGTCTATGGATGGTCAGCAAATAGCCAAATACGATGCGCAGAATTTCAACTCACTGCCTATCGAGCGTGAGTTGGATGAGAATGGCAACCAGGTTGTAGTTGATGTGCCCTATCGCAACTATCAGGTACACGCACTGGTTTGGCGTGTCAACGTGGGTCGTATCAAGCTTTATCTGCTCGACACAGACAACGACATGAACTCTGAGTTTGACAAGCCGATCACCCACTCACTCTATGGCGGTGACTGGGAGAACCGTCTGAAACAGGAGATTCTCCTGGGTATTGGTGGTATTCTGACGCTGAAGAAACTCGGTATCAAGAAGCAGATCTATCATTGCAATGAGGGTCATGCTGCTCTCTGCAATCTCCAGCGTTTGGTCGACTATGTTGATGGAGGCTTGACCTTCAACCAGGCAATGGAACTTGTACGTGCTTCTTCGCTGTACACTGTCCACACACCGGTTCCGGCTGGTCATGACTATTTCGATGAGGCACTCTTCGGCAAGTATATGGGTGACTATCCTGCACGTCTGGGCATCTCTTGGGATGAGTTCATCGGTATGGGCCGTCAGAATCCTGAGGACCACAACGAGCGCTTCTGTATGAGTATCTTTGCTTGCAACACCTGTCAGGAAGTAAATGGTGTGAGCAAGCTCCACGGTTGGGTCAGCCAAAAGATGTTTGCGCCTATCTGGGCCGGTTACTATCCTGAGGAGAACCATGTCGGCTATGTCACCAATGGTGTGCATTTCCCCACTTGGACAGCAACAGAGTGGCGTGAGCTCTATGACAAATACTTCGATCCGACCTTCATGAGCGATCAGAGCAATGAGCAGATTTGGCATGCTATCTACAATGTGCCCGATGAAGAGATCTGGAACACCCGCCTGGCTTTGAAGAACAAGCTTGTCAACTATATCCGTGAGAAGTTTACTCAGACATGGTTGCGCAACCAGGGCGATCCCGCCCGTGTGGTATCACTTCTTGAGCGCATCAATCCTAACGCTTTAATGATTGGCTTCTGCCGTCGTTTTGCTACATACAAGCGTGCTCACCTGCTCTTTACCGATCTTGACCGTCTCAACAAGATTGTCAACAATCCAGACCGTCCTGTGCTCTTCTTCTTCTCGGGTAAGGCACATCCTGCTGATGGTGCTGGTCAGGGCTTGATTAAGAAGATCTATGAGATCAGTCAGCGTCCGGAGTTCTTGGGTAAGATCATCTTCCTTGAGGACTACGACATGCGTCTTGCACGCCGTTTGGTTTCCGGCGTGGATATCTGGATGAATACTCCTACCCGTCCTTTGGAGGCATCCGGTACGTCTGGTGAGAAGGCTGAGATGAATGGTGTTGTCAACCTCTCCGTTCTTGACGGATGGTGGGTAGAAGGATACCGCAAGGGAGCAGGCTGGGCATTGCCTCAGGAGCGTACCTATCAGAACCAGTCTTATCAGGATCAGCTCGATGCAGCCACGATCTATTCTCTGCTTGAGAACGAGATCATCCCGATGTATTACAATAAGAATAAGGAAGGCTTCAGTGCTGACTGGATCAAGGTCATCAAGAACTCTATCGCCACTATCGCACCTCACTACACGATGAAGCGCCAGCTCGACGACTACTATAGCAAGTTCTACAACAAGGAGGCCGCCCGCTTCAAGAAGCTTTCTGCCAACGACAACCGTCTGGCCAAGGAGATTGCATTGTGGAAAGAGACCGTAGCAGAGCGTTGGGATTCCATCCATGTGGTCAGCAGGGAAGACGGCGTGTTGGACAATGGCGGTGAAACCGGTGTCAGCTACAAGATCCGTTATGTCATTGACGAGCAGGGCTTGGACAATGCAGTAGGACTGGAGCTCGTTACCTTGAAGCCAGAGACCGATCCTTCCGATCGCAAGGTGCTCAGTGTACATCCGTTCAAGATGGTGAAGCATGAGGGTAATAACTATACGTTTGAACTCTCGATCGAGCCGGAGATGGCAGGCTCATTCCGTTGCTGCGTACGCATGTTCCCGAGCAACGCCAATTTGCCTCATCGTCAGGACTTCTGTTATGTGAAGTGGCTGGACTAATTTAATTGAATTATAGCTATTAACGGAGGCTGGATCAGTACAAGTGGCTGATCCAGCCTTTTTGTTTGACTGCCATGTATATCTGCTAATGGGCGTAAGTCCCCAACAGGTCTCAGTAGTGGAAACAGATAACGAGACAAGAGTGTTCGATGTAATGTTCCCCATCCCTTGAAGCATGCAGTCTATGAGAGCTTCTGCTTTCATGGGGCGGAAACAGTGTTCTTGTGGTGTCGAAGCTATGTTCTCGTGGTGTCGAAGCTATGTTCTTGTGGTGTCGAAGCTATGTTCACAATGTTGTAATGCTATAGCAAAAGGTCTTTCGTTAAGCAGGGAATGATTGAAATCTACGTAGCGAAAGATTTTTTGTTAGCCTGAGAAATCCCAGCAGAATTTTATGGTTGGAACATCACAAACATGTTGCTTTTCCCTAAGGGGGGCGACTTAGTACCATGAAACAACTTCAATTCCAGTTCGTAGGAAAAGAGTATTGCGCTCTATTATTTGTATCTTGTCTGAAAAAGAGAATACTATAGAAAAAAGCAAGTGGAGCGAATACAAGGACAATTATGGCTGGTTGTTTCGTTATAAAAATATATAAAAAAGGTTTCGCGAACTTTGCTTTGGGTGTTATTGCTGGTTTGTTTGATATTTATGTTGGACATAAGGCTTATTAGTATAATGAGGACAAGCAGGAGTAAGAAGAGATTCTCAGAGGAGAAAGCCTATATTATATAATAAGGTGTACAAAGACAGTTGAAGAGAAAAACTATTTTTTATAGTGATTTTTTGAAAAAAAAGATAGGAAAAGTTTGCAGGTTCGGAAAAAAGCAGTACCTTTGCACTCGCATTCAGGGGAATGCTTCTTACAACTAACAAAGAGTAAGAAAATGCGGCAATAGCTCAGTTGGTAGAGCGCGACCTTGCCAAGGTCGAGGTCGCGGGTCCGAGTCCCGTTTGCCGCTCAAATATTTTGAATAGGATCTACTTATGCCCAGGTGGCGGAATTGGTAGACGCGCACGTTTCAGGTGCGTGTGTTTAACGACGTGCAGGTTCGAGTCCTGTTCTGGGCACTAATCTATTCAGAATATGATTACATGTTGGAGGGGTGGCGGAATTGGTAGACGCGCTACTTTGAGGGGGTAGTGACAATTATGTCGTGGGAGTTCGAGTCTCCTCCTCTTCACTTGTATTTTTTTTGTGTTGCGGCAATAGCTCAGTTGGTAGAGCGCGACCTTGCCAAGGTCGAGGTCGCGGGTCCGAGTCCCGTTTGCCGCTCTTTTTTTGTTTTGAAAAACAACATCCATTCAATGAATTTATATCTTAGATATTTTAATAGTGAAACATTGGTAACCAATGTCGATGATGCTATCTCTTTTTTGCGTAGTATAGACGATATTGATGTTACCCCTGAAATGGAGGCAGACATTCGCGAATATGCGGCTAGTGACGTGTTTTTCCCTAAGCGTTATAAGATTCGCGCCCATGTTTATTTCATCATTATCAAGACCACTGCCGCCACAATGCTTGATTTCAAGCAAAAGAAGGCTGTACGCCCTGCCAATGGCCAGGTATCCGAGCGCCGTGAAATGGCAGAGAATGCGATCAACAAGCTTGTTTATCAGCGCGAAGGCTGGTATGAGGGAGAGTTGAACTTCAAGCGTGTCGTGATGATTCCTTCAACAGGCAAGCATGAGTATCGCGATACACGTTTTGTGGCGCGTTGTAAGGCAGTGTCAGGTCAGGATTGCTATAATCGCATTGTCGAGCATCTTCGTGACCGTGTGGATCATCGCAGCCAGTTTCCTTCTGCCAAGGGCAAGAACTTCAATTTTAAGTATTTAGGTCGCTGGAAGTGACATACATCTTTCGGCGATGTGTTTTTGGTTTGTATGTAAGTACTATTTTGCCATATTATGAACAAGGTGATGTTGATTGGTAACGTTGGTAAAGAGCCCGACGTGAGGTATTACGATGCTGACCAATGTGTTGCTAAGGTGACTTTGGCAACGACGGAGCGTGGCTATGTACTAAAAAACGGAACAAAGGTTCCAGACCGTACCGACTGGCATAGTTTGGTTTTCTACCGGCAGCTGGCCAAGATCGTGGAGCAATATGTTCATAAGGGTGACAAACTCTATGTTGAGGGGCGTCTGCGGTATAACACTTACGATGACCAGCAGGGGCGCCGTCATTATGTCACGGAGATTCAGGTGGAAAATTTGGAGCTCCTTACGCCCAAACCCAAACCAGCGGCAGAAGAGTCCAAAGCAACAAAACCGGCAAGTCCTAAGCAAGGAATTGACGAAGAACTTCCTTTCTAATAATTGATAGATAGTTGGATTTGTCTGAATTACAAAACATTGATAGTCTTATCGCATTCCATCCGATTACGATAAGCGTATGCATAGCAGCTGTCTTGGCTGCTATTCTCTTGGTGTTGTCGGCTTTTGCCAGTGGCTCCGAAATAGCTTTCTTTAGTCTCTCGCCACAAGACGTGGAAGAGTTGAATCCCGAGAAAAGTGTTAAAGATGCCAATATAGAGTTGCTGCGCGAGGATTCTGAACGTACGTTGGCCACGATACTCATTACCAACAATTTCGTCAACGTGACGATTATCATGCTTTGTAACTACATCTTTGGGTCACTGATCGAATTCCGTGCTCAATGGCTGCAGTTTCTTTGCATTACAGTATTGTTGACGTTCCTTTTGCTGCTTTTTGGAGAGATCATGCCAAAGGTCTACAGTCGTCAAAATCCTTTGGCTTTTTGCCGTCGTGTCGTTGGAGGCATTTTCTTTCTAAGAAAGTTGTTTTGGCCTTTGGAAACCTTGCTTATCAAGAGTGGTGGTCTTGCAGAGAAAGCTGTACCCAAGGAGCAGCGTCAATTGAGCAAAGACGATTTGGAGCAAGCCTTGGAGTTGACCGATAAGAATGAGATCAAGGACGAGCAAAGCATGCTGCAAAGTATCATCCGCTTTGGGGATGAGACGGCTAAAGAGATCATGACAAGCCGCCAGGATATTGTCGACATTGACATTCGCAGTTCTTTTGATGATGTTCTTAAGTGCATTGTCGACAACAACTATAGTCGTATACCTGTTTTTCAAGGCAATGATGACAATATTCGTGGTGTCTTGTATATTAAGGATTTGCTTCCCCATCTTTCCAAGCCGGCCTCATTCCGTTGGCAGAGTCTGATCCGTCCTCCTTATTTTGTTCCAGAAACCAAGAAAATCGATGATCTGCTGAGAGAGTTTCAAGCCAACAAGGTTCACATTGCCATTGTTGTCGATGAGTTTGGAGGAACGAGTGGTTTGGTGACGCTTGAAGACATTCTCGAAGAGATTGTAGGTGAGATCAACGACGAGTATGATGAGGAAGAGAAGACCTACTCAAAGCTGAGCTTCAATACCTATTTGTTTGAGGGCAAGACATTGTTGAGTGATTTCTGCAAAATTCTTAAGATCGACGATGATGTGTTCGATGATGTTGCCGGTGATGCCGATACATTGGCCGGTCTTCTCTTGGAGTTGAAAGGTGATTTTCTGAGTTTGCATGAAAAGATAGATTATGCCAATTTCACTTTCGAGGTGATGGGTGTCGAACGTCGTCGCATCAGTCGGGTGAAAGTAACGGTTCACGATAAGAAGCACGATGCCACTAAAAAAGATCTTTGAACCGCACCGGGGTATCTGTGTTGGTCTATGGCAAATGACAGAGAGTATTGCTCAGTTGCCAAAGCCAAAGGGTTTAGACTTGGCTTTTCGTTCAGAGAAGAGATTGAAAGAAGAGCTTTGCGTCTATGCGCTTCTCAGTGCCATGACGGGGAATGACCAGTTGGTGATAGGCCACGAGTCCTCTGGCAAGCCTCTGCTCGAGGGTTGGTCTATCAGCATCAGTCATACACGCGGATGGGTAGCAGTCATCCTTTCGGATGATTATCAAGTGGGTATAGATATAGAATACTCATCAGACAGAGTGAGCAAGGTTGTGGAGCGATTTATACGAGAAGACGAGCAGCGCGCCACCCTGGCACAGCAATTGATCAACTGGAGTGCAAAGGAAACCGTCTATAAATTGTGTTCTGAGCAGAAACTTGATTATTTCGACATGCGTCTGCATACCCTTCAGTCAGATATAGATACTGTTTTTGAACAAAAACGCCATACATCGGATGCGGTACGGGGTGCTGTCAGGGTGGATGTCCTTAAAACGAAAGAAGTAGTGACCGTTCATTATGAACTCACTCCGGATTATGTTCTTACCTATTCTTTTTTAGATTTTAGGTAAGTAATATATCAAAATCAGTCTTGTGTTTTCCCAAAAGAAAGTTTTATTTGTTTTTTTTAGCTTTATATTTGGATAAAAAAATATTTTTTAGTACTTTTGCAAATGTAAGAGAGGGGCATATCCCTCTACTTGAAAAGAAGAGATCGTTAACAACAAAAGACTACATTCTTTGATACGGAAGATATATTTTGCATTGTTCGTGGCAATGCTGCTATGTGTGGGTTGTGAGTTTAAGCTCAAGCCCAACGATGATGATAATGATGCCAGTCATGTGCATATAGAGCGCTATGACCGGTTGGAAAGCCGTTATCTGATTACAGGAGATTTTTCTGCTCTCCAGCAGATGAACACAGAGTTTCCTATTGAGACACGTACACTTGTAGAGAAGATGCTCCAGATTGGAGAGGTGAGTGATCATGATATCAATGAGCGTTTTCTGCGTTTTTATCAGGATTCCACGTTGCAGACCATTATCACCGATGCGGAGTCGGAGTATGCCAATATGGATGACTTGAACAAAGAGTTGTCACAATCATTTCAGCAATTGAAAGACTGGCTGCCTGACATGCCGGTGCCACGTGTTTATGCACAGATAGGTGCTTTGGATCAGAGCATTGTGGTAGGAGACAAGTTGATCGGCATCTCTCTTGATAAGTACATGGGAGCGAAATACCCCGTTTACAAGGAGTTCGGTTTTTCTAAGGAGCAACTTTCAGCCATGGGGCGTAGTAATATTGTACCGGACTGTTTGAGTTTTTATCTCTTGAGTCTGTATCCGATGGCAAACTATGACCAGCGTACTCAGTTGGAAAAGGATTTGCATATGGGCAAAGTCATGTGGGTTGCCAACAAAGCATTGGGGAAGCCTTTTTTCCGTTCTACGTATGTGTCCATTGTTGACCGCTATATGCACAAGCATCCTTCTGTGACATACCAGGAGCTTTTGGCCAGTGATGATTACAGTGCTATGAAGTAGGCTGGTTGATCTCATAACAGCAGGCAAATATCAGATTGCGGATTTCCGCAATCTTTGCTTTTTCCTGTGGTTGGTATTGTTGATAGTAAACAAGCGCACTCTGAAGGGTGTCTAATGCCTTGTACCATTGTTTGATAAAGGAGTAGCAAAGTCCTAAACGATAATAAATCTTAGCTTTTTCGTCTTCATGACAGCGTGCTTGTGCTTGGGCGTAGAGTGGGGCGGCTTGAGAGTATTTGCCTAATGTGAAATAGCTCTCCCCGTCGGCATAGTAGTAAAACGACAGTTCTTGTGGATCAAAGGCTTGTAACTGAGGAATGACAGAATCCAAGCATTTCGTGGCTTGCTCGTATTCCTGATCATAATAATAGCATACGCCCAAATAAGCTCTGAATCTCGGATTGAGCTGATAGCTCTTGTCCAATCTTTGCAAGATGAGTTTTGCCTCATGATACTTGCCACCTTGGAAGTAGGAAATGGCAAAGCCCAACTGTTGGCTGTCTGTTTTCTTTTGAACAGCATTCTGTCCTTCGGCAGGTAACATCGTCGTGATCATCAGCATGATTACGATGAATGACCGGCCGAAGGACAGATTTTTTTTATCCCTAAACATATTGACGATACGTTGTTAGGGGATTTATTTGAAGATGAGTTTGGCGTCTCTTTCTCCTGCCTCTTTAACCCATGCTTCCGGTATGAATTTCCAGTTATGATTGGGTTGTGGATCTACTGTCCCCATCTCCTCAATAGCTTTCATGAAATAATACCGTTGATCACGTTGTGAGCGCCAAACGATTCTTGATTTCAAGCTGTCATGTGGAATGCCGGCACCCAGTGTCAGCAGCTGTCCGCCGCCATTGCCACGGTAGCTGTTGATAGCCACGTTGTACCATTTGTCTTCTTCAAAAGGCTTTCCATTACTCATTCTCAGAATGTTGACTTTTTGGCCATTGGGTTTTCTGACGTCTACATTGTAATCAATGCCGGCTGCAGCGTCAAAGTTGAAGATGAAATTCTTGAAACGGCCACGCTCGTTCGATCCTGTGTTAAAGGATTCCAGAAGGAAGAGATGGTCGCTTGGAGCCGCCATTGTATTAACCCACTGATCATAGCTCATCTCCAGATAGTCTTTGATCTCCTTGCCGGTGAGTCTCATTACATAGAGATGATTCTCATATTTATAGAGTTTAAACATGTCCCGAACAGAGATCGGACCTTGCTTGATACTGTCATTCAATGTCAGCGGCGCGTTGAAAGAAATATCAGCACCGGTTAATTTGATTTGAAGATTCAATATGAAATCGTTGAAGGCACTATTGCCGAAGAAGCTATCCCGGGTATAGATTGTATGGGCAAAGTTGCCAATCTGCTTATTGGCAAAGTTGCTCACTTCATGAAGGTAAGGCTCGAAATGCTTCACATAGTCCTGGTCGATGTCGTAATTTCTGATATCCACCAATTCCCCCTGCTTTTCCTTCACTGTCCATTTCCCTTTTTCTTTTTGCAAGTTGAGTGTTGCGACAGCTACCGTCTGCGCATTGTTTGCCGGATCCAGGCACAGCACATCCTTTCCCAAATTGTTTTTAATTATTAGTTGGTGTCGGGTATGATCATGTCCAAAGAGAATCAGATCGAAGCCAGGGACTTCTTTTGCGACAGCCAAAGAAGCGTTTTCCGCATAGTTAGGAGTGGTGATACCGCCCTCAGCACCAGAATGGAAGAGTCCGATGACCACGTCCGGGTGCTCCTGCTGGCGGATGATGTTCATCCAATATTTTGCGGTGCTTACCATCTCGTCAAACCGCATACCCGTCCATGACGTTTGTTCCACCCAGTTGGGGATGGCTGGTGTGAGAAGTCCCAAGATGGCGATGCGTATGCCTTGGCGCGTGATGATGGTGTAGGGCTTGAAATATGGTTTGCCCGTTTCCGTGTTGATCACATTGGCACCGAGCAGAGGACAGTGCAGTTCGCCGGCCCATTTGTCAAAACAGGAATGTGCTGTCTCTATATCATGATTGCCAACCGTCTCTGCGTCATACCCAAGATAGTTGACGACATCAGCCGCAATGTTGTGCTGTAGGGTATCGACGAAATTTGAAAAGTAGTTGATCGGCTGCCCTTGCAGAATGTCACCGTTGTCAAGCAGCAGTGTGCTTTTCGGATACTGACCTTTCAACTGTTTGTAGAAAGTGCTCACACGTGCGAGTGAACCTGCCATATCGCTGTTGTTGATAAAGTCATGTGGAAAGAAGCAACCATGCACATCGCTGGTTTCCACTATCTTCAAAGTGACAGTTCGCTTTTGGGCAAAAGAGGTCGTGTTCATTTGTAAGCAAAGTAATAAAAAGAATACCATTCCTATCAGCCGGTGATGGTGTTGATAGCTTGAGAATCGTTGTATTTTCATTGTTGAATCATAATTTTATTGCAAACTTACACAAATTCTTTGAGACATTGCTCGAATCGATGTGAAATGTTCTTTAAAGAGCCAATAAATGTGGACATAGTATTTTTACACGATTATAAATTTGTGCATTTAGAATATTATGCGTACTTTTGTAGAGATAGAATATAATCTTGTTCAAGCATCGTTTTGTATTAGATAAGTATGGAAGATCAGTATATAGAAGTCAAAGGAGCTCGGGTCAATAATCTGAAGAACATCAATTTGCGTATACCTCGTAACGCTTTTATTGTGATGGCTGGTGTGTCTGGCTCTGGAAAATCGAGTTTGGCTTTTGACACGCTCTATGCCGAGGGTCAGCGTCGCTATGTAGAGAGCTTGTCGAGCTATGCCAGGCAGTTTTTGGGGCGTATGAGTAAACCCGAGTGTGATTTCATCAAAGGCTTGCCCCCGGCAATTGCTATAGAGCAAAAGGTGACGGCCCGGAATCCTCGCTCCACAGTGGGCACTTCTACTGAGATTTATGAGTATTTACGTCTGCTTTACGCCCGTATTGGCAAAACCTTTTCCCCCATTTCAGGGCAGGAGGTCAAGAAGCATACCACAGAAGATGTGGTGCAAAAGACGTGGGAGTTTGCCGACGGCACGAAGTTGATGATCCTCTCGCCGCTGGTGATTCCTCAGGGTCGTACGGGTCGCGAGCAGTTGGAGATGTACTTAAAAGAAGGCTTTACCCGACTGATGAAAGGTACAGATATCTTGCGCATTGAGGATCTGCTTCAAGAGCAAGATGGGGCACTGGCCACTGCGCTGAAAGAAATGTTCTTGGTGATCGACCGCACAAGCGTGTCACATGAGAAAGACATGATAGCCCGTTTGGTCGACTCCACAGAGACTGCCATGTATGAGGGCAACGGTGCCTGTCGGGTAGTGTTTCTTCCATCTGGACTGAGTTACGATTTCTCTTCGCGTTTCGAGGCAGACGGTATGACCTTTGAAGAGCCCGACGATAATATGTTCTCCTTCAACTCACCGCTTGGAGCCTGTCCCACATGCGAGGGCTTCGGCTCTGTCATCGGCATCAGCGAAGGTCTTGTCATTCCCAACTCTTCGTTGTCGGTCTATGAAGGCTGTGTGCAGTGTTGGCATGGTGATAAAATGAAGTGGTGGCAGGAAGAGTTCTGCCGCCGGGCGGCTCAATATGATTTTCCCATCTTCAAGCCTTATTTTGAATTGTCACAGCGTGAAAAGGATATGCTGTGGCACGGATTGCCCTGCGACAGAAAGAAAAACGGTGAGCGCAGGTCTGACGCTGTCTGCATCGACGGTTTCTTCGACATGGTGAAGGAAAATCAGTATAAGATCCAGTATCGTGTGATGATGAGTCGTTATCGTGGCAAGACCGTCTGTCCCATGTGCCATGGTACCCGTCTGCGTAAGGAAGCCACTTGGGTAAAGATAGGCGGGTGCAGCATTGTGGACTTGGTGGAGATGCCTGTGAAGAACCTCAAAGACTGGTTCGAGCATCTTGAACTCACCGACCATGAGCGTCAGGTCAGCAAACGTCTGCTCACTGAAATCCAGTCGCGCCTAAACTTCTTGTGCGATGTGGGTCTTGGCTATCTTACGCTCAACCGACAGAGCAATACGCTCTCAGGCGGTGAGAGTCAGCGTATCAATCTCTCTACCTCTTTAGGATCCTCCTTGGTCGGAAGCCTTTATATCCTTGATGAACCGAGCATCGGACTGCATAGTCGCGATACGGCCCGACTTGTCAAGGTGTTGCGAGAGTTGCAGAAGTTGGGCAATACAGTTATTGTCGTGGAGCACGACGAGGATATCATCCGCGGAGCCGACTGGCTGATCGATGTAGGTCCTGACGCTGGGCAACATGGCGGCGAGATAGTGTATGAAGGCAAAGTGCCACGTGATGTAGATGCTGCCACGGCAAAAGCCTTGTTGGAGAAATATCCTCGTAGCCATACGCTGCAGTATCTCTTAGGGACAGAGACAATCGAAGTGCCATCCTCTCGCCGTTCCTGGACCAAGTCGATCGAACTGAAAGGCTGTCGGGCCAACAATCTCTGTGGTGTCAATGTCCGCTTCCCGCTTAATGTGATGACGGTGGTAACCGGTGTCTCCGGTTCCGGCAAGTCGTCTCTGGTGCGTGATACCCTCTATCCGGCTTTGAAGCGCAAATTGGGTGAAGTGACGGATGCGCCAGGCGAGTTCCAGACGATGGAAGGCGACTGGCAGGATATACGCCACGTGGAGTTTGTCGACCAGAACCCTATCGGCAAGAGCACACGATCCAACCCTGCCACATATCTCAAAATCTATGACGCTATCCGTCAGCTCTTTGCCGAACAGCCTTTGGCAAAGCAGCAAGGATTCACCGCACAATATTTTTCTTTCAATACCGAGGGAGGACGATGCGAGGAATGTAAGGGTGCCGGTTATATCACGGTGGAGATGCAGTTCATGGCAGATCTTACCTTGGAGTGCGAAGCTTGTCATGGTCAGCGATTTAAGAAAGATGTACTGGAAGTCCGTTTTAAGGGCAAGAACATCACTGACGTGCTCAATATGACCGTAGATGAGGCTATCGACTTCTTTGGAACAAATGGTCAGAAAACTATTGTCAAGCGGCTTCAGCCTTTGTCTGATGTCGGTTTGGGATATATCCAGTTGGGACAGAGTTCTTCGACGCTTTCCGGTGGTGAGAACCAGCGAGTAAAGTTGGCTTATTTCATTGGTCAGGAGAAGCAGGATCCTACCTTGTTTATCTTTGATGAACCTACCACGGGACTCCATTTCCACGATATCAGTAAACTTCTAGCATCCTTCAACGCCTTGATAGAACGTGGTCATTCTGTCTTGATCATTGAGCACAACATGGACATCATCAAATGTGCAGACTGGGTGATCGACATGGGTCCTGATGGTGGCAACCAAGGCGGAAGACTCATCTGTGAAGGTACACCGGAGACGGTCGTGGCCTGCAAGCAGAGTGTGACAGGGCAGTATCTCAAGGAAAAACTGTCTTAAACCCCAAGTTGTGTTTGACATGATTTCTATTCTTATTCCTACTTTCAACGACGACTGTGTGGCCTTAGCTTATGCTGTGGCAGCGCAGTGTCGTGATATACATGGTTTGGAGTGGGAGCTGATAGTAGGAGACGACGGATCCACAAATCTGCAGACGATAGATGCCAATCGCCAGATCAACACATGGCCTCATTGCCGCTATTGGCTTACTGGGGGCAATCATGGGCGGGCAGCCATCCGCAACGCATTGGTGAGGGAAGCCCTTGGACAATGGTTGCTGATGATCGATGCTGACTTAAAAATAGTGAAGAAAGATTATATCCGTCAATATGTTGCTTTCATATCAGAGCATCCTCACTCTTGCGCCTGCTGTGGCGGATATAGAGTGGGGCATGGTGTGGCATCTAATTTGCGTTACCTTTATGAGAAGCAGTCTGAGCCGTATCAGTCTGCTAAGGTTAGGCAAAAGGCTCCTTATCGCAACTTCAAGTTGTCCAATACCTTGGTTGCCCGTGACCTCTTGTTGCGTCACCCGCTTGATGAGCGCATCCGGTACTATGGCTATGAGGACGTGATATTTGGTATGCATCTCGAGAAAGAAGAAATGCTGGTAGAGCATATAGATAATCCGGTGCTCTTTGACCGATTCGAAAGCAATGCGTCCTATATCAGAAAGATAGAGGATTCTGTCAAGGTCTTAGTCTCTTTCCGTGAAGAACTCAAAGGCTATTCTTCGCTGTTGTCTTTGACCGACAGTGCTGTTGGTGGCGTCTTGTCGCGTTTTGCTTTTCCTATACTTTCTTTGTTGCGTAACCGTTTCAGAGCGAATCTTCTGTCTTCACGTCCTTCTTTGGTGGCTCTGCGCTTTTATAAGTTGTACTTATTGCTCAATCAATTGTCATAATCTCCCAAGAAGAGAATACCTTAACAACTTATAAATCTTTATCCCTTTCCTTCTGATTCTCATTTTTTTATATTATCTTCGCAAAATAGAAGATGTAAAAAGATCAGGCAAAATGAGACTCATTGCATTTTTATTTCTACAACTGGCAAGCATAGCCGTAGCTTATTGCGCCACATCTCAGGACAAGAAAGTTTCGGCTGATCAGTTATATACACAAGTTACCCGTCTGGTTCCACAAATGGAGCAGACACGCGATTCTGTCACTTACTATCAGTTGCTCTACAAGTCCTTTTCGTTGGCATTGGTCTGTGACTCCATCGACGCGTTGCCCAATAAAAAAGGGAAATCCCAGCCACGATACCGCAAGCAATTGTTCAAGTTGTTACGAACACAGAGACAGCACCTCATTGACGGTGGTATGATGTATTATGCGCGTCATGACAATCCTATGGCGCTCAAGTTTTTCCATCTCTATCTGCAAACCCATTCGTCGCCTCTGTTCCGTATTTCCGATAAACAGCAAGATGCTTATCTCGGTGTGGTTTCCTATTATGCTTCGTTGTTGGCTTATGGCGAGAAACATTTCCGCGAGGCCGACCGCTATGCCGATATTGCTTTGAATGACTCCAATATGGCTGAGGATGCAGCAGAGATAAAGATCAACTGCATGCGTGAGCTCATGCGCACACCGCTCGATTCTTCGCGTTATGAGTTGGCTCTATTGGCCTTGCATGATAACGCACCGGGCAATGCGGCTTATTTCCATCTCTTGACCGATTTTCTTTCTAGGCCAGGCCATGAAGGCGAACTGGAGAATTTCGCGAAAGACGAACTGGCAAAAGACTCTCTTAATGCCAATATCTGGTCATTATGGGGTGAAATAAATATGCGAAAACACAATTGGGACGAAACCATCGTGGCTTTGGAAAAAGCCGATACAATTGACAGTACGCAGGTGCAGGTCATCTACAATATTGGTATCTGCTGGGGAGAGAAGGCGCTGGCACTACGGGGGAAGGATTTGCAAAGCAGGACAGACAGCAACACTGTTACCGGAGAAAAGGCGATGAAGGACAGTGATATCTACATCTGCCTTGTGAATGCAAGCAATGCTTTCCACCGTGTCGCGCGGTTAGATCCCATGCAGACCCAAGTGAAATGGAAAGAAGCGGCTGAACATGTCGATGCCGCCATACAGAGGATGAAAGAAAGCGCGAATGAGCCAACTGCTAAAAAAACTTCCCGTAGAAGAGGAAGAAGATAATCGCTGATATGAAAACAAAGATACTTCTATTGATATTTATCTTATTCTCCGTGGCAACCTTTGCACAAAAGAAAGAGATTGCTACGGCCAAGGATTATGTGAAGAAGAATTCCAACCTGGAGAAGGCTGAGCAGATGATGAGGACTTTGCTCGCAGACTCTGACAATCGTCGTAACACAAAAATTTGGAATGTGCTCTTTGACGCTCAACGCCGTCAGTACGAAAATGGAAATGAGAAACTCTATCTTAAACAGAAATTCGACACGGCATCCATCTTTAATATCACCAGCAGGATGTTTCGGGATATGGAAGTTTATGACTCGCTCTTCAATCTGCCTCATCCCCAAGAATCAGATGCCAAAGAGTGGCGTAAATCTCATGGGCAATTGTTGAATATGATCAGACCCAATCTTCTCAATGGAGGTCTGTTCTTTATCAGAAAGCAGAAATATGATTCTGCCTATCTTTTGCTCAATCAATATATCGAGACGGCCAGCCAGCCGCTCTTCTCTGCATTTCATTATGATGAGAAAGACAAGCAGCTTCCTGTTGCCGCTTACTGGGCTGTCTATGCATCGTATAAAATGGGGAACCGCAAGCAAACCCTTCATCATACCTATCTGGCACTGAAGGATACCACTCACTATAATCAGATGCTGCAACTGCTTGCTCAAACCTATTTGGGGGAGGGAGACACCGTCAGATATGTCAACACGCTGAAGGAAGGCTTTGAACGCAATCGCCTCGACGACTTTTTCTTCTCACATCTGATCGACTACTATTCTGCCAGAAATGACTGGCAGCAAGCTCTGACAATGACCAATCAGGCACTCGAAACAGACAGTCACAACCAGCTTTTCCGAATTACGAAGAGCATTATCTTGCTGAATACGGGCAAATACCAGGAGTGCTTTGCCATCTGTGATTCACTTATCCACGAGAATGACTCGCTTGCCGAGGCTTGGCTCAATGCTGGATTGGCTCTGTTTAACCAGGGAGTGGCTTTGGACAAGAATCCCGTTCTCTCTGCAAAAAAACACGGGCAGGTCATCAGCTTCTATAAGCAGGCTCTGCCTTACTTGGAAAAATACCGGCAGCTTCAACCCGACCGTAAAGACCGATGGGCACTGCCCCTTTACACCATTTATCTCAATCTCAATAGAGGTAAAGAATTTGATGAAATCGATAAATTGCTGAGATGATGAATATATCCCAATTAATAACAAAAGCCGGCATCACGCCCAACGAGATGCAAGAGGCCACAATAGATGCAGTATTGAATGATCGTGACGATGTGGTGGTTATGAGTCCTACCGGTACGGGTAAGACGCTGGCCTATCTTCTGCCCGTTGCCGCACAGACAGATGCTACAAGCACTGCCCTTCAAACGCTTGTTGTCGTGCCGGGGCGTGAACTGGCTTTACAGTCCGACACCGTACTGAAAAACATCGGTTCGGGTATTCGTTCGATGGCCTGCTACGGGGGACGCCCCACCATGGACGAGCATCGTTTGCTGCGCCAACAGTGTCCTCAGATCATCTTCGGTACGCCCGGACGTATCAATGACCATATTGCCAAAGGCAACATCGATGTCCGGCAGTTGGCATTCCTGGTCATCGATGAGTTTGACAAGTGTTTGGATATGGGATTTCAGCAGGAGATAGAGACGCTTCTCCATAGCATACCCTTGAAAGCCCGTCGCATCTTGTTGTCTGCCACCCAGCCTGAAAAAATGGAGGCAACGATGAACAGCTATCGCTCCGGCCACAAGATCACGACACTGGACTTCAGACTTGAGGACGATGCTACAGCTGAACGCATCAAGGTGTTGACGGTTCGCAGTGAAGAAAAGGACAAGTTGCCTGCTTTAGCTCAGTTGCTTGGCCAGATAGGGCAGGAGAGCAGTGTGGTGTTCCTGAACTACCGCGATGCTGTGGAGAGGGTGACTGACTATCTTTTGGAACAAGGTTTCTCTGCTATCTCCTATCATGGTGCCTTGGAGCAAAAAGAGCGCGAGGAACATCTTTATCTTTTTGCCAACCACTCCGTCAATACGCTTGTCAGTACCAATTTGGGCAGCAGAGGTATTGATATACCCGATATCAACAATATTATCCACTATCATCTGCCTGAGAGCGAACAAGATTATATCCACAGAATCGGACGTACGGCACGATGGGATAAAACAGGAAGAACCTTCTTTCTCTTAGGTCCTGAAGAATCACTGCCGGAGTATGTTGATGCAGATGTCGAGAACTACAACCTTTCTGACCATACCGATGAGGCTCCAACGCTGCCACCGATGGTCACGATCTATATTGGTAAAGGCAAGAAAGACAAGATCTCCAAGGGTGACATAGTCGGTTTCCTTTGCAAATGCGGTGGATTGAAGTCAAAAGACATAGGTCGCATAGATGTCTACGACAACTATGCTTATGCGGCTGTAGCCCGTCTTCTGGTTCCCATGATGCTCAAAAAGGTGAGAGGACAGAAAATCAAGGGACAGAAAACGATTGTCGAAGTTCATAGAACTTGGGAGAAGTAATGTACTTGGTAAGGGCTTTCATGTAGTCTCTTAGCTTGTCTAAAAGTAGTCTTCGCCTGTTTCAAAATAGTCTTTTAGCATGAAACTACGAGTTTCTTACCGAGAAACTGCGAGTTTCAAACTAAGAAACTACGAGTTTTTCACTGAGAAACTGATAGTTTCTGACCGAGATACTAATAGCCCCTTATCAGGAAGCTTGTTGCTCCTTGGTGAGAGGCTGTAGTTTTTCATGCGGTTGTTTTTTATCGACTTCAAAAGTCTATATATAATAAGGTGTGATTCTAGGGTATAGGGAAGCTGTCTTAACCATAGAGAAAGCCCTCATAAATATACTTACTATATACTAAATAAGTGTCATATTGACAGTTTACATCGCACTAAAGATAAATAGTTGCCAAAAAATTTGCTGATTTGAAAAATAATTCGTAAGTTTGCATAAGAGTACAATAACCTCTAAGTATTAACTAAAAACAAGTGGAAATGAAGAAGTACAACTTTAATGCGGGTCCCTCGATGTTGCCCCGTGAGGTCATAGAGAACACTGCTAAGCAGATTCTGGACTTCAATGGCTCCGGACTCTCCTTGATGGAAATCAGCCATCGTGCTAAGGACTTCCAGCCAGTGGTCGATGAGACAGTAGCTCTGATCAAAGAGTTGCTCGATATCCCCGAAGGCTATTCAGTGATATTCCTTGGTGGTGGTGCCTCGCTTCAGTTTATGCAGATCCCGGCAAATTTCCTTATCAAGAAGGCTGGATACGTCAATACAGGTACATGGGCTAAAAAGGCTATGAAAGAGGCTAAGCACTTCGGTGAGACCATTGAGGTGGCTTCTTCTGCTGATGATAACTATTGCCATCTGCCCAAGGATTTCACTATACCGGCAGATCTCGACTATCTTCACATCACTACGAACAACACGATCTTCGGCACTGAACTGCGCAAGGACATCGATTCGCCTGTACCTCTGATCGCTGATATGAGTTCTGATATTCTCAGCCGCCCCGTCGATGTGTCGAAATATGACGCTATCTATGCCGGATGCCAGAAAAACATGGGTATGGCAGGTGTCACTTGTGTCATTCTGAAGAATGACAAGCTAGGACGCGCTCCGCGAGAGTTGCCGACGATGATCGACTACAACACCCATGTCAGCAAAGGATCCATGTTCAACACGCCGCCTGTGGTGCCTATCTATTCTGTGCTTGAGACTATGCGCTGGGTGAAGGCTCATGGTGGTGTCAAGGAGATGGACAAGCGTGCACAGGAGCGTGCCCGCATCGTCTATGACGAGATCGACCGCAACAAACTCTTCAAGGGTACCGTAGCCGTAGAGGATCGTTCGGTGATGAATCTTTGCTTCGTGATGAACGAGGAGTACAAGGATCTGGAGAAACCATTCCTCGATTTCGCTACGGAGCGGGGTATGGTAGGCATCAAGGGCCACCGTTCTGTGGGTGGATTCCGTGCAAGCTGCTACAATGCCCAGACGCTTGAAGGTGTTAACGCCCTTGTACAGTGCATGAAGGATTTCGAGGCACAGCATTAATCTTAATACTATCGACATGAAAATATTAGTTGCAACAGAGAAACCTTTTGCTGCCGCAGCAGTGGAGGGCATTAAAAAGGTGGCCCAAGAAGAGGGACATGAGATCGTGCTCCTTGAGAAATATCAGGAGAAGCAGCAGTTGCTCGATGCAGTAGCAGATGTTGATGCCATGATCGTGCGTTCCGATAAAGTCGACAAAGAAGTGCTCGACGCCGCCAAGAACTTGAAGATTGTTGTCAGAGCCGGTGCAGGTTATGACTCCATAGACACTGCTTATGCCAAGGAAAAAGGTGTTGTCGTTGAGAATACTCCGGGGCAGAACTCCAACGCTGTGGCTGAACTGGTCTTTGGCCTGCTTGTCTTCACCGTCCGCAATTTCTTCAATGGCAAGTCTGGCTCTGAGCTGAAAGGCAAGAAATTGGGCATTCTGGCCTTCGGAAATGTCGGTCGCAATGTAGCCCGTATTGCCAAGGGCTTTGATATGGACATCTATGCTTATGACGAATATTGCCCGAAAGACGTCATCGAGCAGAGTGGGGTGCATGCTGTGGACAGCCGCGACGATCTCTTCAAGACTTGTGACGTGGTCAGCCTGCATATCCCAGCAACACCGGAGACCAAGAGCAGTATCAACTACGATGTTGTGAATTTGATGAAGAAAGGTGGCATTCTGTTGAACACAGCCCGTAAAGAGGTGATTGACGAGGAAGGACTTCTGAAGTTGATGGCAGAGCGTGAGGACTTGAAGTACATTACAGATATCAAGCCGGACGCTGATGAGGCATTCAAGAAGTTTGAGGGCAGATATTTCTCTACACCTAAGAAGATGGGTGCACAGACTGCCGAGGCCAACATCAACGCCGGTATCGCTGCCGCAAAGCAGATCGGTGCGTTCTTTAAAGACGGTTGCACAAAATTCCAAGTAAATAAGTAATACCTTGTGGACATTGCTTCCTGCTTCGCCGTGGTCGGCGAGGTAGGAAGCGTTGTCTTTTCTTACACCTTATATATATAGCTAACATTTAAAGTCTATTACTATGGCATTAGTCAAACCTTTTCGTGGCATACGCCCACCGCAGGACTTGGTAGAGAAAGTGGCATCACGGCCTTATGATGTGCTCTCATCGGAGGAAGCAAGAAAAGAGGCCGGTGACAACGAGATGTCACTCTATCACATCATCAAACCGGAGATCAATTTCGAGCCGGGAACATCGGAATACGATCCTCGTGTCTACACCAGTGCCGCAGAGCATTTCAAAGCATTTCAGGACAAGCATTGGCTGGTTCAGGATGAGAAAGAACATTACTACATCTATGCTCAAACGATGAACGGCAAGACACAATATGGTCTGGTTGTTGCTGCTTCCGTTGATGATTACCTCACTGGCGTCATCAAGAAACATGAGCTCACCCGTCGCGACAAGGAAGAGGACCGCATGAAGCATGTCAGAGTATGCAATGCCAATATGGAGCCAGTCTTCTTTGCTTATCCCGACGATGAAGTCCTGACCGCTCTCCTCCAGCGCTATGCGGCAACGAAACCCGTTTATGACTTTGTAGCACCTGATGATGGCTTCCGTCATCAATTCTGGATCATCAACGACCAACAAGACATCAACACGATAACGGCTGAGTTCGCAAAGATGCCACATTTGTATATTGCTGACGGACATCACCGCTCAGCGGCTGCCGCATTGGTGGGTGCCGAGAAGGCAAAGCAGAATCCTCACCATACGGGAAAAGAGGAATACAACTATTTCATGGCAGTCTGCTTCCCTGCAAGTCAGCTGACAATACTTGACTATAACCGTGTGGTCAAGGATCTCAACGGTTTGACTTCTGAGGAATTTCTCAATAAACTGCGTGAAGACTTTGATGTTGAGGACAAGGGAGAGGCTGTCTATAAACCGCAGCATATCCATGAGTTCTCTCTCTACCTCGATAAGCATTGGTATAGTCTTGTTGCCCATCCACAAACCTATGACGACAACGATCCTATCAAGTCGCTGGATGTCGATATTTCAAGCCGCCTGATTCTCGACAAGCTCATGGGCATCAAAGATCTGCGGAGCGACAAGCGTATTGATTTCGTAGGTGGACTGAGAGGATTGGAAGAGCTGAAGCGGCGTGTGGACAGCGGTGAGATGCGTTGGGCCTTAGCTCTTTATCCGGTTTCCATGAAGCAAATCATGAACATTGCAGATACGGGAAACATCATGCCTCCAAAGGCAACATGGTTTGAGCCCAAACTGCGCTCCGGACTGGTAATCCACCGTTTGGACTAATACGGTTTCAATAATTCATTTGAATGAACGACGAATATAAAACGATAGAAAACACGGGCGAGGGCTACTATACCGAGAAGCGTAGTAAGTTCCTCGCCTTTGCACATCATGTAGAATCTGTCGATGAGGCCAAGCAGATCATCGACAGTTATCGCAAGAAATATTATGATGCTCGCCATTGCTGCTATGCTTATCAGATAGGAGTGGGCGATCAGGTGCAGGTGCGGGCCAACGATGATGGTGAGCCTTCGTCGACAGCCGGCAAGCCAATCATGGGACAAATTGTCTCAAATGAGCTTACGGATATTCTTATCTGTGTTGTCAGATATTATGGAGGAGTGAATTTGGGAACAGGAGGATTGATCGTGGCTTACCGCACAGCAGCTGCCGATGCCATTGCGCATTGCTCCGTCGTCACACGTCTGGTGAAGGAGAAGGTGGAGTTCCATTTCACGTATCCCATGATGAATGGTGTGATGAAGGTGGTGAAGGATATGAAAGCAGACATCGTCGCGCAGGATTTCAACATTGACTGCACCATCGTCTTGGGCATCAGAAAGTCTGAAGCTGAGTTGCTCAGACAGAGGTTGGAGCATCTGAATTTTGAATAGAACGGTCTCTACTTCAAAAGATTTATATCCACACGTTTGGTGAAGTCAAAAATTAGTTATATCTTTGTAGCCAAATGTTTTGGATTAAGTCTCCGAAACCAGCAGTGATATGGCACCAGAAATGACCAGTGTACAGACAGATAGCGTGGAAACACGGCGTAAGACGACGCGTAACCGTGATTTCGGAAAGGGTAAGAAGCGTGATATCAAACGCAACATACCCACTGATCTCATACCCATAGAGGAAGAGACCTGGCTTCTCCAGCCTATCGCCGTGACGATGATGCGTCACGATTATTCTCTCATTCAGATACGTATCCTCGTCACTATCGTTGAGTATATGCAGTCGAAGTTGCATAAGATGCTCAACAAGGAGCGTCTGCAACCGGAAATCTTCTCTGACGCAGAACTTGACAATGATGGACGCTTGGAGATCAAGACACTCTTCAAGACACTTGGCGTGGATCCCAATCACTATCCTCAATTGCGCCAGAGCTTGAAGATGCTGGCAGCAATTCCTGTGGAGATTCCTTATAAAACAGCCGACGGCCGACATTATCAAAAGGTTACCAACCTCTGCGATGTATATATTCCGGAGGATGAGGGTATCTATGAGAAATATGCTGTGTTGAAGATTGACCGTACCGTTGCCAAGCGACTGGTATCTCTTGACTTGGGGTATCATCGTTTGGGCAAGCAGATTGTGTTTGCCTGCAAAAACCGGTATACCCAGCGCATTTACATGTTTATTGAGAGTTGGCTCGACAAAGGCGGCACCATCATCAAGACCATAGACTTTCGAAAGATGCTTCGTTTGGAAAGCAACTACAAGAAATTCAGTGATTTTACCCGGCGTGTTCTTGAACCTGCTAAGGCAGAACTGGAATCCTTGGCAGAAAATGGCTTCTGTGATTGCTACTTCGATTATAGTAAACGTTACAACCATGGACAGCGTGGCGGAGAGCCTGATGAACTGGTCTTTAAAATTTACAGACCGAAGAATCGGTTGAATCAGCAACTCAAAGATGTCACCGACATGCAGAAGAAGCAGTTCGCCAATATGCTCGTGAGATACTTTGGCTTCGACAACACATTGGCCAACAAAATGTGTGACAGGATAACACCGGAGAACTATCAGGATGCTGTCTCCAAGCTCGTTGATCTGCGGTCGAGGCTCAACAACAACCTTACGATCAATGACCGTGCTGCTTATACCTATCGAGCACTGGATAATCTCTTCAAGGGAAACGCGGAGAAAATGTTAGAAAACAAAAAGTAAACGAAATATTATATGAAATCAAGAACTTCTGATTGGTTTGAGACAAAAATACGCTACGACAAGACACAAGAGGACGGTGGACAAAAACCTGTCACAGAACAGTATGTCGTAGACGCACTGAGTTTTACAGAGGCTGAGAAAGCTTTGATTGAGGAAATGCAGACTTATATCAGTGGAGACTACAAGATCACCGGCATCAAGCCGGCTCCTTATCATGAGATATTCTTCAGCGATCTCAATGCTGATGATAAGTGGTATAAAGCTAAGCTCCAATTCATCACCATCGACGAGAAAACACAGAAGGAGAAGCGGTCTAATGTCAACTATCTTGTACAGGCTGGGTCTTTACCAACAGCCGTCAAGTATATAGAAGAGGTGATGGGTGGTACGATGATTGACTATGTCATCAGCGCTATCAACGAGACCCCTACCATGGATGTTTTTGTTCATGATTTGGATCCTAACAAGAAAAAGAAAGAAGAAGACGATAAACCAGAATACGAAAGAGAAAACACATCGGCAGACGACAACAAGGTGAAGGAGGGTGAGTAATGGACATTGATGTTGCATCGAATTTGAAAAAAGTCCTGGCTGAATTGCCAAAAGGCACAAGGCTGGTAGCTGTCAGCAAGTTTCATCCCAATGAATACATAGAAGCAGCTTATCAGGCTGGCCAGCGTATCTTTGGAGAAAGTCATGAACAGGAACTGGTCAAGAAGTATGCACAACTGCCCAAAGACATTCAATGGCACTTCATCGGTCATCTCCAGACCAACAAAGTCAAATACATAGCACCATTTATCAGTATGATCGAGTCGGTCGATTCGATGAAACTGATGAAAGAAATCAATAAGCAGGCTGCGAAAAGTGATCGTGTTATCAATGTACTCCTGGAACTGCATATTGCGGAAGAAGAGGCAAAGACCGGTCTGACACTCGATGCCTGCCGTGAATTGCTGAGCAATGGTGAGTGGAGAACATTGACCCATGTGCATATCAGTGGTTTGATGATGATGGCCAGTAATGTTGATGACCAAGAGCAAATCGCGCGTGAGATGACTACAGCCGCAGACTTCTTTGAAGAAGTAAAAAAGCAGTATTTCAGCGATGACGACACTTTCTGCGAGCGGTCGTGGGGTATGAGCCATGACTACAGGATTGCCATTAAATGCCGTTCTACGCTCGTACGTGTCGGAACAGCAATCTTTGGTCCGAGAGTTTACTGATGATACTCCCGACGTTCGGTAAGCATTATTAACACAGATATATAAGAGAAAACTATAAATCTAGGCATATGAATACAGGTAAAGTAGATGTTCTGCTGGGTCTTCAGTGGGGCGACGAAGGTAAAGGAAAGGTTGTCGACGTTCTTACGCCGCGGTATGATGTGGTAGCCCGTTTCCAAGGTGGCCCTAATGCCGGACATACCTTGGAGTTTGAAGGACAGAAATATGTGCTTCGCAGTATTCCGTCCGGTATCTTCCAAGGTGATAAGGTCAATATCATTGGCAACGGTGTGGTTTTGGCTCCTGATCTGTTTATGGACGAGGCTAAAGATCTTGAGAAGAGTGGGCATGAGCTGACTTCCAGACTCCACATTTCCAAGAAAGCACATCTGATTATGCCTACCCATAGAATTTTGGACCGCGCTATTGAGGCTGCTAAAGGCAAGAACAAAGTGGGGACGACCGGAAAAGGTATTGGACCGACGTATACCGACAAGGTCAGCCGTAATGGTCTGCGTGTGGGTGATATCCTTGAGAATTTTGACCAGAAATATGCTGCTCACAAAGAGCGTCACATGAAGATGCTGAAGGCTTTGGGCTGGACAGACTTCGAAGGGTTCGATGAGGTTGAGAAGAAATGGATGGAAGGTGTGGAGTATCTTCGCCAGTTCCATATCGTTGACAGCGAGCATGAGGTGAATAAGTTGTTGAAAGACAACAAGAGCATTCTTTGCGAAGGTGCGCAGGGTACAATGCTTGATGTGGACTTTGGCAGCTATCCCTTTGTCACATCCAGCAACACCATTTGTGCCGGAGCCTGTACAGGACTGGGCATCGGTCCCAACAAGATTGGCAATGTCTATGGTATCATGAAAGCCTATTGCACACGTGTGGGGGCTGGTCCTTTCCCAACCGAGCTCTTCGACGAGACGGGTAAGAAGATCAGAGACCTTGGTCACGAGTATGGCGCTGTGACGGGACGCGAGCGCCGTTGCGGATGGATCGATCTCGTACAGCTCCGTTATAGCATCATGGTTGACGGTGTGACGGAATTGATCATGATGAAGAGTGATGTCTTGGACGGCTTTGACACGATCAAGGCTTGTGTTGCTTATAAGTTGCCTGATGGCACTGTGACACGTGACTTCCCCTATGAGATTGACAACGTAGAGCCAGTCTATAAAGAGTTGCCGGGCTGGAAGACCGATATGACAAAGTTCACTTCTGAGGATCAGTTCCCGAAGGCCTTCGCTGATTATATCAAGTTCCTGGAGAATGAGCTGGAGACACGTATTGGCATCATCTCTATTGGACCGGATCGTGATCAGACGATTGTTAGAAAATAAATATCATTGATAATAGAATAGTATGGCAAATACGAAACCATCCATCCCAAAGGGTACCAGAGACTTTGGTCCTGAGGAGATGGCAAAGAGAAACTATATATTTAATACCATTAAGGAAGTGTACGCATTGTATGGCTTCCAACAGATAGAGACGCCGGCTATGGAGACCCTCCATACGCTGATGGGAAAATACGGTGACGAAGGTGATAAGCTCTTGTTCAAAGTCTTGAACTCAGGCGATTATCTCAAGGATATCTCTGATGAGGAGTTGAGGGATCGCAATGTTCTCCACTTGCAGTCCAAGTTGTGTGAGAAAGGCTTGCGCTATGATCTTACCGTGCCTTTCGCACGCTATGTGGTGATGCATCGCAACGAGTTGCAGTTGCCGTTTAAGCGATATCAAATCCAGCCGGTGTGGCGTGCTGACCGTCCTCAGAAAGGCAGATACCGCGAGTTCTATCAGTGTGATGCCGATATTGTCGGTTCCGACTCTTTGCTCAACGAGGTGGAGCTCATGCAGATTGTCGACACCGTGTTTCAGCGCTTTGGCATCAGAGTGCAGATCAAAATCAATAATCGCAAAATCCTCTCAGGATTGGCTGAGGTGATCGGTGAGGCTGACAAGATTGTAGACATCACTGTCGCCATCGATAAGTTGGATAAGATTGGGCTCGAAAAGGTCAACGAAGAGTTGCGGGAGAATGGCATCTCGGAAGAGGCTATTCAAAAGTTACAGCCGGTTATCGCGTTGACTGGTTTCAACGAGGAAAAGCTAAAAGTGATAGCTGACGTCTTGAAGGACTCTGAGACGGGATTAAAAGGCGTGGAAGAAACATCCTTCATCCTTAACGCGCTCAAGAAAGTAGGACTGAAGAATGAAATGCAGCTTGATCTTACACTTGCCCGCGGCCTCAACTACTATACCGGTGCCATCTTTGAAGTGAGAGCTTTGGACACGCCTATGGGCTCCATTACCGGTGGCGGTCGCTATGACAACCTTACGGGAATCTTTGGTATGCCCGGTCTCTCCGGCGTAGGCATCTCGTTTGGTGCTGACCGTATCTATGATGTCCTGAATGCGCTTGATCTGTATCCTAAAGATGCTGTTCGCTCAACACAGTTGCTTTTCATCAACTTTGGTGAGAAAGAGACCGAGTACTGCTTGCCAATCATCGCAAAGGCAAGAGAAACAGGTATTCGCACAGAGATCTATCCTGATGCTGTCAAGATGAAGAAGCAGATGTCCTATGCCAATGCTAAGCATATCGATTTCGTGGCTTTGGCTGGTGACAATGAGATAGAAGCAGGTAAAGTAACATTGAAGAACATGGTCACTGGTGAACAGAATTTGGTAGATGTCGATGAGATGATCAAGCAGGTACTGGGTTAATAGAATAGTTTCATAACTCTTTATAATGAAGGTAGTCTTAACGGACTACCTTTTTTCTTGTATATCGGGCATAAGCAGATTTGACTGTATCAAAGCCGGTTGCTGTTAGAAAGCTTTGAGTAAAAGTCCCAAGAAAAAAGAAGAGATGGGCTTTGTAGTTATAGAATAAATTACTAACTTTGCATTCATATAATATTCAATCTATAATAGCAATGTATAGAACAAATACATGTGGTGAGTTGCGCATCTCTGATGTCGGCAAGAAGGTTACGCTTGCCGGATGGGTGCAACGCACTCGTAAGATGGGAGGTATGACCTTTGTCGACTTGCGTGACCGTTATGGTATCACCCAGTTGGTGTTTAACGAGGCTACGGATAAAGAATTGTGCGATCAGGCAAATAAGCTTGGGCGTGAGTATTGTATTCAGGCTAAGGGTCTGGTACAGGAGCGCCAGAGCAAGAACGCCAAGATGGAGACAGGTGATATAGAGATTATCGTCGATGAGCTCAATATTCTCAGTCCTTCTCTTACTCCGCCATTCACAATAGAGGACCATACGGATGGTGGAGATGAGTTGAGAATGAAGTATCGCTATTTGGATCTTCGCCGCTCCGTTGTCAGACGCAATTTGGAGTTGCGCCACCGCATGACAATCCTTATCCGTAATTTCCTCGACAATCAGAAGTTTATTGAGGTGGAGACACCTGTGCTTATCGGTTCTACTCCTGAAGGGGCTCGTGACTTCGTTGTTCCCTCCCGTATGAATCCCGGTCAGTTCTACGCATTGCCCCAGAGTCCTCAAACTTTGAAGCAATTGCTCATGGTGGCTGGCTTTGATCGATATTTCCAGATAGCCAAATGCTTCCGTGACGAGGATCTTCGTGCCGACCGCCAGCCCGAGTTCACTCAGGTTGACTGCGAGATGAGTTTCGTGGATCAAGACGATGTCATCAACTTGTTTGAGGAGATGTGTCGCATGCTCTTCAAGGAAATCCGTGGTGTCGATCTTCCCAAGCCTCTGCAGCAGATGACATGGCATGAGGCTATGCGCCGTTTCGGTTCTGATAAGCCGGATCTTCGCTTTGGTATGGAGTTCGTAGAATTGATGGATGAGTTCAAAGGCAAGGGCGAATTCTCAGTCTTCAACGAGGCTAACTATATCGGTGGTATCTGTGCACCGGGTTGCGCCGACTATAGTAGAAAACAACTCAATGAGTTGACCGATTTTGTAAAGCGTCCCCAGGTGGGGGCTCAGGGACTAGTGTATATCAAATACAATGCTGATGGAACCATCAAGAGTTCTGTCGATAAGTTCTACTCTCAGGAAGTGCTTCAGGCCGTCTTGAAGAAAATGAATGCAAAGCCCGGTGACTTGGCACTGATTCTTTCCGGTAGTAATGCCAACAAGACGCGCGTTCAGCTTTGTAGCCTTCGTCTGTTGATGGGTGACCGTCTTGGGCTTCGCGATAAGAATGTGTTTAAATGTCTTTGGATCATCGACTTCCCACTCTTTGAGTGGAGCGATGAGGAGCAGCGTCTGATGGCAACACATCATCCTTTCACAATGCCTAATCCAGATGACATCCCATTGCTCGATGCACACCCAGAGCAGGTGCGCGCTAAGGCTTATGACTTTGTCTGCAATGGCATCGAAGTAGGTGGTGGCAGTCTGCGTATCCATGATACGAAGCTTCAGGAGAAGATGTTTGAAGTGTTAGGCTTCACGCCGGAACGTGCTGAGGCTCAGTTTGGCTTCTTGATGAATGCCTTCAAATACGGAGCACCACCTCACGCAGGTCTTGCTTTTGGCTTGGATCGTTTTGTAAGTATTCTTGCAGGCTTAGACAGTATCCGTGATTGCATTGCGTTCCCGAAGAACAACAATGGACGTGACGTGATGCTGGATGCTCCTTCAGCCCTTGAGCCTAAGCAGCTTGAAGAGTTGAAAATCAAAATCGATAAGGAATAGTCGTTATGATTGGTTGATATATGTCAAGTAGGTTTAAAACTTACTTGATGTATGTCAATAAATAATGCAACGATTATCACTTTGGTAAGTAATGAGACGACGTGTTACTAAAAAATATCTTATATTTGCAATAAGAAAGTAATAAATTAGTTGTATATTAACTATAAAATTTATTTTTACTAAGTTATGGCAGAAAAGAAAGCAACAACGAGAAGAACAGCTAGCAAGACAGCTACTGTAAAGAAAGCTGCAGCCCCCAAGAAGATGGCTGAGATTTTAGTAGACGCTGAGAATGCAGGATTCCGTGCAGGTGATGTTTATCAGGCATTGTCTGCAGCTGGCACTGCTCAGTCTGTCTCAGAGCTTTGCAAAGCAACCGGTAAGTCAGAGACAGAGATTCTGCTGGGTATTGGTTGGTTGCTTAAAGAGGGCAAAATCAAGGGAGAAGAAGGTAAGGTCGTTCTCGCTTAATATGTGAATACTTGTGCCGCAGCTTAGTATCTGACATACTAAGGTGCGGTTTGTTTTTTTTCTATGAAAGAGGCTGTCATTCGCATTATGTTGGAAGCTGGTAATAAAGGGATCAGCTTAAGATTTTTAGTGCTCCATGTGTATAATGCATCTAACAGTTTGTTTCATTCGGTCACCAAGGAAGAAGTTCGTGAGTATGTCTATAACTTGGTGCGGAATCATAGTACATTACCGACTGATCCTTTTGAGAGAATAGGATGGGGAAGATATAGAATTAATCTCCGGTCACAAAAGGTGGTTCAATCTTATATTGATTTTAATGGTGAGCAAAATGGATGCAAGACTGAGGAACAAAGATGTAGAAAGTCTGGTGTCGATGATCCTTCTTTTTTTTAAAAGGTATTGAAAGTCATTGGAAGTAAATTGGCAAAAAAGAAAACGTCAGGCTGGTATGTTTTCCGGTTTTCTTAATTTGTTCAATAACGACTTACAGGTGACGTTTTGGGTAATAACTATATTTGTGTGCTCAAGTACTGTGACAACGACTATATCCGGGAGAACAATCCCGTACTGCGCCGGGAGGTTCTCCGTTGAGAGAGAGAACGAAAAAATCGATAACAGTCCATATAGACAGACAGTCTAACCCAACTCGGGGCACGGACAATAGGACCGGAGGCGCTGTGCCGTTCCATGCTGAATATGCTGCAAATAAGCAAGTTTCTGTACTCCAAGGGTTGGAGCCGCGATCAGGTGACTCTTGCCATGATGCATATTTATAGTCCGTTCCATTTATCCATACTCAGAACTAAAGACGGTAAGGTATCTCAAGGAGGGCACGGCGCTGGCAGAGCTATTCTGTTTGACAAGGGGAAGATCACGAAGGATACACGCTGTAGAGTGCTCTTCGCCTGGATGTTCACCGGGATCTTGAGGACAGGCTCCACAAGCGTGTGTGTGATATATTCCACCTGGAGGAGAAGAAACTCCTCATTCTACATTGTCAATGCAAATTTTGAGGGGCAAATGAAAATCTCAGACCTATAGCGGTTCGGTCGCAGCAATGAAAAGCGCAACGACTGCAAGATCGTAGTTCTCACCGCAGTGGTGAATACAGAGGAACAGCTTGTAAGAACTATGATTTACGAGGGTAACCGTCAGGACAAGACTCTTCTCGATGTTGTCATCGGTTCCATATCCGAAGGAACTCCCCCAATGCCAAAAAGATAGTAGTCATGGATGCCGGATTCTAAACCAAGGATATTATTTATGTCTTATGAGCCGTATGCGGTGGTCAATACAGGCGGGAAGTTCCTCCTCGTAGTGTGTGACCATGATCAACGTCTTGTTGGGGCGTTTGCAGAAAGTCTCGATGACATCCTTCACCAGACGTCGGTTGGTATTATCAAGTCCATGGAGTGGTTCGTCGAGGATCAGCAGTTGAGGATCTTTGACGAAGGCTCGTGCGAGGAGTACGAGTCGTTGCTGTCCGCTGGAGAGCTTTAAGAAAGTCCGCTCTTCCAGACCTTCGAGACCGAAGACCGACATCCAGAAGCGGCATGTGTCATACTCGCTTTCGTCGGGCTTAACATACAGTCCCACGCTGTCCTTCAGTCCGCTTGCTACGATTCTGATGGCAGGGAGGTCACGCTGATAAGCGCGGTGCATTTCCGGCGACACGTAGCCAATATGCTTCTTGATGTCCCAAATGCTCTCTCCGCTTCCACGATTCTGATCGAAGAGACAGATGTCACATGCATAGCTCTGAGGGTTGTCAGCGCAGACGAGGCTCAATAGTGTAGACTTGCCTGCACCATTTTGTCCGCTCAGTGCCCAGTGCTCGCCATTGTGCACTGTCCAGTCGAGATCTTTAAGGATCACGCGCTTACCGTATTGTATGCGTACATTGTGCATCTTTACCACATCGTGGGCGTGATAGTCTTTCAGCCGTTCTGGCAAATCGAGGATAGCCTGTGCCTTGCTTTCGGATAGAACATGTGGAGGTATGGGCTGACGATGAGCCTGATACTCCTCAAGCGTGACCTTGGGCATCACCTTCATGCTTCTGACCTCAACCACATGGGTAATGAAGTCGGGGATATCGTCGCTTTTTGACAATACGAGGATGATCTGAAGATTCTGCTGTCCGACAAGCATCTTTAAGAGCTCCTTGAGCTGGTCTCTTGCCTCGGCATCCAGTCCGATGAACGGGTTGTCCATAATCAGTACTCTTGGAGCAGAAAGAAGGGCCTCGGTAAGTTTCAGTTTGCGGAGTTCACCGCTCGACAGCAGAATGATATATTTGTCGAGTAGCTTGTCGATGTTGAACATCTTATAGAGTCGGTCGCGCAACTCACGATGGCGTGGTGAGTCTTCGCCCGATCTCAGAAAAGCCTCGTCAAGTTTAGAGCCGACAGTAGGAGTCTCCTCGTTGATCTCCATTTGGTTCCATCGTTGCTGGAGGTAATAGCTTTTATCGTTGTCGCCGCCATAAGCGTCGCGGAAAGTGATATACTTAATATTGTCAGAGACCAGCGGACTGGTACTTGGGGAGAAATCGTATTGCACATCACGCATCAGCAGCGGATGACGACCGACGAGGATGTCAATGAGCATTGACTTGCCACCGCCGTTAGGTCCTACGATTGCCTGCTGCTCATCATCACGAAGTGTGTAGTTGACGGGTTCTGCCATGCGCCACGCAGGCATACGGGTTACGCCATTTTCAATTTTTATAATCTCTTGCATCACAATACTATTATGATTTATTTTATGTTGTCGTCTATAATCCACTGACTTTCGTGCGGTTCTTGTTGACAAAGTCCTTCCAGCTGCCATAGTGACGGTCCAGAGACTGGGGAGTTGAGCTTTGGAGGAAATGGCAATAAGCGGCACCGAGCGCGTCGGTGGCATCCAAGAATTTTGGCATATCACTTTGTTCGATCTTTAGCAGACGCTGCAACATGCCAGCTACCTGTTCCTTCGAGGCGTCTCCCTGTCCTGTGATCGCCATCTTGATCTTCAGTGGTGCATACTCATGGATAGGGATGTCATGGTGAATGGCAGCGGCAATGGCAACGCCCTGAGCACGTCCCAACTTCAGCATTGACTGCACATTCTTCCCAAAGAATGGTGCTTCGATAGCCATCTCGTCGGGGAGATACTCTTGGATGACACCGGTCACGCGGTCGAAGATGCGTCCCAGTTTCAGGTAGGGATCCGTCATCTTACGCATGTCGATGACCCCCATAGCGATCAGCCCTGCTTTATTACCGTTGACCCTGATGACTCCGTAGCCCATCACGTTGGTACCCGGATCGATGCCGAGGATGATCTTGTCCGTATTCACTCTTTTGCTCATCTGCTCTTCGTGCTGATGGTTAACGGTCGAGATATGGATTGGTGGTCTCTTCGTAGCCTATCGTTGTCATCTCGCCGTGCCCCGGCAATATCTGTGTAGCGTCGGGCAGTTGGCTGATGTGGCGCAGGCTTTGGATGATCATGAACATAGAACCGCCCTGAAAGTCAGTGCGTCCGATGCTGCCCTTGAATAGCGTGTCACCGGAGAAGGCCACATTCTCTTCTTCGCAATAGAAGAAGACACTGCCCGGTGAATGCCCCGGCGTCTCGATGATGGTAAAAGTATGATCTCCGAACGAGATCGTGTCATTGGCGGCAAGGTAGCGGCCCACGGGAGCAAAGTCGGCTTGAGACAGCTGCAATCCCATGATGGCGACAGCCTGCTCGGGGAGCTGCTGCATGAAAGCCTCGTCAGATACGGGTACCTCCGGCTTCAAGCCCCAAGTATCGTAAACAAATCGGTCACCGAGATGGTGATCCACATGACCGTGGGTAGCGATGAGATGGGTGGGCGTGAGAGTATTGTCATCAATATACTTTTTCAGCGCCTGCTTTTCTGCCTCGTAGTAAGCGCCGCAGTCTACAATCACACACTCCTTACTGCTGTCGGATACCACGTAGCAGTTTTCCCGGATGTCGTTGCAGACAAAACGTTCTATATTCATCATGATATTTTTATTCTTATTTTGTTCATCTATTAAAGACAAAAATCCGATAGAGCAACGATGATTATCGAGTCTTCACGGAATCTATAATGGCAAGTAGATGATTTGCTTGTCAGCGAACCACTCTTCGGTGAAATAGTCAGAGATAGGAGTGATCATCACCTTTTTGCCAAAGGGCTTCAACTCTTCGTTGAGATTGCCGCCCTTCAGAGCGATGACACCATTAGGGAGTGCGTTATGCTGTGTCTTGGCAATATTTTTCTTGACAATTTTTACCATGTCTGGCAGGGGCATGACAGCGCGTGAGACAACAAAGTCGAAGTGCTCCTTCTCTTCCTCGCCTCTGCGGTGAACAGCCTCCACATTGTGAAGTTCCAAAGCTGTGGCCACCTCGTTTACGACTCTGATTTTTTTTCCCGTGCCGTCGATCATCCGGAACTGACAATCGGGAAACATGATAGCCAGCGGAATACCTGGGAATCCGCCTCCGGTTCCGAAGTCAAGGATGTGGGTTCCGGGCTTAAACTGGATCAACTTGGCAATAGCCAACGAGTGGAGCACATGATGGAGATAGAGGTTGTCGATATCCTTGCGCGAGATGACATTGATCTTGGAGTTCCAATCGTGGTAAAGCTCATCCAAGGCGGCAAACTGCGATTGCTGCTCAGTGGAAAGATGAGGGAAATATTTGACTATTGTTTGCATGAGCTGTTGGTTTTCCTTATAATATTGCAAAGTTACGAGATTATTTCGTAACTTTGCAACGAAATTAATAAAATGTAATGATTAAAGCAGCATTATTTGATTTAGATGGGGTAGTGGTGGATTCTGAAAGCCAGTACACAAAGTTTTGGGGCAGCCAGTTTCATCTCTACTATCCTCAGGAGAAAGGATTGGAGCAGAGGATTAAAGGAATGACTCTGGTGGAAATCTTTTCGACCTATTTCAATGGTCAAGCCGAGACACAGGAAGCCATCACGAAAAGACTCAATGAGTTTGAGCGACGGATGACCTATGACTATATTTCAGGATTTCAAGAGTTTATCAAGAAAGTCAAGGATGCATCTTTGGCGACAGCCATCGTGACGAGCAGCAATCAGCAGAAGATGTCCAACGTATTCCGTTGCCATCCCGAGTTAAGCGACTACTTCGATGCTGTGTTGACGAGTGAAGATTTTGACAAGAGCAAGCCCGACCCAGACGGTTATCTCAAGGCTGCGCAACGCCTTCATTGTCAACCCAATGAGTGTGTTGGCTTTGAGGATAGCATTAATGGGGTGAAAGCCTTGGATGCGGCGAAGATGTTTGTCGTGGGATTGGCCACTACCAATCGTCCGGAAGCGCTGAAACCATGGTGCAACCTTATTGTTGATGACTTTACATATTTGGATTTAAACGTCTTGCTCACAGAACAAGGAAAGTAAAAAGATTGATCGATTCACAAGATGGACACGCAAAATACTCCCATACACTTCAAGCTGTGGCATCGTTCGTTTTGGTATCTGGCCATTGCTAATTTCTTTCTGGCGGCCTCAGTATACGCGCTGCTCCCGGTACTGCCTTTTACCCTCCATGCTCATCATGGCGAATTGATGGCAGTGGTGTATGTTTTTTGGGCTTATTGCTTGGGCATCTATCTGCCGGGGCCAAGCATCTCTTGGCTGGTTCAGCGCTTCCGTCGCAATTATGTGTGTCTGTTCGGTATCTTGCTTCTTGCCGGTGTGATCGGCTTTTTTGCTCTGACTCACAATCGCTTACCAATATTTTTGGTCTTAGGTGCTCTGCTGTTGGGAATAGCTTATGGTTTGGCCAAGATGACAATCGTCAGCACGCTGATCATCGACACATGTGAATCGTTTCAGCGCACCGAGGCCAACCACTCCTCCGATTGGTTGGGGCGCTTAGCGTTGGCGGTAGGCCCCTTTGCGGGTTTTTGGACTTACTATAAGTTTGGCTTTGGCTATGTAGAGTTTGTCTCTTTGGCTTTTGCCGCCCTTGCCTTTCTTTTCTTGTCCCGCGTCCATTTTCCTTTCAAGGCTCCGGGCGAAGATGTTCACCACATGTGTTTGGATCGTTTTTTCCTTCCGCAAGGCACAAAGCTCTTTTTCAACTTCATGTTGGCGACCCTGTCAATGGGACTTATCATCAGCACCCAACAGTCTTGTCATTTCTACCTATTTATGCTGGCTGGCTTTTTGCTGGCCATTATCTCGGAGAAATATGTTTTTGCCAATGCCAATCTGAAGAGTGAGACCTTTGTGGGTTGTTTTGTGCTTGTCGCGGCCTTGTTGTTGATGCTCTTCCGTCAGGAGCGGGCAGCGACGGTGATCGCAGACGCTTTTTGTGGTTATGGCATCGGAATTCTTGGCTCCCGCTTTCTGCTGTTCTTTATCAAACTGGCCCATCATTGTGAGCGTGGTACTTCCCAAAGCACTTTCTTCCTTTCTTGGGAGACAGGGATGGCACTCGGCATGGCACTCGGATGGAGTTTGGCAAGCCGTGAGGCATTGATCGTGGCCCTATGTCTGATTGTCGCTGCGCTTGTCATCTACAATTTCCTGGTTCATCCTTGGTATTTGACGCATAAAAACAGATAACTCCTAAGAAAGAAAATTCCTTAGGAGTTAGTACGTAGCAAGATAGCGAATTATAGACTAAAACGCAATCATAAACTTTCGCAGACAGTTATTTTCCGACATATTTATTTCCTTGTCTTCTTGATCATTGCGTAGTCCTTCTTGTGGAAGACGACATCGAGGAGCACTTTCTTTGAAGAGGCCGAGCGGAAAACATAGTGGAAAGAGTATCCCTTGTCCTTGAAAGCCTTGTTACGGGTGTCTTCCTTCAGTCCGCTGAGCAGAATCGTACGCAGCGTGTCGTGGCGTGCCGTAAAGATTCTTGCGTCATCGAGTTTGCCGTTGACCAGATAGTAGTAGTTGAACGTACGTGTAGCACGGTTGAAACCGATACTGTCCGTGCGTGTGTTGCCCTGGTACGGGGTAGGGCAGTACTGGGCCGTGTAGTCTTTGCATTCTTTTTCAGCACGGTCCTCCAGCGTCTGATGATGACAAGCGGTTAACGTCAAGCCAGTGAATAGCAGCAGAACTAAAAACCTAAAACCAATCTTCTTCATATTGCGTGAAATTCCTTTTTTGTGCAAAGTTAATAAAAATAATGATAGATAGCTACCCAATTTTGCTTAGATTTTCGTAACTTTGCGTAAAAGATAAAGAAGAAGATGGAACATATAAGGAATTTCTGCATCATCGCACACATTGATCACGGAAAATCAACGCTTGCTGATCGTATGCTGGAATACACCAATACGATTAAGATTACCGAAAACCAGATGCTTGACGACATGGATCTGGAAAGAGAGCGTGGCATCACCATCAAGAGCCATGCTATACAGATGGAGTACAAGCATAACGGTGAAAACTATATACTCAATCTCATCGACACTCCGGGACACGTCGACTTCAGCTATGAGGTATCGCGTAGCATCGCGGCTTGCGAGGGTGCTCTCTTGGTTGTGGACGCTACTCAGGGCGTGCAGGCGCAGACCATTTCCAATCTCTATATGGCCATTGACCACGATTTGGAGATTATCCCGGTCATCAACAAGATCGACATGCCCAACGCCATGCCCGACGAGGTAGAGGACGAGATTGTGGACTTGATAGGTTGCGATCCCTCCGAGATCATCCGCGCCAGTGGTAAGACGGGAGAAGGTGTCCCCGACATTCTCGATGCTGTGGTAGAGCGCATTCCTGCACCTAAGGGAGACAAGACGAAGCCTTTGCAGGCACTGATCTTCGACTCGATCTTCAACTCTTTCCGTGGCATCATCGTGCTCTGCAAAGTAGAGAATGGCGTGATTCGCACCGGAGATAAGTTGAAATTCGTCCAGACGGGGATGGAATATACCGCTGACGAAGTTGGTGTGCTCAAGATGGATATGGAGCCTCGCAAACAACTCTCAACGGGTGAGGTCGGCTATGTCATCTCGGGCATCAAAAACGCTACGGAGGTGAAAGTCGGTGAAACGATCACACACGTCGACGCGCCCTGCGACAAGGCTATAGAGGGATTCCAAGAGGTGAAACCGATGGTGTTTGCCGGTGTTTATCCGATTGATCCCAATGAATATGAGAACCTCAGAGCATCACTTGAGAAACTGCAGCTCAACGATGCCGCACTGACATTTATGCCGGAGTCTTCCCAGGCTTTGGGCTTTGGCTTCCGTTGTGGCTTCCTCGGATTGCTTCACATGGAAATCGTACAGGAGCGACTCGACCGGGAGTTCAACATGGAGGTAATCACTACGGTGCCCAACGTCTCATATATGGTCTACGACAAGCAGGGACACGCAATGGAGGTGCACAACCCCAGTGGACTGCCAGATCCTACGCTCATCGACCACATTGAGGAGCCTTATATCCGGGCAAGCATCATCACGTCGGCCGAATATATCGGTCCGATCATGCGGCTCTGTCTCGACAAGCGTGGTGAGTTGCTCGACCAGCAATATGTCTCGGGCAATCGCGTGGAACTGCATTTCATGTTGCCATTGGGTGAGATTGTCATCGACTTCTACGACAAGTTGAAGTCTATCTCCAAAGGGTATGCGTCGTTTGACTATCATATCGATTCCTATCGTCCGTCGAAGTTGGCCAAGCTCGACATATTGCTTAACGGAGAGCCCGTTGACGCACTCTCCACATTGACTCATCAAGACAATGCTGTCACTTTGGGTAGGAGGATGTGTGAGAAGCTCAAGGACTTGATTCCGCGTCAGCAGTTCGACATTGCAATCCAAGCTGCCATCGGTGCCAAGATCGTAGCGCGGGAGACCGTGAAGCAAGTTAGGAAAGACGTCCTCGCCAAGTGCTATGGTGGTGATGTCAGCCGTAAGCGTAAGCTCTTGGAGAAGCAGAAAAAGGGCAAGAAACGTATGAAGCAGATTGGCAATGTTCAAGTGCCACAGAAGGCATTCTTGGCAGTACTGAAACTTGATTAGACATGATAGAGAAGTATAGATATTTATTGTTTAAGAGAGGAGTAACTCCAATATTTAATCTTATTGAGGGGAAATAGAAATGAAAGACTATCATAACACAACGCGGGACATAGCCCGTGAGTTGGCAAGAAAATACAGTACGATGACGCACGATGAGCTCGATATCTTGGAGAGCATCATCGTGCCAAAGAAATACGCTAAAGGAGAGATGATTCTTCGCGAAGGAGAGACTTGCGAGGACATCAGCTATATCGATCGTGGACTGGTCCGTCAGTTCTATTTCAAAAACGATAAAGAGCTGACGGAGCACATTGGCTCTGATGGCGAGATCTTCATGTGCATTGAGAGTCTGTTCCGTGAGGAGCCCACACATCTGCAGGTAGAGGCTCTGGAGCCTTGCATCATCTATTGCTTGCCGAAGCGCAGGCTGGAGCAAGTGGCCCTTCACAATGTCAACATTCAGATTCTCTACCGTAAGATATTGGAAGAGAGTCTGATCATCTCGCAAGTTCACGCCGACTTGGTGCGCTTTGAATCAGCTCAGAGCCGCTATCAGAAGCTTTGCAAGCTGAAGCCTCAAGTGGTGTTGCGCGCCCCATTGGTGTATATCGCCAGCTATCTGCAGATGACCCCTGAGACGCTCAGCAGAGTCCGGGCGCAGAAAAGTGAGGGATAATTCCCTTATTATTGAATCCAAAAAAGCCATGAAAGATACACATATATAATATGGTGTGTCATTCATGGCTTTTCTTTTGTGAGACTTGCGGCTATCCTTTATTTCAAGCAGGATGCCTTTCGAAGCCGATGTCTAACAGGGAAACACCGTCCTTAGAAGTCTTGCAGAGTTCTCTAAAATAGTTTGCAGAATGGGATAATCCATAATATTTTGAAATAATCCTTAAGCAGGTACTTCCACAATCCATGGAGTCTAATTGATGGTAAAATGGAAATCGGTTTGCCATATAATAAGTTTAAACTTCTGAAGTTAGAATTTGTGATGAAGATTAAAAATAGCATCTACATTTTTGTAACCTTTCTTTCTCATAAAAGCATTAAAGGAGCCTATAGTGTACTTTGATGATAATTGTAAATTCAAATACTCTATCAATGCCTGACAAAACCTCCGGTCTCCACCATTTGCTACTGCATAGTTATGTAATTTCAAAGGCATGAGGTCATAGTATACCCAGTATGTGTTTAAAGAATCTATACAGGAGACGGAAATCTCATGCTCAGACCTTAATAAATGCTTTAATTGTTTATCTGAAATATATTTATCCCTTATATTTTCCTCGTGCTTTATCAAGATGCTGTCATTGCTCTTTCGACAATCAAATATAACAGATGCTATATATTCAATTGTAGACTCTTTAAAGAAATTGTCTTCAAAACTATTTGTTTTGAATTTTCTTGTAAAACAGGTATGAAGACACTCGTGTAATAAGGTTTCATTGTAAAACATAGAGTGATCCACCAAGTTAATGGCATATGAGTTTTTTGTTCTGTGTGGTGATGTCCGTACTAATATTCGTTAAATAATTAGTTGCTCTTTTGTAATCTTCTAAAATACAGCTACTTTTATGGAAAAAACCAAGCCAATGTTACTCAAAGACTTCTTCAATAGATT
>NZ_VUNG01000024.1 GCF_009695775.1 Hallella mizrahii | reverse complement strand
GGCGTTTCTTGTGTACGAACATGATGCAAAGATAGCTTGCGCCACCCAAAAATCCAAATACAAAGTGTCACTTTATTGATTTTTAATGATTTACGGCCGTTAACGGCTATTAACGTGGAAAACAGGATAGCGGTATGTGCCTTTTGCGCCGTGTCTGCCTTGCGTGTTTGCCGACACTTCCACAAGGCCGTGTCGTACGAGATGCTTGATAGTGGGATCGGAGGAGTAGTCGTTGAAGTCTCCGGCAATGATAATGCGGGCCTGAGGTGACAATGTTCTGACAGAATCAACAGAGAGCAATAAGCGCTCAACCACTTTCTGCCGATAGGGTCGGGAAACCTGTTCGCCACCGCGGCGGCTGGGCGCATGTACGGCGAAGACATGCAGCGTGTCGCCCGAGATCAGCTGTCCGCAGGCATAAAGGATGTCGCGCGTGGGACGGAAGCCTTTCGGTGGCGCGATACGGATGGAATGATAGCTGATCAGGGCAAAGGAGAAAGGAGAGTAGAGCAGGGCCACGTCGATGCCGCGTTCGTCTGGGCTGTCGGTCATCACATATTCATAGTCAGCGTTGCGAAGCAGCGACCGCTTGGTGAGATCGCGCATTACGCTGTCGTTTTCCACTTCGGTAAGAACCACCATGTCGGGTATCACTTTCGTGGAGTCGAGTTCGCCACAGGAGAGAATGTCCTGCCCGATGCGGTTGAGCTTATGCCAATAGCGCGACGGTGTCCAGTGCATGGCGGAGGTGGGCAGGAACTCCTCGTCGTGCTTGAGACTGTCGTGCTGCGTGTCGAAAAGATTCTCGCAGTTCAGCTCTACAAAGGTGAACAGACAGATGAGCAGATACATTGGCTAATGTTGAATGTTGAGTGATGAATGATGACTTACTCCAATGTTGAATGTTGAGTGATTCTAATGTTGAATGATGAATGATTCTAATGTTGAGTGTTGACCTACTCTATACCCAACTTCCAATGTTCAAGCCCTAAGCCCTCTTTGATGGGAGAGGAAATGGTTGAGCATTTCCCTCCCTTTAGGGAGGGCTAGGGAGAGTCTTTACTCGTCCTCGAGGAACAGCGGATCTTCCGGTGTGACCATCGTCGGCTTCTGCTCGAACTGCTTCAAGAGCGTCTCCGGCACATAGCGCTTGTTGACCACGAGGCGGAACATATAGTTTTGGAACCAGTTGTCGGTCATGATCAGATAACCGTTCTGCCCGTAGGTCGGTCCCCAACTGTTCTCCACCTTCCACTTCAGTGGCTTACCCTCAGCGTTGAGGTCGACGGCGGTGAGAGTCATGGCATGGGTCGAACCACTGTCGAAGGTCTCGATGCGCTGAGCTTTGTTCATGCCGAAAGTAGTACCCAGCAACGAGCCGTAGTCGAAGTTGTCGGTGTCGAGATAGCCACGTTTGCGGTCGAGCTGCTTGCCCACGTCGTAGCTGGAGTACATCTTATGCCCGTCTTTGAGCGAGGCGATGGCGAGGCTCTCAATCTCGTCCATCGGCAGGTTGAGGTATTTCCAGTTGTGTCCGTCGTAGGTGTGGCGGTCATATTCCACTTCGTACGTCTTATGGTAAGGCCGTCGTGGGTCGTTCATCACCATGATGAACGTGCCGTTGAGCGGTTCGCCTACCGTAGCCTGATAGAACGACTTCGGCGTGTAGGTCTTTGCGGATCCCACGGCCTTGCCGTTTTTGTCACGGAAGGTGTAGGTAAACTCCTTGACCGGCTCGCCCAGCGTCAGCGTGAGGATGTGATAGATGGTCCCGAGCATCTCGGTCTTGCGCTTCTTGATATCGGTAGCTTTCTTGCCGTCAGCGACCATTCGACGCAGTTCCAGACCGAACTCACGGAGTTTTGACGACACCATCTTCTGCATCTGCGAGGTATTGTCGCTGGAGAAAGTCTCCGGCATGACATTCATCGGCACCAGTCCGTATTTCTCGCTCAGGTCAGCAACGCCACAGAAGGTGCCGCCGTCTCCGATGGGGTTGCGGAAGAAAAATTGCACGCGTGTGTCGTCCATCGGCTTGCGTGCACAGTCGATGACCCCTTGCAGCATGAGATTGGCCTTTTCCAGCTGATCATAGAAGAAGAGGTAGGAGTGAGAAAACTCCACGCGCACCGAGTCGCCGTGAGCCTTGGCAAAGTTGGCGCGCAACACGTTGAGTCCGGAGAACATCCAGCAGCGTCCTGAACTCTTCTGGTCTTCGATATTCTGCTTGGGAGTCTCCACACTGAAATAGGTATCGACTTCACCTAAGTTTTTGTAGTTCTTGGCCAGGTCATCGATCTTGTTTGAAGCGATAGCGTTGGCCAAAGCCTTGTAAGCCGGGTTCTTGCTTTGCGACTGCTCAATCTGTTGCAGCATTGAGGCAGAGATGCCGCCGTCGCGTGTCTGTGCCAGCATGGAACTGGAGGCAGCCACGAGGAGCACAGCCAGAAATGTTCTTTTCTTCATATTTGTGAGATTATGGTTGATGTTCATGCAAAGATATTGTTCCTTGCAAAGGTAGCAAAAATTATGGTCTTTTCACTATATTATCAATTAAATATTGTACCTTTGCAAGGCTATAGCAAACGAAATTGAATGGATAAGAATAAATACGGACTTCTTAGTCAGATCAAATATCCTTCCGAATTGAGGAAACTCAGCGTCGAGCAGTTGCCGGAGCTTTGCCGGGAGCTCAGGCAGGATATTATCGACGAAGTGTCAGTCAACCCCGGACATTTCGCTTCCAGTCTTGGTGTGGTGGAGATCACCGTGGCATTGCACTATGTCTTTGATACACCCGAAGACCGTATCGTATGGGATGTGGGCCATCAGGCCTACGGCCATAAGATTCTGACGGGCCGAAGAGACACGTTCTGCACCAACCGCAAGATGGGTGGTGTGCGTCCTTTCCCTTCACCGGAAGAGAGTCCATACGACACCTTCACCTGTGGCCACGCGTCGAACAGCATCTCTGCCGCGCTGGGCATGGCAGTGGCAGCCCGCAAGAGCGGACATCCCGAGCGTCATGTCGTAGCCGTCATCGGCGACGGTGCCATGAGTGGCGGACTGGCTTTTGAAGGACTGAACAATGTCAGTTCCACGCCCAATGATCTGCTGATTGTTCTCAACGACAACGATATGAGCATCGACCATGCTGTTGGCGGCATGGAGAAATATCTGCTCAACCTCGACACCAACGAAACTTACAACCGACTGCGCTTCAAGGCTTCGCAATGGCTGCACGCCAAGGGCTATCTCAACGATGACCGGCGGAAGGGAATCATCCGACTCAACAATGCCTTGAAGAGCGCCATCAGCCATCAGCAGAATATCTTTGAGGGCATGAACATTCGCTACTTCGGACCCTTTGACGGACACAACGTGAAGGAAGTGGTAAGGATCATGCGTCAGCTCAAGGATATGCGGGGCCCTAAGCTGTTGCATCTCCACACGGTCAAAGGCAAAGGTTACGAGCCTGCCGAGAAAGCCGCCACCATCTGGCACGCTCCTGGCCGCTTCGATCCGGAAACGGGCGAGCGCATTGTGCCCGACACAAGCAACGAGCCTCCAAAGTTTCAGGAAGTCTTTGGCCATACGCTGTTGGAGCTGGCAAGGCGCAATCCCAAGATTGTTGGGGTTACTCCCGCCATGCCTACGGGTTGCTCGATGAACATCATGATGAAGGAGATGCCTGACCGTGTCTTTGACGTGGGTATCGCTGAGGGTCATGCCGTGACATTCTCCGGTGGTATGGCCAAGGACGGCTTGCTGCCTTTCTGCAATATCTACAGTGCTTTTGCTCAGCGCGCCTACGACAATATCATCCACGATCTGGCTATCCTCAACCTGCCGGTAGTGCTTTGTTTAGACCGTGCTGGTCTTGTCGGCGAGGACGGACCGACACATCATGGTGCTTTCGATATGGCGGCTTTGCGTCCTATACCCAACCTTACCATTGCCTCGCCGATGGACGAGCACGAGTTGCGCAAACTGATGTATACCGCCCAACAGCCAGGGATGGGGACCTTCGTGATCCGCTATCCACGTGGTCGTGGGCATCTTGTCGACTGGCAGTGCCCGCTTGACGAGATAGCTGTCGGCACCGGACGTGTCATCCATGAGGGCACCGATGTGGCAGTGATCACCATCGGACCCATCGGCTACGACGTGGAGAGTGCCATCCAACAGATCGAGAGCGAAGATCCAAACCGCAAAAACCATGTGGCTCACTACGATCTTCGCTTTCTCAAACCACTCGACGACCATCTGCTCAACGAGGTCGGCTCGAGGTTCAAGCACGTGATCACTGTAGAGGACGGCGTGCGCAACGGCGGCATGGGATCGGCAGTGCTTGAGTGGATGAGCGATCACGGCTACCATCCCGATGTCGTCAGACTGGGACTGCCCGATTGTTTTGTGGAGCACGGCACCGTGGCCCAGCTGCGGGAGAAGTGGGGACTGGATGTCCCAAGTATTAAAAAGACGATAGAAGAAAGTTTGACATAGACTTATGAAAATCATCATTTCCGGCGCATACGCCATTGGTACCTATTTGGCACGGTTGCTCTCCCGCAATCAGGAAGAGATCACCGTGATCGATGACGATGAGGAACGGCTGGCCCGCATAGGCACGGACTATGATTTGCTGACTCTTTGCGGCTCGGCCTCCAGCGTGAAGACACTCAGGGAAGCCAATGCCGGTGACGCGGATCTGTTTATTGCCGTGACACCCGACGACAATGCCAACATCAACAGTTGTGTACTCGCCCACGCCCTGCACGCCCGCAAGACGGTGGCAAAGATCGACGACAGCGAGTATATGGAGCCCGACATCCGGCAGTTCTATAAGGAGCTGGGTGTTGACGAGCTCATCTATCCAGAGATGCTCGCCGCACGCGACATTATCAACGGATTGCGCATGTCGTGGGTCAGACAGCGTTGGGATGTGCACAACGGCGCACTGGTGATGCTTGGCATCAAGTTGCGGGAGTCGTGTGAAATTCTCAACCGTCCCCTCAAGGAACTTTGCGGTCCTGATGACCCTTACCATGTGGTGGCCATCAAACGCAAGGACGAGACGATCATCCCCGGCGGCAATGACGAGCTGAAATGCTACGACTTGGCCTATTTCATGACCACGAAGCAATATATCCCTTATATCCGCAAGATAGTCGGCAAGGAACATTATGTCGACGTGAAGAACGTGATGATCATGGGCGGCGGTGCCACTGCCGTGCGTGCCGTGCAGACCATGCCGGAATATATGAACACGAAGATCTTTGAAGTGGATCCTGATCGCTGTGACGAACTCAACCAGTTGCTCAACGACCAAGCCCTGGTCATCAATGCCGACCCGCGCGATATGGGCGTGCTGACCGACGAGGGTATCTACAACACCCAGGCTTTCGTCTCTCTCACGGGCAATGCCGAGACCAACATCCTGGCCTGTCTGGCAGCCAAGCGCATGGGCGTACGCAAGACCGTGGCCATGGTCGAGAGCATGGGCTATGCCAGTATGGCCGAAAGCCTCGATATCGGCACGATCATCAATAAAAAAGCCATCGCCGCCAGTCGCATCTATCAGCTCATGCTCGACGCCGACGTGATGAATGTCACCTTCTTGCTGTCGGCCAATGCCGACGTGGCAGAGTTTATTCCCAAGCCCGATTCCAAGGTGACCAGGAAAGCGGTCAAGGATCTAGGACTGCCGCAAGGCATGACCATCGGCGGACTGGTCAGAGACGGAGAGGGAATGCTGGTATCAGGAAACACACAGATACAGGCCGGCGACGATGTGGTGGTGTTTTGTCACAACGTCAACATGAAGAAGATCGAGAAGTTCTTTAATTGATGCGCGTCACTATCGCATCTGCAGACAAGTTTTAAGAAATAGGAGACAATAGGTGTGATCAACTTTAAAATCATTTATAAGATCCTGGGCTCGCTGCTCTTCCTTGAGGCTATTATGATGCTGGCGTGTCTGGGCATTGCTCTGTACTATGGCGAGGAAGACACCTTTGCTTTTCTCGTCTCCGTCCTCGTCACCGTGCTCTCGGGCATTATCCTCGGGTATAAGGGCCGCAACGCCGACAATATCATGTCGCGCCGTGACTCTTATCTGATTGTCACGCTCACCTGGACCGTATTTTCTCTCTTTGGCACGATTCCTTTCATGGTGGGTGGCTATCTCCATAGTTTCACGGATGCTTACTTTGAGACGATGTCGGGCTTTACCACGACGGGAGCCACCATCATCGATGATGTGGAGATTTTGCCCCATGGCATATTGTTCTGGCGGTCGTTGACTCACTGGATCGGCGGTTTGGGTATCGTGTTCTTCACCATCGCCGTGCTGCCGCAGGTGGTCGGCGGAAGCACGAAAGTGTTTGCCGCTGAGGCCACCGGACCGATCAAGAGCAAGCTCAGCCCAAGGCTCTCGACGAGTGCCAAATGGATTTGGCTCGTCTATCTGTTTATCACCTTTGGCTGCATGGCCGGTTTCATGCTCTTTGGCATGAACTGGTTTGAGGGGATCAACTATGCTATGTCGACAGCAGCGACAGGTGGCTACTCGATCTATAACGACAGTATCGAGCATTTCCATTCACCCGGAATGGAGTATACCGCCACGTTCTTCTGCTTCATCTCGGGCGTCAACTTCACGCTGTTTTATTGCGCGGTGGCGAAGAAAAAGGTACGGGCACTGTGGCGCGACACTGAGTTCCGGCTCTATCTGATACTCACAGCGCTGTTCACGGTCTTCATCATGATGGAGCTCATCGCGCGTAACCACTATGGCTTGGAGCATGCGTTCCGCTCTTCGCTGTTCTCCGTAGTGTCGTTTATGACGACGACGGGACTCTTCAACGACGATGCGGGCAAATGGCCTCATGTCACGTGGGTCGTTCTGGCCGTGTGTATGCTGGTCGGGGGCTGTTCGGGGAGTACGGCCGGCGGCATGAAATGCGTGCGCATCACCATGCTCTTTAAGGTGCTCCGCAATGAGCTCCGCCAGCGTCTCCACCCCCATGCCGTGCTGCCGTTGAAGATCAGTGGCGTGAACATCACTTATCCTCAGCGTGTCTCGTTACTGGCGTTTTTCACTGCCTATCTGTTGCTTATCTTCATCTCGGCTTTTGTGATGATAGCAGCGGGCATCGACAACACCAACGCCATCACCATCGCCATGAGCTGTATCGGCAATGTGGGACCGACATTGGGTTTGGAGATAGGCCCGACGATGTCGTGGTCGATGCTTCCCGACTTTGCCAAGTGGATCTGTACCATTATGATGCTCTTTGGCCGTTTGGAAATCTTCTCGGTGATCGTTTGTCTCACGCCTTCGTTCTGGACGAAAAATTAGTAAGATAGTGTCATGTTTGGATAATTGAGATGGTATGATGTCTTTTGTATTTACGTAACTTTGCAGTGTAAAATCGTATCTATAAATAGACATTAAATAAACTGATAAGACATGAAACCATTACGTTTTAAACCGCTTCTGAAGCAAACGCTGTGGGGTGGTGACAAGATCATACCATTTAAACATCTCCATGAGAATCTCGAAAACGTAGGAGAGAGTTGGGAGATCTCCGGTGTTCCCGGCAATGAGACCATTGTTAGCGAAGGGAAATATGCCGGCCAGCCGCTGAGTGCTGTCGTGGCAGACATGAAGGAGAAACTGGTGGGTGTGGCCAACTATCAGCGCTTTGGTAACGAGTTTCCGTTGCTCATCAAGTTCATCGATGCCGCCCAGCCTCTGTCCATCCAGGTGCATCCGACCGACGAGATAGCCCATAAGCAAGGCAAGGAGCGCGGCAAGACCGAGATGTGGTATGTCATGGACTCTGATCCCGATGCCAGCATGCTTGTGGGACTGAAGGAGAAGATCACTCCCGAGGAGTATAAGGAGATGGTGGCCAACGACACGATCGTGGACGCTATCGACCACTATGACGTCAAGGAGGGCGATTGCTTCTTCCTCCCCGCCGGACGTATCCACAGCATCGGCAAGGGATGCTTCCTCTGTGAAATCCAGCAGACGAGCGATGTCACCTATCGCATCTATGACTTCAAGCGTAAGGACAAAAACGGCAACTACCGGCAGCTCCATACCCAGGAGGCTGCCGAGAGCATCAACTACACAGTGTTGCCCAACTACCGCACGGAGTATGTACCCGAGGAAAACAAAGGCGTCATGCTCGTGCAGTGCCCTTATTTCCATACCCTGCTCTACGATCTGAGCAGTCCTGTGACCATTGACGTATCGGCTTTGGACAGCTTCATCATCACCATCGTCACAAAAGGCAGTGGTAAGCTCACCGACAACGAGGGCAACGTCATCGATGTGCAGGCGGGTGACAGCCTGATCTTCCCCGCTACAACCAAGCAGATCAAGACCGAGGGAAAGATGAAACTCATCGAGACCTACGTGTAAGCTAAACGAAAAAACGATTAGATAGATGATAGCGAAATAGCAAGTAGGAAAGACCTGCTTGCTATTTCTTTTTACAAAACACCTTCCACTTCAACTTGCAATCTAGAGAAGAGAAAACTGATATTCTCTCCTTAAAAACTCAAAATGCCGTCGTGTCCCCTCGATTTCTGTTGGGTCATGGGTAGAAAACAGTTGTTTGATACGGTCATTTCAGTTGTTTGACTCGGTCATATCAGTTGTTTGATCGGATCAAAAGCCTTTTCTGACCGAAAATTTTCTAGATAATTTTGCAAGAAAAGCCCTTCCTAATTTTCATGAGAAATGTATATATTTGTAACACATTGATTATCTGGTAGATACAAAAAAATTGCTATTTTTCGCGAAAATCAGAGCCAAGGAGGTCTTCGTGAAAAAGAATCGATTCTCAGAGCTCGTTTCTTGTCAGAAAAAACAACAAAGGGAAGAACCGCTCTGCAGGCTCTTCCCTTTGGCTTGTGGGTGATTATTCTTTGTGATCCTTGATGGCTTTCATCACCAGACCTGTAATTTCTTCCGAGAGTTCCGGGTTGTCGTTGATCAACTTGATGGTGGCGTCGCGGCCTTGGGCCAGCCGGCTGCCGTTGTAACTGAACCAGCTTCCGCTCTTCTGGACGATATTGTACTCCACACCGAGGTCCACGAGCTCGCCGGCCTTGTTGATGCCTTGTCCGAAGAGAATGTCGAACTCAGCTTTGCGGAAAGGAGGAGCCACTTTGTTCTTCACCACTTTCACGCGCACGTGGTTGCCATAGACTTCATCACCGTCCTTGAGCTGGCTGGTACGGCGAATGTCGAGACGAACGGAAGCGTAGAACTTCAGTGCGTTACCGCCCGTGGTGGTTTCAGGGTTGCCAAACATCACGCCGATCTTCTCACGCAACTGGTTGATGAAGATGCAGCAGGTGTTGGTCTTGGAAATCGTGCCGGTGAGCTTGCGCAGTGCCTGGCTCATCAGTCGGGCCTGCAGGCCGACGGCAGAGTCGCCCATGGTGCCCTCGATCTCTTTCTTCGGGGTCAGTGCAGCGACAGAGTCCACCACGAGGATGTCCACGGCCGATGAGCTGATGAGCTGGTCGGCAATTTGCAGTGCCTGCTCACCATTGTCGGGCTGGGAAATCCAGAGGTTGTCAACGTCCACACCGAGTTTCTCAGCATAGAAGCGGTCGAAGGCGTGCTCTGCGTCGATGAAGGCGGCGATGCCGCCCTGCTTCTGTGCCTCGGCAATGGCATGGATGGCCAGCGTCGTCTTACCTGACGACTCGGGACCGTAGATCTCGATGATGCGGCCACGGGGGTAGCCGCCTACGCCCAAGGCGCAGTCCAAGCCGATGGATCCCGTGGGGATGACCTCCACGTTTTCCACCTTCTCGTCGCCCATGCGCATGATGGAGCCCTTGCCAAAGTCCTTCTCGATCTTTGCCATGGCATCCTGGAGCGATTTCAGTTTGCCTTCACGCTCTTTCTTATCTTGTGCTGCCTTTTCTGCAGCCAATTCTTCTTCTGTCTTTGCCATTTCTGTTGTTGTCGTTTTAGGGTTTATGGAGAGGATGAGTATCGATGCTCATCCGCATGATGCCAGGGTGGAAAGCTTATAGTTCCAAGTCACCGTCGTGAATCTCGTGCCAGGGCAGTCCCTGCTCGCCGAGAACTTTCAAGAATGGATCCGGATCGAACTCCTCGACGTTGTATACGCCGGGTTTGCGCCAGATGCCTTTGAGGAACATCATGGCACCGGTCATGGCCGGCACGCCGGTGGTGTAGCTTACGCCCTGCATACCTGTCTCCTTGTAAGCGTCCTGATGCTTGCAGTTGTTATATATATAATAGGTGTGCTCCTTGCCGTCTTTGATGCCACGGATGCGGCAGCCGATGGAGGTCTCGCCGTCGTAGTTTTCGCCGAGGTCCTGCGGGTTGGGCAGTACGGCCTTGAGGAACTGCAGTGGTACGATGTTGACTTTCACCATCTTGCCCGAGCCGTCGGCGAGCGGTGCTTCATAGGTCACCTCGTCGATGCGCGACATGCCGAGGTTCTGAATGCAGTCGAGATAGGTCAGATATTGCTTTCCGAAGGTCATCCAGAAGCGTGCGCGGCGGATTGTCGGGAAGTTGATCACCAGGCTCTCCAGCTCCTCGTGGTGCATGAGATAGCTCTCGCGGGGACCGATGTTGGGGTAGGTGAGTGCCTTGTGCACGGCGAGCGGGTCAGTCTCGATCCATTTGCCGTTCTCGTAATAGAGACCTTTCTGTGTGATCTCGCGGATGTTGATTTCTGGGTTGAAGTTGGTGGCGAAAGCCTTGTGGTGGTTGCCGGCATTGCAGTCTACGATGTCGAGATCGATGATCTCGTCGAAGACATGCTTGGCAGCGTATGCGGTGAACACCTGGCTCACGCCCGGGTCGAAGCCGCAGCCGAGGATGGCGGTGAGCCCTGCCTTCTTGAATCGGTCGCGGTAAGCCCACTGCCAGCTGTACTCAAAGTGGGCCTCGTCCTTGGGTTCGTAGTTGGCGGTGTCGAGATAGTTGACGCCGCAGGCCAGACAGGCATCCATGATGGTCAGATCCTGATAGGGCAGGGCGAGGTTGATGACCAGTTCGGGCTTATAGCTGCCGATGAGCTGCTTGAGCTGCTCCACATCATCGGCATCGACCTCAGCGGTCTTGATGTCCATCTTATATCCTTTGTCGTGGATGGCCTTGACGAGTTTGTCGCATTTGTCCTTGTGGTGGCTGGCGATCATCAGCTCAGAGAAGACATCCTGGTTTTGTACCATCTTGAAGGCGCAGACCGTAGCTACGCCTCCGGCTCCAATCATTAATACTCTACTCATACTGTAATATATCTTTTTATTGTTTTTGTTTTGTAGTGAGCTCTTGGGTTCCGCTTCTTTGTCGGCTTAGTCCTCAGCCTTCAGCTCATCGGCCTTGATGCCGAGGGCGTTCATCAGTGAGTAGCCGAGAATCTCCTGCCGGAAATTGCCACCGGGCATGGGCTGCATGGCGAAGACGGTGACGCGCTTGTCGTCAGGAGCTTCGCGCAGGGCATGGCTCACGATGTCGTAGGTCTCACCTTCCTCGCCGTTGGGGATGATCATCAGCCGGCGCACCTCGTCGTGCTCAAGGATGGTGCGGATGGCATCCTGCAGGTAGTCGTCTTTGTCGACCATGCTGCCCGTGGGATAAGCGTTGACGAGGAACTCGCCGAGCTTGTCGTCGCGGAAAGCCTGGGCGTTGAGCTCTGTGTCGTAGACCGATGGCGAGAAATTGTCGAGCTGTTTCTTGCTTTTGTCGTGAATCAGAACCAGTTGGGTCTCGTGTGGCTTGCTGTCTTCGCGCAGTCCGCCGTCCAGGGCAATGTCCACGGCCCAGCGGCTGAGATCAGCCTTGGGGATGCGTCGGCCGATCATCCGCTCGAACTGTACGCTCAGGCGGAAGGCGACGAGGTCGATATAGTCGGCATCGGCAAGAATGATGTTTTCGCTAAGTTTTACGTTTTGGGTATTTGGCATGTTCATATTGCAAAGGTACAGCAAACGTCGGGAATATCAAAGGAAAATAGTGTTTATTTTTTGTTTCATTGATCCTTCTGCTTGTTGTCTGGCAGACTGTTGGCCAACGTATTGCAGCTTTGTACAAATGTGTTGAGATCTCTTTCGATCTGATGGTATTGTGGGGAGCGCAGGAAGCCGGCGTTTTTCTTGAGCATGGAGGTGATGTCGGCCAGGCTGTTGGTGTAACACGAGAGCTCGTTGCGGCGTTGGGTGCCGTGCACGCTTTCTCGGGCGATCTCACTCTGCCGTTGTCTGACGAGTTTGTCGCAGACCTTGCTGAGCATCGGCACGACGACCTTGTCGAAAAGGTGATGGCCCTGAATATACATGTAGGTGTTGTCGGGAGTGACCCCTAATTCTGTCAGGCTCACCTCTACTTGGTGATAGCTTTTCTTTTCGTTGGGATGGCTGCGCCATAGTTGCGCGACTTTCTTTTCTGCTTTGTTTTTGACTCTGCTGATGGGTTCCCAAGGGTTGGAAAGGGAAAAGCCGCCTGGCTCGATGATACGCAGAAAGTCGGTGAGCGTGAACTCGCTGTAGTGGGGGGTGCGGTAATACCAGATGTTCCAGACAAAGAGAGAATAGATGGCGCGGGAGTACTGTCGCAGATACTCTTCCATGTCGAAGATGCTGTGGTCGTTGAGCGTCACGGCGACACAGACTTCGTGGAGCGAAGGAGCGTAGCACTGCATGTTCTCGATGGCGTAGGCATAGGTGTGGAAGACGTAAGGATTGGAGATGACGGCACGCGAGGTCTCGGTCTTGCCCTGGATGAGATAGTCGTAGTCGGCGTCGACACAAGCGATCATGCTCTGTCCGGTCTTGCCGGAGAGCAAGCGCATGAGCACGGCTTTCTTGCCCCGCTCGAGATGCTGCATTCTCGATGGTAGCATGATCTCGAAATAGAGACTGTCGGTCTCAAACTGGCTGAGGATCTGCCGCCAGAAAAAGACGTCGTCGTAGCTTTCGACATAGGCAACGACTTTTTTGCGCGCGCGTTTGGACTGGAGCCGGTTTGCAGCCTCGAAATAGCTGGAGGTGAGGTTGTCTCTTAAACGTTTCACTTATAAGTTGAGAATTGAGAGTTGAAAAGTTGAGAGTTGAAGAGTTGAGAGTTATATCGCCCAACGGAATAGGGGGGCGAGGAACTCCGTAGATCTTTATAAAATTCAGATTATCAGCATATTCTCAACATCGGGCATGTTGCTTTGCAAGAGAGTTTTCTTTGGTTGTGATGATAATAGAGGTGAGGATCTTGATGATTTCAACTAAGTCATCATGGATGGATGCATATTCAGCCTGAGAGATATACTCTGTTGCTTGCAGTAGATCAAGCCAGTAATCGGTCTCGTGTGCTTCTTTGAGTGCGATACTCATCTTAGAGACAAAGTCTGCTTTGCTTTGTGCTTGTGTGCCCTCGCGCACATTAGCACCTATGCTTGTTCCGCTGCGCATTATCTGTTTAGAGATGCATTTCTCTTGTCGGCAGAGCAGATATTTTTGCAGTTTAATGATCCTTATTGCAAAGTTCCTGCTTTTATTATATATAATGCTATTCATAAAAGTTGAGAGTTGAAAGTTGAGAGAGTTGAGAGTTGAAAGCTGAGAGTTGAGAGAGTTGAGAGTTGAGAGAGTTGAGAGTTGAAAGCTGAGAGTTGAGAGAGTTGAGAGTTGAGAGAGTTGAGAGTTGAAAGCTGAGAGTTGAGAGAGTTGAGAGTTGAAAGCTGAGAGTATAGAGAGTTGCAAGTTGAGTGTGAGAATTGGAAGGATAGGGTAAGAGTCCGCTATGCGTATCTTTTATTTTGTAGCCCTCTGTCCTACGGTTGTATCAACTCTCAACTCTCAGCTTTCAACTCTCAACTTTCTCAACTCTCAACTCTCAACTCTCAACTTACCGTGATGTCGCTGACCTCGGTGACCTTGTCCATCCATCCGTTCATGATCACGGCGGGGGAGTGGGTAGTGAGGATGATCTGCACGTTGGGGTTGAGACGGAGGATGAGGTCGATGAGCTGTTTCTGCCATTCCACGTGCAGGCTCACCTCGGGCTCGTCCATGAAGAGCACATAGTTCTTCTGATCCTCCACGAGCACGGTGAGCAGGATGACGAGGATCTGCTTCTCGCCGCTGGAGAGCTGGTAGGGAAGGAGGGTCTCGCCGATCTGCGTGAACTTGATTTCGTTTTCCGTACGGATAATCTTCTTGCCGGTCTCGGCGAAGAGGCTGTCCATGATGTCCTGGAAGTCCTTCTTCGGTTGCGAGAGTGCCTGTGCCTTCTCTGCGGCGTCGGGCTCACCGCTCTGCAAGGTGGCGATGATGCGGTTGCCGATGTTGACCTGGTAGTCGAGATATTTCCTTTGCAACAGGAAGATCTGCCAGTCCATCTCGGTGGCGAGGGTAAGTCCCATCTTCGTCACCGCCTCTGAGTTGATGATCGGACGGTCGAAGCTGCGGATGATGTCGAAGCGGATAAGGCGCGCGTCCTCCGGCTCCACCTTCAGATGTACGCCCTTGAGCAGATGGCTGGGGAAGTCGCCGCCGGAAGAGAGACCTTTGACCACTTTGTTGAGAATGGTCGACTTGCCCACACCGTTGACTCCGCTGAGAATGTTGACCTGCCGGTCGAGGTCCCAGATGATATGCTTGCGCCCGCTCCAGAGGGCGTCGATCTCTATCTGCTTGATATAGTCTGCGTATTTCTGCATAGTTGTTTCGGTTTTTCTTTTGGCAAATATAAGGAAAATATCGGTAAGTTGTATCTCTGAAAGGCAATTATTAGTAACTTTGCATATGAATTTGACAATAATAAGAAAAGGAAAGAAAAGATGAAGGATAACCGTGTGCCCCTGCAGGCACATCTGAGTATGTTTGCTGCCGAGGCTATTTGGGGGCTGATGGCGCCGATCGGCAAGGCTGCGATGAACAGTGGTTTTGATGGCATCTCTGTGGTGTCGTTTCGTGTGGCGGGGGCTGCTCTGCTCTTTTGGGTGACCTCGCTGATAGGTCCGCGCGAGCATATTCCGGCGCGCGACATCGTGAAGTTGGCGGGCGCAGCATTGCTCGGCATCGTGTTTAACCAAGGACTGTACAACATAGGACTGAGTATCACCTCGCCCGTCAATGCCAGCATCGTCACCACGTCGATGCCTATCTTTGCCATGGTGCTTTCCTTCTTCATTCTCAAGGAACCGATCACGTGGAAGAAGGCACTTGGCGTGGCTATCGGTTGTGGTGGCGCGCTCATCCTCATCCTCAGCAGTGCGCACGCGGGAAGTGCGAAGGTCGGCAACATCCGCGGGGACCTGATGTGCTTCGGTGCACAGTTCTCTTTTGCCCTTTACCTGGCTCTCTTCAATCCGATTATACGTAAATATAATGTGTTCACGGTCAACAAGTGGATGTTCACGTGGGCTTCGCTCTTCGTCCTGCCGTTCACTTCCTGGCACGTCAGCCAGTTGCCGTGGACGACGTTCACGGCGGCCACGTGGTTAGAGGTGGGCTATGTGGTCGTCTTCGGTACGTTTGTCAGCTATCTGCTCAGCGTGGTGGCTCAGCGCGTGTTGCGGCCTACGGTGGTGAGCGTATATAATTATGTGCAACCTATCGTGTCGGTGATCGTCAGTGTGGCCGTGGGACTGAGTGTCTTCACGCTGCCTCAGGGCGTGGCCGTCATCCTGGTCTTCTCCGGTGTGTGGCTCGTCATTAAGTCAAAGTCGAAGAGAGACGAACAGAAGAATGTTGAGTGTTGAGTGATGAATGAAATGTGAGAGATAATTAGTTTGAAAGATGAGTGAGAAGAAAAGGCGGATGTCGGCAGCGATGACGTTCATTGTGCTCTTCGGCGTGGTGAGCTTGTTCTCGGATATGACCCATGAGAGTGCGAACAGCATACGTGGAGCGTTCCTCTCGTTGGCCGGTGCGTCGGCGACTGTCATTGGCTTTGTGTCGGGACTTGGTGAACTCGTGGGCTATGGCTTGCGCTATGTCTTCGGACGACTGACCGACCGGACACGTCGCTATTGGCCGATGGTGCTCTTCGGCTATGCGCTTGATGTGGTGGCTGTGCCGGCATTGGCACTCGTTGGCCGTCATGGTTGGGCGCTGGCGTGTGCGTTGCTCATCGTTCAGCGGTTGGGTAAAGCTATCAAAAAACCGGCGAAAGACACGGTGATGTCTTTCGCAGCCTCGCAGGAAGGGGTGGGGAAGAGTTTCGCCATCCAAGAGTTACTCGACCAAATCGGTGCCGTGCTCGGACCTCTGTTGCTCTATCTCATCATGCTCATTCAGCACCGCGACGACACGTTCAGCGACTACCGCACGTGCTTTGCCTTTCTCGCTATTCCTGGTGCCATCACCTTATTATTATTATGGCTGACGTACAAGCGCTTCCCGCATCCCGAGAACTTTGAGCCGGAACCGAAGGAGTATGTACCCTTTCGTGTCAGCAAGCGCTTCGTGGTGTATATCGTTGGCATCAGCCTCTTTGCCTTTGGCTTCGCCGACTACTCGCTGATCGTCATGCACTTCTCGCGTCAGCATCTCTTCACGGCTGCTGTCCTGCCGTTGCTTTATGCTTTGGCGATGCTCACCGATGCGGCTTCCGCCTTTGTCTTTGGCTGGCTTTTCGACCGTCATGCCCGTTTGTCGCTGGTTGTCTCCACATTAGTGGCCGCTCCCTTTGCTGTATTCGCTTTCTTGGGCGGTGACGTGACGAGCCTGCTTGTCGGAGGGACGAACACCGGCATTGCTTTGACTTGCGCTATCATCGGCGTGGTGCTGTGGGGCATTGGCATGGGTGCGCAGGAGTCCATCCTCAAGGCTTCCGTGGCTACAATGGTGCCTAAGCGCAGCCGTGCCACGGGTTACGGCATCTTTGAGTGCTGTTTCGGTGCTGCCTGGTTCTTGGGCAGTTGGCTTCTCGGTGTACTCTACGATCAGAGTCTCGTGGTCATGGTCGTTGTCAGCGTCGCCGCTCAGCTCCTTGCCGCAATCATGTTTTGGTGGAAGGTGCCAAAGGAGGAATAACTTATAGGAATATGATGTCATAGATAGGCAGATAGGTGATACCTTGCTCCTGATAAATGCGACGCTCATTGGAGAGTACAAAGGCTTGGTGGATGTTGTATTCACTGATGCTGAGGAAACGGTCCAAGGCACTGTGCACCTTGTAGTCCTTACCAGACTTCACCTCAATGGGGACGACGGACAGATGCTGCTGGTCGTCGATGAGATAATCCACTTCGCCCAACTTCTTATTGTCATAATAGAACAGTCCATGTCCATGTGCCCGCAGTTCTTGTGCCACTACAGACTCATAGACTGATCCCAAGTTGATGCTGGCGATGTCTTTCAGAATAGGCATTATGTTTGTGCCATAGAGCACGTCGGTGAGTAGCCCCACATCGTTGAGGTAGAGCTTTAGCAGATTCTTACCGCTGTTCTGTACCAAGGGATAGCTTGGCTTGCTGATGGCTTTCACTTCCAGTGCTACTCCGGAAGAGATAAGGTATTCAAATTCATCGAGGTAGTCGGTCATGCGCTTGCCTTGCTTCCCTTCTATGTCTTTGGCAACGATTCGTTTCTTTTTGTTTTCCATGTTGGACGGAATCATGCGGTAGATACGCATGATCTGTAGCTTGCGTGCAGATTCCTGTTCGTATTTAGCGGCATCATCACCATAGAGTTCGTGGATGTCAGTCTGTATCTGTCGCGTTTCCACGATATTCTGAGTAGAGAGAAAGGTGTTGACGGCATCGGGCATGCCACCGGTAAGCAGATAGGAGCGGAAGAGAGACATCAGCTTCGTATGAATGCTTTCGGGTAGAGAACGCCTATTCTCATAGCTCTCTTTCATGGCTTGGATGAGTGGCTCGCCCACACCGTTGGCCCAAAGAAACTCTTCGAAGTCAAGTGGATACATGTGCTCGCGTATAATGCTTCCAATAGGGATGGACTGCGTCTTCTTCAGCGTGACGCCCAAGAGAGAACCGCTGGCTATAAAGGTGAACCGACGGTCCGACATGAGAAATTTCACTAAGGTGAGCAGATGGTTGTAAGCTTGGATTTCATCGATGAAGACAAGTGTATTCGCCCGGTCTTTCATCCTGTCACCGGCCACCACGCTTAGTGCAAGATAGAAGTCTTTCACGGTCTTTGCCTCGGCAAAGATACGGTCGCCTAACTTGTCGGCTTCCATGTTTATCTCGATGTAGTTGGGAAACAACTCTTTACCCACTTGCCGAATGATAAATGACTTGCCTACCTGCCGTGCTCCATCGATGATCATCATCTTGTTGGAATCACTTGATAAATAAGCTCTTATGTCTTGCTCTATTTTCCTTCGTAATGCCATAGATACACTTTTCCTTGGTTTTTACCCTTGCAAAAATACACTTTTCCTACGAAATAAGCAAGCGAAAACTATACTTTTCCTGCATTTTGGGACCTCTAAAACTACACTTTTCCTAAAATTGGGGCAACAACCTTCTTGTCTTGGCAAAGACAAGAAGGTTTTGCTACACCCTGTGATAGGTCTCGCTGAATGGCTGGCGATAGCGGTCGCCCCATACACCATCAGGTTGGCGGATGCCGCAAGTGATGACCATGTTGATCTCTACTTTACGGGGTAAGCCGAGGGCCTTCTTGACCAGCAGGCTGTCAAAGCCTTCCAACGGACACGTGTCGTAGCCTGCCTCGCTCATGGCCAGCATAAACGTTTGTGCAGCCAAGGCACAGCTCTTATGTACGACGACGCGTATGTCTCCCTCCGATACCTGGCGTACGATGGGACGGCTCAGACCAATGAGTTGGGCCAGCAGTTTGCGCAATAATCCCCATAGGCCGAAGCCGCGCGAGTAGAGGAAGGGCATGACCTTGCCGTAGTAGGTGTCCCATTTCTTGATGCGCTTCTCCTGCTTCTCCTTCGGAGCATGACGTCGTTGGTTGCCCTCCTCAAACTTACGGGCGGCTTCGGCGTGCTGCTTATAGAGGTCCTGGCGTGTGACGAAAACCACCATCTCCTGGGCTGAGCGTGCCGAGAGCTGGTCGAGGCAGGCGTGGGCGAGCTTCTCTAACACCGCTTTGTCCGTGACGTGATAAGCCTCCCACAACTGCATGTTGGAACTCGTCGGTGCCAGCGTTGCCATCCTGATGCATTCTTTCACCCGTTCCGGGTCAAGCGGCTTCTCAGGGTCGTAGTGACGAATGGCGCGACGATGGTCTAAAATCTCTTGTAAACTCATGGTTATTTGCTTTATGTGTTACTGATGAGTGGCAACTATGCCGTTGCCCTACATTCTATTCCTCAGTAAAGTTAGGTATAAATAGTCTTTCCGCCAAACGAAAGCATCATTTTCTGTTGAAAAAGAGCATCTTTTTAGTATTTCCTGTCATCAATTGTAGGTTGGGAAGGTGGCCTTAGCTTTGGTAGCTCTGCTGGTGGATTTGGGGAGAAAATTGCACCTAACATGCGAAAAAGCGTAGGGCTCGGTCTTCTGTGTGCTTGAAAAAGAGTATCTTTGTAAATATGCTTATCAAGTTGAACGGGAAATTTTAGCGCGGGGGGTTAACATTCTCTTCGCTGAAGGGTATTGATAATAAAAAAACACAAGACAGACGATGGACAGACAACACGTTGAACAGCTCTTCCGCCAGCACTACCGCCACATGTATGCCGTGGCCTGCTCCCTGCTCTACGATGGGCAGGAGAGCGAGGACGTAGTGAGCGAGGTCTTCGCCCAGCTACTGGAGAGCGACACCGAGCTGCTACCCGTCTCAGCCGAAGGCTACCTGATGGTGGCCGTACGCAACCGCTGTCTGAAACGGCTGCGCGATAAGAGCAACCGCGAGCGCATTCTCCGCCTCTATACCGACGAACTGCACGACGGTGATGACTGGCTGGACGACGAGCGACGACTCAAACAGCTGCGCCAACTCGCCCACACACTGCTCTCACCACAGGAACTGCACCTCTTCACCCTGCGCTTCCTCGACGGCAAGGACTATAGAGCTATCTGCGCCGAGACGAGCACGAGCCGCATCGCCGTGTGGAAACATCTGTCGCACATCGTCAAAGTGTTGAAAGAAAACATCAATACCCCGGAGCCATGAACTATTCAGACGAAGAGAAAATCAAGCGTCTCCTTGACGCACAGGAGCACCCCGAACACTACACCGACGAGGAGCTCTGTGAAATCATACGCGATGCCCGACCGCTTGCCCAGTTGAAACGTGCCCTCGCGAAAGAGCGGGCCGAAGACGAAGACATCGATGTGGAAAAAGCATGGAAAGCATTCAGCCAGTCACATCCCGAGAGCTCTCATCCGCTTTCCCGCCATCGCATTCCCCGCTGGCTGCGTGTGGCAGCTGTCTTCCTCGGCTGTGTCCTCCTTGCTGGTGTGACCTTTGCCGCTATGACACGGCTGGGCTGGATTCAAAGTCCTTTTGCCGCAGAGAAGCCGGAAGTGGCGCAGCACGCTCCCGTCACAGCGGCGTTGCGTGACACCACCGCCACCGCCGACAGCATTACGCCAAAGCAGGAGACGAAGAAGCCGGCGCCCGTTGTCAAGGTCTTCGACAACACCACTTTGTCCGACATCCTCTCTGCGATGGGGCAGTACTACGGATTGAAGGTCGTCTACAGCACCGCAACCGCCAAGGCCATCCGCCTGCACTTTGAGTGGGACCAGGCTAAGTCCGTTGATGCCAACATTGCCATCCTCAACGGCTTCCAGCAGATTTCCATTACACGTAATGGTGACACCCTTAACGTAGAATAGCTATGAGAAAGATATACCTATTATTATATATTCTCCTGTTAGGTGCCGTCCAAGTCCGTGCCCAGCGTGTGAGCCGCGACTTCCGCAACGTGACGATGCCCACGGCCCTGCAGCAGCTCGGTGGCATGACCCATCGCTACACCATCAACTTCATCTACAACGACTTGGAAGACTTTCACGTGACGGCATCAATCAAGGGCGCAACCATTCCCGAGGCCATCCGCCATCTCATCGGCTTCTATCCCATCTCGATGACGATGGTGGGCGACAGCATCATCAACGTGGAGTGCTCGCAGAAGACAGTGTTGAGGTACAAAGGCCGCGTGGTCGACGACAAGGGGGAGCCCGCCGAGTATGCCAACGTGGTGTTGCGCTCGCCCGCCGACTCCTCGTTTCTTGCCGGTGGCGTGAGCAACGAGAGTGGCTATTTCGTCATTCCCTGCAATGCCCGGCGCGTCATCGCCAAGGTGACCTATGTGGGCTACAAGTCTAAGCTGTGGACTGCCGCCTCGCCCGATCTCGGCACAATACGCCTGCAAGCTGACCGCTATACGCTGAAAGGCGTGACGGTACAGGGGCATAAGCTCAGTTACAAGCCTTCGCCAAACGGATTGAGTGTAATGGTGAAAGGTTCTCAACTAGAGCAATTCGGCTCAGCGAAAGAGATGATCAAGCACCTGCCCCTTGTCATGGGTGACGGCACTGTGGCCGGACATGGCACTCCGCAGATATACATCAACAACAAGCTGGTGCGCGATGCCAGCGAACTGGAGCGACTGCAATCCGCTGAGGTGCTGTCAGCGGAGATTATCACACGCCCTGGTGCGGAGTATGCCTCCGACGTGACATCCGTTATCCGATTGAAGACCGTTCGCCGGCAAGGCGAGGGCTGGAGCGGAAGCCTATGGGGAAACTTTGGGAAAAGCAAAGGGATGCTTGCTACAGCTAATGCTTCGCTCAACTACCGTCTGCGTAATGGCATGGACTTCTTTATCCGTGCCAATGCCGCAGATAGCAAAGGCCGTATCACGGCCACGTCTAATGATCAATTAAAGGCTACCGACACATGGGACTACCATAGCCGCAGCAAGTGGAGAAATGATTATAAGTTTATTTACGGTGATGTGGGTTGGAACTGGGAAATCAACGACAGGCATTCGCTTGGCCTTACCTATTCTGCCACAGGCACTGTCAAGGGAAAAAGAACCATCACAAAGACAGAGCAGGTGTGGCGCAATGGTGAGCATTTCAGTGATGACGACAATCAAAGCGTCACCAAGTCGAAACCTAATTTGGCTAACAGCGTCAACACCTACTATGTGGGCAGATTGGGTAAGTGGGGAATCGATTTCAGTGCCGATTACTATGGAAGCCACACTGACATGGATATGGCCGGCGGTACTGACGACTCTTCGGTTAGTAGCAACACGAGCACGAGGAGCAACTTGTGGGCCGAGAAGCTCACGGTCTCGGCGCCGATGCCCGCTGGAACGTTCTCCTTCGGTGAAGAGACTTCCTATACCAACAGAAAAGCAGATTTCACACAGAGCGGATTTTCTGCTGACACTCATATCCGGCAACGCACTGCTATCTGGTCACTCTATGCAAACTATGCGCTCCCCATTGGCAAGAAGTTGAATTTCTCGGCTTCTTTGAGGCTTCAGAACGAACACAACCGCTATGATGTGGATGGTAAGAAAGACGACGAGCTAAGCCACGATTATCATGTGCTTATCCCCAAATTATCAATGAGCTATGCTGACGACGGGTGGCAGCACTCGTTAGCATTTGCCACATACCGGTACAATCCGCCTTATTCGATCATGTCGTCCTCGGTGAACTACCGTAGCAAATACGAGTACGATACGGGCAACCCCTTCTTGCAACCCATGACTACGTATTATCTTTCGTGGACGACAGTATGGAAATGGATGACGGTGGAAGCCTATTACGCTTATATCAAAAACTCATTCCGCACCTTTCAAACGGCTTACGACGATGTGAGTCATCCCGGCGTCATCATCACAGACTACCGCAACACGCCAAAGACACAAAACTACGGGGTGACACTTAATACCTCGCCTACCTTAGGCATTTGGCATCTTAACTACACCGCTAGGCTCTTTTTCTCAGATGCCGACTTGGCTCCCATGGGCATCACGCACTATTGGAATGGACTTTGTACGCAGTTCAGACTTGACAACACGTTCACACTGCCCTATAACTGGACAGCGAACATCACTGCGAGCCTCACGCCTTATAACAAGTCTAATGTAGCTATAACTAAGACGGTGGCCAGTGTAGACCTCCGTATTTCCAAACAGTGGCTAAAGAGTAAGAATATTCAACTCTCGCTTTATGCCAACGATATTTTCCACACCAATTACAAGGAGATGACGGCCTATGGAGGCATTAACGTCCGTACTCAGTTCAAAGAATACGACAGTACACAGTGCGTGGGTATTGAGTTCACTTACAGTTTCAATACTGTACGCAGCCGTTACAAAGGCATACGCGCAGGTAGTGAAGAGAAAAATAGACTGTGAGAATGCCAAAAGAAGCTTGTGTTATAAAAGCTATGCCACATGTTCATCGTGCGGCATAGCCTTACTTTGTTAATCATAACTAAAACTTTGGCTCTTTCCTGTCTTTTTATAAATCGTAATTTATAAATTCGCTATATTTGTGGAAAGTTTTAATTACGATTTATGGATTATGCTTTGTAGAGAAACTGGCGTAACACCGCAATGATGTTAAGCCTATTTAAGCCTTGGCGTTAAGGATGTATAAGCCGAAAGGCTTGGGACTCTTGCTTTTTCGGCCTACCTTTGCAGTGAGAAAAACTAATGAGAGATGGAAAGAAAGGTAATGATACTGATGCTCTGCATGGCAGCGACTGCTGCTTATGCGCAGACAGACGGAGCGGGCACAGCCACAAGCTCTGCCGACTCACTACGTATGGACAGCATCATCCACGCCCTGCCAGAGGTGATGGTCAAAGGCGAGCGCCCTATCGTGAAGGTGGTGGGCAGCAAGCTGACCTACGATATGCCGTTGCTGCTTAAGAAAGAAAGCGCTGACAATGTCTATGACGCGCTGAAGCTCATCCCCGGCGTGACTGACAACAATGGTACGCTCACACTTGCAGGCAATGCCTTCAACGTGCTGATCAACGGCAAGCACTATCAGATGGATGCCGCTCAACTCAATGCCTTGCTGAAGAGTCTTCCCGCTAACAGATTGAAGCATGCCGAAGTGATGTACACCACACCTGCCCGCTACGAGGTGCGTGGAGCGAGCATCAACCTCGACATCGCCTCCGACAGTTCGCAGCCCGACGGATGGCAGGGAGAACTCACGGGAGCCTGGAACCAGGAACACGAGGCGATGTGGAGCGGAAAGACCGGACTGGTCTATCATAAAGGAAAACTCGACTTCGATGTGAACTATCAACACAATAATGGCAAGACCTACGGAACAACGGACGAGACTTCGCTCCATCATCTTGACGACGGGACGACACACGACATTGAGACGCACGAGGCGCAGCGCAGCCGCGATCACGAGCATCTGTGGCGTATGGGACTTGACTATGCCTTTACCGACAATCATCGGCTGAGTCTGAGCTACACCGGTAACTACGACACGGAACACGCACGCGAAGACGTGACGGGTAACGTGATGGCGACCAATGCTTATCGGACGAGAAAGACCATGCACGACGTGATGCTCGACTACCAGTTGCCTACAGGCACGAAGGTCAACGTGGAATACACCTATTATAATACGCCCTCGACACAGCATCTCATCAGCACGCTGCCTACGGGTGAGCTCCACTTCGATACCGACGAGCACCAGCGCATCAATCGCTGGAAGTTCCATCTTGGACAAGAGCACAGCCTTGCGGGCGGATGGGGACTCAACTACGGCGTGCGCTATAGTCTGACCAATGACCACAGTTGGCAGACATTTCTGCCTACGGGCAGCAACACCGCCGCCAGTCCCACCAATTCATACAGTCGCCAGAACGAGGACATCGTCAACGTCTATGCTGGTACCAACGGCAAGATAGGGGAGAAGCTCGACTTCGAGGTCTCGCTGGCTGCCGAATATTATCACTCACCGGCCTGGCATCAGTGGAATGTCTATCCCACGCTCTCGCTGACCTACATGCCCAGCAGCGGCCACATGCTTCTGCTCAACGTCAGTAGCGACAAGAAGTTCCCGGACTATTGGACACTGCAAAACTTCACGTCGTTCAGTAATGGCGGCTACAACGAAGTGGTGGGCAATCCGAGCCTCAAGCCTTCGAGCAACTATCAGACACAGTTGGTCTATGTGCTGCACAACAAATACCAGTTCGTGGCATGGTTCAACTACACCGATGACTACTTCACGCAGACACCTTACCAGCGCCATGATCGGCTGACCGTGCAATACAAGTTTCTCAACTTCGACTACTCGCAGCAGTGGGGCTTGCAGGCTTCCGTGCCTCAGCGCTTCGGCAACTGGCTCGACAGCCGTCTTACTGTTCTCGGTGTGTGGATGAAGGAGAAATGCTCGGCGTTTTACGACATCCCCTTCAACCGCGACATCGCTTGGGTGATGGCCAGCCTGCGCAACAACTTCACCCTTGTCCCCAACCATCTCTATCTCAATCTCGACGGCATGATACGCTCCAAGGCTCATCAGGCAATCTACGATCTGCCTTCTTCGGGCAATGTCGACCTTGGACTGAAATATATCTTCAGGAAGAAGCGTGCCACGCTCCATGTGTTCTGCAACGACCTCTTTGAGACTTCCGTCATCGACCCTGTCATCCGCTTCGGCAACCAGAATATGAAGATGGACTTCTCGTGCTACCGGCAGGTGGGCGTGTCGCTGGTCTATAGGTTCGGAGGATACAAGGACAAGAGCAAAGAGGTAGACACGGCGCGGTTCAAGCAGTGATGCTAAGCAGGAGGATGCTGCAAAGCGGGCGGATGCTGCAAAGCAGCATCTTACAGAACTGTGCCATACCCTCACTGCGGCACATTATAGAGAAGGAAGGGCCGGAAATAAGCAGAAAAAGTGTTATCTTTGCGTGTATGAAGTGGAAACGAAACCTTATCGCCATTGCCATAGCACTGTCGGCGGTCATCGGCCTGCTGTGTTTTTGGCTTTTCCGACAGTACAACATGCAGCACGCACGGATGCGCCAACAACTTGATGACGCCATCGCCGAATGCGACTATGAAGAGCTGCTGATCCGAGGTCAGCGGCTCTACCATAAGCAGATGACGGCAGAGTATGCCATTGGTGATCAGGATAAACACCAGGAAACGTTGTGGAAAGCGATACGTATCGAACGGAAAGGAAACGTTGTCAAGAAGACCACGATAGAGAAATACAAGGTCGTGAAATCTGACAGTGCTAAGAACGGAAAGGAGAAAATACTATCTCTCGACACTGCCAGATCCCATCCCTTCGCCTCCATCATCAAAGAGATGCGTAGAGGTTTGCATGAGGTGGTGGACACCGCTGCCCTACCGGACGTGGCTACTTTCTATAATCTGCTGGACGCGAAGATGGCCGCTTGTGGTATGGAAGGAACAATGAAGGTAGAACTGTGGAAAGACAATCGGATGATTACGCATACAGAAAGGATTGGCTACAGTCACAACCACGCTGTGGAGATTGCCCGGTTGCAATGGGACGTAGACGGTCATACGCTTAGCTACCGCGTGTTTTGTGTACCCTTGGGGTGGATCGTGCTTAGCAACATGGAGGGTGTCATCGGCCTATCGGTGGTCGTCATCCTTTTGTTGTTAATGGTGTTCTGGATGTTGGGACGTACCATCCGGGAGTTGCAAGCTGTCGACGAGATGAAGAGCGACTTTGTCAACAACATGACGCACGAGTTGAAAACACCGGTCTCTGTGGCATACGCCGCCAACGATGCACTGCTCAACTTTGGTCAGTCGTTGCCGAAAGAGAAGCGGACTGAATACCTAAAGATAGCCTTGCAACAACTGAAGAAGCTCGGACAACTCGTGGAGCAGATCCTTCAGATGACCATGGAACGGCGCACGACATTGCAGCTCGATATGCAGCAAGTCGATGTGTCGCCCATAGTGGGAAGCCTTGTTGAGGAGTATCGCTTGAAGACCGATAAGCCCGTGGCTTTCCATATTGTAGGTGGCGACAACCATCCTATGGTATTTGCCGACGCGGCTCAGTTGCAGCATGTGTTAGGCAACCTCATAGACAATGCCTTGAAATACTCAGGAACCACGGTTGATATTACCATCAGTCTGTCTGATGGGGTTATTACCGTGGCAGATAATGGTATCGGTATTGCCAAGGAGAAGCTGGACTATATTTTCGACAAGTTCTACCGTGTGCCGCAGGGCAACCTTCACGATGTGAAGGGCTATGGTCTGGGGCTCTATTACGTGCGCAATATCATGGAGCGCATGGGTGGCGAGGTCAGCGTCAGAAGTACGTTGGGGAAAGGCACGGAGTTCATATTGATGTTCGGTCAATAAGTAGGAGGTGCGGCACCCGTCGTGTAATGTATGGGGCGTGACGCCGCATCTTCTACAAAGTTGTATAGAAAAAACAGAAACGATGGAGCAAAAGATAAAAGTATTGTTGGTCGAGGACGAGGCATCGTTGGCCATGATCATGAAGGACACGATGGAGCCTATGGGCATGAGTGTGACGCTTGCTGCTGACGGCGAGGAAGGACTGCGTGCGTTTTTTGCCGACAAGCCCGACGTGTTGATCGCTGACGTGATGATGCCGCGTATGGACGGCTTTGAGATGGTGAGGCGTATCCGTGAGCACGACAAGTTGACACCGGTGCTCTTTCTCACCGCCCGCTCATCGGTCAACGACGTGGTCAATGGTTTCAAGATGGGTGGCGACGACTATCTGAAGAAGCCGTTCAGTCTGCAGGAACTCTTGGCGCGTGTCAGCCGATTGGCTGAGCGACAGCAGCTCTATCGTCAGTCCTCATCATCGGAGTCGGAAGATGGTGACCGCTGGATAGACATCGGAAGCTATCGCTTCAATCCCGTCACACAACAGTTGGCGTGGCAGGAACATGTGGAAGAACTGTCGCACCGCGAAGCCGAGTTGCTGCGGATGTTGGCAGAACACGCCAATGAGGTGGTGGAGTCGCGCGCCATCCTCTTAGCCTTGTGGGGCGACGATACGCTTTTCAACGGGCGCAGCCTGCAAGTGTTTATTACCAAGCTGCGCCATCGCTTAGAGCGTGACCCGCAGCTGCGCATCGTCAATGTGCGTGGCATCGGTTACAAGCTCATCATCACTTGACGAGCTTTTGTTTCATAGCCTTTGAAATAACAAAAGTAAATTGAAGGAACAAACAGAGCATCCATAGTCTGAGCGTTTTCAGACCATGGATGCTCTTGCTGTTTTGAATAGAGTAGGATGGACTACATGCCCATTTTGCTTGTCGGTGAGTCTTTCTTTTGTGAGTCGTTGAAGTCGTTGTTGATCTTCGAACTGTACTGTCCGAACTGCTTCTTTGTGTTGCCGAAGTTCCATTTCACTGACAGGGCTAAGACCTGTAGGGGGATGGAGACGTGGGTATGGTTGCTGAAGTCGGCACCGGCACTGTGCTGGTTGATGATCAGGTGGCTGCGGAGCGGGTTGGCATAGCGGGCCGAGAGCTCTAAGCGATCCTTGAGGAAGGTACGGGTGAGTGAGGCGTTGAAGAACTGCATGCCGCTGTTGTAGCCCATGAGGTTGTACTGGCGTGTTTGGGCGAAGAGTCCGAATGAACTCTTGATTTTCCATGGCAGTTGCTGCTCCAGTCCGACATAGGCGTTGCCTGACCATCCCCAGTTGTGATAGTCCAACTCTTTGGCTTTCCAGTCACCGTAAGACACGTTGCCGCTGAGCATCAGCGTGGAGTTCTTGCAGGCTGCCCAACGGATGAAGGCATCCACGTAGGTGTTTCTGCTCTTGCCGTTGTTGGCGTAGGTGCTGTTGTATTTGTTGTCGGCATCCACGAACTGGTAGTTCTCTATCTCATTGCCGATGTAGTCGTGGCTGAGGCTGACGTTGAACATCACCTTCGGCATGAAGAAGTTGTAGGCCAGCGTCACGTTGTGCGACTTCACCACGGCGAGTGACGGGTTGCCGTAGGTAAGCGCTGTCGGGTCGGTGCGGTCGGTGTAAGGGTTGAGCTGGCTGATGCCCGGTCGCGAGATGCGCATGGTATAGGTCAGACCGAGGTTGGACATCGGTGTGATGTTGTAGCCGATGCTTCCCGAAGGCACGAGGTTGCCATAGTCCTTATGGAAGTTGCGGTCGCTGTGCTCAGCATATTTCACGCTCTCGAAGGTATGCTCGTAGCGCAGGCCGAGGCGTGCGTTGTACTTCTCCTTGGTGAGCTTATACTGTGCATAGCCTGCCACGATGCTCTGCAAGTTGCGGTAGAGCATGCTGCCGGCGTCGTTGAGCACGTCGTTACCGTCAACGATGTCGTAGAGTCGGCTGTCGCTCTTGTTGTGTCGGCTGATGAACTTCGTGCCCGTCTCCAGCGTTTGTCCTTTGCCAAGGTCCAAGGTCAGGTCTGCCTGTCCGGTGTGGCTGGTGCCCCACGTACGTGAGTCGGAGAAGAGATCGGTAAGGGTGAGTCCCGTCACACCCGACACATTATTATATATAGTCCATGTACGGTTACGGGCCGGGTTGTAGTCGAAGAGATAGCTCAGCGTCAGCGATGAGGTATGGTCAGCGTTGAGCCACCGCTGATAGTCGGCACTGGCATTGGCGCCCATAAAGCGGTTGCGTTGGTTGGAATTGTAGACATAGCTGAAGCCATTGCCGTAAGGGCCTCCCGAGAAGGAGTTGCGCGGTTGCATATTCTGGTTGGTGTAGCCGCCATTGACACCGGCACTGACGTTGATGGTGCTCAAAGAGTCGAGGGCGTAGCCTAAGGTGAAGTTGCCAAAAGAGAAGGGATGCTTCTGCTTGAACTCCACGTCTGTGGTCTGCAGCGACTCACCGAGAGAAGTCTGTTGCAGACGGGTGTTGGTCACCTTGAGGTTGCCAAAGTCCTGCCAGGCAAACATGCCCATGGCGCTGTAGGTCAGCTTGCCATGCTGTCCGCCGATGTAGGCATTGGCACGCTCGCCCTTGTTGCTGAGGGATAGCTCGACATTGCCGTTGTAGCAGTTGCTGCAGTCACTGTTGGGTTGTCCGCTTTGGTGCACCAGCTTGATGTCGAGCACGCCACTGGTACCCTCAGCATCGTATTTGGCACCCGGAGAGGTGATGACGTCGATGCTCTTCACCATGGAGGCAGGCATCGACTTCGCCACTTGTGAGAAGTTGTTTTGGAACATCTGGTTGGGCTTGCCGTCGACATAGACCTTGAAGTTGGAGGATCCTTTCACGGTGACGTTGTCTTGTCCGTCCACGGTGACCATAGGTACCTTGCGCAGCATGTCGAGGAGCGTCATGGTCTTGGCGTCGGCGTCCTGCTGTACGTTGTAGGTCATCTTGTCGGTCGTCATCCTGACGACGGGCTTTTGCGCCACCACCTCTACGCCTTGCAGGTCGAGGCTGTCGTGGATGCCTTGGAGCTTGAGGCTGTCGGCGGTGTTGACCGGAGCCTGGGCCAGGGCGGCGAGAGGGGAGAACGAAAGGAGAGTGATGGCAAGCGCCTGCTTGCCTTTGATATTGTTTTTCATTGTCTTGCTATTGTTTTTTGGTGGGACGCTGCAAAGCAGCGTCTTACTGAACAGAGGCTACCGCTTCCTTGAGCTCTTCCCAAGAGATGTCGAGGAGCTTCATTTGGCGGGCAAACTCGGGGAGGACGGTCTTGAGAAACGTCTGACGCCGTGTCTGCTTGATGTGTCGCTGCGCATCTTCCGCTACGAAATAGCCGAGGCCGCGCTTGTTGAAGATAATCCCTTCCTGAGCGAGCTGGTCGTAGGCTTTGACCGCCGTGTTGGCATTGACGCCGAGCGTGGCGGCATATTCGCGCACGCTGGGTATGCGGTCGAAAGCTTTGTAGACGCCCGCGAGGATCTCGTCGCTCAGGCGGTCGGCTATTTGCAGATAGATGGCTTTATCATTGTTGAATGCCATATACGTGAGTGTTATGAAAGGTGAGGCTATTTGCCAAGTTGCAGTCTGTCGGTGTCGATGTCACCGCTTCCCGATACGCTCTTTTCGAGCGACTGCAGTGTTCCGGAGAGATCGATGTCGCCGCTTCCCGAGATGCTGATGTCTGCATGGCCGCAGTGGTCGAAGTCGAGGCTGCCGTCGCCACTGCCGGCGATGGTGAGCTTGGTCGTCTTTACCTTAGCGAGTTTACTCTTGATATCGCCACTACCGCTGATGCTGAACGAGGCGTTGCTGGCTTGGAGCGTGCCGGTCTCGATGTCGCCGCTTCCGGCAACGGTGTAGGTGAGGTTGTCGGCGAGTGTGACGTTCTTCAGGTGGCTGTCGCCGCTCCCTGCGATGGACAGCGTCAGGTTCTGCCCAGTGATGTCAGTCTCGGCATAGAAGTCGCCGCTTCCCGCTGTGGAGACATCGGACAGTGAGGGTGCGCTGATCCACAGTTCGGCATCGTCTTCGTAGGTGTTGATGTGGAGAACGGTGATGCCTTTCTGCTTACGTTCTTCCTTCTGTGTGATGACGAGCTCTCCATGGCTGGAGGTGATGGTATGGGTGGCGTACCAACGCGGAGTAGCTTTCAGTACAACCTTGTAGGTGTTGGATTGCGTAAAGTGGATGTCACAGCTTGTGTAGTTCTTGATGCTTTGGAAGTCGCGGAGGTTGAGGGTATAGGACTTCGTGGGCTCATCACTGTTGTTAACTTTCTCGATACGGCAAGCGGAAACAGAAAGAATGGCCACAAGGGCGATAAACATAAATGCTAACTTTTTCATGGTGATACTTTTTTAATGATTGAAAGATGTTGCTGAGCATCGTCTTACAAAACGAAATGGTTGCCTTTTATTTGTTGATCCATTGGTTGTTGATGACCTGCAGACGGGTGTAGCGGCGGAAGGCGAACCAGTAGCAGAAGATGATGAGGGCGATGCTGACTACGAAGTAGAGGGCTTTCCACCATGCGTCGTAAAGGATGATCGTGTAGCCACTGTTGATGAATTCAGAGAGAAGGTTCGCTGCCAAAGCACCAAGCATGAGGAGCGCGATGCCGAGACCCATCCACGTAAGGACAGCCATCACGAGTGGATGCTTGTGGTAGATGCTGCCGAAAAGCAGGAAGCAGGCGTGCTGCGTGATAGTTCCTAAGAGAATCACGAGGAAGCCTTCAACGGGGGATGGGTCGCCATTGAGATTGGTATAAAAATGGAAGATGCCATTGCCGTTGTTGAGGCCTTCCGTGAGTGCGCTGGTAGCCCACTGTGCCGCGTCGCTGTTGATCATCAAGCTCATGAGATATTGCAGCACGTCGCCGGCAAAGAAACCCGCGATGGCGGCCAGCGGCATGGCAACCACGAGTACGAGGTAGCGGGCGATGAACTTCTCTTTGTTGGAGGCAGGGAGCATGAAGTTGTTGATGCGCTGTTGACGGCTTCGGAGGCTGGAGAAGATGAGCGCACCGCTGCAAAGCAGATAGGCAGACAGCGCTACGGAACTGATGATGCCCATGGTGTAGGCACTGCTCGACGACGACTTGAAGACGAGCGTGAGAATCTGTGGAATGACAACCAGGCCGAAGAAAGTCAGGGCCATGGTGGCTATTTGACGTTTGCTGAGCAGCAGCTCCCAACGGAGCACTTGCAGAAATCGTGACATAGTAATGTATAATGTATAGTGTATAATGAATAATGTATAAATAAGTGCTAAGCACTAAGCATTTCCGAGCTTTCCGCTGATCGTAGCGTTGAAGAGCAGCTCCAAGTCTACTTGCGTCTCTTCACCTTCGCCACGTGGCATGATGACGGCGTTGCCTTGCAGTGTGGGTTCGGCGTAGAGCACCGTATTGTCCATCTCCTGCGGCGAAAGGTAGCGGAAGGCATAGCGACGAGAGATGTCTGCGATGGAGCTGTTGAGCAGCACGCGGCTTTGGTTGATGATGACCACGTGGTCGAGCAGACTCTCGATGTCGTGTACCTGATGGGTGGAGATGATGAGCGTACGGTTATCCTCCATGTAGTTGGCCACCACCTTTCGGAAGAGTGCTTTCGACGGGATGTCGAGTCCGTTGGTCGGCTCGTCCATCATCAGTAGGCGGGTGCCCGTGGCAATGGCGAAGCTCATATACACCTTTTTCTTTTGTCCCATGGACAGCTCCTTGAGGTTGGGACGTGCCGGCATCTCGAAGTCGGTGAGGCATTTGGCCAGCAGGTCATCGCTGAAATGAGGATAGAAGGCGCGCATCATGTCGGCGAAGGCTTCAAAGCTCATGTCGGGCATGGCATACTCCTCAGGTACGATGAATACTTCCTGCAGCATTTCGGGAAGGCGCAACCGGCTTTCCATGCCGTTGACCGTCACCGTGCCACTGTCGGGTCGGAGCAGTCCACTGATGAGATAGAGTAGGGTGGACTTTCCCGTGCCGTTCTTGCCCAGCAGTCCGTAGACGCTTCCGGGTTGCAACTGCAAGGCGAAGTGGTCAAACACTTGGTGCTTGCTGCCCTGATAATGAAAACAGAGGTCTCTTACATCAATCATATTGTTCTTACGTTTAATTGTTACCTATATTAGTGTACTACTTTAATAGTACACTGCAAAGATACTATGATTGATTTGAAAAGACCAAATATTTTGGCAATAAAATGCTTGTCTTTGGTGTATATTTAACTTTTATACAGATAATAATGGCATTTTCTTTGCTTCTGTTAACTATTTTGTAAGAAAGGTCAGAGCGCGATCATGCGAAGAGTAAGCTGTGGTTATGGTGCGAAAAAGGGGTTGTACCACGTTTGTGGTATGCAATATGACGTGAATATGCGATTTCAATGATGGAAAATTCGTCGTACCTTTGCATCGTGAAAAAACAATAGATGTAGAACCGCCGAACGCAACATCTTATATATTATATAAGTGTTGAGGGAAGCATAAAAAGTAAATGACTATGAGCAACGAGAAAAAGCTTCATTTCGAGACACTGCAACTCCACGTAGGCCAAGAGCAGGCCGACCCCGCAACCGACGCGCGTGCCGTACCTATCTACCAGACCACCTCTTATGTGTTCCACAACGCGCAGCACGCCAGTGATCGTTTTCACTTGAAGGATGCAGGAAACATCTATGGCCGTCTGACCAACACCACTCAGGGAGTTTTTGAGGATCGCGTTGCCGCACTGGAAGGCGGTGTAGGCGGCCTGGCCGTAGCCTCGGGTGCAGCAGCTGTAACTTACGCCATCACCAACTTGGCATACGCTGGTGACCATGTGGTGGCAACAGATACCATCTACGGCGGAACCTATAATCTGCTGAAGCACACGCTGAGCAAGTATGGCATTGATACAACATTTGTCAACCCAGACGATTACAATGCATTGGAGGCGGCCATTAAGCCTAACACCAAACTCGTATATATTGAGACCCTTGGTAATCCGAACTCCAACATCAGCGACATTGAGCGCTCTGCAGCCATTGCCCACAAGCATGGTATCCCCTTGGTGATCGACAACACTTTCGGCACACCATATGTCATCCGTCCTATAGAGCACGGCGCCGACATCGTGGTACACTCCGCCACTAAGTTCATTGGTGGTCACGGCTCATCATTGGGCGGAGTCATCGTCGACGGTGGTAAGTTCGACTATTTCCAAAACGACAAATTCCCCGGTTTCACCAAGCCCGATGCTTCTTATCACGGCCTTGTCTTCGGCAAGCTGCCTGCTCCTTTCGTGACCCGCGTGCGTGCGCTGCTGCTTCGTGACGAGGGTGCCTGCATCTCTCCGTTCAACGCTTGGGTATTGTTGCAAGGTTTGGAGACTCTGTCGCTGCGTGTAGAGCGCCACGTCTTCAACACGCTGAAGGTCGTCGACTATCTTAAGACACAGCCACAGGTGAAGAAGATCAACCACCCGTCGCTTCCCGACCACCCCAACCACGACCTCTACGAGCGCTATTTCCCCAATGGTGCCGGAAGTATCTTCACCTTTGAGATTGATGGCAGTCAGCAGAAGGCTTGGGACTTCATCGACCATTTGAAGATCTTCTCAGACTTGGCCAACGTGGCCGACGTGAAGTCGCTGGTCGTACATCCCAAGAGTACCACACACTCCGAGTTGAGTGAAGAGGAGGCTTCTGAGCAGGGTATCTTCGACGGCACCATCCGTCTGAGCATCGGTACCGAGCACTATGAGGATCTCATCGCCGACCTCGACCAAGCTTTTGAAGCCGTCAAGAATGAGAAGTAGGCTTAAGCAACGATTTCCTTTGTCAAGAATTAGGGAATTGAAGATTCTCTTTTATCAAGATTTGTAGACTTGAAGTATTAGAAATCATTAAAAAGAAACACATTATGGCAAGAATATATAAGCAGATCACAGACCTGATTGGTCATACACCTTTAGTAGAGCTCAACAAGTACTCGGCTCAGCGTGGCCTGGAGACTCCAGTGCTGGCCAAGGTAGAGTTCTTTAATCCCGGCGGCAGCGTAAAGGACCGCATCGCCCTGGCAATGATCGAGGCCGCTGAGCGCGACGGCAAGCTCAAGCCGGGAGCAACGATCATCGAGCCGACCAGTGGCAACACAGGTGTAGGCTTGGCCCTGGTATCAGCCGTGAAGGGATATAAGCTCATCCTCACCATGCCCGAGACGATGAGCATCGAGCGCCGCAACCTTGTGAAGGCCTACGGTGCACAGGTGAAGCTCACCAGTGGCAAGGACGGAATGCCGGGTGCTATCAAGGCTGCAGAGGAACTGCGCGACTCTATCCCCGGCTCGGTCATCCTTGAACAGTTTGAGAATCCCGCCAACCCGCAGAAGCACTATGAGACTACGGGTGTGGAGATCTGGGATGACACCGACGGTAAGGTCGACATCTTTGTGGCTGGTGTAGGTACCGGCGGTACCATTTCCGGCATCGGTCGCAGACTGAAGGAGAAGAACCCCAACGTGAAGGTAATCGCCGTGGAGCCGACAACTTCGCCGGTGCTCAATGGCGGCAAGCCTGGTCCGCATAAGATTCAAGGCATCGGTGCAGGCTTCGTGCCTAAGACCTATGACCCGAAGGTTATCGACGAGGTGTTTGACGTGGATAACGACGCTGCCATCCTCGCTGGCCGTCAATTGGCCCAGCAGGAGGGACTGCTCGTGGGTATCTCTTCCGGTGCAGCTGCCTATGCTGCCACAGAGATCGCCAAACGTCCCGAGAACAAGGGCAAGACAATCGTGGCACTGCTGCCTGATACCGGTGAGCGCTATCTCTCGACAGTACTCTATGCCTTCGAGGAGTATCCGCTTTAACGACATCGTTTTCTCGTTTGCATCATTGCATACACTTAGGGTCCGCTGCCAGTAGTCTCACTTCCAGGAGACTGGGGCGTGGACCCTTTTTTTCATGCTCATTGATCAGTGATGAAGAGTTGAAGCAAAGAAGAAGACTGATAGAAAGCCAAAAGGCACTGACAGGGATGCTGTCAGTGCCTTTTGATGATGATAGCTTAGAGCTTTGTTTATGCTGGAGTGACCATGATGAATGTGCGAATGATCCAATAGCAGAAGATACCGCCTAAGTAGCCTAAGGCAGCTATCCAGCTCACATGCTTCATATACCAGCCAAAGGTGATCTTCTCCAGTCCCATGACCACTACACCGGCAGCGGAACCAATGATGAGCATGGAACCACCCACACCGGCACAGTAGGCGAGCAACTGCCAGAAGATGCCGTCGACAGCCATGTCGCCTGTCGGTGCCACAGGATACATGCCCATGCAACCGGCCACCAAGGGTACGTTGTCAACAATACTCGACAGCACACCGATGATGCCCGTCACAGCGTAGTGGTTGCCGTCGAAGGCTACGTTGAGGCCTTTGCCGATAGAGGTCAGCACGCCTGTCTGCTCCAAGCTGGCCACGGCCATGAGGATGCCGAGGAAGAAGAGAATGGTCGACATGTCGATGCGGTGAAGCAGGTTGACCACCCGCTTCTTTGTTCCGTGAGTCTCGTAGGATGTGGAAAGGTTGCGGTAGAACAACTCGGTGGTAATCCATAGTACACTCAGCACGAGCATGATGCCCACGAAGGGAGGCAGACCGGTGATACCTTTGAAGACGGGGACGAACATCAGACCGCCCACACCAATGCAGAACACGGCAGCACGCTGGCGGTGCCCCAGTTCCTGTTCTTCTGTCTCCACGGGTGCATCGGGACTGTCGATATCGTCCAGGTCACCATGGAGAGAATATTGCAGGATGAATGCCGGGATGACCATCGACACAATAGAGGGAATCGTGATCTCGGAGAGTACGCCTAAGGCAGTGATGACACCCTTGTTCCACAGCATGATCGTTGTCACGTCGCCGATGGGCGAGAACGCGCCACCGGAGTTGGCGGCAATGATGACGAGTGAGGCATAGATGATGCGATCCTTGTGCTCTTTCACCAGTTTGCGCAGAATCATGATCATTACGATGCTCGTGGTGAGGTTGTCGAGGATAGCAGAGAGGAAGAATGTCAGGAAGGCGATGCGCCACAGCAGTGTGCGTTTGCCTTTGCTCTTCATCACGCCACGCACCCAGTTAAACCCACCGTTCTGATCCACGATTTCCACGATGGTCATGGCTCCCATGAGGAAGAACAGTGTTGTGGAGGTGTCGCCTAAGTGCTCGGTGATGGCAGTGCCTGCCTTGTTGATGAGTTCCTGGCCGCTGAATCCCGGCAGATAGCTTCCCGGGTCGATCATGAACAACGTCCAGCAGACCACAAACATCAGCAGGGCTACGGCGGCTTTGTTGACTTTTGTCACGCTCTCCAGGGCAATGAACAGGTAGCCCACGCAGAACACGACAACAATAGCGATAGTTAATGTTGACATAAGCGTTACGTTTTTATGCTTTCTCTGTAATATAGTTAACCAAGTGCAAAGATAATCATTTTTCTAAAAGCAAGAGGCGAAAAAGCCAAATATTATGCTTTTCCGCCTCTGTTGTATCTGTTTTGTCATTTGGTGTTTATCCGTTTGATATGTCCCAGAAGCGTTCCTGACCACTCAAAGGCATACCCAGTTTCTCTCATTGCCAAAGAAAGACAATGGAAGCTATTGGTTAAAGGATGATGTTGCTGCCGAGCTGTTTGGCCAGAGCGTTGCGCATGGTCTGCAATTGTTGGTAGCGCGTCATCAGTTCTTTGAGTTTGCCGATGTCCTTGGTGCTTTGTGCGATCTCGGCCTGCACCTGTTTCAGTTGTGCCTCGACATAATCTTTGCGGAAGTCAAGCATCAGGTGCATGGCCTGGTTGCGTAGGTCGTCGGTTTCGTTCTCCATGCGTTGCTCCAGTTCTTCTTTGTTTTTCGGTGCTTCCTCCTTCTCGATGAGATGGTACTTGTCGGCTGTCATGTCGGCGGCAAGTTGTGCGATGGCGATGTTGTCGTGGTGGAGGAAGTAAGACTCAGCCTTGAATCCAGGTTCCGCACTCTTCTGTGCTGCTTCTTGTAGGATGCGGTTGTAGACTTCGTTTTGGAAAGAGAGACTGTCGGTGGTGAGACTATAGTGGATATACTGTGCCACGGTGAGCGAGTGGAGCTTACCCTCATCATCCTCCACGTTGTTGAGGATGATATGTTCACCATGCTTGATGATGAGTTGGATGATCATGCTCTCTACCTGAGTAGCCTGTATTTGCGGTGTAACGGGCATTGCGTGCTGTACGCCGGAAGTTTGTGCGGACACGGTGCTGTCTCCGGGAACAGCCGAACCGGGTGTACCGTTTTTACGGCTACGGATGAAGTTGTTCATCTGATTGATGAGCGTAGCCTCACCGATGCCGATGCGCTGTGAGCAGTCATGGATGTAGGTGTCGCGGAGAATCTGGTTGGGCACCATCGACACGGACTGTACGATGGAGCTGATGGCATCGGCGCGTTTCTTCGGATCGGTTTCTCCACGCAGCATCAAGTCGGTCTTGAACTGGATGAAGTCGGCCGAGTGGTCTTCGATGTATTTCCGGAAGTCGGCGGCGGAGTGAGAGCGTGAGAACTCGTCTGGATCCTGTCCGTCTGGCAACAGCAGCACTTTGAGGTTCATGCCTTCAGAGAGGAGCATGTCGGTGCCTCGGAGAGCGGCGTGTATGCCGGCGGCATCACCGTCGTAGATGAGCGTGATGTTCGAAGTGAAGCGGTGGAGTGTGTGGATCTGGTGCAGGCTGAGAGCAGTACCTGAGTTGGCCACCACGTTCTCGATGCCGCATTGGTGCATGGCGATGACGTCGGCCTGCCCTTCAACCATGAACACGCGGTCTTCTTTTGCTATGGCTCGCTTGGCCTGCCAGATACCATAAAGCTCGTGGTCCTTATGAAAGATGTCGCTGTCGGGCGAGTTGACATATTTTTGATTGACGCCTTTTGTGCGGCTGTCGAGTACGCGGGCTGTGAAGCCCACTACTTTTCCACTCACGCCAATCCATGGGAAGACTACGCGTCCGGCATAACGGTCGATCAGCTCACCACGGTCGGTGCGGTAGCAGATGCCCGTTTTGAGCAGATACTCTTCTTTATAGCCTTTCTGCAGAGCGACACGGGCCAGGGCATGTCGGTCAGAGATGTCGAAGCCCAATTGGAACTTCCGGATGATATCGTCGCGGAAGCCCCGACTGCGGAAATACTGCATGCCGACAGCCACGCCGTCGGCATGGTTGTGGAGCAAGTCCTCGAAGTATTTTGCTGCCCATTCGTTGACGATGAACATAGACTCACGCTGGCTCTGCTCTTCTTTTTCCTTATTGGTGAGCTCTCTTTCGTGGATCTCGATGTGGTATTTGTTAGCCAGCCAGCGCAGAGCCTCGGGATAGGTCATCTGCTCGTGCTCCATGATAAAGGATACGGCGTTGCCGCCCTTGCCACATCCAAAGCAGTGGCATGTGCCGCGGGCAGGTGAGACATAGAACGATGGGGTCTTTTCGTTATGGAACGGGCAGAGACCTTTGTAGTTGGCTCCTGATCGCTTGAGCGTGACAAATTCGGAGACAACGTCAACGATGTTGGCGGCTTCCTTGATTTTCTCTACTGTCTGACGGTCAATCATGGTTCAGTGTTAGAACGAAACAAGCGTATAGAGATACATCACAGCTGCAGGAATAGCCATCAGGCTTGAGTCGAAGCGGTCGAGCATGCCGCCGTGTCCCGGCAGGATCTTGCCGCTGTCCTTGATGCCCAAGGTGCGCTTGAAGAGACTCTCCACGAGATCTCCCCATGTGCCGAAGACCACGACGACGAGTCCCAGTCCTGCCCATTGCCATTCGTTGAGCTGATAGATAGGGCTCTCGTTGGCGAAGAGTCCGATGACGAAGGCAGCGATGATCACGATGACACCGCCACCGATGCTCCCCTCCCAGGTCTTTCCCGGTGAGATGCGTGGGAAGAGCTTGTGCTTTCCAAGCAGCGAACCTGTGCAGTAGGCACCGGAATCGTTGAGCCAAAGGAAGATGAAGACGCACAGCGGCAGGAGCATGTTGTAGTGCACGCCCGTTGCATCGGCGTTGACTTCGAAAGCCAGAATATTGATCAGCGACAGCGGCATGGCGATGTACATTTGTCCCAACATAGTATATGCCATGTCGGCCACTGCGTTTTTGTTGCCTGTATACAGTTCGCTGATAAGCAAGTAGACGATGCTGAGGATATAGGGAACCATCACCACGAAGTTGCTTACCAGCCCAGTGCGCCATCCGGCTACGGCGAGGAAGAAATAGACGCCGGCCACTGTGGAGATGAGGCGGTTGACTTGCACGTCTGCTACGAAGTTGTTTACCAGTCCGGTGTACTCCCAAAGGGCGAGAGCTGTTATGAGGGCGAAGAGTGCCACCATTGTTGTGGGAGTGAGAAATCCTGCCACCATGACGATGACAAAGAGCACGCCAGTGATGGTGCGGATAATGAGATTGAGTTTCTTGTCGTTCATCGTATTGTCGTTTAAGTTGTGTAATAGCGTATGGGCGCACCCATAGAGGCGCGCCCATACCTTATTTATAATGTATTAGTCAGCCTGCTCAGCGTCGCCTTTTTGTTCAGTGTTGGCGTGAGCGTCAGCCTCTTCAGCTTGCTTCTGTTTCTCGGCAGCTTCGTGCTCGGCCTGTGCCTTTTTCACCTCGTCGGGCATGTCCTCGAGTTTTGGCTCAGCAGCCTTGGCCTTTTCTGCCTCAAGCTTGTCGTTTTCTTCCATGAGCTCCTGAGAGCGGCTCACCCATGGGCGCTTGCCAAAGATTTTCTCTACGTCCTCGGCATAGATGACCTCCTTGGAGAAGAGCAGCTCGGCGAGTTGCTTATGACCTTCCTTATGCTGCGTAAGGATGTTCTTGGCACGCACATACTGTTCGTTGATCATCTTCAGCACCTCGTCGTCCATGATCTTTGCGGTGGTCTCGCTGTAGGGGCGTTGGAACTGATACTCCTGATTGTTGTAGTAGCAGATGTTCGGGAGCTTGTCACTCATGCCCGCATAGGCCACCATGCCGTAGGCACTCTTTGTAGCGCGTTCCAGATCGTTCATGGCGCCGGTGGATATATGTCCGGTGAAGAGATCTTCGGCGGCGCGTCCTCCGAGCAGTGCACACATCTCGTCGAGCATTTCCTCCTTCGTGGTGATGACGCGTTCCTCGGGCAGATACCAGGCGGCACCGAGAGCCTGTCCACGCGGAACGATGGTCACCTTGACCAATGGATTGGCGTGCTCGCAGAACCAACTGATGGTGGCGTGTCCTGCCTCGTGGATTGCGATGGAGCGCTTTTCTTCTTTGGTCATCACCTTTGTTTTCTTCTCTAGTCCGCCGATGATGCGGTCTACGGCATCGAGGAAGTCTTGTTTGGTGACGTATTTCTTGTCGTGACGGGCAGCGATCAGGGCAGCCTCGTTGCACACGTTGGCAATGTCAGCACCGGAGAATCCAGGAGTCTGACGCGCCAGGAAGTCGATGTCGAGACTGTTGTCGGTTTTCAGAGGCTTCAGGTGCACTTGGAAAATAGCCTTGCGCTCAGCCATGTCGGGCAGGTCGACGTGGATCTGACGGTCGAAACGTCCTGCCCGGAGCAAAGCCTTGTCGAGCATGTCGACACGGTTGGTGGCAGCCAGCACGATGACACCCGAGTTGGTGCCGAAGCCATCCATTTCGGTGAGCAGTGCGTTGAGCGTGTTCTCGCGCTCGTCGTTTCCACCCATAGCCGGATTTTTCGAGCGTGCACGCCCCACGGCGTCGATCTCATCGATGAAGATGATGCATGGTGCTTTCTGCTTGGCTTGGGCGAACACGTCGCGCACGCGGCTGGCACCCACACCGACGAACATCTCTACAAAGTCGGAACCTGACATCGAAAAGAAAGGTACGCCGGCTTCTCCGGCCACAGCCTTGGCAAGCAAGGTCTTACCTGTTCCCGGTGGTCCGATGAGCAGGGCACCTTTAGGAATCTTTCCACCCAGGTCGGTATATTTCTTCGGGTTCTTGAGGAACTCCACGATTTCCTGCACTTCCTGCTTGGCGCCTTCCTGTCCGGCAACGTCCTTGAAGGTGATTCCGAGCTCACCGGCTTTTTCATAGAGCTTGGCTTTGCTCTTGCCAACGCTGAACACGCCGCCGGCGCCACCCGTGCCGCCGCCCATGCGTCGGCCTATGAACCACATGAGCACGAAGAAGATGATCAGCGGCGAGAGGTTGATGATCAGCGACATGATGTCGCTCGTCTTGGCGTTGTCGTAGCTGTAGCTTGCAAACTTGCCTTTAGCCTGCTCGGCAGCTAAGTACTTGTCGAGCTCGTCGACGGAGCCGAACTCTACATTGACGTAGGGGTCGTTGCCTGTCTGTTGTGCAGTCTGTTGGAATACGTTTTGGATATACTTAGGCTTGACGTACATTTTCAGCGTGTTGTCGTTTTTGTTGACGACGATACGCTGGGCATAGCCTTTCTCCACGTAAGTCTTGAAATCACTGTATTTGGCATCCTTGCTTGTGCCTGCGGCCTGCGCCAGGGAGTCGCCTCCGCCGGTGAAGAAGAGCACGGCAAGGCCAATGAGCACGATGATGTAGATCCAGTTCATGTTGAACCGTGGCATCTTCGGCTGATTGTTGTGCCTTGGAAATTGATTGCTGTTTCTGTCCATTTCTGAGGAGTAGAATTGTTATGTATGTTAGGATTGTCTTGTCTGTCGCTTAGTCCACGTCGGGCAGTTCGGTGAGTTTGGCATCTTCCCAGAGGTTCTCCAGGTCGTAGAACTCTCGGGCTTCCGGCATGAAGATATGCACGAGCACGTCGACATAGTCAATGGCCACCCATTGGTTATTGCCCAGTCCGTTGACGCCAACAGGTTTCTCACCGGTTTCCTTCCGGCAGATGTCACCGACGCTTTCGGCGATTGCCTCCACCTGTGTGGGCGAATTGCCCTGGCAGATGACAAAGTAGTTGGCGATGGCGCCGTCGATGTGGCTGAGGTCAGCAATGACGATGCGCTGTCCTTTCTTCTCTTGTATGCCCTTTGTGATGGACTTTACGAGATTTGTTGCTTCTGTCATGTATCAGTTTAAACTTGGTATACCTTATTAATATATATATGCTTCGAAATGCAAAGATACGGGATATTATCGAAAGAAAGTAGCCTTTCGATGTTTATTTGATATTTTTTAGGAAGAATAAGTGGGATACAGAGAGACTTGGAGGATAGGAAGGTGTGTTAAAAGAGGAGAAAATGCATTTTTTATAAAAAAAGTCTTCAAAAGTTTTGGTGATTCAAAAAAAGTCCGTACCTTTGCACTCGCAATACAGAAGCAAGGGAGTTGCTTCTAAAGCAATTGAAAATTGGGATATGGTGTAATGGTAACACAACAGATTCTGGTCCTGTTTTTCCTGGTTCGAGTCCGGGTATCCCAACAAAAGATCGCTGAATAGCTAAGCTGTTCAGCGATCTTTTTTTGTGCTTGTCTATAGGGGGGCAAGGAGAGATGGCGTCACGACATATCGTGACGAACAGAACAAGGAAAACCATAACACCGGAGCACGGAGCCAGAAGAAGAAGGCTCTGCTCAATGCCGGAACACATGGCCGGAAAAAGGAGGCTCCGCTCAATGCCGGAACACGTAGGCCTGAAAAAGAAGACTCTGCTCAACGCCGGAGCACGGAGCCAGAAGAAGAGGGCTCCGCTTTACCGAAACAAACTGAAGTTGACGCTGCCGTAGTGGCGGTGGTCGATGAAATGAGGATGCGACTCAAAAGAGTGGTCTTTGCCGTGTTCCAGGACGAAGATGCCTTCGGGAACCAGCAGATCGTGCTCGAAGATGAGGTCGGGCAGGGTGGTGAGCTGCTCAAGTGCGTAGGGAGGGTCGGCAAAGATAAGATTGAATTGCTGGTGACAGGATTTCAAGAATCGAAAAACGTCGCCACGGATGAGCAGGTTGTTGTCTGCTCCAATTTTCTTCATGCACTGAGCGATGAAGCGTGCGTGGTCGCGGTCGGCCTCCACGCTGATGACCTGGGCGGATCCCCGTGAGAGCATCTCCAGCGAGATGCTGCCAGTGCCGGCGAAGAGGTCGAGAGCGGTGATGCCGTCGAAGTCGAGGTAACCGCCGAGTACGTTGAAGATGTTTTCCTTGGCAAAGTCTGTAGTGGGTCTTGCCTTGAAGGTACGCGGCACGTCGAAGTGCCGGCCTTTATAGATGCCTGTGATGATTCTCATTGCTTTCTTTGTGATCAGGGTGAATGTTGTATGACGGGCCTAAGGGAGCTTTTGGTTCAAGACGGACAATAGTCGGAGTTAGAGCGTTACTATACCGAAGGTCTATCCTTGTTGAACGTTACAATGTCGAGGAGCTTATCCGAGATAGAGCGTGACCATGTCGAGGGGGATGCCTTTGATGTCGGTGATGGCGGCCCGGTTGAAGTCAGCCTTTGGGTTGATGAAGGATACCTTGGACAAGTATTTTTGTAGCATGGCGGTGAGGTCTTCCTTTTCGCGGATGTCTCCTGCGAGGTAGAGTTCGTCGGCTCGCTGGTCCATGGCGAGTTGCTTCCAGATGAAGAGGAGAAAAAAGACAGCATCCTGCCACTCTTTAATGGGATATTGATTGGCGAAGACAAACCTGTTTCGCTCAAAGCTGAATGCCTCCATCTTTCCGTCGTGGAAGTGTGCATAGAGTTTGCGGCGGCTTGAGACGAAGCTGCGGCGGTGCATGTAAGTCCATACGGGGCGCATGAGCGCGATGAAGCGCACATCGCTGTAGTGGTCCTCCACGACGAGCCGTAGGTCTTTGTTCAGTGCGAAGAGTGCCACGGCATTGAGGTCGGGAAGGATGTTGCTCTCCACGGCGTATCCCTCGTAGCCCGTGATGGCCTGGTGATAGAGTATGTCGTTTTTTGTCTCGTCATATTCCTCTATAGGCACAATCACCACGGGTGTGTCCACAAGCACCTGTGCCCTATGTGTAGACCTTTGCAAGATGTCGGCAGTCTTGAAGGCTTCGCGCAGGTTGGCGGCCATTGACACACCGCTTTTTGCCGTGTAGGGCTCATAGATGATGTTGTGGGGATGGTCGGTGTCGGCGATGGCAAAGATGAGAGAGCCCTTGCTCACACGAATGGTCATACGGGGCGAGAGTCCCTGAGGTGTGGTATTGTTGTTGTCTTGCATAGCTTATTCCCAGTTACCGGCGTTGTCGTTGGGTTGTGTGGTGTCGCCGAATTTCAGTCCGGGGAATCGCCCAGACTTGTTGGCGGCCTGCGTGAGATTGTCGATATTGTTTTTGTCGAGTCCCTTGAGATATTCGTCGTAAGCGGCGCTGCACTCCATGAGCGGTATCTGCCGTCCACTTTTTGCGATGGTCGTAGTGGCGTCGATGGAGAATCGCTTGCCGTCGGAGTAGGGAATATACTGCAGGGAGTCGGCAAGCAGTCCGCTTTTGACCAGATTGCCAAAGTCAGCCGTGTAGACTCCGTAGCGTAGGCGGTATTTCTCCTCGGCGGTGCGTATCTTCACCAATCGTTCCTTGACGGTTTTTTCCCTTATCTGCTGTTGATGCTCGAAGCGCATGGGCGAGCTGACGCTCAACACGCACAGTACAGCCAGGGCGAAGACGCAGGCAAGGAGCCCGTAAGTGTTTTTATGTTGAATGTTCATCTTTCTCGATAATTATTGCTACCTTTGCCCATCAAGGGTTTCGTAGTTGCAAAGATACGAAGAATTATTGTTTCATCAAAGAGAAAAGTGAAGATAGCGCAATTTATAGATATGATTGTGGGCCAGTTTGGCTTCCATCCCACAGTTTGCCAGCTGACGGCATTGCAGACGTTTGGTCAGTTTTTAGCAGACCGCAGACCCGAGTCGGTGATGATCCTGCGTGGTTCGGCAGGAACGGGCAAAACCTCTTTGGCAGCTGCCATGGTGGGCACGCTCCACCGGTTGGGACAGAAGCTCACGCTCATGGCACCTACTGGGCGTGCTGCCAAGGTGTTTTCCCGTGGCAGCGGTCTGCCGGCCTATACCATTCACCGTCGCATCTATCGTGAGCGTATCTACCAAGGACTCGACGGGCAGTTCAACCTCAATGACAACCGCAACCATCGTATGCTCTTCGTTGTCGACGAGGCGTCGATGATCGGTTCCGGCTCAAAAGGCGAATCCGCCTTTGGCTCGGGTTCGTTGCTCGACGACTTGATTAAGTATGTCTACAGTGGCGACAACTGCCGTCTGTTGCTCATTGGTGACAAGGCACAGTTGCCGCCGGTGGGCGAGGATGAGGCTCCGGCACTATCGTCCGACGTGCTTCGTGGGTATGGTCTTGTGGTCTATGAGTGTGACCTTGATGAGGTGCTCCGCCAAGGAGAGCGGTCGGGCATTCTTTTCAATGCCACGCGGCTGCGCGACATGATCGTGCGCGACGAGACGACCCAATTGCCGCCGGTGACCTTTGAGGGCTTTGCTGATATTGTCAACCTCAGGGGTGACGAACTCGTGGAGACTCTTGCCTCAAGCTACAGCCAAGTGGGGATGGACGACACCATCGTTGTCACGCGGTCGAACAAGCGTGCCGCCATCTACAACCAAGGCATTCGTAACACCATCCTCGACCGTGAGGACGAGCTCTGCTCGGGTGATCTGTTGATGATCGTACGCAACAACTACTACTGGACCGAGCGTGAGCAGGCTGCTATCCGCGAGAGTGTGAGCAAAGGCGAGCCAGGGCAGCCGTTTCCCGTGAGCTTTCTCGCCAATGGCGACAGGGCGGTGGTGGAGCGTGTGCGCAATATCCGCGAGCTCTATGGCTTCCGCTTTGCCGACGTGTGGCTACGTTTTCCTGACTACGATGACTATGAGATGCAGGTGACGGTGAACATGGACTCTCTGCTCACCGAGGCTCCCGCGCTGACGCTTGATCAGAGCGAACAGCTCTTCAATCAAGTAATGGAGGACTATGCCGACCTCAAGACCAAGCCAGAGCGGCTGCGGGCGGTAAAAAACGATGCTTACTTCAATGCCCTGCAAGTGAAGTTTGCTTATGCCGTCACTTGCCACAAGGCGCAGGGTGGACAGTGGAGTCACGTCTATGTTGACCAGGGTTATATGACCGACGACATGGTCAACGCTGACTATTACCATTGGCTCTATACGGCCTTTACACGTGCTACAGAGAAACTCTATTTGGTCAATTGGAAGAATGGGTGAAAAGAATTGGTTGGCCATGAACATTTACAAAAGACTCTCTTCTCGGCCGACGGTTCCAGAGAAACGACTAAAGAAAAACAAGGGATAAATAGGGCTGAAAGGCGCAGAAAACAGACGAAAGAAGAAGACGGTAGTTTGACAGTTACAAATCGCTGAGATGATCATGCGAAATCACCGAGATGACCGTGTGAAATCACCGAGATGACAGCAAGAAAAAGGTACCTTGACGATGAAGGGTTATCGTCAAAGTACCTTTTCCTTATGGTTCCTTGAGAAAAGAAAAGTGTAAGTAATTAAGTGTCAACAGATTGAAGAAGAGTGGCCGAAAATTGCGAAAATCAGGTCAAAGGAGGGTTTCGTTCAGAAAATAGCCGTATAGGAGGCGGAAAGATGTCAGTTTGTCCAACATATCTGCCTTTTCTGTGTGGTACCGGATTCTTCGGGAAGCTTATTTCCCGGCTCTGTATTTCTTGCGTATATTGGCAGGCGAGGCGTTGAGGTGCTTGCGTGTGTAGGTACCGAAGAAGCTCAGACTTGGGAATCCCATGTCGTTGGCGATTTCTTTGACAGTCTTTGATGTGTAGCAGAGTTGGCGTCGGATCTCTTGTGCCACAGTTTCGTCGATGAGTTGCTTGGCGGAGTGCCCCGTTTTATCCTTGATGATGTGTGAGAGGTATTTCGTGGTGATGCACAACTCGTGGGCGAAGTAGCTGACGTTTCTGACCTTGCCTTTACTCATAGCCAGCAGTTGCAGGAAGTTCTTGAAAGTGTTGTCGGTCTGGCTGTATTGCTCGTTCTCGGGGATTGTGTCCATGCGGTTGAGCAGCATGTCGGCGATCTCGTAGATGATGCTTTTGTGTAGCGTGTGCAGAATGTTGCGCTGGAATTTTGTCGGCTTACGTTTTGAGTAGGACTTGTAGAGCTGGTAATATTGCTGTCCGACCTCTTTCTCGTCGTCGGTGAGGTGAGTCTTTGGGTGATTGGCAACGAACTCGATGGTTGGCCACAGATTTTTGTCGGCCAGCAAGCTGTCGTTGATGACAGATGGAGAAAGGCTGAGTACCAGCATCTGTAGGTCATCGGAATAATTGAAGTCTTCTAAGGAAGTACGTGGGAGAACAATCATCAGATCTCCATGGGAGAGGGTTGTAGTCTGTTGGTGGTTGATGGTGGCGGACAGAGTCCCTTGTTGACAATAGGCCACGATGAATCTGTTGGGGATGAAGAAGTCGATTTGCTGCGAGGTGTCGGCAAAATCGTCATAGAGGATAAATTCTGGCTCTGTCTCTGGAGTGGGACGGATGTCGGCAGTGGCGATGATGTTGTCGTTGGGGAGTGTTTGCTGTGGTGTGGACATGGGTTCTGGGATGCTAAGTTGATTAAAGGCTGAAGGGTGTCATGGTTTGCGTCTTCTCTTGATAGGTTGCGGGGTCGACGCGCCGTCCCCGCAGACTGCGTACGCGCGGCATGTTGTCGAACCATGGATCTTCGGTGACGAACCAACAGAAGTGGCTAACCTCGTTGATAGAACGCAACCGGTTGTTGAGCTCTCGGGCGAAGCGTGGGTTCACCGCGGAGAGGAAATGGTGACCGTCGTGCATCTCTATGGCGAGCACCAAGTGCTGTTGCTTATTTGGGTTTTCGGAAGTGTGGGCCGGGAGAGCTGACTTAGCGAGGTTGCGGGTAGAGCTACTTACGTGTATGTCCCAGCCATCGCGGTTGAGTCGGTCCATGATGCCCCGGAAGACAATGCCGTGGGGCGAGGAGTCGCGGATACCCGTGTATGCGATGGAATAGTGGATCATCTCATGGAGCAACACGCTTTGGAACTGGTGCTCGTTTTGGTCGTAGTAGTTGCTCATGCCCAGTGTGTAGTCGTAGTTGATGACCTTTCGCCACGTGCGCTTTCGCTTGAAGGAGAGAGAGCCCAGTCGCGTACGCGACCGTCCGATGTGGTAGCGTGGCTCGGGCAGCCCGCCGTCGAAGTATCGACGGTTGAACGTCTGAAAGTTGGCGCGTAGCCATGAGATAGTGATTTGCATGAAAACGATCCTTTACTTTTATCAAAGCAAAGTTAGTGTTTTTCCTTTTATCTACAAAGCGAAGAGGGGGTAAAGTTAGGCTTTCGGCAGTTTTTCATGAAAAGCGGTAAGCAAAACCAACTCTTACAATGAACGACAGCGATCATTGGAATTTCTTTCGGGGAGGCACTATAGATAGTAGGTTCCACCGACGTTGCAGTGACATACGGCTAATAGGCCTCGCGATATTTGCTCTCGTCCTTATCTTTGAGCATGCCGAGATAGCTCTCGTAGCGCGACTCGGCGATGTAGTGGTTGCGAACCGCCTCAATCACGGCGCAGCCCGGCTCATGGGTGTGGGTGCAGTTGGCAAAGCGGCAGTCTTGTGAAAACTTGAAGATTTCGGGAAAATAACTGGTGATCTCCTCTGGTTCCATGTTAAACGTGCCGAAGCCTTTGATGCCCGGTGTGTCGACAACATAGCCATTGTTGTCGGGCAATGGCACCATCTCGGAGAACGTAGTGGTGTGCATGCCTGTGTCGTGTGCTTCGCTGATGTCGGCTACACGGGCTTCAGTGCCGGGAATCAGCAAGTTGAGAAGGGTAGACTTGCCCACACCTGAGTTGCCACTGAGCAGTGTCACCTTGCCGCTGAGCAGTGTGCGCAGTCCGTCGATGCCATCGCCGGTGAGTGCCGACACCTGGTGACAGGGATAGCCGATGTTGTCGTAGAGCGTCACCATCATGTCCTGATAGTGACGCTCTTCGTCGGTGAGCAGATCGGTCTTGTTGAACACCAGTACCACCGGCACGCTGTATGCCTCGGCAGAAGCCAGGAAGCGGTCGATGAATGTCGTAGAAGTCTGCGGGTGCGCCACGGTGATGACGAGCATTGCCTGGTCGAGGTTAGCCGCGATGATATGGCTTTGCTTCGACAGGTTTTGTGACTTACGGATGATATAGTTCTTTCGGTCTTCGATCTCTGTGATAAAAGCAGTACCCTCCCGGTTGATGTCTATATGCACCCAGTCGCCGACGGCAACGGGGTTGGTGCTTCTGATACCCTTCAGCCGAAAGTTACCTTTTACTTTGCTGTCAACGAGCTGGCCGTCATCGGTCTTGACGGTGTACCAAAATCCGGTGTTTCTTACGACAAGTCCTCTCATGTGCCATGGATTAAACGGTCATCACCTCTTTCTGCTTGGCAGCCAGGGTAGCGTCGATCTCCTTGATATATTTGTCGTGCATCTTCTGCAAGTCGGCTTCAGCGTCCTTTTCCTGATCCTCAGAGAGTCCGTCCTTGATAGCCTTCTTCAACTTCTCCTTGACCTCAGCGCGTGCGGTACGCACCTGCACTTTCACGCCCTCGCCAATCTTGTTGCACTGTTTTACGAGCTCTTTGCGGCGGTCCTCAGTGGGCTGTGGAATGCGCAGGATGACCATCTCGCCATTGTTTTCCGGTGTGATGCCGACATCGCTGTCCATGATACCTTTTTCGATGTCCTTGATGGCCTTGCGGTCCCAGGGACGGATGGTGATGGTGCGAGCGTCAGGGATAATGATAGAGGCTACCTGGTTGAGGGGCATCATCTGACCATAGGAACTTACGCGCACGCCATCGAGAATGGCAGCGTTGGCACGGCCGGCACGGATGCGTGCGAGCTCCTCTTGAAGATACTTCGACGCCTTCTTCATTTTTTCCTCGGCGCCATTGAGGGTTTGCTTTACGTCTAACATATTTTTAGTGCTTAGTTTTCTAAGTCACAAATTTAAAAAGATTTTCTGGACGATGCAACTATTTCTCCAACTTTTTTATAGCGCAGTGTTGTTTACTTTGTCTGCAACCATGGAGGTGAGCTCTACAAACTGCTGGACAGAGAGCTGTTCGGGACGCTTCGTCATGATGTCTTGCGCGAAGAAGTCAGGCGTGGGCATGGTCTGAGGTGTGAAGAGCTGGCGCAACGAGACGCGCAGCATCTTGCGGCGTTGGCCGAAAACCGTCTTCACCACACGTTTGAAGAGCACTTCGTCGCAACCGAGATCATTTACGTTGTTGCGTGTCATGCGTATTACGGCACTCTTGACCTTTGGTGGCGGGTTGAAGACGCCCTCGTCGACGGTGAAGAGATACTCCACGTCGTACCACGCTTGTATCATCACGCTGAGGATGCCGTAAGCTTTGTTGCCCGGTGCAGAGGCGATACGCTGAGCCACCTCGCGCTGAATCATCCCCGTGCAGCAGGGAATGAGATCTTTATAGTCGAGCATCTTGAAGAAGATTTGGGAAGAGATGTCGTAGGGATAGTTGCCGGTAAGCACAAACTGTTTGCCGCCGAAGATCTTGTTCAAATCCATGCGCAGGAAGTCTTCCCCGATGATCTGGTCGCGCAGCTCGGGATAGCGTTCGTTGAGGTAAGCCACGCTTTCGGAGTCGATTTCCACGGCTTTCACCTCCCGGTTTTTCTTCACCAAGTACTGTGTGAGGACTCCCATGCCCGGTCCGATCTCCAGAATGGGCAGAGCCGGGCAGGCGTCTACTGTGTCAGCGATGCGTCGTGCCACGCCAAGGTCGGTGAGAAAGTGCTGACCGAGGTTTTTCTTTGGCTTTACTTGTTTCATGTTGCAGATATGTATTTTTCTTTGGTTACAAATGTACGAAAAACATTGGGGATAGACAAGAAACGGGATAAAGAATTGCCGTCAACGCACAAAAAAAGACCGGAAACAGATTGCTCCATTCCCGGTCTTCTATGTATTCTCTCTATTTTATTTCAAATCTATAAGGCTGTTTACTTGCCCTCGACCATATGGTCCATTGTCAGAGCCAGTGCAGAAGCACCTACGAAAGCAACAGCTACCAATGTGATAAATGTCATCATACTCATAATCTTTTTACCTTTCTTTACTTTTAATTCTACTTTTGTTATCCTTTGTCCGTGGTCTCGTGTTATGGAGATCTTCTTGTGGACTTGTTATCCTCTTGACCACTTGGGGTCTCTGTTTTACGTTTGCAAAGGTAGGAGTTTTTCTCTGTGTGCGCAAACAATAGTGGTTTTATTCGCGAAATATGTGATTTTAATTGATACGTGTCAAGCAGATTGATGTGTATCAATGAATTCTATAAGGGAAAAGGCGTACATTATAAAATGATTATTTTTCTAAAAAAGTTTCGTTATTCCACTGAATTGCATTACTTTTGTATGCTATATGAAGAAGAGAAACACCATCAACAACATAGTGAAGGTGGCATTGAGCCTGATGCTGGGCGGTGCCATCCTCTATTGGATGTATCGTGGTTTTGATTTCCAAGGCATGAAGCAGGTGCTCCTCCATGGAATGGACTGGACATGGATGCTCCTTTCCTTCCCCTTCGGCATATTGGCTCAGGCTTTCCGTGGCTGGCGTTGGCAGCAGACTTTGGAGCCTGTCGGGGAGAAGCCCCGCGCCTCGGTGTCGGTCAACAGTGTTTTTGTGTCCTATGCCGTGAGCTTGCTTATACCACGTGTAGGTGAGTTTGCGCGTTGCGGCATCCTTCGGCGATGGGACGGTGTGTCGTTTCCCAAGGCTTTGGGGACAGTGGTTACGGAGCGTGCCATCGACTCGTTGCTGGTGCTGGTGATGATCTTTGTCACGCTTCTCTCCCAGTTTCGCGTTTTCCAATCATTCTTCCGGCGTACGGGCACGCGTGTCGATGAACTGTTGGCAAGCTTCTCGTCTACCGGCTGGTTGGTGACAATGATATGCGGTGTCGCCGTGGTGATACTTCTCTGGGTGCTGCTCAGAAAGATGTCTATATATAATAAGGTGAAGGAGCTCTTCCATGGACTGTGGCAGGGAGTGATGTCGGTGCGCTATGTCAAGAATGTGCCACTGTTTATCTTCTACTCCGTTGCTATCTGGGCATGCTATTTCCTCCACTATTATCTCACCTTTTTCTGCTTCGGGGCGACCCGTCATCTGGGTTTCGCCTGCGCGATGGTCACATTCATCGTCGGCAGTATTGCTGTCATCGTGCCCACGCCCAACGGTGCCGGCCCATGGCATTTTGCGGTGAAAACTATGCTCATTCTCTATGGCGTGGCGTCTACGGCAGCCTTGAATTTCGTGCTCATCGTCCACAGCATCCAGACCTTGCTCGTCGTGGTCATCGGCATCTATGGATGGATGGCATTAAGCTTCACGAAGAAAAAGACGAGCAACAAGCAAGAGACAATTATCAGTGAATAGATAAAATATTTATTGTAACCATTAAACGTAATATTATGAGTGAAATCAGCAATCTGCAGCCAGCAGCCATCTGGCGCAACTTTGACGCACTGACACAGGTGCCACGTCCGTCGGGTCACTTGGAGAAAGTACAGCAGTTCCTTCTCGACTTTGCAGCCAAAATCGGCGTAGAGGCCTTCAAGGACGCTGGTGGAAATATCGTCATGCGCAAACCGGCTACCCCAGGCTATGAGAACCGTAAGACTACACTGTTGCAGGCTCACATGGATATGGTGCCACAGAAGACTCCTGACAGCAAGCATAACTTCGAGACAGACCCGATTGAGACCTATGTCGAGGACGGATGGGTACACGCCAAAGGCACAACGCTTGGCTCTGACGACGGTATCGGTGTGGCTGCCATCATGGGCGTGTTCGAGAGCAACGATCTCAAGCACGGACCTTTGGAGGCTTTGATTACACGTGACGAGGAGACGGGTATGTACGGAGCCAATGAGTTGCCCAAGGGAGAACTCAATGCTGACTACTATCTCAACCTTGACTCAGAGACATGGGGCAACTTCTGTATCGGTAGCGCAGGCGGTATCGATATCACCGCAACAATGCAATATCAGGAAGTGGAAAACGATCAGGAAGCTGCCGTTAAGGTGACCTTGAAGGGATTGCGTGGTGGACACTCTGGTCTGGAAATCAATGCTGGTCGCGCCAATGCCAATAAGGAGATGGTGCGTCTCGTGCGTGAGGCTATTGCCGAACTTGCTGCCCGTCTGGCCAGTTGGGAAGGCGGCAACATGCGCAATGCCATTCCTTCTCATGCTGAGGTGGTGCTTGCTTTGCCAAAAGCCAATGTGGAGGCACTGAAGCAGATGGTAGAGAAACAGCGGCTGGCCATTGAGGATGAGTTCAAGACTATCGAGAGCAACGTGCAGTTCTTCTGCGAAGACGTTGACAAGCCTGCTACTCTGGTGCCGGAAGAGATTCAGGACAACCTTGTGGACGCCATCTATGGTTGCCACAACGGCGTGGTGCGCTTCATTCCTGTCAAGCCTGACGTAGTGGAGACTTCTTCAAACCTCGCCATCATCTCTATTGGTGAGGGGAAGGTCGCCATCAAGATCCTGGCTCGCTCCAGCCGTGAGGATATGAAAATGTATGTCGCTACACAGTTGGAGAGCGTGTTCTCTATGGCTGGGATGAAGGTAGAGTTCTCTGGTTCCTACGGTGGTTGGGATCCTAACCCCGACAGCTCTCTGCTGAAGTTGCTTTGCAAAGTCTACAAAGAACAGAACGGCAAGGACGCAACGGTCGTCGTGGATCATGCCGGACTGGAGTGCTCGGTGATCCTGGAGAAGTACCCCAATATGGAGGTAGTCTCTCTCGGTCCTACGCTCCGCAGCCCCCACACCGTCAACGAGCGTTTCGAAATCGCTACAGCAGAGCCTTTCTGGAAGCTGCTGACAGCAGTACTCGAGCAAGTTCCAGAGAAGTAGACGATAAAGACAAGTTCTTTTTAAGACATAAAGAACATGTTTTCTTTATAAGACATAAAGGCATAAAAGACATATTCTAAAGGACAAGTCCTTTTTTAAGACATAAAGACATAAAGAACATATTTTCTTTTTTGTCTTTATGTCTTATTTGTCTTTATGTATAATGAAATATGTCATTATGTCTAAACAAGAAGAATATGTCTTTTATGTCTTTATGTCTAAAAAAAGGAATACGTCTATTACATCTTCATGTCTAAAGTAAAGAAGAATATGTCTTTTATGTCTTTATGTCTAAAAAAAGGACACGTCCATTATGTCTTTATGTCTAAACTAAAAGAAGCATGTCTTCTTGTCTTGCTTTTGGCATCTTTGTCATCAAAAAGAATATTAAATCGTTGGCTCACTCACTTATTTTTTCTAATTTTGCAGTCAGTTAATCAATATTCATCAATTTATGGACGATTATCACGCGGAAAACTTCAAGTGTTAACGTGAGGATTCGACTCGGAGAGTCAGTCCCCACACTTCTTATCATGGAGATTGGCTACAATGAGAACATATTGGAACATTGAGAAAAAGCTGAGCGCCCTCCAGGAGTGGCAGCCCAACTGCTGGATTCAAGTAACGTGCCCCACCGACGATGACCAGCGCGAACTGGTGGACAAATTTAATATTCCCGACTATTTCCTTAGCGACATCAGTGATACGGATGAGCGTGCCCGCTATGAGTACGACGATGGTTGGATGCTCATCATTTTGCGTATTCCTTACGTCAAGGAGGTGAAAAGCCGTACTCCTTATACTACAGTGCCGCTTGGCATCATCCATAAGCGCGATGTGACCATCACCGTTTGCTTCTACGAGACGAACATGATGATCGACTTCGTCAGCTATCAGCAGAAACGCGGCGAAGGCTTCACCGACTATGTCGACATGATCTTCCGTCTCTTCCTCTCCAGTGCCGTGTGGTATCTGAAACGGTTGAAGCAGATCAACACCCTTATCGAAAAGGCTAAGCACAACCTCGACAGCGAGATCAACAACGAGAGCTTGATCGGACTGTCAAGGCTGCAAGACTCGTTGACCTTCTTCATTACCTCCATCCGTGGAAATGAAAACCTGCTGCAGAAACTGAAGTTCAAACTGCAAGTCGATGAGTTGGATGCCGACCTTATCGAGGATGTCAGCATCGAGATGACCCAGGCGCGTGAGACCACCAACATCTATTCCAATATTCTGGAGTCGACGATGGATACCTATCAGAGCGTCATCAACAACAATATGAACACCACGATGCGTAACCTTTCGTCGATCAACATCGTGCTGATGTTCCCTACGCTCATCGCCAGTTTCTATGGTATGAACGTTGTCAATGGGCTTGAGTCTTCGCGCTATGGCTTTGTCATCACCATCGCCATATCTGTTGTTGTGACCGCTATCAGCCTGTGGTATTTGAAACGAAAGCGGCTCCTTTGATGCGCTATACGGCGGCAAACTTAAGTTTTTTCGTAAAAAAACGGTGGTTTTTGTTGGAATTACAGTTTTTTTGTTTAAGTTTGCATAATAATATCAAATAGCATGTGTTGTCTGCTCCCCTTGTTGTCTATTTATAGAGGCGGGGGAGAGGCAAGTGATAAACCGAATCATAAACTTAAAACGGTGTAATGATGGACTCTCAAGAAAACGCCTTGGAGCAGGATAAGAGCCTGGCCCAAGGAGCCACGGAAGGCGAACAGAATGCTGTGCAGGCACAGGACGAGAATGTAGAAAACACAGAGGCTGCCACTGAGAAGCCTGCCGCAGAATCGTCTGAGACAGTGCAGCAGGAAGCGTCTACAAACCAGGAACAGTCGGCTGATAGCCAAAGCCAGGAAGATAAGCCACAAAAGGCTGAAGCCTCGGCAACGGATCAGAATGGTGACAGTTCCGCCGGTCAGCCTGCTCACAAGGCCTATGCCTCTAAGCAGGAAGTGCTCGAAAGAATCAAGGAGATTGCTCGCAACGAGGACAAGCCCGATAAGGATGAAGTGGAGCACTTGAAGTCTTCCTTCTATAGATTCCACATTGCCGAGCGCGAGAAACGGCAGAAAGACTATCTCGAAGCCGGCGGCGATCCTGAGAAATATCAGGTTCTGCCCGATGACGACGAGGAGACTTTCAAGGCAGAGATGCAGATCATCAAGGAGAAGCGCGCCAAGGCTTTCCAAGAGCAGGAGGCTGAAAAACAGGCCAATCTGCAACGTAAGCTCGATATCATAGAGAAGATAAAGGCAATGGCTACCTCTCCCGAGGAAGCCAACAAAAACTATAATGAGTTCAAGGAACTGCAAAAGGAGTTCAAGGAGATCAAGTCTGTGCCGCCGGAGAAAGCCAATGAGGTGTGGCGCAACTACCAACTCTATGTAGAGCAGTTCTATGACTTGCTCAACCTCAACCGCGAAGCGCGTGAGTACGACTTTAAGAAGAACCTCGAAGCCAAGACAAAACTCTGTGAGGAAGCAGAGGCTTTGGACAAGGAGCCCGACGTGGTCAGTGCCTTCCATCAGTTGCAGGAGTTGCACGCACAGTATCGCGAGATAGGACCTGTCGCCAAAGATCTGCGTGAACAGATTTGGGCGCGCTTCAAGGCTGCCAGCACGGTCATCAACAAGAAACACCAGCAGCACTTTGAAGAGCTTCGTGCCAAAGAAGAAGAGAATCTCGCCAAGAAGACGGAGCTCTGTGAGAAGGTGGAAGCCTTAGCCAAAGAAGAAAATAAAGGCATTGGTGATTGGGAGAAACACTCCAAGGCTATCATCGCCTTGCAACAGGAGTGGAAGACCATCGGCTTTGCGCCACAGAAGATGAACGTGAAGATCTTTGAGCGCTTCCGTGCCGCCTGTGACGACTTCTTCAGCCGCAAGAGTGAGTTCTTCAAACAGCTTAAGCAGCAGTTTGCTGCCAACGCAGAGAAGAAGCGCGAGCTCATCAAGAAGGCTCAGGAAATGACCGACTCCACTGACTGGAAGGCTACGGGTGATAAGTTTGTTGCTCTGCAAAAGGAATGGAAGACCATCGGTGCCGTGCCAAAGAAGCTCGGTGACCAGCTGTGGAACGAGTTCCTCACGGCTTGCAATCATTTCTTCGATGCACGCAACGCCGCTCATGCCGGCACCCGTACTGAGGAGAAAGCCAACCTGCAAAAGAAACGTGATATCATCGCTCAGCTCAAGGAACTTGCAGAGAAGGGCGTAGAAGACGCACAGGACAAGGTTCAGGAACTTGTCGACGCATATAATGCTGTCGGCCATGTGCCTTTCAAGGAGAAAGATAAGATCTTCAAGGAGTACCACGATGTGCTGGACAAGATCTATAGCGACCTGCATGTATCCGTGGCCCGCCGCCGTCTTGATAACTTCAAACAGAACCTCCGCAACGTGGCCAAGCGTGGCGAGGATGCCGTGGACAACGAGCGTGGCCGTCTGGCCCGCCGCTATGAGCAGCTCAAGCAAGAGATTGCCACCTATGAAAACAACCTCGGCTTCTTGAATATCTCAAGTAAGAAAGGCAACAGCCTTGTTGACGAGATGAACCGTAAAGTGCAGCGACTCAAAGATGACGCTGAGCTCGTGCGCCAGAAAATCAAGGCTATCGACAGTCAAGATAATAATTAACCTGCCAATCATTATAGAAGATCCCAAGCTTTGAGACGCGAGTCCCATGCTTGGGATTTTTTTGTTTGTGGCAGAAGCAACATTTATTACCTTTCCTGTTTTCCTATTTTGCGCCACCCAAGACCGATTTTATGGTCAGTTAGATACAGTTCTCTCAAGACGCGTTATTTTTTAGCGTCATTTTGCAACACAATGTCGTATAATTCCTTTTGTTTGC
>NZ_VUNG01000023.1 GCF_009695775.1 Hallella mizrahii | reverse complement strand
ATTAAAATCCGCCAGCGATTTCTTTTTTCCAATTTTGGCCTGGTCTGTTTCTGAGTTCCCATAAGTTGCACGCCCCAATAAATGCATATCCGCCCTCTTTTTAAAGGGAGTTTGGCAGCAGCCTCGGGTTATCCCCGCCCTAACCCCGCAAAAGATATATAAACAGATGGCACGGGGGTGGAATGATTACTGTCACAGGGGTTAGGGCGGGGATAAACCCCGCCCCTACTGGATGATGTCACTACCGATGGAGAAGTCAATAAGTAGAGATTCGTCAGAAGTAGACTTTTGGTGGATAGCATCCACATTGTTTGGGAGGTATTACCCCGTTAACGGTGCGGCAGGTGGTGAGAATGTAGGGGCGGGGGTTATCCCCGCCCTAACCCCGCAAAAGATATACAAACATATGGCACGGGTGTGGAATGATTACTGTCAAGGGGGTTAGGGCAGGGATAAACCCTGCCCCTACTGGATGATGTCACTACCGATGGAGAAGTTAGTAAGTTGTGATTCGTCAGAAGTAGACTTTTGCTGCGTTAGCTTTTTATTTTTTCTGCCTTTCGCCTGTATTCGGTGAATCGTCACTTCATCTCGTCTTGAGGTTAATCTTATTTAATTTTTTAATGAATATTATAATGCATAAGGATATAATACGTACTTTTGTAAAGTCTATCTGACAAAACAAGCTTTTAATAACCACAACCAATCTCTACAAACATCGTAACAACATGAAGAAAGAGCAAATCGACTATAGCACACCGCAGCCCCTGACGATGCAGGAAGCGATCACTGAGGCCAAGCGCTGTCTCCACTGCAAGGTGCCAATGTGCCGCAAGGGCTGTCCCATCGGCAATGACATTCCCTCGTTTATCCATCAACTCTCCAAGGGCAACCTCGGAGACGCTATGGCCATCATCAACGAGACGTCGAACCTGCCTGCAATCTGCGGACGCGTCTGCCCACACGAGAAGCAATGCCAGGGTCACTGCGTGCTCAACAAGAAAGGCAACCCCGTGAAGATCGGCAGCCTGGAGGCTTTCATCGCTGACTTCGACACACAGATGCGCCTGCAACGCGAAAAGCTGCCACAAAAGACGCGTGGCAATATCGCCGTCATCGGATCGGGACCTGCCGGACTCACCGTTGCGGGCAACCTGGCCCGCAAAGGTTTCGCCGTGACGATCTACGAGGGCCTTGAGGAGCCCGGCGGCGTGCTGATGTTCGGCATTCCAGAATACCGTCTGCCCAAGGCGGTGGTAAGAGCAGAAATTGAAAAGATTGCCGAGCTCGGTGTCAACTTCATCACCAACACCATGGTGGGCGAGAACGGCATCACCGTCGACTATCTCTTCGCGCATGGCTTCGACGCTATCTTCATGGGCACGGGAACCGCTGTGCCACAGAACATGGACGACGTGCCGGGAGCCAAGCTCCACGGTGTGAGCCAGTCGACCTACTTGCTCCATCAGTTCAACGCTTACCAGGAAGGTGCCATCGCCCGCAATATGGTGCCGCTGCGTGCCGGAGAACGTGTCGGCGTCATCGGTGGCGGCAACGTTGCCATGGATGCTGCCCGCACTGCCATTCGCTTGGGTGCCGAAGTGACGGTCATCTACCGACGCACGCAGGAAGAGATGCCTGCCATACAAAGCGAATATGACGAAGCCGTCAAAGAGGGCGTGAAATTCTGGTGGAAGTCCAGCGTCACGGAGTTTATTGCCGGTGAGCCCGGCAGACTGGGTAGCGTGACCGTACATACCGAAGACGGTGACCGTGAGGAACCTTTCGACCGCATCTTCCTGGCCATCGGCTCGCGCCCTGCCAACCGCATCGTGTCTACCACAGACGGCATCGAGGTCGACGAGAAAGGCTATGTCAAGATCTTGGAGCGTCCCTTCGGCATGACCACGCGGCGTGGCGTCTTTGCCGGCGGCGACGTCGTGCACCGTCCACAGACCGTCGTCCTCGCCATGAAAGCCGCACAGGAGGTGGCGCAAGGTATCGAACAGTACGTCGATGCCGTGAAGTTGATGCAAGACATCGAGAAGCGCGAAGAGGAATAAAACGACATAAAGCTACTGAAAGAACTGAAATATGTCCTTTGTGACTATTCAGCGAATTCCTTTCGATGGATAGCATCCACATCGTTTGGGTGGTATTACCCCATTAACAGCACGGCAGGCGGTGAGAACGTAGGGGCGGGGTTTATCCCCGCCCTAACCCCGCAAAGATATAAAAAACATGTGGCACGGGGTGTGGAATGGTTACTTTCCTCTTCATGCAACCTTATTTTTCTTAACAAAAACACATCACGGAGAGCTCACCTTCTAGAGAAGAACGAACACTCAAAACCTGCCTTCGCGAGCTTTATATGGCAGAGAATAGCCCAAAAAACAATGTTTTCACGCTTTCTTCCATTGTTTGAGAGCAAGAAAACAGTTGTTTGTGGTCATCATCTCAATGGTTTTACCCGATAAAACAACCGAGATGATGACCACAAACAACTGTTCTGACATTGTAAAACAACTGAGATGACTGCGACTGTCATTTCGTTTTTCTTCTTAAAAATCATAATACACTGATTGACAAACAATTATAAAAACAAGCTCAAAATGGCGGAATTTGAGCACAACTCCTCCCCCGTTTTTGATTTTTCGATTCTCAGAGGCCGTAAATTGTCAGTTTATTGAACAGTCGTCCAACAAATATTGAAGCACACCGCAAACAGTAGCAAACATACCAGACTTGCATCAGCAGACCGGTCACAAGACAACGAAAAAGGGCAGCCTTCATAGAAACATACAGAAACAAAAAAGAGAACCTCTCATAACGAGAAGCTCTCTTTGTGTCGGGGCGACAGGATTCGAACCTGCGACCACCTGGTCCCAAACCAGGAGCGCTACCGGACTGCGCTACACCCCGCTTTGCCTTTCAAACCAACATGCGATCCGGCAAACAATGCTTAGCAAGTTGATTTCTGAATTGCGGGTGCAAAGATACGATAAATATTTCATTCTGCCAAACAAAATCAGTTTTATTTGCCCGCCCATCTATTTTTTTTGATCTAATGAGGCATTCCTCTTATAATTTAATTAATTTTGCACAAATAATTACTTCTTATCAACCGGCCCACCTTCTAAACCATGTTGGGTCTATAAAGGATCTGTTCACAAAAGACAAAAACACTATATAGTATGAAGAAACTAATTGCTGCGGCACTGCTGTCTTTTGGCTTTGTCTCAATGGCTCAAGCTGAAACCAAGTTGCCACAATGGATCAACGACGTGAAGCTCTCGGGCTATGTGATGACACAATATCAATATAGTGACCAAGAGAATGCTAAGTCCAACTCGTTTAACCTGCGTCTGGGCCGTATCGCCCTCGAAGGACGCATCCAGCACGACTGGTATTGGAAAGTGCAGCTGCAGTTCAACGGCAACACGTCCACACTGGGCAACTCCCCACGTGTGGTCGACGCGTTCACCGAATGGCAGAAATATGGTTTCTTCAAAGTCAAGGTTGGTCAGTTCAAGCGTGCTTTCACCTTTGAGAATCCCATGCATCCTATTGAGCAGGGATTTTTCAGCTATTCCCAAGCCATCAACAAGCTCAGCTATTTCTCTGACCGCAGCGGTGTCAAAGCCAGCAACGGACGTGACATCGGTGTACAGGTGCAGGGCGACTTCCTGCCCAATGCTCACAAGCGCAATCTGCTGCACTATCAGGTAGGCGTCTACAATGGTCAGGGTATCAACACCAAGGATGTAGACCAGCAAAAAGACGTGATCGGCGGCATCTGGGTAATGCCCGTTGCCGGAATGCGCCTCGGTGTCTTTGGCAGTGAAGGTTCCTATGCACGCAAAGGCAATTGGACCGATGAAAGCGGAGAGCACAAGAGCCAGGTGCGCAAACTGCCGCAGCACCGCTATGCCATCTCGGCCGAGTACAAAGTTTCGGACTGGACATTCCGCTCGGAATATGTCCACTCCACCGGAAAGGCTTTCAAGGTTTCGGAGTCCAACGGCAACAGCACTACGGACTGCACCGTCAACGAAGCCCTTGGCAACAAGGCTGATGCCTACTATGCACTGGTCATCGCCCCTGTAGTCGGCAAGAAGCTTTATGCCAAAGCCCGCTACGACCTCTACCGCCAGTCTGCTGAGTGGGGATCAAGCCGCACGCAGTATGAGGCCGGCTTCAATTATCTGTTCAACAAAAACGTACAACTCAATGCGGAATATATGCGCGTCAACGACCGTAATCTGCCCAAGCCCAACTACAATATGATCGATGTACAGCTTGACTTCCGCTTCTAATTCAATAATTTATATGGCTTCAACACAAGAATCGACATCTACATCAACGCAACATCAACATTATCATCACGAACATCATCACCATCATCATCACGTCGATCAGTCCGAGGTGAGCAAGCAAAAGGCTTTCAGAAGCATCAAGTTGAGGGCTATGACCGGTAAGATCCTCTCCGTTGTCCTTACTGTCTTTGCCATCGCTTTGATGTGCTTTGTTTACTGGATCTATACGACAAAATAGGTAACTGACACAACAAAAAAGACTATAGTCCGTCTGCCGAGCTTTATGCCTGGCGGACGGATTTTTTATTTGTTTTTTCTTTCCTCACATGCAAGTTTTTCCTTATCTTTGCATTTCAATATTAGAAACATTCAATCAAATCAATAATAAAGTAAAATGAAAAAGACTTCAATCCTGACATTGTTGCTGTGCATGATCGCAGCACTGACGATGACTTCTTGCTTAAGCGACGATGACGACGACAGCGGACTGTCGCGCGAAGAGCAGCACTCTGCCTATCTGTCCGTAGCTGGAGAGCATAATGGGCTGCTGGTCTACTACGACTCTATCTTCACCACAAAGCCAGCCAAAGTAGACTCCGTAGCTGCAATGGTGAACTTTGAGACAGACTCTACGGTGACGGTCTACAACTTCCGTGTCAACTCCATCGCACATTTCGTGCAAGACGCGACAGCCAAGACATGTCTGGAAAATGCTCCGGCACAGATCCTGAAATGCTATACTCTTTTCTACGGTCTCTCTCCGGTGACGTTCCACATCCAGCCTCAGAAACTGACTTTCAGCACAACGGCTGACGGAAAGCCCCACACGATCACACTGGCCTTCTACGCCGGATATCCCAATTCCTATGGTGTGAAGAGTGGAAAAAGCCTTGGTCTGCAAATTGTCTTAGGTGGTGTCTTCCTTGATTACGAAAATATCACAGGTGGAACGAATCTGCTCGCCAACGGTCTGGCGCTGCCGTTCATCTTCAATGCAAAATAACCCTTCGTGACAATAACGAAAGCCCCAAGCAACCATCAAATCCGGTTGCTTGGGGCTTTCTTGGTTTTATGGCATCAGCAGGAAATGTTTTTCCTATTGACTTCTCTTACGATTTTATTATCTGACAAATGGTTATTCTTCCAGCCATAATGCCGACTGGGCGTCGGTAGGCATTCGCCAGTCACCACGCGGACTGAGGCTGACGGAGCCCACCTTAGGTCCGTCGGGCAGGCAGGAGCGCTTGAACTGCTGGGCAAAGAAGCGGCGGCAGAACGTGCGAAGCCAGTGACGGATGGTCTCCTCGGAATAGATCGACACGCCTTTCTGGGGATGCGTACCGTCGAAGACATGGCAGGCCAGCATGAAGATCTTGCGGGGACTGAAGCCGCAACGCAGGAAATAGTAGAGGAAGAAGTCGTGGAGCTCGTAGGGTCCCACGAGGTCTTCGGTCTTCTGCTTGATGTTGCCGTGCTCGTCGGCGGGAATCAGTTCGGGCGAAATCGGTGTGGCGATGATGTCGAAGAGCGTCGAGGCGCTCTTGTCGTCAACGGTCTTGGCAACAAACTCCACAAGATACTTGATGAGTGTCTTGGGGATAGAGGCGTTGACACCATACATGCTCATATGGTCACCATTGTAGGTAGCCCATCCCAAAGCGAGTTCCGAGAGGTCACCGGTGCCGATGACGAGACCGCCAAGCTGGTTGGAGAGATCCATGAGAATCTGGGTGCGTTCGCGTGCCTGCCCGTTTTCGTAAGTGACATCATGCACTTGCATGTCGTGGCCAATGTCCTCGAAGTGCTGTGTGACACTCTTGGCGATGCTGATCTCACGGATGGTCACGCCCAGAGAGTTCATCAGGCTGACTGCATTGTTATAGGTGCGGTCTGTGGTACCAAAGCCCGGCATGGTGACGCCGACGATGCCATTTCTGTCCATGCCGAGCTTGTCGAAGGTCTTCACGCATACCAGCAAGGCCAGTGTAGAATCCAGCCCGCCACTCACGCCGACGACTACAGTCTTGGCATGAGTGTGGACAATACGACGTGCCAGACCCATGACCTGAATAGAGAAGATCTCGTTGCACGACCGCTCCATGTCATCGCTCTGTGGGATGAAAGGATGCGGATTGACGGTACGTTCCAACACGAAATCGTGATGGTCGACAACGTCGGCATCGATAAAGCGAATGTCTTCGTTGATCATCCGGCGCTGAGCGTTGGTAAACGTCGTGTTCATCCGTCGCTCCGAGCGCAGGTATTCCACATCGATCTGTGCCGTCTGCAACTGTGGCTGCAAAGAGAATCGCTCTCCCTGGGCGATCAGCTTGCCATTTTCATAGATCAGCGCATTGCCGCCATAAACGACGTCCTGTGTGCTTTCGCCAAAGCCCGCACTACTGTAGACATAGCCGCTCATGGTGCGTGCGCTTTGGTTGCTGAGCAAGCTGAGCAGATAGTCGTGCTTACCGATCAGCTCGTCGCTGGCACTGAGATTGAAGATGATGTCGGCACCTGCCAGTGCAAGATGGTTGCTCGGTGGCGTCGGTGCCCATACGTCCTCACAGATCTCTATGCCAAAGGTCACGCCGTCCATGGTGCGGAAGAGCTGTGGCGATGAGGTGATGGAAACGGAATGACCCGCAAAATGGAACGTGCAGGAACGCAGATCCTGAGCGGAAGCAAACCAGCGTTTCTCGTAGAACTCACTGTAGTTGGGCAAGTATGTCTTCGGCACAATGCCGAGCACATGACCTTTCTGAATGACGATGGCACAGTTGAGCAACAGATCTCCCACCGCCACGGGTGCTCCGACGATGGCAATGATGTCGAGTTGGTTGGTGAACTCAAGAAGTTTCATCACCGCCACCTCGGCAGCGTCGAGCAACACATGTTGCCGGAAGAGATCCTGACAGGTATAGCCGGTGAGGCACAGCTCCGGAAAGACGATGATCTCCACGCCCTGTCCTTCGGCCTGTGCGATGAGCGTCTCTATGTTTTTGACGTTTTCGTTGCAGTTGGCAACGCTGACAAGAGGCACAGCCGAGGCCACCTTGATATATCCGTATTCCATTTTGCTTGCGTTTAAGAGTTGATGGTGACCATGGTGGCACCGTAGCCGTATTCCTGGAACGAGGCGTCCTGGTAGGTGCATTTCTTGTAGCGGTAGGTGAGATCGTTGATGAGCGCACGGCGCAGCACGCCCTCGCCCTTGCCATGGATGAAGACGATCTTCTGGCCTTTGTGGTTCAGATGAGCGTTCATCGTGTCGCGGAAGACCTTGAGCTGATAGTCGAGGATCTCACCAGGCTTCATTCCCTGCGTGGTGTCGAGGATTTCCTCAGCATGCAAGTCGACGACGAGTGCGTCGTCAAGACCGCGATGGCGGATATAAGGCGAGTTGCGCTTGTTGCCCTTGCTCTGGTCGTCGGTGTAGCGGCTCACCAGTTGCTCACGCTGTTTGGCGGTAGGAGCCTGAGCAGCAGCGTCGGTTTGCTTGCCGGCGTACATCTCCTCCTTGAGTCGCTTTGCGTCAAGGACGAGCGGCCGCGCAACTTTGTCGTTCTCCACCAGTGTGTAGAGCAGACAGGGAGACTCGAAGAAGTCGGTGACCTGCATCGTATGCACTTTATAGAACTTCACGGGGTCGAGACGCAGCTGAACGTCGACAGTGGGCTTGAGGATAAACGGCTTCTCACGCTTGTAGGCAATGAGCTGCACTGCCACACGGTCGAGATGGTTGACATCCTCACGGCCGAGCTCTCCAAGGAAAAGCACAGTGTTGGGTTCCACCTCACCTTCAGAGAGCACTGTCCAGCTGTTGCCCTCGGCCTGGAGATAGGTATATTTCAGATAATAGTTGCAGTCGTTGACAAGGTTGACCGTGAACTTCGGGTTGTTGATGAGTTCCTTGACATCTTCTGGAACGAAGGCGAGATAAGCCGAAAGCTGGTTGCCGCCCTGCCGCTCCACGGCCTGCGGCCGGTAAGTGACCTCTTTGGTGTCGTCGACAGTGTCCTCGACCGTCATGTCCACTTCCTCGTCCTGACCGTCTTGCATCATGGCTTTGACGGAGCGTCCGCCACGGTTGAGCGGTGTCTCCTCAGCCCGGTGCTCCTCAGCCTCGGCGCGTTTGTTGATGACATTGGCGGTGGTGTAGTCGTCCTGTTTGACGACGACGACCTCATTGACGGGCATGGGGATCTGAAAACCATCCTCGTCCTCTACCAACACGATGTTTTTGCCCTGGAAGCCGGCTACCTTTCCGCCGCCGACCTCACTGAGAAAACTTACTTTGTCTCCTATCTTCATATACTTAAACTTTTAACAAACTGGAATCGCCATAGCTCAGGAAGCGGAAGTCATGGCTGAGGGCATAGTCGTAGACCTTGCGCCAGTCGCCATGAAGGAAGGCACTGACCAAGAGCAGCAGCGTGCTCTGAGGCTGATGGAAATTGGTGATGAGCATCTTCACAATCTTATAGGTGTAGCCCGGAGCAATAATGATCTGAGTACTGGAATGGAGGGCTTCCAGGCCGTCGCGATCGAGATAGTCGAGAAGGGCACGGATGGACTGCTCCACCGTGACGCTGTTTCCGTCGACGATCACGAGCCCCTGTTCGTCATGCGGCAGGTCGTAGGGCTCCCACTGATTGACGTGCAGCTCTTCCTCCGAGATGTCGGGATGGGTCAAAGCCTTCACGCCCATATAGTAAAGGCTCTCTAAGGTGCGCACGCTCGTGGTGCCCACAGCGATGGCCCGACACTGATGCTCAAGGAGATGCTCAAAGGTATGGCGATGGACGACGATGTACTCCGTGTGCATATTATGGCCTTCTATCTCTTCAGACTTCACGGGTTTGAAGGTTCCGGCACCAACATGCAGCGTGACCTCATCGCGGATGATGCCATGCGCGTCGACGTCTTTGAGCACGCGGTCGGTGAAGTGCAGTCCTGCCGTCGGTGCAGCCACACTGCCTTTGATCTTGGAGTAGACGGTCTGGTAAGTGGTTTTGTCGCTCTCCTGCGTCTCGCGGTTGAGATAGGGAGGGATGGGCAGCTCCCCCACAGCCTCAAGGATGTCGGCGAAGTTGACCTGGTCGTTGTCCCACTCAAAGTCGACCCAATAGTTGGTGCCACCGCTCTTCTCAGCCGTACGGCTGCGGTCCATTGTGGCATTGAGGGTGAGTTTGTGGCCCTTGATCTCAAAGTCGCGGTGGAGCGTACCCTCTTTCCACTTCTTCAGATTGCCGACCATGCACAGCCAGCTGCACTTTCCGGTTGTCTGGAACATCTGCTCGTAGTCGGCAGGCTCAGCAGGCTCCATGAGAAAAACCTCGATGAGCGCACCGGTCTCCTTGCGGAAGTGCATGCGCGCCTGAATAACGCGGGTGTTGTTGAAAACCATCAGCGCACCGGCAGGAAGGTGCTGTGGCAGATTGTAGAAAATATCTTCGCTGACCGTACCGTGGTCGTAGATAAGCAATTTGCTGTGGTCACGCTCTTTCAGCGGGAACTTGGCAATACGACTGTCGGGTAAGTCGTAGTTATAATCACTGATATGTATATGTTTTGTATCCATTGTCGTTGTGTATAATACTGATAAGTAAAGGATGAAAGTCAATAGCTGCCTGTCATGGTCAAGAGTGCGCAGATGATAGCCACACAGATCGTGAGCGTGAGCACAAGCATGACATTGTGAATGTCGACGTTGCTGTAGCCTGTGGTGGTATACTGTGATGAGATGTAGTTGACGGGCGGGCTCACCTTATTATATAGTCTGTAGAAAACATAATAAGCCACGCTGCCCATCATCGCTCCCCACAGCCAGCCCACGACAACATCCAAGGGATAGTGCTGGGCGAGGTAGATACGTGACCAGCCATTGAGCAGGGACCAAGAGAGGAGCGTAAGGCTCAGCAGACGACTGCGCACAAGCCACATCATAAACACGGCGATCGCCATGGTGTTGGCAGCATGATTGGAGAAGAAACTAAACCCTGACGCACGGTAGTTGTTCACCACATCGACGGTATATTTCAGCATTGGGTCGTCACAAGGACGTAGCCGCGCTACCAAAGGTTTGATGATCATGCCATTGATGCCACCGGAGAGGAAAACGCCCAACAACACGCAGCCTACCACAAGACCGATCTGCACCATCGTCTCATTGTTCTTCATCACAAGTAGGAAAAGGGTGAAGAGCAAGGGAACCCACGTTAGGCCGTTGGTAAAAATGAGTATGAAGTGATCCCAAAACATGGAATCACTCCCATTGAGCATCACCAGCAAGTGCTGGTCAAAAGCGATCAATCCGTCCAATGTCATGACTAACTGAAACGATTAAATGATCTCTACTTGCGAGGCAGGAATCCATCCTTCCCGCCCGTCGCCTATTTTTATGCCGTACCACGACTTCATGCTCTTGTCAGTAATGTCTACTCTTGTGCCTTCGTGAAGCACGAAAGCGTCGGTGCCATTAGCGACGGGTGTCTTCTTGATCGTCACGGACGGTGCCATGATGATGGCTCCGCAATGGCGTTCAAGGTTTTGTTTTTGCTGCCAGGCAAAGAAGGTGGTGACAACAAACAACAACAAGGCAATGCTGCTGCCGTAAAAGCCAATCTTGCGAACCAGCAGTTGTGGACCGAAGAGATAAGCCAGCATCAACAGCAAAGCTAGCACGACGGCAACGATGCCCGTGCGTGCCCAGTTGTCCACACTCGTGAAGTTGACGAGACGCTTGTACCACGTGACAAAGAACATCTCGTTGTCCGGTACGATCTTGTCGATGGTTTTGGCACGCGCGAACTGCAAGTTGAAACGGATGTCGCTGTTTCCCGGCGACAGCTGCGCGGCGCGCTCATAAGCCAAAATGGCCTGCGCGAGGTTGTCGCTGCGGTAGTAGGCATTGCCAAGATTGTAGTACAGCTCCGGTGACACACCTTCTTTCAGCAATTCCTGATAGTCGATGATCGCCTGCTGATACTTACCTTGCTTATAGGCCGTGTCGGCATTGTCCTTTGTGATGGCAAAAGACAGTGTGACAGACAGCAAGCCTGCCACAAGCACGAGCAGGCGTCTGATGCTGTTTCCTATGTTTGAGATATGCTTCTTCATCATGATTTCTTCCTAATCGTTTTCTTCTGGGACAAAGTCCAACGCTTATTTCTTGCGTCCACCGTTGCGTTTCATCACCTCCTCGATCTCCTCGATGGCGGTCATCGCACTGTTGAAGGTCTTCTCCATATTGCCGGAGGCATCACCGGGAGCGTAGCGCTCATACTCGCATGTGTCGAGGGCTGAGATGAACTTGCCGATGGTGGCATCGTCGACTTGGTGCCCTTGCAGTTTCTCGGTGATGTTGTCGCGGTTGAGTTGTTCCACTGCAATATTGAGTTTATAGCCCACATAGCCCCACAGTGCACGGAGCACTTCGTCGTAGAAGGCCTCGCTCTTGCCTTGGAACATCAGTTTGCTGGCTTTCTTCAGTCGTTTGCGCGCGATTTTGTTGGCCTTCTTGCCACGCATCTTCACGGCATCGGCATGATCCAAGGCACGCTTGCGGAAGATGACCAACAGCACGATGAAGGCGATCAACGGCAAGAGCAACGAGATCCACCAGGACGTGGAGCCGAAGAAGAAATTGCCGACCTGACGCTGCTCACACTTGCCCGACATGATGTCGTGGATGTCGTTGGCCTTCTGAGCATCGTAGTCTGCCGACGTGCTGTTGCCGTCGCCTTTGTCTACAATCAGCTTGAACGGCTGTGTCTTGATGGTTTTATAAGCATTCAAGTCGGTGTCGTAGTAGGTAAACGATACCGAAGGGATGGTGTAAGTGCCCTGGTTGCGCGGCACAAAAAGGAAGTCGTAGATCATGTTGCCACCCACGCCGGTGGATGTCAGCTTGGTCTTGTCGGTCACCTTGGCGTCATATTTGTCGAAGTCCTTAGGGAAGTTGACCTCGGGCTGCTTGATGAGTTTGAGGTTGCCATTACCGCCTACCACCACTCTGAGGGTGACGGGATCACCGGCCTTCACCTCTTTCTTGGTGAGTTGCGCGGATATATTGAACTTGCCGACGCCGCCGGAGAAGCCTGCAGGCTTGGCCGGTAAGGGATCCACCTGAACGGTCAGTCCCGGTGCCACAATGTTGCGGTGCACCTCGACATAGCCGGAGCCACCATTGAGGAAAGCTTCGAACGGGTCGACGGAGCGGTTTTGCTGTACCACGATGCCCTTGAATGTGATGCTCGGAATCTGGAGTTTGCCCGTCATCTGCGGATACATGACATACTGGCTCCACGTCACGGCACGATAGGGCTTACCGTTGACGCGCTCAAGATGGAAGCTTTTTTGCTGAGGCAGAGGCACCTCTTGGGAGTGGAAACCGGTGAGATCCGGCATCTTACCCTCCAACTGTGTCAGGTCCACAAGGGAGTAGACCTTGTAGGTGAGCAGTATCGGCTCCTGCTCATGCACCCGCCGCTTGTTGGCAGTGACCTTGATAAACAGGTCGTTGGCGGTGATCCGGCTGCCTGCCGACGCCATGCTTGGCTCGCGACTCTCGTCTTCACCATGCATCTTCGGTGCACCGCCACTGTTGTGAGCCCGTCCGCTGACCACCACCTTAGCAGCCCGCGAGGCTACCATACGCCCGTTGATGCGCGCATGAGCAGGCGGAATCGTGAACGAGCCGTCCTTGGCGGCATAGAGCGTATAGGTGAAAGTGATGGATGACGAACTGCTCGTATGACCGTTGACCATGCGGTAGCTCGACTGCTGCGAAGTGTAAGGACCGGCAATCAACTCCAGTCCGCCAGGAATGTTACCGGCCCGGAACTCATCGACATCCTGCGTGTTGATGGTATAGGACAACCGGAAGTTCTCTCCCGCCTCTACATGCGAGGGGACAGAGACGGCAATCTGAGCCTGCGATGCCAGTGCCACGGCAGCCAACATCAGGGTGAAAACAAATATGTGAAGTATTCGACGCGTCATCATATCAAGTACATCTTATCAGATATCAAGAAAACTTATTACCAGTTTTGTTGCAGTCTTCTGCGTTGCGGCTGCTGTTCGTTGCGTTTCAGACGCTCTTGCGTAGCCTTCTCCTGTTGGATGGCATAGTTGAGCAACTGCTGGGCATTGTCTTTGCTCATCTGCTCCTTGGGCTGCTGTTGTTGCTGCTTGTTCTGATCTTGTTTGTTCTGCTTATTGTTCTTTTGCTTATTCTGTTGTTTCTTATTATCTTTCTTGTTTTTGTTCTTCTGATTGTTTTTGCCTCCGTTTTGCTTTTGTTTTTTCTGAAGCCGTTGGCAGAGGGCAAGGTTATAGCGAGTCTCGTTGTCGCCGGGATTATTGCGCAGGCTCTCTTTGTAGGCTTCGATGGCCTCGCCATACATCCGGTGTTGCTGGCAGATCACACCGATGTTGTGATAAGCCATTGCCTTGCGGCGCGGTGACTGCTCACTGCGCCCGGCATTTTGCAGCTGTACGATGGCGGCGGAATCTTTCTGCTGCATCATCAGTGCGCAACCGAGATTATACATAGCCTGCGTGTTGCGTGCATTCTTGCTCAAGGCCTTGCGGTATTCCGTTTCAGCCTTGGCATAGTTATGTTGGCGGTAGAGCTTATTACCGTTCCGGATGAACTGCCGGTCAGCCTGCGCCTGCATCTGCATGACACCGGCAAGAGCCAGCAGGATCAAAAGAATATACTTACGTATGTCCATTATCTCTTTCCTTTATTCTTAAAGATCGTTACCTTCTTCAGCAATGGATTCCGTGTCTCCATCAGACAGACATCCACAACGAGAAGGATCAGAGCAATGATGGCGAAAGCCTGGAACTGCTCATTGTAATCACTATAAACCACAGCATCTGTAGTACCTTGCTGCAGTTTGACCAAATCGTTGTTCAACTCGTTCTGAGCGTCCGCCGTGTTGTTGACATGTATGTACATGCCACTGCCCGCTTGCGCTATTTTGCGGCACATCTGCTCGTTGAGCGCACTCATCACTGTCTGTCCTGACGCATCCTTCATGTAGCCGTCGCCGGTAGGGATCGGTGCGCCATGAGGATCACCGACGCCAAGGATAAACACGTTGATGCCTTTTTTCTTGGCTTCGGCAGCCGCTTCCTCAGCACCACCTTCGTGGTCTTCACCATCGGTGATGACGATGATGGCGCGTCCGATATTGTTGGCCTGCGTGAAACTGTGCATCGCCAACTGTATGGCATGACCGATATCTGTGCCTTGCGTGGCAATGAGCGAAGGATTGATGTCCTGCAGGAACATCTTGGCAGAGACATAGTCGGCGGTAATCGGCAGCTGTACGAAAGCATCACCGGCAAAGACTACCAGACCCACCTTATCGTTGGTGAAGTGATCGATCATGTTTTCGACGAGCATCTTGCTCTTTTCCAGTCGGCTCGGCACGACATCCTCGGCGAGCATGGAATTGGAGATGTCCATACAGATGATGGCTTCGATGCCCTGACGCTTGTCGTGTGACACATGCGTTCCCATTTGCGGACGTGCCAAAACAAGGATCAGCATGGCCAAAGCACCCATCATCAACCAGAACTTCACCGCACGCCTTGCCCTGGAAACGTCGGGCATGAGCTGCCGCAACAGCTGAGGATCACCCAACCGGCGAAGCCGTTTCCTCTGCTTGAAATGGCTTGCTACCCTCAGCAGAAACAGCAAAGGCAGCAGGCAGAGTAGCCATAAGTATGTCGGATCTTCAAATCTCATTGTCTTTTCGTTTATCTTTTTTCCTTCGGCCTAAGCCTTTGGATTCTCTTCTTTTCAGTTTACTACATCTGCAAGATAGGCTCCCAACGTCATGAAGATAGCTTCGATGCGCCATGAAGATAGCTTCGATGCGTCATGAACATAGGTTCGATGCACAATGAACATAGCTTGCCTACACCTTATTATATATAGGGGCGTCAGCAGGTTACCTTTTAAGGCAGTCGACGCAAAACCGTGTTGCGCAGCAGAATCTCCAACAGGAGGAAGAAGACCGCTGCGATGGCGAAGGGCTGGTAAGCCTCGTAGTAGCGCGAATACTTCTTGACGTTCATCTTCGTCTTCTCGAGTTGGTCGATGTCGTGATAGATCTGCTTCAGCTGCCGGTTGTTGGTGGCACGATAGAAATTGCCGTCGGTGATCGCCGAGATGTCGCTGAGTGTCTTCGTGTCAATCTCCACCGGCATGTTGACATACTGCACGGTACCTGCCACCTGCACGGGATAGGGAGCCACCTTGTTCGTTCCCACGCCAATGGTATATACTCTGATGCCCAACGACTTGGCGATCTGCGCAGCAGTCAGTGGTGAGATGTCGCCCATGTTGTTACTACCGTCAGTCAGCAAGATCACCACTTTGCTCTTGGCTTTAGAGTCTTTCAGTCGTGACACGGCGTTGGCCAGTCCCATGCCCAGTGCCGTTCCGTCCTGGATGAGTCCACGGGCAGCGATGTCAGTGCGCACGCTTTGCAACAGATTGAGCAGCGACGCATGGTCGGTGGTCATCGGGCACTGTGTGAACGCCTCACCGGCGAAGATCGTCAGACCAATATTGTCGTTGGGTCTGCCGGAGATGAACTCGGCGGCCACATCCTTGGCGGCCTCAATGCGATTTGGCTTTAAGTCCTCCGCCAGCATGGAAGTAGACACGTCCATGGCCAGCATGATGTCGATGCCCTCTACCTGTTTGTGTCCCCATGAGTTATGGGTCTGAGGCCGCGCCAAGATGAAGACGATGAGCGTAAACACCACACAACGCAGGAGCATCGGGGCGTTGACGAGGCGCACACGCCAGCTCTTCGGCGCATTCTCATAGGCGTAGGTGTCGCCCATACGCAGTGTCGGCTCATCTCGCTTGCGGTAAAGGAAATACCACAAGACGTAAGGGATGAGCAGCAACAGCAGTAAGAAATATTGTTTATCAGCAAATTCCATGATCGTCAATCTTTAATTATCGCTCATCCAAGCAGCAGCCATACGTGATAACATACATATACCAGGCAGACTGCAGCAATGATACCCAAGGCCCAGAGCAGCGACTTGATGGTGATGCGGTTCTGTCGCGTGCGCTTGTCGCCCTCAGTGAGCTGCGGCACGATACGTTCCTCTGTGGGTTGGTTCTCCTGCTTGGTCTCGTCGATGAAGTTGATCGCATTCACCAAGTTGAGGTCGTTTTCGTTGATAAGCGTAGAGTATTTGGCAAACTTCACGAGGTCTGCTGTTGTGAACAGCTCGCGGAGCTCGTCAATCATCTTCTTGTCACCCGAATCATTGAGCCTTTCGATGATCTCGCTGGAAGTCATCTCCAAGGCATTGAAGCCAAAGCGTTCCTGGATATATTTCCTCAGCGTATCGGTGAGCTGCGTGTAATAGGTCTTCTGATCCTCACTGGTAGTGAGCCGTTCTTCCTTGATTTTGTTGATGGCATTCAGGGCACGCTGATGTGCGGGCACGTGTTTCACGATGCGAATACGTGTGATCACTGGTTTGTTGCTACGTAGACGGATGTAGAGATACCCCATGACGAGGACGATCAGCAACATCAATATCGACAACCAGAAATAAGGCCTCCACTCAGCCCATGAGAAAGGATTGTCCTGAACGTCCTTAGGCGGAAAGAACTGGTTGGGATGGAGCGTGTCGACATTCATCGTGATCACCTTCAGGGCAGCGACGCCGCCTTGATAGTTTTTTCCGTTGACCTTGACTGGTAAAGGAGGAATGGAATAGAGATGTTCGTCAAACGAGGTGATCGTGTAGACTTTGCAGACCTTCAGTTCCTTGCCACTTGACGACAATGTATCAGCGTCGGCGACCTTCACGACCTCCACGCCCGGAACTACCATCTGGCGTTCCTTCAACGCGGGCCATTGTATGGTAGAGCCAGCGGACATTGTGACGGTAAGCTGCAAATGAGCCTGTTCACCGATGAGAATCCCCACCGAGTCCACATTTTGCTCTACGGTGACCTGTGACGCTGCGTTGAGTGACAGCAACAGCATCATGCACGTCAAAACATATTGCCATATCTTTTTGGTCATAACCTCTATTCTCTACTCTTCTAATCTTTTCTCAAATACCTTTTGTCTTTCCTTCACTATGATCTGGTTTTTCTCCCAAACACCATAGATCTTTCCTTTTGCACGATCTGATCTTCCGCTCAGCCACCATTGATCTTTTCTTCAGTATGACCTGATCTTTATACAGATGCGATCGGTATTATGCTCTGCGCTTGAACAGCAGCATCAGTGCTTTCGTGAAATCTTCGTTCGTGGCGATTGCCGTCCAGTCGATGCGGCTCTTGGCAAACACCGTGTTGAGCTTATCTTCCCGTTCAATCCAGTATCGCGTATGAGCCTGCCGGAGTTTTCTGCTCGATGTATCGATATACATCTCATGGCCTGTCTCGGCGTCCATCACCTTGAGCAGTCCCACGTCGGGCAACTGTTTGGCACGCGGATCATAGACTTGTATGGCCACCACATCGTGTTTGCGGTTGGCAATCTCCATCTCTTTGGTGAAGTCCTTGCGGTCGTAGAAGTCACTGATGATGAAAGAAGTGCAGTGGCGTTTCATCACGCGGGTGAGATAGGCCGTAGCCATACCGATGTCCGTGCGCGTGCTCTGTGGATGGAAGTCAAGCATCTCACGGATGATGTAAAGGATGTGCTTACGTCCATTCTTTGGCGGAATATACTTCTCGATGCGGTCGGAGAAGAAGATGACACCGATTTTGTCGTTGTTCTCAATGGCCGAGAAGGCGATCGTAGCGGCGATCTCTGTGGCCAGCTGACGCTTCATCTGCTGTGTCGTACCGAAGTCCAGCGATCCCGACACATCGATGAGCAACATCACCGTAAGCTCACGCTCCTCCTCAAAGACCTTGACATAAGGATGGTGGAAGCGGGCGGTGACGTTCCAGTCAATATCCCGGACATCGTCCCCGAACTGATATTCACGCACCTCGGAGAAAGCCATACCCTTGCCTTTAAAGGCAGAGTGGTACTGTCCCGCGAAGATGTTCTGACTCAATCCTCGGGCTTTGATCTCTATCTTTCTGACCTTTTGTAGTATCTCGTTAGTGTCCACGAATTCTCCTTCTTTAAGCTTCTTGATCAAGGCACCTCGATCTTATTGACAATCTTGCTGACGATCTCCTCGCTGGAGACGTTGGCAGCCTCAGCCTCATAGCTGAGTCCGATGCGGTGGCGCAGCACGTCGTGAGCCACGGCACGCACGTCTTCGGGCACCACATAGCCGCGATGCTTGATGAAAGCATAGGCGCGGGCAGCCTTGGCGAGGTTGATACTTGCACGCGGACTGCCGCCGAAAGTGATCAAGTCCTTCAATTCGGGCATGCCATAGCGCTCGGGATAGCGGGTCGCGAAGACGATGTCGGCAATATACTGCTCGATTTTCTCGTCGATATAAACCATGTTCACCACCTCGCGGGCACGGATGATCTCCTCTGCCGTCGTCACGGGACGCACCTCTGGCATCTTTCCTTGCAGGTTCTCGCGGATGATGGCTTTCTCCTCTTCCAGCGTCGGATAGTCGATGATCACCTTGAGCATGAAACGGTCGACCTGTGCCTCAGGCAACTGATAGGTACCTTCCTGCTCGATAGGGTTCTGAGTAGCCATGACGAGGAACGGGTTGGGCAGGGTGAAAGTCTTCTCGCCGATGGTCACCTGATGCTCCTGCATTGCCTCGAGCAAAGCACTCTGCACCTTAGCCGGGGCACGGTTGATCTCATCAGCCAGCACGAAGTTGGCGAAGACCGGACCTTTCTTGACCTGAAAGTTCTCGTCTTTCTGGGAATAGATCATTGTACCTACCACGTCGGCAGGCAGCAAATCGGGAGTAAACTGTATTCGGCTGAAGTCAGCATCCACGAGCTGCGAGAGTGTCTTGATGGCGAGGGTCTTTGCCAAGCCAGGTACGCCCTCCAGCAGGATGTGGCCGTCGCTGAGCAACGAAATGAGCAGCGCATCGATCAAATGCTTCTGACCGACGATGACCTGATTCATTCCTGTCACTAAGTTCGTGACGAAAGCACTGTTCTGCTCAATTTTTATGTTCAATTCTCTAATATCTACGGATTCTGCCATATTTATAAAGCTTTAATGCTGTTCTTTTTATGGCAAAAGTACAATTTTCTCTCAAGAGCAGAGCATCAAGGGTAATAAATAATATTAAATTGGAAATATAGGGCGCGTTATTTAAGAAACTTTTTCAAAGCTCAAGATTTTTATGGGATCTAAACGGGGGCAGTCTGACAGTTTGAGAAAAGAAAAGCAGAAGGCATAAGTAAAGAAAAGCCAAAGGCCTGGACATGCTTAGGTGACAGGCAAAAGATCATAGCGGCAAGACGAAAAATGGTGGACGAGGTGACCATGGGCCACGTCTTCCACCATCATCTGTCGTTATCAATCTCAATTACTTGGCCATGTCAAATCCCAGTCTGACACCGTTGTAGTTCTTGCTGATCTCGCCGATAGAGCTCAGCGTAGTATTGCCGCTCATAGCAGACATGGTCTGAATAAGTGTCAAGAGTTTTTTTGACTCAAAGAGAATGGCCACTCCCTGACTGTTGCGTGTAGCGTAACCGTTGAGCGAGAGCAGCAGTCCAGTCAGTTTCAAGGCATTGGTCGACTCATCGTAGGTGTAGTTGCCACTGAACTTCTTGCCATCGACGTATGCCGTAAAGGTGTTGTCCTTGTTAAAGGTGATCTGTGTGTTCTTCGCAGTGAAGCCCACTTTGCTGTAGTCTTCTTTGAGTTTAGACTTGATCTGCGAGGCAACTACCTCACCGCCAGCCTTTGCCAATGCACTGTTGGACGTGAAGGCACAACCCGGACCATTGTATTTCCATGTGCCATAGAGCTGCGATTTGGTCAACTTATTGGAACCGATGACGCTGCTGATCACGTCACCAATGGTGTTGGCATTGTTCAATACGCCAATGACACCGTTGAGCACATCAGTGCCCGTATTGGACGATGCGCTACCTGCGCCCACAGTGCCACAACTTGTAGTCAGCAGACATGCAGCGCCGGCTACGAGTAAACTCATTTTTTTCATCTCTCTGATCTTAATGTTGTTGTTAATTTATGTGTATAAAGTAATGATCCTTGCCTACAATCTTTGCTGACGGGAATCGTAAGCGAATGTTTTTTATATGTCGATACCAATCTTTTTCAGTGCATTGTGAGCCATGCGCTCATAGACTACCCCCAGGTCGGCAAAGCGCAACACAGCGTTGAGGGCAGCGTGGCGGACGCCGAGTGAGGGTGCCTGCAAAGCCGTTGCTGCCTGATCGAGGAACTCGTTGATACCGCGCTCGTTGGGTTCCTGACCATTCATAAACAGTCGGCCGAGAATGTCGTAGCCACAGATCTGGTAGACATCTTCGGGGCGTGCGATCCACTGATAGGCGATCACCGGGGCGTAGCTCACATGTTGATAGACATTGAGAGCCTGCATCTCTGCCATCTCCTGCGTGTGGGTTTGCTCCATCCATATCTCCGCCACCTCCTGCGGCATCTGCTGTGCCGGCATGACAAGTGTCGCCAAGATCTTACATTCCCGGATGTCTTCCTTCCACAAGGCGATGGCAAGATCATAATCCTTGCCGAGTTCCTTTGCCATCTGTTTGAGCTGGATGACGGGGACACCCCAGTTGAGCCGATAGTCAAGACCTTTCTCGCGCATCGACTGCGAAGCCGGGCCGTTCATTACCAGACGAAAGCTGCGCTTGAGTTCCTTTATCTTCTGTTGTACTTCTTCTGTTGTCATTGTGTTGTCATTTGTGCGGTTATAGCGTAGCATACTCCTTGGAGTAGCGCAACATCTGCTCTTCATAGCTCTCGGAGTAGTCGAGACGGATGTCCGTGATCTCACCATGGTCATCGGTCACGGCGATCATCTTGGGATTGAGGAAGCCCTTATAGGGCGCGATGTTGAGTTGGCGGTAACGTTCCAGCACTTCCTTGTGCAGATCAGCGTCTACTTTGATGCCATATTCCTCCACGAGCTGTCGGGCAGTCTCATAGTCTCCCTCACTCTTCACGCGCTGGATCTCGGCCAAGAGCTCGGCGAAGAGCTGACGCAGCCGCTGATAGTCGTTGATACGCACATAGGTCTTGCCGTCGCGCTTCACCATTTCCACGGTGCCATTGCCGTGGGCATAGCACCATCGTGCGATGAGCGCACGGTTGCGCATGTGCGCTTCCTCAATGACATGTCCGGGCTTGATGCGCACCAGCTGCGTCATCAGACCGTTCATCATATAGTGATAGTACTGACTCTTGTAAGCCTCCTTGTCGGGCGTGAGCCCGAGTTCCACGAGCTTGTCATCGGCTAGATAATAGAGTCCGAAGAGGTCGGCACGCGCCTCCTCTATCGTGCTGCCATAGGCTTTCAGCGCGTCGGGCGACGTGCCGGGCAGGAGCTGACCGCTGCCGTGGCCCAAGCACTCATGCAGATCGGTATGGAGATCATCACAGAGATCGCCATATTTGCGGATCAACGCGCGTGTCTCCTCATCGATGACAAACTCCTCATTCATCCCCGAACCTTTGGCAGCTTGGTTGTAAGCCTCCGTGAGATTGCCGATTGTCACGCTCTTTGAGCCATATCTCGCACGTATCCAGTCGGCATTGGGCAGGTTGATGCCAATCGCCGAAGACGGATATTCATCACCGCCGAGCATGGCGGCGCAGATCACTTTCGCCGAGACACCCTTGACCTTAGCCTTTCGGAAACGTGGGTCCACGGGCGAATGGTCCTCAAACCACTGAGCGTTGCTTGCTATCTTGCGTGTTCTTTCTGTGGCCACATTATCTTTGTATTCCACGATACCCTCCCACGATCCTTTCAGTCCGAGCGGGTCACCATACACCTCGATAAATCCATTGATAAAGTCAACATCACCTTCGTTTTCACGTAGCCACTCGATGGAATACTTGTCAAACAGCTTGAGATCGCCCGTGCGATAGTAGTCTGTCAGCAGGGCAATGACGCGCCGCTGCTGTTCGTTTTCTGCCACCTCACGTGCTTTGTCCAACCAACATACGATCTTGCGGATGGCCTCGCCATAGAGTCCGTCCGCCGTATAGCGCTCTTCTACAAGTTTTCCTCCTTTCTTGACCAGTTTGGAATTCAGTCCGAACGAAGGTTGCTCGTTGCCACCGGCCTGCCGGCGCAGTTGCTCGTAGTATTTCTCAGCCTCCTGCTGCGTCACGCCTTCGTAATAGTTGCAGGCTGATGTCTTCACGAGATCCTCGCCGTCGGCCTGGTTGACACGCTTGGGCAGCACATTAGGATCAAAGATGACGGGGCAGAGCACGTCCATCATCTCCTGCTTGGAACGGTAGTTGCCGGGCAGAGATTCAAAGGGAGTGTCGTCGACGGCCTTGCGCAGCCATGATTCTGAAAAGTCAGGCTGGAACTTCTCGCAGCCATAGTGATGATAGATGCCGTTGGAGAACCACACCCGCTTCAGGTATACGGTCATCGCCAGGAAGTCCTTGCTCTCGCGATCACCGGGAAAATGCAGGTACACGTTCTCCAGCAACTTACGTATCGGCAAGTTGTATTTGCCAAACTGGTCGGTGGTGATATCCCTGCCGGTCAATGTGGCTTTAGCCAGATAATAGATATATTTTTTTTGTTGAAGAGACAGCTGCTCGAAACCATTCAAGCAGTATCTCAGCATCTGCAGGTCAGCGAAGCGCTCACCGGCGAAAGCGAATGTGTTGTTTTCCATCACTATGGCAATATAAAACGATCCCGACAGGTGAACCAATCAAGAATGATCCACCTGTGGTTATGATAGTATGTTGTTATCCAGACGATGATTCCTCCTTGTCATGAACGGCTACACCGTTTTAGCTTTGTTCTTTGATCCGGGCTTGCGTCCACGCTTTTTGGGCCGGTCGAGCAGTGAGGGATGAGAAGCCAGGTGCTTGATCTTATACTCACGCGGTGTGATGCCATTGACTTTAAAGAACGAGGCATAGAACGACTGGCGGTTGGAGAAGCCAACCATGTCAGAGATTTCCTCCATATTCAGGTCCTGATAGCGACGGTCAACCAGAAGCGACATGGCTTCCTGGATGCGGTACTGATTGACATAGGAGGTGTAGTTCATGTGAAAACGCACGTTCACGACAGCAGAGATGTAGCGCGTATTGGTTCCCAGATCCTCAGCGAGCTGCTTAGCGGAGTAGTTTTTGTCCTTATACTTTTTCTGGATGATGATGATATTGTTGATTTTTTCCTCCAGTTCATCCATGAGTTTCGGACTGACAAGTGAGCGATAGGCAGCTTCCTTTTCTTTCTTTTCTGTGATATTGTACTTAGTCATGATAATGTTGATGTAATGGTAAATGCTTTCTTACTTTGCAAAATTAATAAAATCATTTTAATATGCAAACTTTCTCGCTTCTTTTTTCAAGTGTAGTGTACGATTTTTGTTATTTTTAAAAAATAGATCTGCTTTCAAAGCAGAATATCTTTATTATCAATGGATAATATAGCAGGAGGAGATAACAATTATCAACTCCAACTTTATTTTTGAGAACATTCTTCTTTCAACAAATATGATAACGACACACCAAAGAATAGCTTTGAGGAATTGATAAATATTCCGTTACTTCTTTTGGTGAATGAACTATTTTATATATCTTTGCAAGCACACAAGGTCATCACATGCGCGAGGCTCTCTTGCCGCATCGATAATGATGGATCAAAAAGCAATATCATTAACTAAAAACTAATCAAAAATGGAAAGAACATGGAGATGGTTTGGCCGTAAAGACCCCATTACGCTCGACATGCTCCGGCAGATTGGCGTCGAGGGCATTGTCACGGCTCTGCACGATGTGCCCCTCGGACAAGTATGGACACAGCAGCAAATCCACGACCTGAAGACTTACATTGAGTCTCACGGCATGAGATGGAGCGTAGTAGAGTCGCTTCCTGTCACTGAGACAATTAAATATGGTGGTCCTGACCGCGACGAGCAGATCAGCATCTATTGCGAGAGTCTGCGCCACTTGGCGGCTGAGGGCATCCACACCATCTGCTATAACTTCATGCCCGTACTTGACTGGGCACGCACCGATCTGCTCCATCTCAATCCCAACGGATCGAGCAATCTCTATTTCAGCATTCCCGAATTTGCGTATTTCGACATCGATCTCTTGAAGCGTGAGGGAGCTGAAGAGGACTGGAGAAACTTCAAGGCACTCGGCCCCGACGGCAAGCCCAACGGCAGAGACATATTAAAAGAGGTGGCGGAACTGCGCAAACAGATGACGCCGGAGAAAGATCATGCCCTTGTGGAGAACATCGTCATCAAGACACAAGGCTTTGTCTCGGGCAACTTCAAGGAAGGCGACGAGCATCCGCTCGGTCTCTTCCGCGAGTTGCTCAAGAAATATGAGGGCATCGGACGCGAGCAGCTGCGCGCCAACATGAAGTATTTCCTCGACGCGATCATGCCGGTCTGCGACGAGTGCGACATGTATATGTGTGTACATCCCGACGATCCTCCATTCCAAATCCTCGGTCTGCCACGTATCATCACGTGCGCCGACGACATTCAATGGCTGCTCTCTACGATCCCCGACAAGCACAACGGACTGACCTTCTGCGCGGGATCACTTTCCGCAGGAGCCCAAAACAACCTCACGGAGATGGCTCATCGCTTTGCCAGCCGCACGAGTTTCGTGCATCTGCGCAGCTGCCACGTCTTCCCCAACGGCGACTTCACTGAGGCCAGTCACTTAGGCGGTCGCGCTGATCTCGTAGCCCTGACAAAGATCTTCGAGCAGGAAGAGCAACAGCGCAAAGCTGGAAAGGCTCTGCTCTCCTCGCCCAACGCACAGGTGCTGCCCATGCGTGTGGATCACGGCATGACCATGCTCGGCGACGAGAAACGGGGATACAACGCCGGATACAGTTTCCTCGGCCGCATGTTTGCCATGGGACAGGTCCAAGGCATCATTGCCACCGTGGACAAGGAGTTAGGCATCAAATACGAACAACCAGGATTTTTTGATTAAACCATGAACGAACTATTCAACATTAAAGACTATGTCGTCGTCATCACCGGCGGCACAGGCGTCCTCGGACGCTGCATTGGCAAGTACCTCGCTGAGCAAGGAGCCAAAATCGCTATTCTCGGACGTAAGGAAGAGGTGGGCAACGAGATCGTGAAAGAAATCACCGATAAAGGCGGCGTCGCCAAATTCTATAAGACCGACGTGATGAATGTCGAACTGGTAAAACAGAACTGTGAGGACATCCTCAAGGACTTCGGACGCGTCGACACCCTGCTCAACGCCGCAGGAGGCAACATGAAAGGCGCCACCATCGCGCCCGACCAAAACTTCTTCGACCTCGATCCCGAGCAGTTCCAAAAGGTGCTCAACCTCAACCTCACGGGTACGGTGATTCCTACTCAAGTGTTTCTCAAGCCGATGGTCAAGCAGGGCAAGGGTTCGATCATCAACTTCAGCAGCATGGCGGCTTTCCGTCCGATGACACGTGTGTGCGGCTATGCTGCTGCCAAGGCCGGCATCTCCAACTTCACCGCTTACATGGCCACCGAGACCGCAAAGAAGTTTGGCGAGGGCATCCGCGTCAACGCGATCGCCCCAGGATTCTTCATCACCGAGCAAAACCGCGCACTGCTCACCAATCCCGACGGCAGCTATACCCAGCGCGGCAACGACGTGATCCGTCAGACGCCCTTCGGCCGTATGGGTAAACCAGAAGAGCTCTGCGGCACGATCCACTATCTGATGAGCGACGCCGCCTCGTTTGTCACCGGCACCGTAGCTGTCGTGGACGGAGGCTTCAACGTCTTCGCCATGTAGACAAGTACCTTTTAGACGGCTCTGCAAGCCACACGATCCTCTGTCCCACCCCCTAAAAGCCCAACAGCAAGGGAAACGGACAGGATCGTGTGGCTTGTTTTGTTGGTCTGCTGCCATCGTTCAAAAATCAAAGAACTTCTTATTTTTATAAACGAACAGCCGATTTTGACCCATTAAACAAGCTCAATCGACTCACTATTTAACATTTGGAAAAGTTTTCTTAAAAAATATAGATGAAAAGTTTGCTGTTATAAAAATAATGCTTATCTTTGCAGCGTTATCCTGAAAACAATCTTTTTACCTTGAAGGAACTAATACCTATTGAAGATTAAGAGCGGTTGCCTGAGAAGGTCATCGCTTTTTTTATGCCCTTTTCAAACGTCCACGCGACTCTGCGAGGTGTTCCGCCCACCCCATCTCTCCTTTTTATCTTCATCCCTTCTCCACGTCTGAAAAAGGAAGAGACGCTGGAATAATATATTGAAAGTACTTTGCCGTTGCAAAAATAATCTGTATCTTTGCATTAGTAAGAACTAATAATACAACCATTTGATATGACTTACACTTTGCTCGCAGACAGCGGTTCTACAAAAACAGATTGGGCGCTTATCACCGACGGAACCGTTGCCGCACGTATCCGCACGAAAGGAATGAATCCTTTCCAAATGAGCGAGGACGAAATTGCCAACGAAGTGGAGACCGCTCTCCTACCCCAGTTGCAATCAGCCTGTGGCATCGGCACGGCTTCCTCAAAGCAAGACGATGCCTGCACGCTCAGCAACCTCCACTTCTATGGTGCCGGCTGCACGCCGGAAAAGATTCCCGTGGTGGAGCGTGCCCTGCGCCGTCATCTCCATGTCACCGGTGTCTGCGAAGTGGCCAGCGACATGCTCGGCGCGGCAAGGGCACTCTGCGGTGACCAGCCCGGCATCGCCTGCATCTTAGGTACGGGCAGCAACTCCTGCGCCTACGACGGCAAGAAGATCGTAAAGAACGTGCCAGCGCTCGGATTCATCCTCGGTGACGAGGGCAGCGGCGCTGTCTTGGGTAAGACGCTCGTCGCCGACATCCTGAAAAACCAGCTGCCACAGACGATCATCCAACGCTTCAACGACAAATACCACCTCACGGCCGCCGACATCATCGACCGCGTCTACCGCCAGCCAAAGCCCAACACATTTCTGGCTTCCTTCGTCCCCTTCTTGCAGGAAAACCTCTCTGAGCCTGCCATCTACTCGCTTGTCAAGGAAGGCTTCCGCCGTTTCCTCTGTCGCAACGTCAAGCAATACGATGGTTGGAACCAGTTGCCCATCGGCTTCAACGGCAGCATCGCACTCATCTATCGCCAGCCGCTCGAAGAGGTGATGAGGGAGGAAGGTATGAAGGTCGGCAAGATCATCCAGGCCCCCATCGACGGACTCATTGAGCAGGAAGCCGCCAAATGGAAACCATAACGCTAAGCAGAGTATCAAATACTTAATTACTAAACTCACACCATGAAAAAACATATCTCTCAGCGCATCGCGGCACTGCTGTTCACCGCGGTCGCTGTGATGACGGCAGCCGCTCAGTCTGCCCGCCATTTCGAACTCCGTAACAGCCAAGACGGGCTCTCCACGCTGACCGTCTATCTTCCAGAGCATCCTACGGGGCGTGCTGTCCTCGACTGTCCGGGCGGCGGCTACGCCCATCTCTCTTTGCAGAACGAGGGACACGACTGGGCTCCGTACTTCAACAACCAAGGCATTGCCTTTGCCGTGCTGAAATACCGTATGCCTCATGGCGACCGCAACATCCCACTTTCCGACGCTTATCAGGCCATGAAAACGCTGCGCGACTCGGCCGACACCTGGCGGATCAACCCCTACGACATCGGTATCATGGGATTTTCTGCCGGCGGACATCTTGCCGCCTCAGTGAGCACACATGCTCCCTGGGCTGTGCGGCCCAACTTCAGCATCTTGTTCTACCCTGTCATCACCATGGGGAGCGGCACACACCAAGGTTCACGCGACAACTTCCTCGGCCATGACAAAGACAGCAAACCACTTGTAGGGCTGTGGAGCAACGAGACGCAGGTGCGCGCTCACCTCACGCCACCGGCCATCATCCTGCTGGCCAACGACGACGAGGTGGTACCGCCCGTACAGAACGGCGTGGCTTACTACAGCAGCATGAGGGCTTGCGGCAACAACTGTTCGCTGTTGATCTATCCTCATGGTGGCCATGGCTTCGGCATCCGCACTTCTTTCCCTTCCCATCCACAGATGATGGACGACCTCACTGCTTGGTTGAAAGCCTTGCCAAGTCCACAGCCCCATGCCATCCGCGTGGCATGTATCGGCAACAGCATCACCGACGGCTTTGGCATCGGCATGAGCGATGAGCAGGGCTATCCCGCACAAATGCAGCGGATGCTCGGCAAGGGCTATCTCGTCAAGAACTTCGGTGTCTCTGCCCGTACGCTGCTCAGTAAAGGTGATCTGCCCTATGTCAGAGAAGAGGCATGGAGGGATGCACTGGCCTTCCGCCCGGATATCGTCATCGTGAAACTCGGTACCAACGACACAAAGCCTCATAACTGGGTACACAACGCCGAGTTCAAGCACGACCTGATGGCGATGACTGACACGCTCAAAGCCCTACCCTCGCATCCGAAGATCTGGCTGTGCTCACCCATCCCTGCCGTCAAACCCTCATGGGACATCAACGACAGCATCATCGTCAACCACATCTCGCCCATCATCAAGCAGGTGGCACGCAAAGAGAAAGTGAAGTTTCTCGATCTCCATTCAGCATTCCGTCCTACCGACGACTCTGACATCAACGTCATCATGCAGCGCGACGGCATCCATCCGACACGAAAAGGTGCCACCCTGTTGGCAAAGATCATCATGGAAGCCATCACCAAGAAGTAGATCCTTTAGGCTTGCCTGTGTGAGGGACGTAGCTATTTGTAGCCGACAAAACAAATAACTATTCAGCTGCCATATCGCCCTTTGGCGATAACAAGTTGTTGATATAACTGGAGATTTTTAGTTATATAGAAGCGAATTTCTTTCGGTGGATGGCATCCACATCGTTTTGGTGGCATTACCCAGTTAACGACGCAGCAGGCGGTGAGACCGTAGGGGCGGGGTTTATCCCCGCCCTAACCCCGCAAAAGATATAAAAGCCATGTGGCACGGTTGATGGAATGATTACCGCCAAGGGGGTTAGGGCGGGGATGAACCCCGCCCCTACGAACCTCCCCGAGCCGACATTGCTGACATTCGCCGTATATTCGTTAGAAGTAGACTTTTACTGCGCTATCTTTTTATTTTCGGCCTTTCGGCCTGTATTCGGTGAATAATTATCAAAATAGTGGGTAAGAACCTTCACTATCTTATAACAACACCCTGATCATGGAAGAAGAGCAACCTTGTTCAGGGTGTTTCCGTTTACAGCGAAGGAAAGAGCTAATGTTCGATAAACTGACATTTTTCGGCCTCTGAGAATCGAAAAATCAAAACCGAGGGCGTCCTTGGCTCTAAATATCGCCATTTTAGAGCATTTTTGCCAATTGTTTGATACACAGTAGATTACGTCCATAACTAACCAAATCATACATTCTAAAGCCCTCAATATTCCGCTTTTTCTTGTTCAAAATACCTTTTTTTGCTTGTCATCTCGGCTTTTTGACCGTATAAAAGTACTGTGATGACGAAAAATTCTCTAGAGAATTTCTCGTCAAAGTACCTTTTTCATCTTGTCAAAGTACCTTTTTCTCGCTCTTTTCAAGCAAAAATGATTTTGTGAAATCAAAAGCCTCATTTCTTCATCTCTAAATTGTGACCTCACCACGACAAACTTTTGTCGGGAAAAATCAAAACGCGTCATTGTTTTAAATCATATAAGTCCACATGCGAGAGCAAAAGAGTAGTGATGAAGTTGCAGGATTGAGAATTTTGCAGTACCTTTGTAACAACAATCAGAAGAGGGCGAGAAATGTCGCCAAAAAGGCTTTAAAGAGAATTCTCAATCCTAACTACATATATATATAATAATGAGTGTCAATATCAACAGAACCGATCAGAAGCGTGTGGTCATCGTCGGTGGTGGCTTAGGAGGCTTGCGGCTTGCCAACCAGTTAAAAGACAGCAACCTGCAAGTGGTGCTCATCGACAAGAACAACTACCATCAGTTTCCCCCACTGATCTATCAGGTGGCTTCTGCCGGACTCGCCCCCAGTTCCATCTCCTTCCCCTTCCGACAGATCTTCCGCAAGCGTAAGAACTTCTATTTCCGCATGGCAGAGGCACGTGCTGTGTTCCCCGACAAGAAGATTTTACAGACATCCATCGGCAAGATCGACTACGACTACCTTGTCTTCGCGGCCGGTGCTACGACCAACTTCTTTGGCAACAAGAACGTGGAAGAGTGGGCCATCCCCATGCGCACACTGTCCGAGGCCATGGGTCTGCGCAACGCGCTGCTCTCAAACTTGGAGCGTGCGCTGACCTGCGCCACGGAAGAAGAGCGTCAGGAACTGCTCAACGTCGTCATCGTGGGCGGTGGTGCTACGGGCGTGGAGATTGCGGGTGCGATCTCGGAGATGAAACGCTACGTCATCCCCTACGACTATCCCGACATGGACGCGTCGCACATGCACATCTATCTGCTTGAAGCCGGTGACCGCCTCTTGGCAGGCATGTCGCAGGAAGCATCAGAGAAGGCACTCAAATATTTAAGGGAAATGGGCGTCGACGTGCAGTTTGGCAAGATGGTAACAGACTATCGCGACTATCACATCATCATCAAGGACGGCACATCGATCGCCACGCGTACCTTCCTCTGGGTGTCCGGCATCCGTGCCCAGCCAATCACGGGCATCGAGGGCGACAAGCTGGGACGTGGCTTCCGCATTCTTGTTGACGGTTGCAACCGCGTGCCAGGCTATGACAACATCTTTGCCATCGGCGACCAGTGCCTGATGACTGCTGACCCCGCCTATCCCAAAGGCCATCCGCAATTGGCACAGGTGGCTATCCAGCAGGCTACCCAGCTTGCCGAAAACCTGAAAAAACTCTCACAAGGCAATGCTGACCTCAAACCCTTCCACTACAACGACCTCGGCTCGATGGCCACTGTCGGCCGCAACAAGGCTGTCGCCGACCTGGGCAAAGTACGCACACAGGGATTCATGGCCTGGATGCTGTGGCTTATCGTGCATCTCCGCTCGATCTTAGGCGTGCGCAACAAACTGATGGTGATGCTCAGCTGGGCATGGCAATACTTCAGCTACAACGTCTCAATCCGTACGATCGTCTATGCCACCAAACCGAAGATGATCCGCGAGCGCATCAAGCGTGAGCAGACTACTCACCTCGGTGAGGATCTCATGCAGGAAGAATAAAGCCGCTCTCCAAATAATGTTTTACCCCCGTACCCCTCTCCTATGGAGAGTAGTACGGGGGTAATCGTTTTGGCAATACCATCATGAGCCGTATACTATTCAAGTATTTTATATCCCGACATAAAGGCAAGGAAGAAGAACACCAGAGCGGTTACGACCGCCAGCCTCATTTCTTTCCCTCTTTCATCTTTTGGATATATTCCGAAGGGATCATGCCGTAGGCTTCTTTGAAGCAGCGGCGGAAATAGGCAGGACTGCTCATGCCCACCATGAAACTGACCTCACTGATCGAGTAGCGTCCCGTGAGCAACAGGTGCTCGGCATATTGCATCTTGTATTTGCGGATATACTCGTTGGTGGAGATGCCCGTGAGCGTCTTCATCTTGCGGTAGAGAGTGCTGACACTGACGTGCAGTTCCTCAGCCAGATAACTCACGTCGACATCTCCCGAGATGCGCTCCTCGATGAGATGGTCGAGCTGTTGGAAGAACTGCCGGTCGATATCCTGCAACGAGGCTTGCAGTTGCTTGCGCTTCAAGCTGAAGTCTGGCTCAGAGTGGGCGATGGTGTCGTTGAGCTGTTGCCGTTGTCGGAGCAGATTGTCGACGCGTGCGCGGAGCAGTCCGGCCGTGAAAGGCTTGGTGAGATACGAGTCTGCCCCGGCGTTGTAGCCCACGGTCTTGTCGGCATCGGTGTCTTTTGCCGTCAACAGAATGACGGGGATGTGGGAGGTGCGTACATCGTTTTTGATTTTCCGGCACAGCTCGTTGCCGTCCATCCTGGGCATCATGATGTCGCTGATGATGATGTCGGGCGTTGTCTCCTGTGCTACCTTCCATCCCTCTTCACCGTCTTTGGCCTGTCTAACGTCAAACAATCCGGTAAATACCGAAGCGATGAACTCTCTGATGTCTTGGTCGTCTTCGACAACAAGGAGGAGAAGCCTCTCTCTAGCTCCCCCCGAGAGGGGGAGAACTGCTTGCCCGGAGCCTTCGGAAGTATGCGGGGTTATTATGGCGGTAGACCCTCCATTTTCTTTTAGCAACGTGTTTGAGGCTAACTTTTCTGAGTCTTCCCCACAGATGACGACTCTAAACACACTTCCTTTTCCCGGTTTACTCTCTACGGTAATCGTGCCGTGGTGCAGGCCGACGAGGTTTTTCACCAGTGCCAGTCCTATGCCCGTACCTGATGCCTGATGCGGTCCTTGCTCTTGATAGAAGCGGTCAAAGATGTGAGGCAAGACTTCCGACGAGATGCCACGACCGGTATCCGATACGGTCAGCACGGCCCTACACTGACCATCGCCATCCTCACTGCTGACCGCAATGGTGATCTGGCCACGATCCGTGTATTTTACCGCGTTGGAGATAAGATTATCCAAGATGATCGTCACCACATCTTTATCGAAGTTCATCATGATTTCGGGCTGCGACGCCATCGTAGTGATAACAACATTAGGGTTGCGGTTCAACTCCTCATATTTCAGACAAACATCGCGTACACAGTCCACCAGATTACCATATTGCGGTTGCAACTTTCTGTTTGCCGTTTCCGTCTTTCTGAATTCCAGCAGCTTGTCGATGAGCGCCTTGAGTCTTTGCGCGCTTTGGAAGACCACAGCCAGCGTGTGTTTAGCGTCTTGCGGTATGTCGGAATGGCGGGCCATGTCGTCGAGTGGGCCAAGGATCAGCGTCAGCGGCGTACGCAGTTCGTGGGCGATGTTGGTGAAGAACTGCAGTCGTTCTTCCGTAATCTTTTGTTGCAACTGGTGTTCTCGCTTCTCCGAGTTGTAGAGATATTCGAGACGGACTTTACGCAGATAGAGCCGTATGGCGGCGATGACAACCGCCAGGACCATAAGCGCATAGAGTGTTTTTGCCCACCAAGAGAGCCAGAACGGAGGTTGCATGGTGAGCTCCATCACTGTTGGTGCCGACCATTGCTGATTGCGCAGACGACAGCGCACAAGTAGCTTGTAGTGTCCGTAAGGCAGATCGTGGAGCGTGACCTTGTTGTCGTCGAGCAGTGCCCACTGGCTGTGCAGTCCCTCCAGCTGGTAGGCATATTCCACTGTATGTGACAAGGCATAGTCTTGAGCACTGAACAGAATGGAGAAGGTGGTGTGATGGTAATCGACCGTGATCTGTTTCTTGCCGATAACGCACACGATGCTGTCCTGCCCGATGCTGTTGGCTGAGGGCAACGACAATCCTGTGATGAAGACTTTCGGTGGCCGTCGTTGTGTCAGCACTTTTTGAGGAAGAAAAGAGACGATGCCATCTGTACTGCCGAAAAACAGCGTACCGTCAGCGCGCGCGCATACACTGCCGCCGTTGAAGTTGCCTTTTGGCAAGTTGTCCCGCCAGGAATAGTTGATAAAAGCTCTGGTATTGTGGCGCAGACAGCTGATTCCCTTATTGGTGCTGACCCATAGGTTGCCGTCAGCGTCCATCATCGAAGCACGAGCGTAACTGCTTTCCATGCCGTCGCGCCTGTCATAGACATGTTGGATCTGCCTCTTTTCCGAAGACATACACACCAGTCCCTGATTGGTGGCAATCCATATATGTCCACGATGGTCGTTCTGTATGTGATAGATATCGCTGGAAGGGAAGCCGTTGGTCTCATTCATCTCGTGCAGGATGCGCATGGAAGGGGAACAGATCAAAAAGCCATTGCCAAAGGTGCCTAGCCACACATAGCCCCTATCATCGACATAGACCGCCCTGAGCAGATAGCTTTTGACGGGCCAGTAAGCCTCGACGCGGCTTGTTGCCTTAGCTGTTCTGTACAGTCCTGACGTGGTTGCGATCCACATCTGCTGTTTATTGTCTTCGAAATAGCAGCGTACATCGGCGTGTGCCGGAAGGCCTTCTATGGCGTGGATGGTGCCATTGGTTTCACGCACCTTTCCACCGTCGGTGTAGGAGCCTGTCCATAGCCGACCTTCATGATCGCGGTAGATCGTCTGTACGCAGCTTCCCATTGTCGCTGGCATGTCCGCGATGCGCTGTCCCCCGCCGTTGAAGACGTTGACGCCACTGCCATCCGTTCCTGCCCAAAGAGAGCCGTCGGAAGCGATAGCCAGGCCGAAGACATTCTTGTTAGTGAGTTGCCCCGTCTGTGGAAAAGGTGAATAGGTAATGTGTGTGAAGGCTGGCAACTCCTGTGTAATCATATCCATGCCGGAACCATAGAGCCCTACCCACACATTGCCAAAGGCGTCGGGACAGAGACTGCGGATGCCGTTGCCGGTAAGTTGTGATGAGGAAGATCCTTCTGTGATAGTCCCGATGATCATCGAGGCAGACAGTGCGTCGGCGTTGGGCATAAGCGAACCGCCTGGGCTATTGTCTGAGATGCGTGAGATGTCGAGGATGACAATACCCTGCAACTCTGTAGCGATCCAAAGGCGGTTGTCGCCGAGCTCACGGATGTCCATAATCTTTCCTTTGAGTTGCGGAACATCTTGAAAGTGCAAAAAGGCTTGGCGAATGGGGTCAAAGAGATCCAGTCCATGATTTGTGCCTATCCAAAGATGCCCCATGCGGTCGCGGAAGAGACAATGAACCTCATTGCCGCTGATGGACGATGGAATGTCATCGCGATGGTTGTAGTTGGTGACACGTCGGCTGTGGGTGTCTATGACCGACAGACCGTTGTAGACATGTCCGACATAGAGGAAACCGTGCCCGCCATCGAGCGCGCACCAGACCTGGTCGCTTGGCAGAGTGGGAAGCGTACGCCGGCAGTAGTGGGTAAACTGTCCGGTATGCGTATTGAAGTGATCAACACCATTCCAATAAGTGCATACCCAAAGTCCGCCGTCACTGGCTCGTGCCAATCCTGTCAGGTCGTTAGACCCAATGCTGTGGTCGTCTTTGGTCTGATGGGTATAGTGCCGGATCGAGTAGTCGGCATAGTTGATGGCATTGAGTCCATTGCGTTGTGTGGCAACCCACATGACCGGACTGTATGTGTCGTCAAGCAAAGCACTCAGCGCATTGCTGCCGAGGGCATCTCCATGGAAGCCGGGAGAGAGGTATTGATAATAGGTATAGAAATGAGAGCCGTCGAAGCGGTTGAGACCTTCCTCGGTAGCGATCCACAGATAGCCCCACTTGTCACGCTCGATGGCAACACAGTAGTTGCTCGACAGACCCATGTCTATACCTAAAGGCTTGACGGCATAGTCTTGAGAGGAGGCAAGAATGGCAGCACTGGCTGGAACCGGCAACAAGGCGAAGCAGGTAAGCAGCAACAACCAAGCGAGATGTTTATTGATCTTTATCATACCATGCAAAGATATGATTTTTTTTGCAATATTATGGTGCTTGCTGACCGAAATATAGCCTTTTGCACGATTTGTAACTACTGAAAGCACGATAATTGTACCCCTCGTTCAGCCTATGTTTACTAACTTTGCAGCAACAATTTATCCGCTCTAATCTTCAATATTCATAGTTCTTTTTCTTTCGTAAGGGATTGCTACAGGATCGCAAAAGGTAATCAACATTAACGCAATAAATACATAACATAAACAATCAACTTACTAAAGCGTACTTATATGAATAAGAACAAAAACTTTTTCCGGCCATTATTGGCGGGTTTGTTCGGATTGCTTGCTACCGTGTCTATGACATCGTGCAGCAGTGACGATGACTATCCTGCTGTTGATGACCAGGCTCCCGTCATCCAGTTGACTACGGATCACATTCAAACCGAACCCGGACGACAGTTCACCATTGAGGGCGTCGCCAAGGACGCTGACGGACTGAAGAGCATCACCCTGGAAAACGAAGGGATGAACCTCGACAAGACCATCGACTTCCTGACTTATTATCCCGACACGTTGCTGCATGAGTACAGTCTGAGCTATCACTACACTGCCGGCTCGGAATGGAAAGACGGAGATCAGTTCCCCGTAAAGGTGACGGTGGAGGACGTGCGAGGACATCAGACAGAGACAACCGTTCTTGTCACTCCTGATGGTGACTTCACGGCTCCGACATTTACACAGGCTCCTTCCAAAGAGCTCACTGTGCTCTTGCAGAATCCTAAGCTCAACCTCACCACGGCTGTTGCCGACAACAAGAACCTGAGCTACATCGTGGTGAGCATCCCTGACCTCAACGTACACGACAGTGTCAGCATCAGCGGCACGACCTATATATATAATAAGGTGTATGAGATGCCACAAAAAGAGGCAACTTACACGATGACTGTAAAGGTAGGAGACAAGTTCAACAACACGGCGACTACGACAAGCACAATCAAAGTGAGTGATCTGCCTGACTTTGACAAGATGTATCTGGCCGATGTCGATGACGCTGCCGACTTAACCAGTGATGTATATGGTGTACCGATGCTCATCGAGCATACGGGTAAATATCAGTATCGTGCTCTCTACTACAACCAGAAGGCTGGTACAGGTGTGCGCTTCATCCCACAGAAGACCGACTTCCAGCCAATTTGCTTCGGCGTGGATCCTACGACAGGACTGCTGACCAGCAACCCCAATGTCGGACAGCCCATCAAGCTGAGCAAGGTAGGTTACTACGAGATCGACTTCAACACGGTCACTGGAGAATACGACGTGAAGAGCTATACTCCGACAACCGCTTCGCTGGGAATTCTCGACGGCTCACAGAAGATCGACTTCAAGGATGGCAGTGGCGCACAGGCTTACGAAATCGTGTTAGCGGGCAGTGGGCTGCCAGGTGCGCCGAGCTGGACAACGAACCCCAACAACAATGCGTTTGTGCTCTATCAGGACAAGAATAATCCTTACCGTCTCTATCGCGAGATGACACTTACCAAAGGCACGAAGATCAGTTTCACGATTAGCGTTGCACATATCTGGGGATGGTGGCCTGAGCCGTACTGGCGCTTCGACGGCAGTGATGAGAACGAGGCTAACAAGCCCAACGGCGGTGACAACATGAAGGAGATGACGGTGCCCGCTGACGGCAAGTATCTCTTCGAGTTTGACTATGCCCTGCTACGGAGCCGCATCATTCCAGTGAAATAACAGAACCTGAACAATAGTATAACCAATCAACAGACAAATGAAAAAATATTTGTTATCCCTTTTCCTGTCCGTCTTCGCCCTGTGCCTGCAGGCGCAGACGATGAAGATCACGGGTACAGTGACCTCTGCCGATGACCATGAACCCCTGATGGGAGCGTATATCAAGGTCGCCGGCACAACCAACGGCACTGTCACCGATATGGATGGACACTATAGTATCAATGCCGACAAGAATGCCACGCTGGAATTTTCCATGATGGGATTCTCGTCACAGAAGATCGCTATAGCCGGACGCACTGCTATCAACGTTGTGATGAAAGACAATGCTTCTGACCTCAACGAGGTGGTGGTCATCGGTTATGGTGTCGCCAAGAAAGGCGATCTGACCAGTTCTATTTCCGCCATCAAAGGTGATGAGCTCAACAAGCTCACGACAGGCAACGTCATGGACGCCTTGCAGGGACAGGTCAATGGTGTGCAGGTGACCAACAGCGGCTCACCGGGATCCACACCGCGAGTCATCATTCGAGGCATCAGCACCATCAACGGTTCTGACCCGCTCTATGTCGTAGATGGTATGCCGGTAGGAAATAACATCAACTTCCTCAACCAAAACGACATCGAGAGTATGCAGGTCCTCAAGGATGCTTCCGCTGAAGCCATCTACGGTACACGAGGCTCCAATGGCGTCATCCTGATCACCACCAAGAAAGGCCGTAAGGGAGCCATGAAGTTTGAGGCTTCCGTCTCTGAGGGCTTCCAGACACTCAGCAAGCCCGACGTTGCCAAGGCTTCGGAATATGAGAAAGTATATAAGATGCGCTACGCCAATGATGGTAGCACCGGTGCTTACAAAGGCATTGAGAACATCACCGACGCTCAGGGTACGGACTGGTGGGACCAGTGTATCCGTGACATCGCGCTGCAACAGAACTACAATATCGGATTCTCCGGTGGCACCGACAAACTGCTCTATTCGGCAAGCATCGGTTACTTCCGTCAGAACTCACAGTACAAGGTAGGCGACTGGCAGAAACTCACGGCTCGCTTCTCTATGGAGTATAACTTCAACAAGATCGTCAAGGCTGGTATCGACTTTACACCGAAATATGAGAACTGGAATGATACGCCCAGCCTGATGGGTGCCATCATGGCCATGGATCCGACAACGCCCGTCATGCGCGACAAGAGCGAGTGGACATCCAACCCCTACAGCAACTACGCACGCTCAAACAACAACCAGGAGTGGAACCCTGTGGCTTCGATGTATCGCCTCGACAAGCATTCCGACGAATATGGCCTGTTGGCTACTCCTTTCATCAGCATCAGCCCCATCAGCGGACTGACCTTCCGCACACAGTTCGGCATCAACGCACGCTTCCGCCTGTCGGACGGCTACACGCCAGACTTCCATATCGATAACCTCGAGCAAAGCGAGAAGAGCAATGCCTCACGCACCATGCAGAACTGGGTGGACTGGAACTGGACCAACACGTTGACTTATATGAAGAGCTTCAACAAACGCCATAACCTCAACGTCATGGCAGGCTACACCATGGAGCGCTTCCAGGACTACTGGCTCAGCGGCAGCCGCGACAACATCCCCTCCAACGTTGAGGAAATGCGCTATGTGAGTGCCGGTACAGAGAACATGCAGGCTTCGGGTACCAACAGCTATAGCTCGCTGATCTCGTATCTCGGTCGTGTGATGTATAACTATGATGAGCGCTACTACCTCACAGCCAGTGTGCGTGTCGATGGTTCCTCCAAGTTCCCCAAGGGCAACAAGTACGCTACTTTCCCGGCTGTCAGTGCAGCCTGGCGTATCTCCGGTGAGTCGTTTATGAAGCATCAGCACGTCTTCGACGACTTGAAGTTAAGACTCGGCTGGGGTAAGGTGGGCAACCAAAACATCGACAACTCGGCTTATATCAGCTCTATCTCTACGACACGCTATACTCTCGGTGCCACTCCTGCCACGATTGTAGGTTCTACGATCGGATCAATTGGTAACACAAACGTGAAATGGGAGACTGTCGAGGACTACAATATCGGACTCGATATGGCTTTCCTTGCCAATCGCCTGCGCGTCACCGCTGACTGGTACACCAAGAAGAGCCACGACATGCTCATGCAGAAAGAGAATCTGCTCATCCTTGGCTACCCGATGTGGAACGGACAGATGTGGGAGAACATCGGAAGCATGAAGGCTACCGGATGGGAACTTGGCATCGACTGGAACGACCATGTGGGTGGATTGCAGTATGGCGTCGGCGTGAACCTCAGCTCTGTTCGCAACAAAGCCATCAACCTCAATGGCAACTATATCTACACAGGCAATCACAATGGCGATTATATCATCCGCAACGAGGAAGGAAAACTGATCAGCCAGTTCTACGGTTATGTCGTTGACGGCATCTTCCAGAACCAGACAGAAGTGACCTCCTACACCGACGAGCACGGAAATGCCATGCAGCCAAACGCTCAGCCTGGTGACTTCCGCTATAAAGATCTCAACCACGACGGCACCATCGACGAGAAGGACAAGACCTATATCGGCAATCCTTTCCCTGACCTGATGCTCGGTCTGAACCTCAACGCTCAGTACAAAGGCTTCGACTTCAGAGCTCAGTTCTATGGCACCTTTGGCAACGACATCTATAACCTCAACCGTGAGCGCTACTTCGGTCAGGACGGTCAGAACGTCTATGCCGGTACGCTTGAAAAGGCTTGGCACGGAGAAGGCACTTCCACAGAGTATCCGCGCCTGACCGTTGCAGATCCGAACTCCAACTACACACGTCCTTCAACCTACTTCGTTGAGAACGGCAGTTACTTCCGCTGCAAGTTGCTGCAACTGGGCTATACGCTGCCTAAGAAGGTCCTTGGCACCTGCACGCTGCGTTTCTCGCTCTCTGCCCAGAACCTCTTCACAATCACAGGCTACAGCGGCATGGATCCGGAAACGGCTGCCATGGGTAGTGCCACACAGGCTGGTATCGACTGGACCGGTTATCCTAACCCACGTACCTTCCTGGTGGGTGTGAACATGAACTTTTAACGATTATCATCAACAACTATGAAACAATATATTTTGGGTCTGACCATGGCGGCTGCACTGACTTTCACTGTGAGCGGCTGCTCCGATTTCCTCGATGAGCCTATCCTTGGTCAGCAGGACATGGAAAACTATTTCTCTACGGAGGACGAATGTGCCAAGCAGGTGACGGGCTGCTATCAGAGCCTGGCCTACGACGACTGGTGGCAGATATACAAGTTCTACGTTGCCGGTGACATGTGCACCGATGATGAATGGATGGGTAACACCACGCAGGATCCGGGCGATTATCTTCACCTGGCTCACTACACGGGCAACACCATCAGTGCGGGCAACAGCTGCCAAAACTTCTGGCAGTATCGCTACAAAGGCATTCTCCAGTGCAATATCGCCATCAACCGCATACCAGGTGTGAAGTTCAACGATGAGTCACTCCAGAAACGCTATATCGCTGAGGCTAAGTTCATACGTGCCTTTGAGTACTTCGATCTGGTAAAGAACTTTGGTGGAGTGCCTTTGGTGCTCGACTTGAAGATGCCGTCAGAGGTGGAAGGCATAGAGCGCGCCAGCAAAGAGGAGACCTATGCACAGATCGAGAAAGATTTGCTCGAGGCTATTCCTGACCTGCCCGTGCGCAGCGCATATAGCAGCAAAGACTTGGGGCGTGTCACTAAAGGGGCTGCCCAAGGACTGCTCGGAAAGGTTTATCTCTATCAGGAGAAATACAAAGAGGCTGAAGCTCAACTCAAAGCCGTCATTGACAGCAAAGAATATCAACTGCTCGACAACTTTGGCGATGTGTGGAGCATGGACCACAACAACAGCAAGGAGAGTCTCTTTGAGGTTCAGACCAACAGCGACATCAGTTATAGTCTTGGCGAACGCATCTCTGTGGTTGTCGGCTCTCGCGACGACTCCGGTTGGTCGTGGGGCTTGCCGACCAGCAATCTGGAGAAAGCATTTGAAGATGCCGGTGACTCTATCCGCCTGAAGTGGACCATCCTGCACGACGGACAGACCAGTGTGCCTAACGATCCTACGTGGACAGAAGACAAGCCCTATGTCATCTCACCGAGCAAGCACAAGAGCGCACGATGCAACATGAAGCTCTATATTCCTGTCGCCAAGCGCCCATCACCTTACGATGCTCCGCATATTCCGCTGAACTATCGTCTGTTGCGCTATGCCGACGTGTTGCTGATGTATGCCGAGGTGGAGAACGCACTGGGCAATGATGCTGAGGCCCGCGCAGCTCTCAACGAGGTGCGTGCCCGTGTCAAGCTCTCTCCTGTGACCGCTTCTAACAAGGAACTGCGCGATGCCATTCGCTTGGAACGCCGTCTGGAGCTGGCCTTGGAGGACAACCGTCTCTACGACCTGCGCCGCTGGAAAGACGACAACGGCAAGCCCGCTATCGACAATATCATGGGACCCAACGGTACGTTTGTACATTACAACCTCTATGAGAGTACTGATAAGTACGAGAAAGAGAACAAGGGTGAGAGCAGCGACAAAGGCATCACGTTTAAAGAGGGACGCGATGAGCTCTTCCCAATTCCTAACTCAGAGATTATCATGTCCAACGGATCCATCAAGCAGAATCCATTATACTAAATTCTAGGTTTCGAAGGTTCTTTAGGTTTTAAAGGTTTTGTTGGTTTTAAAGGTTTTGTCGATCGTAGGGAATCTTTAAACCTTCGGAACCTTTGGAACCTGTGAACCTTTCATTGTTGAATAGATTTCCTCTTCACACTTCTTTTTATATTATCTCGTATGAAACAAATACTTTTCTCCTTCTTAGCATTGTCTACAGTCTTGTCAGCCTCAGCCCAGTCGACTTACACAATAGGATTCAATCCTTCCGAGCACTACCAGACCATCATGGATTTCGGTGCGTCGGACTGCTGGACCGCTGATTTCGTGGGACGGTACTTCGCCACCACAGAAAAGGAAAAAGCTGCGCGCCTGCTCTTCTCGCAAAAGATGGACAGCAACGGCAATCCCGAAGGCATCGGACTCTCGGTGTGGAGAGTGAACTTGGGTGCTGGCAGCAGTGAACAAGGCGACGGATCGAATATCACTGATGTCACACGACGCGCTGACTGCTACATCAAGTCTGACGGCACCTACGACTGGAACCGCTGTGCCGGACAACGGTGGTTCATGGAGCAGGCCAAGAGCTATGGGGTTGATCATTTCCTTCTTTTCGCAAACTCTGCACCTATTTATTATACGGCAAACGGACTGGCCAACAACAAGGACGGGTCGGCGGGAGCCAACCTTAAGGAAGATTGCTATGACGATTTCGCAAACTATATCGCCACCACAGCCCGACACTTCACCGACTTAGGCTATCCTATCACCTATGTCGACCCTGTCAACGAGCCGGCTTTCGACTGGCGCGAAGGTCAGGAGGGCTCGCCTTGGCAGAACGCTGAGATCAGCCGACTCGTAAAGGAATTGGATCAAGCACTTGACAAGCAGCAATTGTCGGGAACTACCATTGTCATGCCGGAAGCAAGCGCATGGGACCGGCTCTATCAGCCTTGCTCTGACTATGGTGGCAGGGCTTCGGATCAGATAGAGGCTTTTTGGAATACGGCAAACAGTGAAACATATATTGGTGGACTGGGCCATGTGGAGAAAGCCGTGGCCGGACACGACTATTGGACCTTTGACAGCGATGCTGCATTAGTGGACACACGAAAGAAGGTGGCACAGAAAGCTGCGCAATACGGATTGAAAGTCATGCAAACCGAGTGGAGTATGCTTGACAAAGAGCCTGGTACAGACACTGGTTTCCCTGGTTCTTACGATGAGGCGAGCGAGATGGATATCGCTTTGTTCATGGGAAAGCTCATCTATGTGGGACTCACCGAAGGCAACATGTCGTCATGGTCGTACTGGACAGCAATGGCACAATCACAATGGAGCCAGAAAAACCGGTTTGAACTGCTTCGGCTCAACGCTTCCGGTGACACTGGCTACGAGAGCTATGGTGACCTCACAAAAGGTGGAACCGTCACGGCCAATCCCAATCTGTGGGTACTCGGCAACTACAGCCGCTTTGTACGCCCCGGCTATCAGCGCATAGCTATGACGGGCACTACGGTCAACGATATCGACGGATTGATGGCTACAGCCTTTGTCTCACCGGACGGCAAGCGCGTTGTGGCTGTCTTTGTCAATAACGGAGACGCAGCAAAGGGTGTCAAATTTAATACTTCCGCCACTGCTATTCATAAATATGTGACGGATGCTACGCATTCGCTGAGCCTTGACGCTACACTGAGTACAACGCCCAATGCCGACACACGTATCCTCATTCCGGCTCGCTCCGTGGTGACCTTCACTCTCGACGGTGACTTTGCTACCGGCATTCAGAGCATAGAAGAAGATGCTAAAAAAGTGAATGCCATCTTTTCCTTGACAGGAATGAAGGTCGCTGACGATGTCTCTCTTCTGCATTCTTTGCCGAAAGGTATCTATGTCGTTGATGGAAAGAAAGTCGTCAATCACTGAATGAAGAATTAACTATCCTCATCATATATCCTATTCTGCTATGAAATATCATCGTTTTCTCTTCTCTGCACTGTTGTTGATGGCGGCAGTGTCAATCCGTGCCCAACGGATCTACCGGATCAACGCAGATCAACCGCGCCAACAGATTCTGCACTTTGGGGCATCTGACGCATGGAGTATGAAGTATGTTGGGCTGTGGCCGGAGCAACAGCAGCGACAAATCGCCGACTGGCTGTTCAGCACAGACGACGATGCGCAAGGTCAGCCACGCGGCATCGGACTTTCATTATGGCGTTTCAACCTTGGGGCCGGCAGTGAGGAGCAGGGCGACAGCTCGTATATTCAGCAAGCTACACGGACGGAATGCTTCCTGAATGCTGACGGCAGTTACGACTGGAGCAAGCAGCAGGGGCAGCGCAACTTCCTGAAACTTGCCAAAGAGCGTGGCGTTGACCACTTTCTGGCTTTCATGAATTCTATGCCGGTCTTCTTTACACAAAACGGTCTCGCTACCAACACGGGACGTGGAGGAACGATCAACCTAAAGCCGGACTGCTATGACCGTGCCGCACGGTTCATCGCGACAAGCTTGAAAGGACTGGAAGCGCACGACGGCATCCATTTCGACTATGTCAGTCCGGTCAACGAGCCGGACGGACACTGGAACTGGCTGGGACCGAAGCAGGAAGGGTCGCCCGCTACCAACCGGGAAGTAGCAAAGTTGGTGAGGGCTGTTTCGAAAGCATTAAAAAAGCAAAAGGTCAATACACAGATAACGATCAATGAGAGTAGCGATCTGCGGTGCCTCTTGGGTACTCACGAGACAGACTGGCAGCGCGGTTTCGAAATATCCAGCTTCTTCAATAAAGACAGCGTGCAGACCTATTTGGGCAATTGCCCGGGCGTGCCGCACTGCATTTTGGCTCACAGCTATTGGACCAATACGCCCGTGAAATATATGCGTCAGGTACGCGAGCAACTCCGAGACACGTTGGCGCGGTATGACCTTCATTATTGGCAAAGTGAACTTTGCATTATGAGCAACGATGAGGAGATCGGGGGAGGCGGCCATTTCGACTTTTCGATGATGACGGCACTCTATGTGGCTCGTGTCATCCATCATGATCTGGTCTATGGCGATGCCGAGAGCTGGTCGTGGTGGCGTGCCTTGGGAGGCGACTACAAAGATGGACTGATCCGCGTGCTCAGTAATGACGGTTGGAAAACGGGCAAGGCCATCGATTCAAAGCTGATGTGGACGTTGGGCAATTATAGCCGCTTCATCCGTCCGGGAGCACGGCGGTATGCGATGTCTGTGACAGATGGAGGAAAACTTGTTGCAGACGGTGAGACACAACCCTACGGCGTGATGACTTCAGCCTATCGCAATGTAGACGGCTCGTGGGTAGTGGTCGCCATTAATTATGGAGAAGGCTCTGCTCCGATCGTTCTGACTCTTCCAGAAAGTAAGCACGCTTGGCAACTCTACCGCACGTCGGACGTGACGGGAGAAAACCTGAAACCGGTGGAAGAAAGCAATGGAAATGCCGTGCTCGAGCCGCGATCTGTCACCACGTTTGTCAGCGAGAGGTGAGAGACACGCTTCGAGAGAGGGAGAGGGAGAGAGAGGGTTGCTGCACAGCAGCAACATACAGACCAAGCACTCAGAACAACACGGGGCTACTTGGTGATAAAGGCTCCGCACGCCTTATGCTCAGAACTCTACGGTGACCTTGGCGTTGATGCGGCGACCGGTCAAGTAGTTGGGCACAGCATACTGCTGGCCGACGACATCGGTGACCCAGTAGTAGGAGTTGACGTTGTTGATGCCTAAGAGGTTGAGACAGTCGATGCCGAGCCAGATGTTTTTAAGCCAATGGCTGCTGTGGTGATCGCTGTTGTCGTAGAGGCGGTAGCTCATGCCGATGTCCGCCCGCTTGTAAGCCGGCGCACGGAAAGAGGCAGAGGTGAGCTCGCGGTGTGGTGTAGAGAAGGGCAGTCCGTCGGCATAGGTCAGCCTCAGGCTCATCTTCCAGCGTGTGGTTCCTGGGAAATAATCGGTGAAGAAGAGATGCGCGGCAAAGCGCTGGTCAGTAGGCAGCGGCAGTGAGCGCCCGTCGACATTCATCTTTGTATTCATAAATGAGAATGTGATCCACGAGTCGGTGCCGGGTACAAACTCACCATAAAGCTTCAGGTCCACGCCTGCGGCATGTCCGGTAGCGGTGTGATCACCGTAGTAGACCACCTGCACGTTGCTTACCGAGTAAGGGATGAGGTTATGGAGGAACTTATAGTAAGCCTCAGCCGAGAAGCGGTAAGGACGGTTGTTGACTTTGAAGCGGTAGTCCATGCCACCGATGACGTGAATGGCACGCTGACTCTTCACCTTGTTGTTGAGCGAAGCCACGGTCATGCCGTACACGGTTGAAGTGTCTCTGAGTTCCTTGAAGAAAGGAGCCTGATAGTAAAGTCCCGTAGCCAGACGGAAAGTCAGGTCGCGGTTCCACGAAGGTGTGATGCCGAGAGATACACGCGGCGAAAGAGTCGACTCTCTGTTGAAGTTCCAGTGAGAGAAGCGCACACCGTAGTTCAGCGTGTAGAGCGTGCTGGAGTCGTTGCGGTGAAAGCGCCAGGTGTCTTGCAGATAGACTTCCGTACGGTTGGCATCGAGTTGGTTCTTGGCTCTGAGCGAATAGATCATATAGAGGTCTTTGCCCGTATGCGGTATGCTGTATCCTGCCGAGTCCCGCATCTCGTATTCGCGCGAGTTTTCCTCGATATGTTCTTTCTTAAAGGTGAAGGCTCCCTCAATGTTGTGTGAAGCCGTCTTGTGGCTGACCAATAGCTTCACGCTGCCCACCCGTGCTTTGAGGTAGTTGCGGGCATGCTGGAAGTATGTGCCCACACCGAGGTCTTCCGACGTCTCGGTTTGTGTAAGCCAATACTGTCCTTGTATATCATACTGCTCTCTCTCGCTGGTAGTGAAAGCCGATCCGAGAAGTGACACCGATGTAGAGTCGCCCCAGTGGCGCGTGATGCCAATGGTGCCGAAATAGGTTTGAAATCGGTCTTTCTCCTGTCCGTCGAAATATACTTTAAACGACTTTACATCCTCAAGCGTGCCAAAGGTAGTCTCTCGGCTCTCGGGCTGGAAGGTATAGTGGTTGTCCGAGACATTGCCAATGATGTCGAAGCTCCATAGTCTGTTAGGCCTCCAATGGAGATAGGTCTGATAGTCGAGGAAGTTGGGCTTGTACTCTCCGTTGGTTTCCATCGAGCCAAGGAGATATTTCGTAGTCTTGTAGCGCAGTCCATTGGTCCAAGAAAAATTTTTGCTTCCCAATCCCACATAAGCTGAGGCACCGAGCAAGGACACCGTTGCCGAGGCTTCGGCATGCTTGGGCTGGCGATAGGTGATGTCGAGAGCCGACGACATCTTGTCGCCGTACTTAGTCTCAAAGCCACCAGTGGAGAAGCTGATACGCTCCACCATGTCGGGATTGATGACCGAGAGTCCTTCCTGCTGTCCGCTGCGGACGAGGAACGGGCGGTAGACTTCCACATTGTTTATATATACCGAGTTCTCATCAAAGGCCCCGCCACGCACATTGTATTGCGACGACAGTTCAGAGTGTGTCGACACACCTGCCTGGCTCTGCACGAGTTCCTCCACGGCATTGCCCGTCGTCGAGGGCGAGCCTTTCATGTCTTTGGTGCTGAGCTCCTGTCCTTGTCCAGACTGTATCTTTTGTCCTGTGACATCTACTTGTCCGAGCGTGTTGGCCATGCCGTAGAGCGTCACCTGCAAGGTCTGTGGTCCCTTGGGCTTTCTCAGCACACGTGTCTTCGTGCGGTAGCCGAGCATAGAGAACTTCACCACCACCGAGTCGGCGGAGTGAAGCGTAAGGCTGTAGTTGCCGTGAGCCGAGGTCACCGTGGCCTTGCCCTGCTGCAAGCATGACACACTGGCAAACTCCACGGGATTGCCGTCCTCGTCGATGACGCGGCCGTGCAGTGTGAAGCTCTGTGCCATGCCGTCCAGACCCAGCAACGTGAGTATCATCAAGATGAAAAGTCTACGTATCATGGTATTATTAACGTAGAAAAGGCGGAAATATTACAGAAAGGCGAGCCCTAAATGTTCTTCAAAGGCTTTTCGCTTATTACGTAGCTTGCCGTATTCAATAAAAAGTAATAAATTCGTTCCATCTTATTTGCCTATTTGGAATAAAACACTTACTTTTGTAGTATGGATAAGAAGATAAGGGAAATCTACTATTCGGATGAGTATAAAGAATACTTAGATGCTCTTCCCATGAGGGTTAGAGTAAAGTACGATTATGTAGAACAGATAATAGCGACTATAAAGGTTGTCAGTACTAAGTTTGTGAAGAACATAGAGGGGACAGATTTTTATGAGGCACGTGTTTCAATAGGCAGTAACGAGTATCGTACTGTTATGTTCGCCATAGATGCCATAAGCTTTATAGAATCCAGTAGAGTCATTTTCCTTAATTCTTTCTTGAAGAAAAGCAAGAAGCAATATAAGCAAGAAGTAGAAATTGCTAATAAGATATTAAGAAAATATATGGAGGAATAGGTATGATAAAGTTAGACGAAAACAAGTTAAATAAGCTTCAGACCTCATCAGCAAGATTAGATAAAGAGTATGGCCCCAAAAGTTCTCCTTCACGTGAAGCTTTTGAAGCTCGTGCTAAATCTTTCTATTATGCTGAAATATTGAAAGAGCAGCGTAAGCAACTGAAGATGACTCAACAACAATTGGCTGATAAGATTGGCAAGAAGCGTGAGTTTATCAGTAATATAGAGCGTGGTAATAGTGATATGCAGCTGTCAACCTTTCTCTTAATTAGTAATGCACTTGGGCTCAGATATTCTTTAGTTGTTGGTTGAATATGATATTATTGATATTTGACAGTTTCAAAGGTTGCATGAGCAGCCAAGAGGCCAATGAGGCGTGTGCGGAAGGACTCAGAGTGCGGCACGGTGATGTGGAAATTCAGGAGCTGGAAGCCAGCGATGGCGGTGAGGGCTTCCTGCGCGCGATGAATCCCGATCATGTTGTTCACTGTCACGTCCACGACGCGATGATGCGGTGGACCGACGCCGACTTTGGCATTAAGGATGGCAAAGCCATCATCGAAGTGGCGCAGGCTGTCGGCTTGAACAAGATAGAGCCAGAGCTTCGCAACCCTCTCGTAGCTACAAGCTATGGTGTCGGTGAGTTGATAGTGCACACATGGGAGCAGGGTTGTCGTGAGTTCATCATTGGCCTTGGCGGTTCGGGCACAAGCGACTGTGGACTGGGCATGCTTCGTTGTCTGCGACATCATGCTCAACAACGATTGCATCAGATGTGGTACGATCCTTTTGACACATCTGTACTAAGGGCACTCCGCGTTACTCTTGCCTCCGATGTCGACAGTCCGCTCACGGGAGCGCATGGTGCCGCCTACGTATTTGCGCCACAGAAAGGAGCCGATAGAAGGCAAGTGGAACTCCTTGAGCGGCGTGCTGCAACCTTTGCTGCGATGGCAGCCAAGCATCAAGGTTTCGACATGAGCCAAAGACCCGGTGCCGGTGCAGCCGGAGGTCTGGGCTATGCCTTCATGCAGTTCATGGACGCACAAGTGGAGAGTGGTGCAGAACTGGTGCTGCGAAGCAATCATTTCGACGACATGCTGCAACATGCAGATCTTGTCATCACTGGCGAGGGCGCGTCCGATGAACAAACGCTCATGGGCAAGCTGCCAAGCATTGTGTTGCGCCATGCACAGAAGGCAGGAGTACCCGTCGTGCTCGTCAGCGGCCGCATCGAAGATCGCCGGGCTCTCTTGGATGCGGGCTTCACCAAATTGGTATGTATCAACGACGGACAGCCCGCTGACGAAGATCCGCTTGACAAGGAAGTAGCACAAAAAAGGTTAGTGAAAGCTGCTCAAGGCATTGGACTGTCTTAAGACTTCTGGCTTTCCCTAACCTTCAAGAAGTCGTTTGTTCTTCCTTTTCCCCTGTAGAATGAGGATTCTCTATTCGCCGCAAAGCGATAAGATAGGAAAGATTGACTTCTTATCCTGCGATGAACGTTTCCCTGAAAAACAATCTTTTAAACCAAAAGAAATGAGCATTATCTTTGATTCAAGAATTTGGGAGGGGAGGCTTGTAAGACACCTCCCCTATTCTCAAATTTCTGATATGTGTAGTCGCCAAAGAGCAGGAGGACGAGGTCCTTGCTCATAGTGGCTTTATTTCAACTTCCAAATCTTTGCCTTTCCGCCTTTCACGCTCAATTTGTCATAGGGCTTGGTGGGGAAGACCAGGTTGGTGAGGGCGAACTTACCGTCGCCGTCGAATACTTCTACGCTGCACTTGTCGATGAAGATCAGCACACGACTGGCTTTTCCGTGGGTGGGGGCTGATGTCACTGCGGGGAAGACTTCGCTGAAGTCGGTCTTTCCGCTCTTCATGCGGTCGACGGAGAAACTCTTCTCTGCGGCATCATAGCGCATGACCACACGTTCGCCCTTGCCATTGGAGAGTTCGATAGTGGCATTGCGACGCAGTCCGCTCACCTCTATCATGCAGGCATCGCCCAAACTTGAGGCTTTCTTGTTGAAGGCCTTCATGATCTCCGGCGACGGCTTCACGCTGAGGTATTCCTCACCTTCGTCGGTGAAGATGCCGAGATCGCGTGGAATGCCATTGCCCGAGCGGTATTGCAGCGTCGGCACCACTGCCGCATACTGCCAGTTGCTCATCCAAGGCAGAGCCACATGGCGGCCGTCGGGAGCATTGCTGAACGTGACTGTGGCGTAGTGATCCTTGCCGTAGTCCATCCATTTGGTCACCTCGGGCTTGCTCTCACAGGTAAACTGATGGCCGTCCCACTGGCCTACAAAGTACTGAGTAGCCGAACCGCCGTAGGGGCCACCGGGGTTGATGTTGCAGATGAGCACCCATTTGCCGTTGGACATCTGCATCAGGTCGGGGCATTCCCACACACCTTTGTGGCAACCGTAGCCTTCGCCGAAACTGCTCTCGTATTTCCAGTTCTTCAGATCTTTAGATGAGTAGAAGTTCATCTTCTGTCCCGTAGCCATCACGAGGTTCCACTCTTTCGTGGCTTCGTTCCAGATCATCTTTGGGTCGCGGAAGTCCGGCTCTTTGGCCGTGAGGGTCGGGTTGCCGCTGTATTTGGTGAAGGTCTTACCGCCGTCGTTGCTGTAGGCCAGGCTTTGTGTCTGACTTTCGGCTGCCGATGTGTACATAGCCACAATGGCATTCTTGCCGAATCCTGCCGTGTTGCTGCTGTCTACGATGGCTGAACCGCTGAAGATAGTACCCAAGTCGTCGGGTTCAATGGGTGTACCCTCGTATTGCCAATGGACTAAGTCGCGGCTGGTGGCGTGGCCCCATGTCATGTTTCCCCAAATAGAACCGTAGGGGTTGAACTGATAGTAGAGGTTCCACACGCCGTCCTTATAAAACATGCCGTTGGGATCGTTCATCCATCCCCACAGGGGAGTATGGTGATAGACGGGTCGGTAAGCCTCTCGGTTGGTGGTGTCGAAGGTGTCGCTCTCCTTCATCAACTGCCAGCAACTGTAGTCCTCAATGTTGCCGACCGTACGGTAGTTGCCTTGAAAGCTAAAGTCGAGGAGTACCTTTCCGTCTTTGCCGAACTTGCTGATGTCAAGAGGCACGAAATAATCGGGCTTACCAGTTGCAAGACGCACCTTAATGTCTTGCATGGAGTGACCATCCTTGATGACTTTAATGGTGGTCTCGTTTTCCTTCTCCTCTATAGGCAGCAGAATGTAGCGCTTCTGGGTCTCCACGCTCATCATGGCGTGCTTGTCGGAGAGTATATGGCGAGAAAACACTTGAGCTTGTCCTGTGATGGTCACTAACGCAACGATCATAGATAGAATTGTTCTTTTGGCTTTCATGTTAATATCTTTTCTAATTTATCAATTTCTTATCAGTAATCATTATTCTTATTGGATGTTGTCCTCATCCCGTATCAAAAGTTTAATCTTATTGGCGCAGCTTTCATATCATAGATATTAGCCTGCACTGTCATTGACTTGTCTTCTGAAAAGACTTCTATCTCGGCACTGTCCTCAGAAGACGGGAACACACGAGTGGTGAAGGCATCTTCATCGTTGATAAATCCCTCCACAACTGAGCCGTCAATGAAGAGATGCAGCTTTACAGGCTTTTTCGTGTCTACGTGATAATGATCTTTGCGTATATTGCTTGGAATATCCTTGCGCTTGGATGAGTGGCTTTGGTCAATAATGAATTCTTCTGATACGGGATTGAAATACAACTTCGTATATTCAGACCCGTCGGGATTCTTATACAGAGTCACCCCAAAGGGCTTGTCCCCTTTCCCACGATATGTCAGCAGAATTTCTTTTTGCAATCCTGCCTTAGACAATATTAATGGACGGTCAAGAATGGTTTCATCAAAAGACCGGTGGCTCGTCCTCAACTTCTCTAAGCCCTCATAAGGAACCTGGCAGATTTTCTTGCCATTGAAGACCCATTGGCGAGGGATGGAGAAGAGGTGCGCCCATCCATTCTCATAGTTGCCTCGTCCGGTAATCTCGTCCGGGATGATAGCAATGGCCACAGTCTTGCCGGAAGGCGTGTCTGACACGGAAGGAGACAGCAGTCGGTTAATGACCTCCAAGTTTTGAGGTATCGGGTTATCAGGCACGAACCTCTCATTCTTGAACGAGCCTATCCAATATTGGGTTCTGGCAGGTATTCCTGGTTCTGGCACTCTGTTTACACTGAGTATCCATTTCTTTCCCATCTTCTTGAATACGGGCATCTCCCAAAATCTTCCAGAGTGATCTTTGCTCGGATTGCCTTCAAACAGCAGGCCAACGTAGTTCCACTTCTTCAAATCACAAGATTTGTAGAGTAACAATGCACCATGAGAGCCTTGGGGCTTATCAATTCCAAAACCTACTATCATGTAATACTGATCATTGTCAGAGAAGACGTATGGATCACGCATGTCAGTGCGTAGGAATTGTTTAGGCCGGTCAGGTATCACAGGATTACAAGGGTACTTTCGCCAACTGATCAAAGAAGAATCAACGGGAAACGCTATATTGATGGAGGTATGTCTTGCGCCACCAGTATAGATGATTTCCGGTACTCCTTCTTTATTAATCACAGCATGGCCAGACCATATTCCTAAAGAGTCATAAGGTTCGCCTGGGTGAAGCGCAGGTCGTTCCTCCGTCCAGTGAATTAAATCGGGAGACGTGAAATGTCCCCAATTGATTTCACGTAAAAGGATATTTGACGCATTCTTCTGATTGAAGATATGGTACAAGCCATTGTAATAGATGAGTCCGTGGCTTTCATTGGTCCAGTTAGCTGCAGGTATGAGATGATACTTAGGACGAGAAAATTCATATCTGAAGTTTTTGTTGTCTATGCTAAGATCTGGATGCTGTTTCAGTCGCTGTCCGATGTTTGCTAATAACATTACCTTCTCAATGGAAACGGTATCTGCCCGAATGCCATCTATCACTCCATTAATGATGTTCAAGTCGTAGCCCCATCCCTGGCGCTCCGTGAAATCCTTTCCCGCCCATAACAAGAGGGGTGAAGACGTATTCAGAGAACTCCAAGAGCGGTGACTTAGTGATCTTCCGTTTTTAAAGATCCTCTTGTCCTTCATATCAAGAATGAGATGTACCCACTCAAAAGGTTCTACTGTCGAGTTGAGCTTCTCGTATCTTCCATTGCAACCAAGCAAGAGATGCCCCCAATGGTCTGTGCAGATGTTGATATATCTCCCGTCTGCATCTTTCACGCCAAGGAAGGCAGCAGTATCTGTCGGTAGTGACTCCAGCGCAAACCAGCCTGATACCGAAGACGTCCCTCCGGAAATGGTATCGCTCCAAAATATTGAGTACCCATTGGTTCTTAATTTTTTCGCGACAGCTTCGTTGGCAAGGCTATACAACAGTACTGCACAAAGAAGATATGTCCTGATTCTCATATATCTGCTTTAAAGGGCTAAGCAAATAGAAGGAGAGCCCTCGGCCTAAGTCTTAGGCTCTTCCTTCTATCAATGATAAAACCTATTTGAAGCTTGCATATCCTGGGTTCTGTGTGTAAGCACCGTTGGAGAGGTTGTACTGTGTCACGGAGATAGGCAGATACTCATTCTTACCTGCAGTGAACTGTGCATTGTTGTAATAGCTGCGCAGCGACTTCTCGCGGCTGTAATAAGCGTTCATCGTCTCTGCGGCGATACCCCATCTGACAAGGTCGAAGAATCGCTCACCCTCCATTGCGGTTTCCAATCGTGTCTCAAATCTCAATGCCTGTCGAGCATAGTCTTGTGTCCAACCCTGGGCAGGATATTCCGCTATCTTGTAGTTGGCGGCATATTTCTTCGAATCATTGAAGTCTTTCACCCAGTAGTCCTTGTTGGCAGCGCGATGGCGCACCTGGTTGATGAGCTGACGGGCCATGTCAAGGTTCTGGTTCATTTCGATCAGAGCTTCTGCTTTCCACAGCAGGATATCGGCATAGCGGATGATGTTCCAGTTCAGCGCGCTGGCACCCCAAGGCCATCCCTTAAACATCTCGTCGCTCTCGGGAGAGACGAAGAAGCGCTTGGAGCAGTGCTGTCCATAGGTGCCTTGGTCTCTTACCCATGTGTTCTCGCATGGCGATTTCTTATAGGTCTTCCAAGTGATACCCGGACGACCGACGACGAAGTCCACACGTGGATCTACGTTGTGTGTCGTGTAGTCGCTTTTTCCTTCTGAGGCATTCCATTCGTCAAAGTGCTGCTTATAATAGGTGTTGAACTCAGGCAGGCCATTGTCATCGGTCTGGTAAGCGTCGATCAGATCCTGGCTGGGCAGGAAGAATCCGTCACCAGAATAAGGACCTTGCGGAGCGTTGAGCAGGTTGGACCAGTTGACGCGTCCGGCTGAGTTACTGCCATCGTCCATAGAGTACTGAACTTGGAAGACTGCCTCCTTGCTGTTGTCGCCTGTCGACACCTTATCCAGATCTTGGAAGTTGTCGAGCAAGGCATACTTACCACTGTTGATGAGCACGTCGCACTCGTCGACTACCTTTTGCAGAAGAGCCTTGTCGATACTCACGACCTTATGTGTCTCCTCGTCCTGCTTGTAGGCACGGTAGAGGTTCACCTTGGCTGCATAAGCTGTGGCAATGTATTTGTTGATGCGTCCTACCTCAGGCTGTGCATCGGGCAGAACCTTGGCGGCAGCCTCTAAGTCGTCGGCGATCATACCGAGAATCTGGTCGCGGGTATACTCTGTGTTGGACAGTGCGTTGATGTTGCCTGTATAGTTCTCGTCAAAGTATACGATATGGTTGAACAAACGGCTAAGCTCGAAGTAGAAGTGAGCTCTGAGCACCTTCATCTCAGCAATCTGAACCTGGCGGTCGGATAGCTCGTCGTCCGTCATGCTGTTGAGCATGCGCAACGCACTGTTGCACCGCTGCACGCTGGTATAGAGATGATACCACTTGCTGTCGACATTGCCGTTGGTAGCGTCGAGGTCTTCGATTTCCATGCGGTGCACGTCAGAGAGATCGCCCGTACCGCCGCCGCCTTTGTACGCATCGTCTGCACGCACACTGCCGTAGCTCCAGTTGGTAACGGGATAGCACCACACGCTCCAGTCCTGTGGGTTGGGACCCATGAGTGCTGAGTAGGCAGCATTGGTCAGCAGGCTGACCTGCTTTCCTTCTTGGATGACCTTGTCTGTGAGTGTTCCTTGAGGTTGATTATCGAGGAAACTGTCTTCATTGCAGCTGGTGGCCAACAGACCCACTGCGAAGAGTATAACTATATTCTTGATTTTCATGACTGTTTGGTTTTATGAGGATTGATGGCTTAAAGACCGAGAGTCAGACCGAAGGTAAATGTACGTGGCTGGGGATAAGTATAGCCGAGTCCCTCCGGGTCAGCACCGGTATAGTTGGTGATGGTGAACACATTCTGCATTTGAAAGTACACGCGCAGCGAGCGCAGGCTGATTTTGTCCAGCAGCGATTTAGGAACGGTGTATCCCAGTGTAGCGGTCTTGAGTTTGACGAAGTTGCCATTCTCGATGTAGAAATCAGAGCCGCGTGCCTCGTTGTTGCTGTCGAGGGTTGTCAGCGCGGGTGTGTCACAGTTGTAATAACCCGTGCTCTGGTATTCCGTCCAAGCGTTCATGGCGTCGAGCAGACGTGTGGAGTGGTTGCCATTCCATGTCTGGAACAGATCGGTATAGTATTTCGAGTTGTTCCAAGCCTTGCGCACCATGCCATTGAAGAAGAGGCCCAAGTCAAAGCCTTTCCACGATGCACCGAGGTTCACACCGAAAGAGAACTTTGGACGGTCGCAGCCAAGCCATGTCTGGTCGGCTGTATTGATCTTTCCGTCACCGTTGATATCGAGATATTTGATACGTCCCACTCCAGGAGCACCAATCTGTACGTCGTATTTCTTCTTGTACTCGTCGACCTCTTCCTGAGTATGGAAGACGCCATCGGTCTTGTAGCCCATCCATGAGCCAAAGGGATGGCCTACGATGCTCTGTCCAGGCATACCACCACCGAAGGTGTAGTAGATAGCCTCGGGCAACTTCTTTATCTCATTGGTATAGAACGAGCCATTGAAGTCTACGTTATAGCTGATGCCGTTGTGCAGACGGTCTCTCCAGCCAAGCGTCATCTCAAAGCCACTGTTGTCCATGTCGATGCAGTTCTGCCAAGAGTAGCCGCCCTCACCGAGCACGCCAGGATAAGGAGGTTCAAAAAGCATATTGGTTGTCTTCTTGTAGAAGTAATCCAATGTAGCGGTGAGCCGTTGGTTGAGCAGCGTAGCGTCGAGACCGAAGTTGATCTGCTGTGTCTGCTCCCACTTCAGGTCAGAATTACCGGTGTGGGTTTTGGAAGCACCGGAAGACAGGTGCTGGTTGTCACCGTTGAGGTTATAGCTGGCATTGGAGAGGGAAACGAGGTACTTGGTGTAAGTAGCTTCGTTGTCGATCTCGTCATTACCGTTGATACCCCAGCTGGCACGCAGCTTCAGATCGTCGAGCCAAGAGTGTGTTTTCTCCATGAACTTCTCAGAAGAGATACGCCAACCTGCAGATACAGATGGGAAGATTCCCGAGTTGTGGTTGCTGCCAAAGCGCGAGGAGGCATCACGACGAAGCGTGAAGGCCAACAGATACTTGGAAGCATAGGAGTAGTTGAGCTTCATGAATTGCGAGTCCATGGAGTAGTTGCTGCCGATGCCACGAACTTTTGCCAGACTGGTCACGGCGTTGAGGTAGCGATAGTCCGTTGTTTCGGAGACAAGTCCCTGACCGTAGCCGCCGAGATCCTCTGATGTCAGCTTCTTAGCCTCGTAGCCAAGCAGAGCACCGATGTGATGCTCACCCAAGTCGATGTTATAGTTCAAGGTGTTGGTCCATACCCAATTGATGCTGTGATAGTGATAGGTATCCAGCTCGTTGGTATTCACAGTACGTGAACTCTCAATCCATGAGGGAACGAATGTCTTGCTGAACTCATTGTAGTAGTTCACACCGACATTGCTTCGGAACACCAGGTTCTTGATGGGCTCTATTTCCAAGTAGGCATTACCGAAGATACGCCAATACTGGTGTTTGTTGTTCTTTTGATTGTCCTGCAGACGCACGGGGTTAGGCTTGTCGTTGAGCACGTCGATATATCCTCCGGCGTATCCGCCCATTGAGTCGTAGACAGGCTCTGCCGGGTGCTGTGCGATGAGTTGCTCTTCTATTCCGCCCTGTGCCTGATGCTGTGTCCAATAGTTGATGGCAACGCTCTCACCGATGCGCAGTTTGTTGTTTAGGAACTTATAATCTGTAGTCAGTCGGGTATTGAGTCGCTGATAGTCTGTGTTCTTCAGCATACCGTCCTGGTTGATCCAGTTGACAGAGAGCGATGTGGCTCCTTTGTCAGTGGCACGGCTCAACGTCACAGAATAGTCCTGCATCAGTGCCGTCTTGTACATCAGGTCAAGCCAGTCGGTATTGGCGGCTGTATAGGTCTGTCCTTGGGCACCGGTATAATAAGGAGTGGAGGTATTGAGCACAGGCTTGTCGCCATTGCCGTAGATAAGAGAGTTGGGGTGCGTACCATAGGTGTTCTTGTAGGCCTGCCAATATACTTCGCCCCATTGATTGGCATCAAGAAGGTCATAGTTGTTGACGAACCGCTGAAGAGTGAGCGACGCATTGAAATCCACCTTGGTCTCGCCTTTCTTGGCGTGCTTGGTCGTAATGATGATGACACCATTGGCAGCCTGCGCACCGTAGATGGCAGCTGAGGACGCATCCTTCAATACCTGTATACTTTCCACATCGTTGCTGGAAAGGATGGAACCGACACCATCACGTGTCATCACACCGTCGATGACATACAGAGGCGATGAGTTGTTGATGGTGGTGGTTCCACGCACGAGTGTGCTTGTGTTGTTGCCGCCAGGAGTACCGTCGGTGGTGATGTTCACGCCAGCCACACGTCCGTTGAGACTTTGCAGCACGTTGCCTGTCGGCACATCGGCAATATCTTTCATTTTCACCACTGCCACAGAACCTGTCAGGTCGGCTTTCTTCTCTGCAGTATAACCAGTGACGACCACTTCATTGAGTTGTTTGGTGTTCTCCTTCAGCTCGATGGTCATGTTGCTACCGGCTTTCAGTTCCTGCGTAGCATAACCTATATAGGAGACGACCAGCGGAGAGCCCTGTGGCGCCTTGAACGAGAAGTGGCCGTCGAGGTCGGTGACGGCACCGTTGGATGTACCTTTCTGGATGACGGACACACCGATGATGGGCTCACCAGTAGCATCCTTGACTGTACCGCTGACGATGATGTCCTGTGCCCAAGCCGACACACTGACTGTTGCCAACGTCATACCGAGCAACGCTCTTCTGAAGTGTTTCATGATTTTAAATTTTAGTTATTAATGTAAGCGTCCAAAAATGACGTATTGCTTAAAGCCTTAAAATCTGTTACTTTTGTCCTCGACTTAAATTCATACAATTTATGGAGAGAACATCAGATTTTGAACAGCTGCTCTTCCTATATAAGACG
>NZ_VUNG01000022.1 GCF_009695775.1 Hallella mizrahii | reverse complement strand
CATTAAAATCCGCCAGCGATTTCTTTTTTCCAATTTTGGCCTGGTCTGTTTCTGAGTTCCCATAAGTTGCACGCCCCAATAAATGCATATCCGCCCTCTTTTTAAAGGGAGTTTGGCAGCAGCCTCGATAAACCCCGCCCCTACCCACCACTTCAAACGACGTTTAGGGTCGGAGACAATTCCCCGCAATTCAGTGTCAAGGGTGACAAAGTAGGGGCGGGGTTCATCCCCGCCCTAACCCCGCAAAAGATATATAAACAGATGGCACGGGGGTGGAATGATTACCGACAAGGGGGTTAGGGCGGGGATAAACCCCGCCCCTACCACCACTTCAAAACGACGTTTAGGATCGGAGACAATCCCCCGCAATTCAGTGTCAAGGGTGACAATGTAGGGGCGGGGTTCATCCCCGCCCTAACCCCGAAAAAGATATATAAACAGATGGCACGGGGAGAGAATGATTACCGACAAGGGGGTTAGGGCGGGGATAAACCCCGCCCCTACGAACCCACCACTTCAAACGACGTTTAGGGGCGGAGACAATTCCCCGCAATTCAGTGTCAAGGGATAAGTAGGGGCGGGGTTCATCCCCGCCCTAACCCCGCAAAAGATATATAAACAGATGGCACGGGGGGAGAATGATTACCGACAAGGGGGTTAGGACGGGGATAAACCCCGCCCCTACGAACCCACCACTTCAAACGACGTTTAGGATCGGAGACAATCCCCCACAATTCAGTGTCAAGGGTGACAATGTAGGGGCGGGGTTCATCCCCGCCCTAACCCCGCAAAAGATATATAAACAGATGGCACAGGGGGAGAATGATTACCGACAAGGGGGTTAGGGCAGGGATAAACCCCGCCCCTACTCCCCACCACTTCAAACGACGTTTAGGGTCGGAGACAATTCCCCGCAATTCAGTGTCAAGGGTGACAAGTAGGGGCGGGGTTCATCCCCGCCCTAACCCCGGTCTCTGACTTCTATCTTCAACAACAGTATTTCTAGCTTACTATGCTTTTCCCATCAGCTTTTTCAAAAGACCTGGGATCTCGCAGCTCTCCATAGCCACCGGCACGCCGGCTGCCTCAAAAGCCGCAATCTTGTCAGCAGCAGAGCCGGAACTGCTGGAGATGATAGCTCCAGCATGGCCCATCTGCTTGCCCGGAGGAGCCGTACGACCATCGATGAAAGCAACGACAGGCTTGGTGATATGTTTCTTGATATAGGCAGCAGCATGCTCCTCAGCATCACCACCAATTTCGCCTATCAAGGCAATGGAGTCGGTATCAGGATCATCTTGGAACATCTGCAACAAATCCTCGAAGTAAAGACCTACCACAGGATCACCGCCGACGCCTATTGCAGTACTCTGTCCCATACCAGCCTTTGTGAGGTTGTCAACGACTTCATAAGTCAATGTACCCGAGCGGCTGATGACACCGGTATGTCCCTTCTTGAAAATATTGGATGGCATAATACCCACCATGCTCAGTTCTGGAGAAATCAATCCCGGGCAGTTCGGGCCGATCAGATGAGCACCTTTCACCTGGATATAGCGCTGGGCAATGACAGCATCCACTACGGGGATACCCTCCGTAATGCAAATGATGAGTTTGATGCCGGCATCAGCTGCCTCCAGCATAGCATCCTTGGCAAAGGGAGCCGGAACAAAGATGATCGACGTGTTGGCCTTCGTAGCCTCTACGGCCTCGCGAACTGTGTTGAACACAGGAATGCCATCCACCTCCTGTCCACCCTTTCCGGGTGAGGTGCCACCAACAACGTTTGTACCGTATTCTTTCATCTTGGCAGCATGGAAACTCCCATCACGGCCTGTGATGCCCTGAACGATCAGGCGCGTATCTTTATTAATCAAAATACTCATGATAATACTTTTTTAAAAGATTAAAGATTGTTCATGGCCTCCACAGCCTTATGACCAGCATCGGCCATCGTCGTTGCCACGATGAAATGAGAATTCTGCAACAGACGGCGCCCTTCCTCAGCATTGGTACCTGTCAGACGAATGACAATCGGCATATCGGTCTTGATGCTCTTGAAAGCCTCTAAGAGTCCCTTTGCCACATCATCGCAACGGGTGATACCACCGAAGATGTTGATCAATATCACCTTCACATGCTGGTCGCTCATCAACAAGTTCATCGCATCCACGATCTTCTCAGGGTTGGAACTGCCACCTATGTCCAGAAAATTGGCAGGATTGCCTCCATAGAGCTTGATCATGTCCATCGTAGCCATAGCCAATCCGGCACCGTTGACCATACATCCGATATTACCACCTAAGTTGACATAGCTGAAGCCCTTCGACTTAGCATAGAGTTCCTTCTTCTCATCCTCGGTAGGCTCATTGAGTTCAGCCACATCAGGATGACGATAAAGCGCATTATTGTCGAAAGTCATCTTGGCGTCAATGGCTTTCAGCTGTCCCTCTTTTGTCAACACGAGCGGATTGATCTCTGCCAGCGAAGCATCCTTCTCCATAAAGAGACGATAGAGATTCTTGAAAAGTGGTATGGCCTGCTTTACCACTGCCTTATCATCGAACAACTTGTAAGCGGCAGCGCGAGCCTGAAAATCAGCCATGCCGATAAGCGGATCGATCACTATCTTCTCGATCTTCTCCGGTGTTTCCTTAGCAACCTGCTCGATGTCCATACCACCGGCACGGGACAGCATCATCAAAGGAGACTTGCTCTTCCGGTCGATCAAAATGCTGACATAATACTCTTTGTCTATATTCACTGCTTCTGTGACGAGTACACGGTCAACAACATACCCTTTGATTGTCATCCCAAGGATATCAGATGCCACCTTGCGCACCTCTTCTTCTGAAGCGGCGAGCTTCACACCACCGGCTTTACCACGACCACCGGTATGCACTTGTGCCTTGACAACTACTCGCCCTGAGCCTAATCGATGATAAGCGTCGACACATTCATCAACGGTGCGACACAAAATAGGACTGTCTACGGGCAAACCATAATGGGCAAAGAACTCCTTTGCCTGATATTCGTGTACCTTCATAATATATTAGTTAATGAATTAACAGTTCACAAAATTAGCGATTTCTTTCAAAAGAACAAAATTATAGCTCATATTTTTTCCAATTATTCATGAAATAAAGTATGATTATTATAAATATAAGATTATAAATCATACATGGCTATTAGAAGAAATAAATAGATATGCATTCTGAAACGCAACAGCTGATTGAAGACTCACTTATCCTTACAAAACATCTACATAAAAGTTGTGCATTCTAGATAGTCTATAAGGCACAAACAACGATTCAACAACGATTTTCACAACCGTTTTGCCTAAGAGCATGATCAAAACAGTAAGATGAGATGAAGAAACTTATTGTTTGACCGTGTCATCTCACTTGTTTCTACGAGTCAAACAACCGTGATGATCAACAGAAAATAGTACTTTTACAGATATTTCCATAAGAAATAGCTGTATAAATACCGTCTATTTTTTCATAAAACTATATACGCTCTTGATTATCAGTACGTTATAAAAAACAAGCCAAATTTCGCGTTTTTCGGATCAAACTTCAGTCTCCTCCAGAAAATCGCCACCATGAAGCCGGTAAAATGTCAGTTATATTTACAAAAAAGACACAATGTCATAAATAGCCTAAAAAAAGACCGCATTTTAGCATCAATAATGATGGAAAATGCGGTCTTGTTTCTATGCAGTTTTACTAATCTGCGTTTCTACATTATTCAGCCTCCTCTGTAGTCTCCTCAGGCTTCATATTTGTATAGACATTCTGTACGTCGTCAAATTCCTCAAGACGCTCAACCATCTTGTCGATTGTCTCACGCTGTTCGGGTGTGACGTCCTTCAGATCGTTAGGAATACGCGTGAACTCCGCGCTGGTGATCTCGAAGCCGTTCTCCTCCAAATACTTCTGAATGTCGCCAAAGCTTGTCGGCTCACCATAGATGGTGATCTCACCGGACTCCTCATCCTCGTCGTAGTCATCGTCCACTCCGAAGTCGATCAATTCCAGAATCAGATCATCCATGTTGGTGTCGTCCTTCTTCTTGAAAGTGAACACACATTTGTGGTCAAACAAGAAGCTCAAGGAGCCCTGTGTACCCAAGTTACCATTGAACTTATTGAATACAGAACGCACGTCAGCAACCGTACGGGTCGTGTTGTCCGTCAGCGTGTCTACAAAGACAGCAATTCCGTGAGGTCCATATCCTTCGTAAGAAACCTCCTTGTAGTCGCTTTGATCCTTGCCCATTGCATTCTTGATGGCACGCTCGATATTGTCCTTAGGCATGTTCTCGCGCTTGCAAGTGGCGATGATGGCACGCAGCGTCGGGTTGTTCTCCGGCTCAGGACCACCAGCCTTGACAGCAATGGCGATCTGCTTGCCCAACTTGGTAAACGTACGGGCCATGTGGCCCCATCTTTTCAGCTTTGTAGCTTTACGGTATTCAAATGCTCTTCCCATAATTGAAAAGTAATGTAGCTAATCTCGTAGCTTAAATCTTTAACTATATTATTTTTGATTCTCTATTTTGCTTTACGCTTTGCATGGCACCTCCACCCTATCGCAGCTCGGCACCGAGCTTCGTGGTAAGGTTGTTGATGAGCTTTTTCATGATAGCGTCGATCTGTTTGTCGTTCAACGTCTTGTCCTCGTCCTCAAGGATGAAGTTGACGGCATAGCTCTTCTTTCCATTCGGCAGATTCTTGCCCTGATAGACATCGAAGAGTTCGACCCGCTTTAAGAACTTCTTCTCGCTTTGGTAAGCGATCTGCTCGATTTGAGCAAACTCCACGTTGTCGTCGACCAACAGAGCCAGGTCACGGCTCACGGAAGGATACTTGCTGAGTTCTTTGAACTCAACCTTATTTTTCTTGATAGCCTTCAAGATGCCAGTCCAGTCAAACTCTGCGTAGAAGACATCCTGATCGATGCCTTGCGGTGCCAACACCTTATGACTGAGTTTTCCGTAGTTGACGAGCGTCTTGCCGGCGCGGTTGTTGAGTGCGATACCTTCCGAGAAGATGTTGTTCTCGCTATGAGCCTCGACAAGCATGTGCGGAGCGACACCAGCGCGTTTCAGGATATTGCAGACATAAGCCTTCAACTGGAAGACTGAAGCGTCCTCGTCGGCATGTGCCCAAGACCCCTCAACAAATTTACCTGTCAGCCAAAGGGCGAGATGATAGTCTTGGGAATAAGCCTTGATAGGAGCCTCGGGGGTATTCTTCTCAGCTGCATAGCTGTAGACATTGCCAACCTCGAAGAAGCGAAGATTCTTGGCCTTGCGGTTGATATTGCGGGACAGCGACTCCAAGCCGCCAAAGAGCAACGTCTGACGCATCACGCCCAAGTCTGAGCTGAGCGGATTCATGATCTTCACAGCCTTTTCCCAAGGATAAGCATTGAGCTCATTGGGCTGATAGTATGAAGTCTTGGTCAGAGAGTTGTTTAAAATCTCATTGAAACCGCAACCCACAAGTTGCTCGCTGACGATATTCTCCAGTCGATGATCCTTATCCTCCTCACCAGCAACCGTCAACGAAGATTTCAACTGAGTAGGAATCTCTACGTTGTTGTAACCATAGATGCGAAGAATGTCTTCAACGACATCGCAGGGACGCTGCACGTCCACACGATAAGCAGGTACGGTGAGTTCGAGTCCCTCTTCGTCCTCATGGTCGATGCGCATCTCCAAACTCTTGACGATACTCTTGATTGTATCGTGACCTAATTGCTTACCAATCAGTCTGTCGCAATATTCATATTTCAGATTTACTTTAAAGTCGGGTAACGGCTCCGGATAGACATCGTTGATCTGCATCGACACCTTTCCGCCAGCCAATTCCTGACAGAGGATGGCGGCCTGCTTCAAAGCGTAGATGGTGCCGTTGGGATCGATGCCACGCTCGAAACGGAAGCTGGCATCTGTGCTCAATCCATGACGGCGGGCACTCTTGCGGATCCATGTCGGATGGAAATAAGCACTCTCCAAGACCACATTCTTGGTTGTCTCATAGGTGCCACTGCCCTTTCCGCCAAAGACACCGGCAATACACATCGGCTCTTCGGCATTGCAAATACTGAGGTCGTGCTCGCCAAGGATATGCTTCTGGCCGTCGAGTGTGATGAACTCTGTTCCCTCGGGTTGCGTCCGAACCACGATCTTATGCCCCTTGACCATATCAGCATCGAAGCAATGCATCGGCTGTCCATAGGCCATCATGATGTAATTGGTGATGTCCACGATGTTGTTGATCGGACGGAGGCCGATGACCGTCAGCTTGTCCTGAAGCCATTTAGGACTCTCCTTGACATCACAGTCTGTGATGCTCAAGCAGGCATAGCGCTTGCAGGCCTCGTGGTTCTCTATATCTACCTCAATGGGCAGATCGTTGTTGTCGACATGAAAACGTGAGCAGTCGGGACGGTGCAGACTGGTCTTGTAGCCGCGCTGGACGAGCCAGGCATACAAGTCACGCGCTACGCCGTAGTGGCTGAGCGCATCAGCACGGTTGGCGGTGATGTCTATATCGATGACCCAGTCGCTCTCGAGATGGTAGTATTCTGCTGCGGGCGTGCCGACGACAGCGTCGTCGGGGAGCACGATGATACCGGCATGGTCAGTACCCACTCCGATCTCATCCTCTGCGCAGATCATGCCATAGCTCTCCACGCCACGAAGCTTTGATTTCTTGATGGTGAACTCCTTGTCGCCGTCATAAAGCACGCAGCCAAGGTCTGCCACAATGACCTTCTGACCGGCAGCCACATTGGGAGCTCCACATACGATCTGCTGGGGCTCGCCCTTACCAAGGTCCACCGTAGTGATATGCAAGTGGTCACTATTGGGGTGCATCTCACACGTGAGCACCTTACCAACGTAAAGTCCTTTCAATCCTCCTTTGATTGCCTGAACTTCCTCCAAGGCGTCAACTTCCAAACCTGTAGAAGTGAGCGCGTCCGCTGTCTCCTGTGGTGTGAGGTCGAAATCAACGTATTCCTTGAGCCATTTATAAGAAATCTTCATTATATAATGATTTTATGTTTCCGCGTATTGATAATATGATGCAAAGTTACTAAAAAAAAACGAGCCCTCAAAAGTTACTTTAGAAAAAATCGAAATGCCTGAAAATCATTCTTTCTTATCAAGCCTTCAACACAAAGAGAATGACGCAAAAGTGGCTTTATTTCTCTCACTTTCAATGAGCAGTCACGATGCGAAAACAAAAAAAGCAGCTCCTACCATGAGATAGAAACTGCTTGAACTAAATTCTTTGTTCTATGATAACGAGAATTGTCCTATGACATCCCGTGTTTATTGTGCCATCTGCATCTGATGGAGCAAACTCTTTTGCTTATCGTTGAGATTTGTCGGCAACTTCACTTTGTAAGTAATGATCAAATCGCCATAGGTACCGTCACCCCTGTCATAGCCTTGACCACGTACACGCACTTTCGTGTCGCTTTGGGTTTCCGGCTTTACTCTCAGTTTGATCTTCTTGCCATTATTGAGCTGAATGACGATTTCTCCACCGAGCAATGCGGTGTAGAGATCGATATAGACATTGGCATTCATCTCACCCCTACTTGTCCGCATCCTGCTGCCACCAGCCGAGGAATGAACGCCGCCCATACCGCCGAAGAGATCCTGGAAGAAGCTGGAGAAGCCTCCACCGCCACCAAATTGCGAAAAGTCAAAATCATCGAACGGTGAACCGCCACTCGAACTCCAATGGAACGTGCTGCCGCCATTACCTCCTGCGCCACCGGCTCCATTGAAAGCATCAGCCTCTTTCCAGTGCTCGCCAAACTGATCGTATTTCTTACGTTTCTCAGGATCATTGATCACCTCGTAAGCCTCGTTAAGAGCCTGAAACTTGGCTTTCGCCTTTGGATCATCAGGATGCAAGTCCGGATGGAACTGTTTTGCACGTTTCAAATATGCCCGACGGACGTCCTTCTGCGGGATGTCCTTGTCGACGCCAAGAATCTTGTAATAATCAATAAATGCCATAATCTTATCCTCCTGTTTTTTGAGATATTAACAACAAAAAACATGCCACGCAATCGAAATGCCATAAAAAAAGGATGCACTGCTATAAGCAATACATCCTTTAGTTATTTCTTTGAAAGAAAAGTGAGGGTTAAGCCTCTGCTGGTGTTTCCTCTGCAGGAGCCTCAGCCTGAGCAGCCTCAGCAGCCTTTGCAGCCTCAGCCTCTGCTTTAGCAGCAGCCTCAGCAGCCTTCTTGTCAGCCACCTTCTTAGCAATAGCCTCGTTCACTTTCTTCTCAGCCTCCAACTCCTTAGCAGCTGCGTCCTGACGGCTCTTGGTCTCTGCACTGCGAACAGCATTTAACTTCTGCTCCTTGGCAGCTTTCCAAGCGTCGAACTTCTGCTGGCAGGCAGCCTCGTCAAAAGCACCCTTCTTAACGCCACCGCGCAGGTGCTTCATCATGTAGACGCCCTCACCCTTAAGGATGTTGCGAACTGTGTCTGTAGGCTGTGCACCGGCTTCTACCCAGTACAAAGCACGGTCGAATTTCAAATCTACGGTTGCAGGATTGGTGTTCGGATTGAAAGTACCGATTTTCTCTGTAAACTTACCATCACGTGGTGCTCTTACATCAGCGATCACAATGCTATAGAAAGCATAGCCTTTGCGACCACCGCGCTGTAATCTGATTTTTGTTGCCATTTTGTTTTGTATAAACGATTAATTGTTTGTATCATGCTCCTAACTCGTAGAAGCAGATGCAAAGTTACTACATTTTTCCAAGATGCTGTGTGTCTACGGCTTTCAATCACTTAATATTTAAGAATTATTAAGCCGTCAAGGTTATCTGTCCTTGATGGGCACATAGCTTTTCTGCTCCAAGATGTTCTTGTAAGCAGGTCGGATGATGCGGCGGCCCTCGAAATTCAATTCCTCGATGCGGTGTGCTGTCCAACCGACGATACGTGCCATAGCGAAGATAGGTGTATAGATCTCCTGCGGGAGCCCGATCATCTCATAGATGAAACCACTGTAGAAGTCGAGGTTGGCGCAGATAGGCTTTGTGGTCTTGCGGAATGCGGACACGCACTTCACGCCCTCCTGCTCGATGAGTTTCAGGAAGTTGTATTCCTTGACCATGCCTTTCTCCTTGGCGAGCTCACCGGCCAGTTTCTTTAGTTCCACAGCTCTCGGATCACTCATGGTGTATACGGCATGGCCGATGCCATAAACCAAACCTGTCTTGTCGTAAGCCTCCTTGTTGAGCATGCGGTTGAGATAGGTGTCGATCTCATCGATATTGGTCCAGTCAGAGATCTGCTCCTTGAGATGATGAAACATGTTGATCGCCTTGATATTGGCACCACCATGCAAAGGTCCCTTGAGAGAGCCGATTCCCGCAGCTATACTGGAGTAGGTGTCGGTGCGGGTTGAGGAGGTCACGCGAACCGTGAACGTGGAGTTGTTACCACCACCGTGCTCAGCCTGGATGATAAGCAGCAAATCGAGCATACGCGCGTCGAGTTCGGTGAAGTCTTCATCCTTAAGCATATAGAGAAAGTTCTCAGCGATCGTCATGTTCTCACGGGGATGACGGATATTGAGACTACTGCCCTGCATGGAGTGTCGATAGATGTTATAAGCGTAGGCGATGATCGTGGGGAACTTGGCGATCAACTCGATGGACTGGCGCATGAGATTGTCGCGCGAGATGTCATCGGGATTGGGGTCGAAGGTGTACATCTCCAGCACGCAACGGGCCAGGATGTTCATAATGTTGCTGCCTTCCAAGTCGATGATGTGCACAATCGTACGATGGTCAAGCGGCATATTCTCATTGATCAGCTCACGGAAAGCCGTCAACTCCTCCTCGTCGGGCAGATTGCCCGAAAGAAGCAGATAAGCGATTTCCTCGAAGCCGAAGCGCTTTTCTTTCAACAGAGGAGAGACAAGATCGTCGAGTTCATAGCCACGATAGTAGAGCCGACCCGGACAAGGACGCAGCGATCCGTCGTCATTACGCTCGTAGCCAACGACATTACCGATATTGGTCAGTCCGACAAGCACACCTGTGCCATCCTCGTTGCGCAGTCCACGCTTCACACCATATTTAGTAAAAGCCTCGCGAGGGATCTTGCAAGAGTTCTTCACCTCATCGCTCAACTTGTATATCAGATATTCCTTTCTCATAACACCGTAACTTTTAGCTTACTTCAAAATACCTTTGATGACAGCGTCACCAAATTCTCTCGTACCCAACGACTTGCCGTCGGTCATCATCCGCGCAAGGTCAGCCGTGGCCGTATGGTGACGATAGAGCTCTGCCAAACTCTGCTCTATGGCCTCTCCGGCTTCTTTCCATCCGATGTAGTCGAGCATCATCACCGCCGAAAGCAATATACTCGAAGGATTGACGATATTCTTTCCTGCTATGTCGGGAGCGATGCCGTGAGTAGCCTCGAAGATGGCATGTCCCGTCTGGTAATTGATATTACCGCCAGGAGCAATGCCAATACCACCCACCTGAGCCGCCAACATGTCAGAGATATAGTCGCCATTGAGATTCATCGTGGCAATGACACTATAGTCCTGCGGCTTCAAAAGCGCATTTTGCAAAAAAGCGTCGCAGATGCAGTCCTTTATCACCAGGCGTCCGGACTTCAAAGCATCACCATACTCGCGCTCAGCCAACTCGTAAGCCCATTTCTTAAATCCACCTTCGGTGAACTTCATAATGTTGCCTTTGTGAACTAAGGTCACGGACGGAAGATTGTGGGACAAGGCATATTCGATGGCCGCACGGACAAGACGCTCTGACCCCTCACGACTGACGGGTTTGACACCAAAGCCTGAGGTCTCAGGGAAACGAACCTTCGTAACCCCCATCTCGTCATGGAGGAAACGGTAGAACTTACGGGCGTCGTCTGAGCCTGCCTCCCACTCGATGCCTGCGTAGATGTCCTCCGTGTTTTCACGGAAGATGCACATATCCACTTTTTCCGGATGCTTCACAGGACTCTCGATACCTTCAAACCAATGTACAGGGCGCTGACAAACATAGAGGTCGAGTCCTTGGCGCAGCGCTACGTTCAGACTACGAATACCGCCACCGACAGGAGTCATCAGAGGACCTTTGATGCCCACAAGACTCTCACGGAAGGCATCCATCGTGGCCTCTGGCAGCCATTCTCCGGTCTGCTCGTGGGCTTTACCACCGGCGAGCACTTCTTTCCATTCGATTTTGCGCTTACCGCCATAGCACTTCGATACTGCGGCATCCACAGTCTCGCGCATGATGGGTGATATCTCTTTGCCTACACCATCTCCTTCGATGAAAGGGATAGTCGGATGATCGGGTACTATGAGTGCCCCGTTTTGTTTGCTGATATTCATAATAGTATCCTGTTTATGATCTTAAAAGGTTGTTCAAAGCTGAGCCAGCCTTGAACCATTCGATTTGTATTTGATTATAGGTGTGGAGCGCCTCGAAACTATCACTCGTTCCATCCTTATGCGTCAAAGTGACGGTCAGCGGCTTGCCGGGCGCAAACGCTTTCAGACCAGCCACAGAGATGCGGTCATCCTCCTGCACCTTATCATAGTCATCCTTATTCGCAAACGTCAGTGCGAGCATACCTTGTTTTTTCAAGTTGGTCTCATGGATGCGGGCGAAGCTCTTTGCCAACACTACCTTGACATTGAGAAAACGGGGCTCCATAGCCGCATGCTCGCGCGAAGACCCCTCACCATAGTTGTCCTCTGCCACGATGATGCTGCCCATGTTGTGGGCTTTATAGTCTTTCGCTGCGGCGGAGACGGCTTTATACTGACCGTCGATCTGATCCTTCACCTTGTTGCTCTCACCGTTGAAAGCATTCACGGCACCCATCAGCAGATTGTCGGATATGTTTTGGAGATGTCCGCGGAAACGGAGCCAGGGACCCGCCATGGAGATGTGATCGGTCGTACACTTACCTTTCACCTTAATTAACAGCGGCATGTCCTGTAAGTCGTTTCCATCCCAAGCCGCGAAAGGCTCCAGCCGTTGCAGACGTTGTGAATCGGGGGAGATAACAACATTCATATCGGTGTGTTGCTCTGTAGGAGGTACGAAAAGGCCCTCTTGCTCCAAAGTGCTGATGGCATCTCCCTTATTTCCACAGGTGAAGCCTTGAGGAGGAAAAACAAATCCCTGAGGTTCTTTGAGCATCACCTCTTTTCCCTCTTCATTGACCAAGCAGTCCGTAGCTGGGTTGAAGTCCAACTTACCAGCCAGAGCCAAAGCAACGGTCATCTCAGGCGAGCCGATAAAAGCATAGGTATTGGGGTTGCCGTCGGCACGGCGGCGGAAATTACGATTGAAAGAAGTGACAATAGCATTTTTTCGGGTATTGTCATCGGTGTGCCGCTTCCACTGACCGATACAGGGCCCACAAGCATTGGCCATGACCACGGCACCTATGGCACGGAAGTCATCCAAGATCCCATCGCGCTCAGCAGTGCAGCGGATCTGCTCTGAACCTGGGCATACGATAAGCTGTGCCTTCACTTTCAGATGCAATGCCAAAGCCTGACGGGCGACAGAAGCCGCACGCGACAAGTCTTGGTAAGACGAGTTGGTGCACGACCCTATCAGTGCTACCTCCACGTTCATCGGATAACCGTTGGCGGGACCTTTCTCTCTCATCTGAGAAATCGGTGTGGCAGCGTCCGGTGTGAACGGACCATTGAGATGGGGCTCTATCTTGGACAGATCGAGGTCGATGACCTGATCATAATACATCTCAGGATGGAACTCCACATCAGCATCAGCTCTGAGATCCACAGCATGCTGACGCGCCATCGTGGCCACCTGCTCTCGCCCGGTCTGACAGAGATACTCATCAGCATTGTCGTCATAGGGGAATAAAGAACAGGTTGCACCCAGTTCTGCTCCCATGTTGCAGATCGTAGCCTTACCCGTGGTAGACAGGCTCTTGGTGCCTTCACCAAAATACTCCATGATCGCATTGGTACCGCCTTTGGTTGTCAACAGTCCGAGGATCGTCAATATGACATCTTTCGGTGCCGCCCATCCCTGAAGCTCTCCGTGGAGATGCACGCCGATGATACGAGGCATACGCAGCTCCCAAGGCTGACCGGTAAGAACATCCACGGCATCAGCACCGCCGACACCGATAGCGGCCATGCCCAGTCCTCCCGCGTTGGGCGTATGAGAGTCCGTGCCGATCATCATGCCTCCTGGAAATGCATAGTTTTCCAGAACCACTTGATGGATGATGCCTGCACCAGGACCCCAAAAGCCAATACCATATTTATTGGATGCAGACCGAAGGAAATCATATACCTCCTTATTCTCTTTACAAGCCACTCCAAGATCATCCTTGGCACCTTCATCAGCTCGAATGAGATGGTCGCAATGCACTGAAGCTGGAACAGCGACATGCTCTCTTCCTGCATTCATGAACTGCAACAAGGCCATCTGTGCCGTAGCATCTTGCATTGCCACTCTGTTCGGACGGAAATCAGCATAATCGACGCCACGCTTCAGTGGCTTCAACGATGCTTCATCATAAAGATGAGTAAAGAGTATTTTTTCGGCATAGGTCAACGGTCTTTTCAATGTCCCTCTTACCGTTGAAATCTTGGAAGAATAAGCAGCGTAGAACTGCTTCACCATTTCGATATCCAACATATAATTCCCTTTATTGATTAAACTCGTTGCAAATATAGTAATTTTTATTTGAATTGATACTATATTTGAATAAAAATCAATCAAAATGAAAGGAAATTCTATTAAAATTCGATTTTATAGCCATTAAACACGTTAATATCTACCTCTCCGTGAATACCATCGACTCTCCCGTCGGGTGCCAATTGCCATATCTTCAGTTTGATGTCGGGCTTGTATTCACCGTAGCGTGCGATCCAAATGGGATAACTATGCTTGATGTCCGGAGCCGAGTCGAGATAGCGGTTGACAAAAGTCTGACTGATGTAAAGAATAGGACGCTTGCCCGTGCGATGCTCTACCGTACGAAGCCATGCTCTCACATTTTGCCACATGATTGTCACTCCTCCCATCTTACGTATTTGACTGGGCAGCAACTCCAAGTCCAGCACCGGCGGCAAGTCATTCTGCGCCACACGGCTATTAGACAAGAAAAAAGCTGCCTGCTGACTGCCAGACGAGCGATGCGTGAAATAGTGATAGGTACCCGTAGAATAGCCGTGTTTACGTGAAGCGGCATAATCCGAAAGATAGTATGGATTGAGCATGGAACTGCCTTCCGTTGACTTAATGAAGACAAACGATACTTTATAGTTCACGTGTCCACTTACATTTTTCTTCGACAGCGTGCCCAGATGGGTAATACGCAGGCGCGACCAGTCGATGCCATAATGACGCTTTCCTTTCACATGCTGGTATTTCGACAAGTCGATGCCATAGAGCCGTGAGGAATTGTAGTTCAACCGTTCTCCTTTATACACATCATCCTTCCACTCTCCTACTCTGAAGAAACGATGCTGACTGGAAAAGCCAAAACCTCTGCGACTTCCCTTTTGCCAAAAGCCCTCATAAAGCGTGCCCTGATGATCGATCAGCGTGCCATAGCCATTGGCTTGAAGCTGACGGTTAAAGTCACCCTTATAAAGTCCGGCAGAATCCCTACGCACACCACTCGTCAGTGTGTCATGGTTCCATACACCGTCTATGCGGTTTCCCAATGAGTCCAAAGTCCACCCTTTACCCTGGCGCAAACCATTCTTCCATATACCACTATATATAATGGAGTCACCATCTGTGAGCGTACCCAAGCCATCAGGCTTGCCATGAAGCGTCTGTCCCTGGTAAGTCTTACCTTGCCACGACATCTTGGCAACGTCGTTGGTCTTCACTGTACAGCCGTTGAACACAAAAGACAATAACGGCATGAAAAGAAAAGCAGAGAGAAGATTTCTCAATGAAGATTTCATAGTGAACCCTCCTTTCCCACCAATCCCACAAAACGACCATGAAGCGTAAAGACAGCAGTGCCCGGTTGTGCAAAAGCGTGTGCCACCCCAACTTTCTGCCCAAGGTCATAATCGCCACGGGTAAGAATCGTATGGTCTTTCCGCCGGTTGTCGGCTGTCGTCAGGGTGACGGTGATCACCTCCTTGTGCCTGGATACTCCCCAAGGCACATTCTTCACTGCACGGCATCCCCACGGAACGACAGTCTTGTCGGTATGAACAATGATGGGCAGGCTGATACTGTCTACCGGAATCCGCAATTGCCGACACGAACGATGATGCGACTGTCCCTTGTCATCGTACCACGACACTGTGAAGTTGCATTTATAGAGAAAAGTCAAATGGCGTTGCCCCAACTTACTTGTTGCAACATTTAAACTTTTCAAAGAGTCAAGCTGGTGCTGCTGCCATGCGCTGTAAGCAGCAATGCGGTTGTAGCCCTCATCCTGAACATTATGACAACGGAGATAATATTCCAACTCCTTCCTGACCAAAGTAGAACGATGAAGAGCCACCGCCAGTGAGTCGCGCTGACGCTTCAAAGCAGAGTCAGGCTGTATCTTGCTAAAATGAGAAGAAGGTAAGGCAAGCAATGTTAATACCCGGCCGTCACAACTGGGCCACCACCAATGGCGATTGATCCAGACACCTTGCTGATGGATGGGATGCACCTGTAAGTCTGTAACATGCTGACCATCACTCAGGCAAAGCGTAGCAGTGCCGTCCACCAAACAGACAGATTTGCGCATGTCGTTTTCCGTTGCTGGCAAAGCCATGCAAGTAAGCCAAAACAACAACATCAATGGGAGAATCACCGCAAAATAGACCCTCCGCCTCACAATGAATGGTATGATCTTTCTTCTCAGCATCACTCTGATCTCAATCCTCCAATTCGATACTCCTAAATACGAGTGCAAAGTTACTAAACATAAATGAGAATCCTTTGCAAACGGAAGAGTATTTTTTATTGGTCGGCATCGTCCCAGAGATGATTGGCCTCTTCAATCTCGTCCTCATCAAACCATTTCGACAGTTTGTCGTAAGCACGCTTCTTCACATCGTCGGTAAGGTCACCCTTGATTTTGCGTAACACATACAACAATACTGCCACATCATCGCCCAATCCTGCGATAGGTATTGCGTCGGGGATAACATCCAAAGGACTGATCAGATAGCCCAAAGCACCAATGATAATCGCTTTGTCCTTCAATGGTACATCCTTGCTCTGAAGCGTGTAGTAAAGAATGAGCGCAGCATATACGAGTTTGGCTCCTGCCCGTTTAGCGATATGAGAAATCTTCTCGACAAACCCCGTTGCTGAGTATTTGTCGCTGTACTTCATAAAATCCGGCAACTGTAAGTCTTTCATAAATTTGTCATATAGATATTGTAATTAAGTATTCATAAAGATTTGGTGAGCAGGTATTGATCCACCGCGTCTGCGTATTGTGCGTACGCTTTCTGTTCCTTTTTCAACTGAGACAATCGATAGCGTGTCACCAACATTCTCACTCCTTTGGCCATGAACGCCAAAGCCAATCCAACGGCTATACCCACAAACAGCGACTTGTTACCCCAAGGCAAACTTTCCTCAGGAAAAGCACTCAACACCAATACAGGTAGTACAGCGATAACACCATAGAGCGTGAGCTGCTGCCGTTGCGTGCCCTCACTGTCAAGGATGTCCTGATAAGCCGAAAGGAAGCTGTCCAGCTCTTCACGCACTATGCCATACTGCTCCATCCGGGGAAACTTCTCCTCGTCGCCATAGTGTTCGATGATGCGGGCAATACGGTGCTCATAATCGTTGAGTATGTTAGGCTCTAAATCTTTCATAAGCCATGAATAATTAAATTAAAATGTCTCTGCCTAAAATTCTCTTATGTTGGTTATTGGAAAAGAGAATATCTCCAACTGAGATAACCCTGTTTCTCTCTTTATATTGTATGCGATGACAAAAAAAGTAAGGCAGTGCCCTGATAAGCCGGGTTCCGTAACCGTCTGTTCTCAGGAAAAGACGGTGCTCTGTCATTTATCTAGTTGATGAGTCACCCCATCACTCAAGCGTTCTACCCTCTATCGTTGCCATCAAAGTAGCATCGGGCGGACAACCCTGACATGACGATAGTTTACATGAACTTGCAGCCCCCAGACGGCACAGCCCGACGATCACCCGCCGGCTGGTGGTCTCTTACACCACCTTCTCACCCTTACCGCCCACGAGGAGCGGCGGTTATTTTCTTCTGCCTACACCTACTGTTGCCAATAGCTTCTATTTTCGGAAGTGAAGTGTCCTTTGCTGCCCGGACTTTCCTCTCGCATCTGAAGCGATGCCAGCGACGAGCCGGAGCACTGCCTTACATCTTGCAAAAGTAATAAATAATCTCCAAACGACCAACCGACCGATTAATATTTTGTAAGTTTTTAAAGGAATGTAAAATCAACTTTTATTCTACTTAATAGCAGTTAAGTTCAAAAAAGAATGTGTTAAAGTCAGATAAAGTAATAGGACAAAATGTCAGTCATTCATCTTTTGATGCTATATTTGCAAGCGTATCAGCAGTATTCGTCAATTATCTGTCAGGGATATAGAGGAACTGACAACAATGTGAAACAAAGATTCAAGTGTAAATCATAAAGTAATAAACATAAACCATTGAAAGAATGAAAAAGTATTCCAATTATTTGCTTGTAGGACTTTGCTCCATGGCATTGACCCTACCCATCGGCGAGTATGCCAATGCTTCTGCAGCCACCAACAAAGTGGAAATAGCAGGACAACCGGTTGATTTGACCTATGCTGCCGAAAAGGCTCTGCCTGCGGTGGTCTACATTAAATACGTCCAAAACTCCAAAACAAAAACAGTGGAGGTACAGAACGATCCTTTCTCCGACTTCTTTGATCCATTCGGATTCTTCGGTAATCCCGATGGCGGCAACGGCGGCGTACAAAAACGCCAGATCAGAACGCCAAAGCAGGAAGCAGCCGGATCTGGAGTCATCATCAGCCCAGACGGATATATCGTCACCAACAACCATGTTGTCAACGGTGCTGATGAGCTGACCGTCACCCTCGAAGACAACAGAGAGTTCAACGCACGCATCATAGGCACGGATCCAACCACCGACCTTGCCCTAATCAAGATCGACGGTAAGAATCTGCCTACCCTTCCAATCGGCAACTCCGACAATCTGAAGGTTGGTGAATGGGTCATCGCCGTAGGTAATCCCTTCGGACTGAACAACACCGTTACGGCCGGCATCATCAGTGCCAAGGCACGTACACTCGGTGCCAACGGTGTTGAAAGCTTCATTCAGACCGATGCCGCCATCAACAAAGGCAACTCGGGTGGTGCGCTCGTCAACACTAAGGGAGAGCTCGTCGGCATCAACGCCATGCTATTCTCCGAAACCGGTTCCTATGCCGGCTACGGCTTCGCCATTCCTACTGCCATCATGACAAAGGTGATCGACGACTTGAAGAAATACGGCACCGTACAGCGCGCTTATCTTGGCATTCAAGGTCAGGATGTGCTCAACTATATCAACAACCTGAAAGATCAAAACAAGGATGTGCCCGACCTTGGTACCGTAGACGGAGTCTATGTAGCCAAAGTAGAAGACAATAGTGCCGCCTCTGCTGCCGGTATTGAGAAAGGCGATGTCATCGTAGGTGTTGACGGCAAGAATATCACCAAGATGGCAGAACTGCAAGAGGTCATCAACAGCAAGCATCCGGGCGACAAGATTACAATCACTTGGCTTCACAACAAGAAGAAGATGAGCAAGTCGGTCACCGTCAAAAATATGCAAGGCAACACCAAAGTGATCAAGACCGCAGACCTGGATGTTCTTGGTGCCAAGGTCATTCCTGTCAGTGCAGACTTAAAGAAGCAGCTGGGTATCAGCTATGGCCTGCAGGTCAAGGATGTAAAGAGCGGTGCGTTCAAAGATGGCGGCATCAGCAATGGATTTATCATTCTGACCGTCAATGACAAGCCGATGAAGACCATCTCCGATCTCCAGGATGCTGTCAAAGATGCTTCTACAAGCAAGAATCCGGTGCTGTTCATCACAGGAGAATGGCCATCGGGCAAGACCGACTACAAGGCCGTAAATATCGGTACTGACAAATAAATAAGAGAAGCACATGATGCAATAGAAAGCTCTAATATATTAAAAAAGGTGTATGGACTTGCTCTATACACCTTTTTTTTCGTATCTTTGCACTATGATATCTTTGGGGAGAGCACTGACATCCTTGAGGAACAAGAAATCACGTAATAAAGAAACAATATGAAGAGAAATATCAAAAGATGTCTGTTGGGAATTTGTGCTATGTTTGCTACGTTAGGCATCTCAGCAGCCAACACAGCAAAGACCATTTATATTTATGGCTTTGCTGCCTCTTTCAACGACTCCACGGTCTACTTCACAGAGCTACAGAGACTGGATTCGGCATATATCGACACAAAGACAAATTTTCTCTACAGTAGAGAAAACTATTCCTATCAGCTCCAAGACTATCTTGACCAAAAGGGGTGGAAGCATGCCGTCTGTATCACTTCGTATGGACTGACCAAGAAAGAGGCAGAGAAGAAATTTCTGAATCTCAGAAAGAAATACGTCGACAAAGGTAAGTTTGACATCAAATATCTGAAATTAAGTGATTTCACTTATCAAGCCATCAAACCAGAAGACAACTAACATCTACAGTGGAATATACACCACCTCAGCCTCATCAGTCCACCTCATATTGTTTTGAAGTTGCAGACTTCGAATGCTTCATCGGCTTTCCGCCCAACGATGTCAATGATTTACAGCTGTTGCCTTCACTGCGTCCTTTTCTTACAGAGCATGGTAAAGGCAATGATGTATTGTTTTCTCTACGAGTAGACGATCAGACCAAGCCTTGGCCGAAAGACAAGCGCGAACGTATCCGCGTCTTTGATACTGGCAATGGAGACACCATTGTAGACCTACTTGACAATGGGGGATATCAATATATCATCAAAGACATACACGGACGCGAATGTTGTCTGCTGATAACGAACAAAGACTTCTCTCAATGCCAATGCGCATTGAACGGCAACAACACGATGCGCAAGTTTGGGCTCAACAATGCACTCATGTTGGTATTTGCTTTTGCATCAAGCTATCGCGACACACTCCTTGTTCATGCCTCATTAGTCAGGAACAATGGTTGGGGATATCCTTTCATCGCCAAAAGCGGAACTGGCAAATCAACACAAGTCAGCATGTGGCTACGCTATATTCCTGGCTCTGATTTGATGAATGACGATAATCCTATCATCAGGATCATAGAAGATAATGTCTATATCTATGGATCTCCTTGGAGCGGAAAGACTCCCTGCTACAGAAAAGTCAAAGCAAGATTAGGCGCTATCACACGTATTGACAGAGCTAAGGTAAACTCTATAGAAAAGCTATCGCCCATAGATGCTTTTGCATCTTTCCTTCCCTCGTGCTCTTCCATGAAATGGGACTCGGACATCTTCGACCACATCTGTAATACGATTGGTAAAATCATAGAGCATGTGCCTGTCTATACACTGCATTGTCTCCCCAATCAGGAAGCAGCAGAGATCTGTTACCAAGAAATCCATATCAACAACGGCCATGGAAGAAATTAAATGCCCTAATTCGGTGATTTTACCAGAAATCGTCAGACTGATGAATGAAGGGCACACGATCACGCTTCGTTTACGAGGCTACTCTATGAGACCCTTCTTGGAAGACAACCGAGACAAGGCTTTAATGACCAAGGCGACTCATCCGCAAGTTGGCGATCCCGTTTTAGCAGAGATAGCTCCCAGGCACTATGTGCTTCACCGCATCATCAGCATCGACCATGATCAGGTGACGTTGCGTGGTGACGGTAATATAGGTACAGAGCTTTGCCGACTTAGCGATATAAAAGGAGCAGTAGTCGGTTTTTATCGAAAAGGAAGAGAAAAACTCGACAGAACAGATGGAAAGAAATGGAAGATCTATTCTTGGATTTGGACACGTTTATTCCCTGTGCGACGATACTTGCTTGCATTTTACAGAAGAATTTGGATTCCTGTTTTCGGCACAGTTTAACCACTAAAGTCAAAGGCTACAACAGCATTATTTAGCTAAGGAGTCTTACTATCAAATAAAGTAATAATAAATAAGAATATGAAAGCTAAGAAAGGATTTAAAATCAGAAAGGTATGTGGTCAAAACCTCATCGTTGCTGAGGGCAAGGAAAATATAGACTTCACCTCTATAATCAGCATGAACGAGAGCGCTGCCCTTCTTTGGAACGAGATACAAGACAAAGAGTTTACTGCAGAGACACTCGCAAAAATACTAATGGATAATTATCAGCTCGACGATACGACTCCGCTTCCCCATTCCCAAGCACTTGAAGATGCAGAATGTACCATTAAAGATTGGAAGAAGGCTGGAATCATCGAGGCCTAAAATAGGACACCTACCATTTAAAAATAGCCCAAATGTTTTCGAAGAAAAAATAGGGAATATGCAATAAATTGTTTAACTTTGTATGGTATCATACAGAGGACTAGTAACATGAACACAATAGGTATTAATAAATGGCAAGGGGATAAGCATATAGTTTACTTTCTTCTCTGCCTGCTGACATTTTTCGGGCTACCCTATTTTGCTTATGGTCAAGCCGAGACGAAGACGATAGATCTTTCCAAGCTGTTCTCTCCTTCCGACTTCAAAGGTGCGCCGACGGTGAGCAAGACCACGGATGGCTTTACCATCATCCTTGAGAAGGCTACGTGGGACGCTGCGCGCAACGCCGTGATGATCTCCTCCGGCGGCGCCATCACCATCAACAGTCAGCAGAAGACCGCCACACAGAAAGGGTATCTCTTCAACAAGATCGTCTTTGACAAGCTCGGCACTTTCAACCAGACGCTCCTCGACTCCATCATCCCTAACCGCGGCACACTCACCGCCAATGCCGACAATCCCGAAGAGGTGACCTGGACGATGGATGATGGCGATATCGCCGTGCCCGGCTACAACCACACCCTGCGTTTCACGACGAAGGGTGAGCCGTTGTATCTCGATGACAAAGCGGGCAGTATGACGGTGTCGTATATAGAAACCAAGCAGGCCATCCCTTACATCCGACTGTCGGGCAGCTATTTCGAGCAGTCGATCCTCCAGAAGTCTTTCAAGCAGAATCCCACCTATGCCATCTTCGCCGACCCGGAGATGAAGACAAATATCACCTCACAGTTCTCGATTAACTTCTATTTCGGCAGAGCCAAGGACCTCACCGACAATACCGTAACGACCACCGATGCCGGCACCGGCAGTACGGTGTCGAAGCTCTACGGCCGTGTGACCATCGGCGACAAGCCCGGCGACGCCTATGTGATGATACGTGCCACGCCCTACTCCGACAGTCTCTTTACCACCGTCTACGGTGCCTACCTCATCCACATTCCACAGATAAAACCCCAAGTGGCCCTTAGCCAGGACACTATTAAGGCGTATCTCGGAACAGAGATCGCTCTGCCAACGGCGACTATTACCGATGTACGGGGCAGCGATATCACCGACAAGTATGACATAGACATCACAGCGAAGGCCACCACGGGCAGCGGCAATCCCGAAGGCAAATTATTCAGTTATACAAACGACAAGCACAAGGTTATCTCGCTGACCAATGTGGGCTCGTTTGCCTTCCACTATACCTTCACGCCTAAGAATGCCACGCAGTATGCCGGCTATGAGCGGGATGTGCCCGTCACCATCATCAATGCCACCGGCATCATACCCACTACCGTGAGCTTCCCGCATGAGACGCACTCCATCAAACTCACCGACTCGCAGGTGAAACTCGACACGGCGATCGTGCGCGACGACCTCGGCAATGACGTAACAAGTTGCTTCAAGATCTTCATGACGGTCAAAAGCGACCCGCAAGGTGTCTGCCAGAACATCTGGACAAGCAACTGGGCCGCTGACAACTGGTATATGCAGACCAACGGCTCCGTGCAGGGTACCGTCGTCTTCAATGTGGATGCCAAGCCTGATTGGTCCTATGCATCCGTTTTTGGCGCTAGCCAGACGACTCTCAGCTATTCCACTGCGCAACGTTATGCACGTCTCATCGTCTCGCCAACCTATTTCACCACTTATGTCAACGGATATATCGATGAGGACAACCAACCAACACTCCACAACGACTACAACGGTCAGGAAGTGGGGGGACACTATCTGGTGAAGGTGGCGGCGGCCGTTGAGCCCAGCGCGCAGACCTATGGCCAAACCTTCGACCCGGACTCTACTGTCACCGACGCTCACGGCATCCAATGGAAATACTACGACTATGACAAGCTGAAATACAACAAATCGGCGAGCAACTGGCGGCTGTCCTTCGGCAAGGCGGTCACCAATACCGATATTGTATTTATCTTCCGTCCTTGGGACACCACGCACTATGGCGACGTGAGCGCTCCTATGCACCTCACCGTCCTCGACAAGATCACCCCGACGCTGACCTTCTCGCAGGACAGCTGTGTAGCCAACGTCGGCAAATACTTTGAAGAGCCTACGCTGACGATCACGGACCCTAACGGCACGGACATCTCATCGCACTTCACGCTTTCTTATTCCATAGACCTTAACGACGGCAGCAACGCTACCATCGACGCCAACACGGGAAAGGTCAACATCGGCAACGATCAGAGCTATGCCATTATCACCGTCAAGGCCACACCCACCACCGACGACGACAAGGCAAAATACTATAGCGGCACCGCCACCTACCGCCTCAGGATATGGAACAAGAAGGATGCTACCTGGGCGTACACCATTCAGGAAGGTGAGGACACTTATGCCTACAACTACGACAATAGGGCGCGCAGCGTCAGCGTGACAGCCACGGATGCCGGGCTGCTCACCTTCACCGCCGCCGGAACGATGCAGGCCGGAACGAGCATCGCCGGCGTGCCGGGACTGACCGTCACCTTCGGGAAGGAGGACAGCAAAAACTTCACGGTCAGCGCGGACGAAAACGGCGCCTTCTATTGCGTCGCCAAGGAGGTAAATTTCTCCGGAAATAGCAATATCCCCAGCGACGGCACCTTCTATATGCTCCAGCCTAAGGTCAACGGCTTCGTCACGGTGAAAGCCCACTACCTCAGTGGCAACAAGGTGGTCGTGCGGTGGGACAAAGGCAACGGCAGCTACGAGGACGACAGCTACACCGCCACCAGTGACGGTATAGACAGCCACTCCTTCAGTTTCCCGCTCTTCGCGGGATACACCTATTACCTGTTTAACATTGGTAACGGAGCCTCCAACAAAGGCCTTCAGCTCTATGGCGTCAACTACCAGCCAGCATGGCTCATGACGCGGTATGACACCGAAGGATATAAACGTACGAAGATATACATCGGCGCCTACACGGGACATTTGCCCAAGGTGGTATCGAGAAAGACGAAAGGGGTGACGTTTACTACGGAATTTGAAGATTCGAAGGAGACTGAAGAGCAAAAGACAGATAAACCAAAATATGTCGTGGTGGATGAAGCCGGCAAGATCGGTGTCAGCAGCGAAGTCAATAAAGACGCGATCAACAAACACCCGCTGGTCAACAAGCCGGGTATTGGCGTGCTGGCAAGCGTGAAGTCGTCGGAAGCCAATGCCGTCAAGCATGCCCTCATGGCGGTGGAGCTCTCCGGACTGCCCGTTTACATTGTCAGAAACGGAGAGACACCTATCGTCGGGGAGAAGGTCACCACCACACCCGTCACCGATATCACCATGACCTACGGTGGCTGGAGCAACTATTATCTCGCCAACCCCACGAAAGGCACCTACGCCCTCGACTCGTGGAAAGTGGCGAAAATGGATTCCACCGGTACGAACAACCGTATCTATGCCGGCTTCCCCGACTATACAGGCGGCGGACAGAACGCCAAGCACGAGAACGTATACCGCAACACGGGCAACTACCTGCCGTCGGCGCCAAGCACCTGGGACGTGCCCTGCCGGGGGGCCTACCTGAAGTTCGAACCGATGTCGAACGGACGGCTCAACGTCTACGTCCTGCAGAACGGATGCTGCCAGTACTCTGGCAATCCCAGTGACATAGAGCCCAACACCGACGGGACCTACACGGCGAAGGTGAAGTGGACACCCTATTATCTGATTGACGAGACGGGGAAGCCCGTGACCTTTACGGCTGAGAATGGCGTGGCATCGAATGCCATCGCCATGGAGGAAGAGGAGAATCATGCGCCCGGAGCCAACACCAAAGGAATCTACCGCGTGGACTTCGAGGAAAAAATCGGTTCGCAGACCGTGAAGTGGGATTTCAGCGACATGGGATCAGACGCCAAGGGCAACGATTCCCTGACCACCTGGCGCAAGAATTATATCATCGATAACTGGAAAAGTTATCACAAAGGTGACGCCGAGGAGGTGTTCTCCACCAAAGACGGAGCCCATCAGATCATCTCCAAGGCTTATGTCAGATATACCTTCGACGTGCAGGCAGGAAAGACTTATTTTCTCTTCTCAAACGTGTCGAAGATCGGTCTCTGTGGCTTCTCCTATGTGGAGGATGAGCATCAGAGCACACGGACGGTGAGTCTGCCGGAGGCTGGAGAGGCCACGCCGACAGCTTACACGGGAACCTTCGTGAATGTCAAAGTCCCTAACAACTACACCAAGGGCAAATGGTCGAGTATCTGTCTGCCGTTCAGCATGAACGAGGGCCAGTTCAAACGCACCTTCGGAAGCCGTGCCCATGTCATCGCCTTCGACGACCTGCGCAACGACAGCGTGCTCTTCACCCGCCATTACTACCAGTTCCTTGTTGCAGGCAGACCTTACTTCATCTATCCCGACACGACCCTCACCAAAGGCTTTACCGTCGACACGGTGTATATGGGCAGGCAGGCGACACCCTCCTACTACTATCTCACGGCGCCGAGCAACAGCGACTATACGGCGAAAGGGCTCTTTGCCACGACCTCGCTGACCCAAGGTTCTCTCGTTGTGGTGGGCAGCAACGGCAAGCAGGACGGAGGCGGCAAGCTCTACACTATAGGCAGCGTGGCGGCAAGCCTGTCGGCATATCATGCCTATATCGACTTCTCCGGCAAGCAGTCAGACTCACCCGCCAAGGCGTTCTACACGTCGTTCGACGGCAAGGAGCATGGTAACATCGGGCAAGCGGGGGCAACGATGACCTCCATAGAAGGTATCATGGAATTGGACCATAACAAGAAAGCGGCTGTCTCATGGCGAGACAACCGCATATATAATCTCAGTGGACAGTGTGTCGGCGATAATCCCGCCGCAATCTCCCGTCTGCCGCAGGGAATATATATCATCAATGGCATGAAGGTGGTAAGACGGTAGCCTTCACACGGAACGCCGTAGGGGCGGGGTTTATCCCCGCCCTCACCCCGCATGGTGATGATGACATAATCATTACTGGCAAGGGGGGATGGCCGGGATATTTAATTACCGGCAAGAATGTGAGGGCGGGGATAAACCCCGCCCCTACGGTGTCACCGTGCGTCCGGGGTGGTGGTGGTATGTAGGGGCGGGGTTTATCCCCGCCCTCACCCCCGCATGGTGATGATGACATATCATTACTGGCAAGGGGGGATAGCCGGGATATTTAATTACCGGCAAGAGTATGAGGGCGGGGATAAACCCCGCCCCTACAATCCGTGTGAAAAACCAGTGCAGGAAGAGGTAGCCTTCTTCGCTGCGTCGATGGGGCCGCCATTCCAGGTGCCACCCCATTGGATGGCCGTACCACCGGTGTAGTCGTCGTCCTGGTCAGGATCATCGGGCGCACCGGAGGTGATATAGATATAGAGTTTGTTCTCCTTGGTCAGCTCCTTCAGCCGGAGGGTGTAGTAATAGGATATTCCTTGTTTCCAAATGCCAGCCGCCGTAGTGCCGCTCATCAGCATCGTGGCATAGCCGACGATGGGGCGCTGACTCCCCACCGGTATGGCCTCAACCTCCACGCGCAGACTGATGTTATGGTTGTCTTGTGGCAACAGCAGCAGACGACAGGGCACATCCTCCGTAGAGTTTTTCTGTATACCGTCGACCGTCAGCGAGTCGTTGTCGGTGGCGGCGACCACGGTCCACTCAAAGGTAGTAACCTTGTCGGCAGTATACGTCGGTTTCAGCGTGCCTTTCTTGGCCACATTGTGCATGACGATGGATTTCACTTGGAATGATGTATAGCCCGAGGGCACCGAGGCGGTGTCGACATGAAAGACGACCTGCGAGAGCATGTGATGCATGCGAAACGAGACCGTATCACCCGATGCTGTCGTCGTCGACGACACATAGGTGAGATTGGGTTTGAGATCCGACATCATGAAGTCGACCTGCTCACTGCTCTTGTCCTTGGTGGTGAAGGCAAAGGTTCCCATGCCTGTCCCGGGTGCCACGGAAGGCTCAATGCCCGTGTCGGACGATGCAGAAGCGTAAGGATAATAGGCGAAGAAAGCCAACCGGTAGGTGTCAGCCTGAGGCCAGAAGGCCAAAGGTGTGTAGTAAAACTCGGTATGGCCATCGTCGTTTCTCCCCTTGCTCACCATCCGGCGGTTGTACATGAAGTTGGCCGTATCACTCACAGCCCAGTCCTCCGTGGCAGGATACTGATAGCCAAAGACACCCATCGACTGTGCCAATGGTATGCCTGTTTCCGCCGTGGAGTAGTAAGCCGACGACGCTCGTGACCCAAGTGACACCTCCGTAGCACCAAATGCTATCGGTGCCGGGACATCAGCCCCTGCTCCACCGTCTTCACTGCTGCATCCGGCAAGCGCCGACAATGCAAATAGTCCTAATAATATCTTTGTTAATGCGACTTTCATCATTGACAATTCATCATTCAACACTCATCACTCAACATTCATCATTCACCACTCATCACTCCCTTTCCGGCCTTATGTATCCGGCATAGAAGCCGTTGGCCTTATATTGCGGGACAACCGTACGGAAATCGCTGCCTACAAACAGGAACGTTGGCAAATTGAGTTTATGACCTTCCGCACCCTGAGTGTCCTTGTTCAGATAAGACGTCCAATAGATAGAGCCCGTCTTGACGGCATTCTCGTTATTATCCAGCCAGTCGATGACAGGGAAGTAGATCGTCGCTCCCTTGCTGTCGGTCTGACGGTCGCTATAGAAAGCCACGCCATGGCTGTCGTAGGACCAGATATTTGCCGGATTGGATGCTGACGACTGATTACCGTCGGCAGTGAAGCCGGTGAAGGCAAAGCTTCTCGGCACATGGTAGCCGACAGGACACGGGTCGTAGACGGTCTTCGTGTAATTGGGCTCCGAGCCATTGTTCCACGACGTGAAAATGTTGTTGGTCCAGTTGGTGAAGAAAGCCCAAGGATGAGAGATAGAATACTCCATAAAAGGCCACGACGTGTTGATGCCCGGTGTCTCCTTCGACGCGCTCAGCAGCGGATCCTTACGTCCCCACTGGTAATAGGGACAGTAGCCTTGCGAACTGGCTTCGTCGTACTGCGCATGCTGGTCAATGGTGAACAAGGCTGTCTGACCGCCACTGGCCGTAAGTTGGTTGGCCGGATTTCCGTCAGTGGCCTGCGTCAGTCTCACGCGGACACGGTGACGGGGATAATAAGTATAGGTGTTGTTGGTCGGTGTCCATCCAAGGTTGACAGGCATAAGCGAGATCTGTGAGCCGGCAGCATTGGTCACCGTAATGTCCTGCATGGTATTCTGCCCGAAAAGATCCTTGGTGTCAAGGAGCCAGATATGCCAGCTCCAGACAATCACGTCGTTGGAGTCGTAGGCCGCGATGACAGCGTTGCCGCCGGACACGCCGGAGCCTTTCGGAATCTCGAACACCACGCGCCTGGGCTTGCTGGACGGCGTGAAGCCATCGCCCGACATCTTTATCCATTCTGTATCGGGATTTTTCCACAGCACTCTGGCATACGCCACCTGTGAGTCAGGGATGCGCTCGCTGGTGATATCATTGTTCTGATAATCTTTCATGCCGTTGAATGCGGCGCGGTTGGCCCCATGGTTGATGATGGCATTGCCATAGACCAGCGGGAAGAGATAACGACCCGGATGACTGACGATATAGCAGTTGGCCGTGGTCACGCTCTTGTCCCAGTCACCGGACGACGTCGTGAGCCGTGTGCCCTGTGAGAGATCCCACCAGCTCGTCGTGTTGCCGGCGGAATAGTCGTAAGGCAACACACTGGCATCGATATTCGTCGAATGCATGCCCTCCACAGGCGTAGGTGACTGAACAGTGAAATTGAGGTTGGTGCCATTCTTGCTGTCGCCTTTAAACACTTGATAGCCATTGGATGTAACGAACTCATCGCACTTGAGCCATGAGGGCATCGTCGCGCTCCATGAGCCCCAAGTCCGCTTGGCCTCGTTCCATTCCTGAAACTCGGCATAGAGATCCACGCTGTTGCGTTCGTCCTTGTCGCTGCCTTTGTAATAGCTGTAGCTGTACATGCCGACGGCGGTCGTGCCTCCGGTGCCGCCCAACTCGCTGTTCTCCGGCGACACGGTAAGGATATATCCCTTTCCGACGGCGGAGGTGCTGATGGTGTAAGTGTAGGTATGTCCCATCTGCCATTTGTCACCGGCGATGCTCGTGGAGAGGGTGTAGTTGGAAGTCTTGTTGCTCTCCGCCACATCAACGTTCACGCTGAGCTTGGCACCGTCGGGCACCGTCTGCGGAATCATCATCAGGTACGTACCCTTGCCGGAGAGCAGGGACACGTTCTGATTATTGGCTGCGTCAACAGCAGGTCCTGTGGTAGAGAAGGAGCCCGTGGACGAGGCCGGCGTCCATTCACTGTTGGAGAAGATGCCCTGGTTGGCCACGCCGCTGACGGACACCGACTTGACGGTCACGCCGTCGGGCATCTGCCCGAGAACAACATCCACGGCGGTGAGCAGATGATAGAACTTCATATCTACTGCCGAGCCTTCCACGCGGTTGGCACCGACGGTCTGCACCGCGGCCAAGAGGTCGTGCTGCTCAGAGATGGTTTTAGGCACCGTATAGGTGAACGACGGCATGGAGCCGTCGGTCTGCGTCTTCAGATCCGTCACCTGACTGTCGTAGGGCGCGAGGGCAAAGAACTGCGTGTGATCGTAGCTGCCAGCGTCGGGCCATAGCTCCGTGGCTGTCCAGTTGTTGTCTTTCTTGATATCATCATTGAGGAAGAGCTTCGGCTGCGTGTCATCGTCGCTGGCGAAGGCGTAGCCGAGGACATGGAACGAGTCGTAGAAGTTGTCATCCGTGACCATCTCGCCGCGTGTGGTCAGCGAGGCATCTGTGGCGCGGTGCAGGTTGATATCGCTGGCAGACACTTTCGACAGATAGACAGCATGGCCTGCCACAGTGCGGTTGGCACGTGATGTCACTCCGCTCTGTGCCGTAGCCTTCATCTGAGCCGTAGACACCCTGAAGGTGATGTCCCCTACTCCACCCTCCTTCTCCAGGAAGAGGTTGTCATGACACCCGGTGAAAACGAGCGGCATCAGGAACAGCTGTAATATTCTTCTCACACGTATCCGCATGTTCTTGTCAATCGTTCTTTAATTGTTATTGTCAATGGTCAGATCCTCGTCGCTGCCGTCGCCCGTCGTCCAGGGATAAACGGCGGGAGAGAAGCCTACGGGCTCCTGCCAGTTGTCGGCATCGACCTGGAAGCGGAGGGCATGGAGTCCTATCTTCAGTCGGACGCTATATACGCGTCCGGCAACAAGCCCGTCGGAGAACGTGCAGCTGCCGCTGACGCGCTGATGACGGGTGAAGACCAGATACTGAGGGTTGTTGTATATGAGGTTCTCGTCGTAGGAGACGAGGGTATAGACCACCGTCACACGTACCGTGGCAGTGGTCGATGATGTGGCAGAGGAAGGGATGAGCATCAACGCTGCCGTGGTAGCGTTGCCCGCCGGCGTGGACATGGACGAAAGAATATCAGTAGCCTTATCCGCCCCGCCATTCAGGATCATGGGCAGTCCTCCACCCTCACTCCGTAGCTTCTTGAAGGCGTCAGCGTCGGAGACACTCGCCGAGGCGTAGAGGCTGTTGAGCGCCGACGCGCCGATGGCGACCTTCACCTTTCCTGAGGGTTGCGACCACAGGGGCGATGAAGCTGTGGTGTTGTCCAACGAGAGTGTTGCTGTCGAGGGCAGGTACTCGTCGCCCTCCACATAGATGGAGTCGATGAGGACGAGGGTGTTGGCGGCCGCCTTGCTATCCTCCTCCGTTCCCTTCTCCAACACATACTCCGCCTGGAGGTTGACCTTGGCGAGGGCATGTCGGAAGTAGAAGGTCAGACGCGAGCTCACCGTGGGCTTCACCTGGTTGAGCCACGGGAGACCCTCGGTGTTGGTAGCCCACAGCAGGTCGACGCTCTTCGTGGGATCTTCGGCGACGGAGTAGGTCACCGTAGGATCGCCTTGGTGACTGTTGCCTCCTGGAAAACTGGTGCTGCCGTTCATGGCGGTGAGGCGTTCAGAGGCATCCTGCTGGTAGGGGGCATAAGCGAAGAAACTCGTCTTGCCCTCCGGCCAGTACACCAAAGGAGCATAGCCCCAAGAGCTGGAGGCAGGGTCGTAAGTCACCCGTTGGTTGTACATGAAATTAGGGAGATACTCCATTTTCCCGGCAGCGTAATCCGTCTCTCCGGTGGTGTAAGCGGTAACGCCGAAGCCTGTCAGACGGAGGTCGTTGGCAGTCTCTATATTATAATAAGGAGTGGTCGCCCGTGTGGATGCTCTGGAAACAGCAGAAGCTACAGCCGATTGTGTAGAACCGGTTGTAGCTTCCGCTGAGGTGGAACGAGAGAGATAGGTCGTGAAGTCGACAGACTGCCGCCCTCCCACATCGTCGGTAGCCGGTTCTTGCGAACAAGCCGCCAACGACAAGGGCAGCAATATGCTTCCTATGAGTTCATAGTGGATGTTCCTTCTCCCCATTCTAAAAAATTGATCTTCAGATATTGACATAAGGACGGGGATATCCCCGTCCCTACATCATCATTACTTAACGTTCGCAGGCATATAGATCACCATTGGATCCGTGTCTGTTGTGTTGCCGCTCTCAGTACCACCGTTAACAGTATTAGTCCAGTCAGTCACGGTAGCGTCGAACTTCACGCTGGTCAGACCCAGATGGATGAGCAGGTTGTACTTAGCGTTGAGCGAAACCGTCTTCAAGGTCAGATCCTTGTAGAAGCTCTGCTCCACCTGGGTATAACCCTGATGCAACGCCTCGTCCTTGGTGCGGACGATATAGTCGATGGTGATACGGAAGACATGATCCTTACCGTCAGGGATGATCAACAGCGGAGTTGTCTCGGTGTATACGCTCTGAGGAGTGGTAGTAACGCCAGTAACGCTACTAAGATCGTTCCAAGAGCTGACACTTGCCGGCTCAGCGATATCGTCGTTCATGGTCTGGGTAGTAGCACCCGCAGTGGCAGTAGTAGTTACTGCCTTAGAGTTGATCTCGTAGTCGATCTTACCGTTGTTGGTATCTGTTGTTGTCCACACGCCTGTAGCCAGATTGAGTGTACCGCTGGTAGGAATGCTGGCATCTTTAGCCATCTTACCGTCTGTGCCGGCTTTCACGCTCTCAATCTTGATGCTCTTGACGGTAATCTTGGTAGTATTGCCATCGAGGGTTCCGCCCGTCGTGGCAGAGCCATTGTCGATATCAGCCACCACCATCAGACCAGAGGTCTTGGGGGCGGTGCCAGCACCTGTACCACCGAACTTTGCCAGCGCATGCAGGAAGTTGAACTGCACCTTGCCGTCGACCTTCATCTTCGTGAGGTTGGCGTTGACTTTTGCCTTGCCACTGAAATTAGTGCCTTCCTGAGCAGTTTTTCCGCTTGTTGTAGTACCATTCGTACCTGCTGTACCCCAAAGGAGATCAGCATTAGCATCGGTAGCACCAAGCGCATAAGTGACGGTTGGATCGCCCTTCGCTGCATTGGCGGACAATGCCGTGATACCCGTATCACTACCTGTCGAACCAGTCTTTTTGTCTACAACCTCCTTATACGGCGCGTAAGCGAAGAAACTCAAATATTGAGTGGCATCCAAAGGCGTTGCATCACCCGTCTGACCGCCATTCGGCCAGTACTTAATAGGAGAATAGCTCCAGTCCTTGTCACCACTTTTTATGCTCACATCCGTATTATACATGAAGTTAGGCTCTTTCGATGTCTGACCGGCTTCATACTGGGTTGACTCCGTATAGAAGGCCATGACACCGAAGCCTGTGGTCTCCAGCTCGGTCGTTGTCATCTCTGACGCACGCGTAAACTCCCCTGCACGCGTATTCTTACTTTGCGCAAGATACGTTCCAAACTCAACCGGTGACAATACCGACTCTTTTGTGTTAGGATCTGTCGTGTTTGTGTTGTCAAAATCTGAGTTAGCAGAACAACTTGCAAGCGACACTACCGCCATCATAGCGATAGAGCCCATCAACATGTCTTTCATTTTAAATAATTAATCTAACCTTAACTTAATACCCTATTGAATTACTCTGAGAAACATACCTACATGTTTGTGTTTGCGAGATCATGCCCTCATAAAATTCTTCTACGTTACTATTATCCGATGCAAAATTACGTAATATCTGTAATAGCATCATTATTCACGAAATATTAACATATAATAAATATTTCCTCAACAAATGTTCAATAAACTGACAAAAAACAGAGCACGAGAAGCGGCTCGTTGAAAATAAGAGAAGAGTTGGCACCAATTTCGCGATTTTTAGCCAGTTTTACAACACACTGATAATCAACGTCTTAAAAAGACCATCGTTTTAAGTTCATATCAAAGTACTGTTCTGACCAAAAATTCTCTAGAGAATTTTCTGTCAGAACAGTTATATGACCGCATCATCTAACTGTTCTGACCGCTAAAAACAACTGAGATGACCAAGTCAACTAACTGAAATGACACCTTCATTAGGCAAAAAGAAGTACAAAAGTCCACTTTTGGCAGTCTCAAGCCGAAAAAGATCTGTCCGCCGTTCTCTAGATTGAGACAAGGAGCGAACAGACTTTTGTCAACAAAAAACATAGTTTATCCATCTAACCGACACATATGGTGACAGTCGTGAGCACTGTCAAGTGCCGTCAGAACACGATGTCATAGTCTCCCCCATTGTCCCAGTCGTCGACCTCAGCGTTGAAGCCACTCCCCTCGCCCGAAGGCTTAACGTTGGGCAAGTTGACATCAGCGACACTGCTGTAGAGTGTCATCTGATATTTCAGTTTAGACCCAACCTCGAGATCCGGCAATTCCACAATTTTGTTTCCCACATCGACGGTATAGACACGAACAGTGTTGTCTACGAGCGTGAATGCAAGCTTCAGCACATTATCAGAAGATTGACGGTCTGCTTTTGGGGGGAGTCCAAAGGTAGAGATAGAAGTCGTGATATACCCATCGTTAGCGCCCACCGAGTCAACGGTAATCTTCCAAGCGTCGAGCAATTGTGTCCCCGTGGAGTCCGTGCCACAGTTTCGGCCGAGATAATAGCCTGCCGAAAAACCACTAATGCTTCCTTCTACGGACTTGAGACTACGGATGCCGATAACCCTGACACGAATGACGAGCTGCGTGACATAAGGTTGAGGCTGCTCTAACGCCGAATAGCGCCAAGTGTCAGTCATATCAGAGCTTCGCTTAGTCACTTGCGATGACTGATAGGAAAAGTCAAGCGTGTCGCGAGCCACGTAGAGTTGTTCTGGATCACGCTGATAGACAACCCCCTTATCCCAAGAGTGATTCTGACGCTGCGTAATAGGCGTAAGCATAACTCGCGCCGAATCGAAATTGTCCATATCAAGGAAATCCATTGATCCATACTCATCGGGGGACAGATTGAAGAGAAGCAGACGATACTTGTCCATGGGACGGCTGAGCAACATAGAGTCGACATTATTGCTCACCGCATAGGCCTTCCCAGCTTCTTCACCATAGGTGAAAGCCGTCATGCCGGTAGGTTTGCCATCTGCATACTTGTTCCAATCGACATACAACATCATCTCAGTCACCTCACCGCGATTGTCACCCAATTCACGACGATTGAGAAAACTATCCTCTCCACATGAGCAGAAGCCCTGCAACAGTATCCCTGTCAAAAGAAATATCATGTAGTGCTTCATCGCCGCTCCCTTTCTTTTCTATTACCAATCATCCACACTAAAGCAATCTTCGCCTTGGTGGGTCCGATATAACATAGATGACCATTGTGCGCAGGTTTGATGAGCCGATAAGCCGCATCGGCTTGATAACTGCGGTAGGGACCTCCCACATAGCCGAGGCTCAGAGTGTACTCCAAATTCCAGTGACGTGCAATCCGCTGCGAACAGCCTACAGACAATCCTGCAGACCAGAAACTACCACGATGTCCGGTGCCCGACCATTCCAAATCGTAATAGCCGCCGGCTCCGTAGCATCCCACAAAAGTTCCCGTGAGCCGACGTAATGGCGCCTTGCGGGAGTGTTCTACCCACCACCGCAGCTCACCACCAGCCTCAAAGACTTCGTAGCTCCGAAGATTGTTGTGCCAGGTGTACCATGGAAAAGCCGTTTCTGCCATGAGACTCAGACGGGATCCGAGGTCTTTCTCTATCTCAAAGTTTGGAGTGAGCAAAGCGTCATAAAGCAAATTGGTTTTTATGGCAAACAAAGGTCGCAAGCTGTCGCCCCTCATAGACTGATTCTGTCCATGACACAAGAGCGAGAAGGCGAAAGCCACACAAAGCCCCCCAAACTTAACACACTGGCAAATCTTCATCAACTTCTCTTCTAACAAGATTTTATATAGTTCGCTGCAAAGTTACAAATTTCTATGTAATCCAGCAAATGTTACAACTGCATGTCTTTATCAAACCAAAGGAAAAATATTTCGCTCTCTCCTACTGACTATCGTCTTTTTTCAGTTCTTCATCTTTAAGTATAGGCAGAGAGAGATGGTATTTCACCGCTAATATTCTGACTGCCACAATGATGACAAACACCACCACCACGGTGACCGCCACATTGACATGCAAGGAGGTCATCAGCCAATAGACCAGTCCACCCAAGATGCTCGCCATGGCATAGATCTCTTTCCGGAAGATCACCGGCGGACGATTGAGCAGCAGGTCACGGATGACACCGCCCGCCGAACCAGTGATACAGCCCATGGCAATAGCCACCCAAAACGGATGCCCACAGACCAGTGTCTTCTGTATGCCGGCTATCGTGAACAGAGCCAGGCCAAGCGTGTCGAAGAAAAACCAGGCATTGTCCAGATGACGAAGCAACCGCGCAAAGAGTATCACCATCGCCTGGGCAAGAAAGGTGCAGACGATATACATCGGCGATGTCATCCAGAAGGGAGTCACTCCCAACATGACATCGCGCAAAGTACCACCGCCGATAGCTACGACGAAACCGCACACAAAACCTCCAAACCAGTCATAACGTCTGGCGGCAGCATGGCGTATGCCGGAGATGGCAAAAGCCAGGGTTCCTAAGATCTCTATCGTCTGCTGAACAGAATGGATGAAAACAGGATCGTGATAAAACATTCTATATTGATGATTCCTATTTATGGACAGACTCTCAACAAGCATTCAATCCGTGCTTAAGCAGATTGCACAAACCGAAGGATTTAAACACGATTCAAGTCTCTGCCTTCAACAAACGCTTTAATGTTCTCTACGCATATTTTCATCAGCCGTCCCCTTGCTTCCTTCGTAGCCCACGCGATATGCGGAGTGATATAGGCATGAGGCTGGGCAAAGAGAGGATTGTCGGCCCGTGGTGGTTCCTCGGTCATCACGTCCGCACCATAGGCAGCAAGCTCTCCCTTTGCCAAAGCACTGGCCACAGCCGTCTCGTCGACAAGAGGTCCGCGCCCGGTATTGATAAGGATTGCTGACGGACGCATCAACTTCAAACGCTTCGTATCGATGAGATGATAGGTGTCTTTGGTCAAAGGACAATGGAGAGAAAGTATGTCTGAAACAGCCAATACCCCCTCCAGCGTCGTCTTCTGTATGCCTTTGGGAAGGTCAGAAGCATTTTTGGAGGTCAAGGCAAACACATCCATTCCCAAGTCACAGGCGATGCGCGCCACTCTCATGCCGATGTGGCCGAGTCCTACGATACCCATCGTCTTCCCGGCCAACTCTGGCAACGGTGTGTCCCAATAGCAGAAATCAGCATTGCGACTCCATTTGCCCTGACGATTCTCTTCAGCATAGTGGGCCACCTGGTTAGTGATGTTCAGAATGTGAGCAAAGGTCATCTGTACTACGCTCTCGGTGCTATACGAAGGGATGTTCGTCACCACAATGCCGCGACGATGGGCAGCAGCCACATCCACCACATTATAGCCGGTGGCCAGCACACCGATATATTTCAACCGGGGCAGCTGCTCCATGATCTCGTCTGTCATATTGACTTTATTGATCAACACGATATCAGCGTCCTTTGCACGCGCTACCACGTCTTCGGGAGCTGTTCGTGGATAAACGGTGAGATCGCCAAAAGCCTTCAAAGGCTCCCAAGACAGATCTCCAGGGTTGGCGGCATAACCGTCAAGTTCTACAATATTCATGATTTAATGTCTTTTACTTTTGATGTTTATTCCTTGTCAATGATGATATGACACCTTATATATATAGTTAGCATCAAGTGAAGATAGAGGTCTGGCCCCGTGTCGTTTATTCCTTATACCGGTCGCCCCAACAGTTGAGCATGCGCTGGTAAAGCTTCTCTTCCGAGGTGGAATGCTGGGCATGCCAGAAGCGCTGGTTCTTCAGATCATCGGGAAGATATTGCTGAGGCGTGAAGTTGCCGGGGTAGTCATGAGGATATTTATATCCGTCGTGGTATCCGAGCTCTGCCATCAGCTTGGTGGGCGCATTGCGCAAGGGTAAGGGGACGGGTTGGTTGCCAGACTTTCTGACTTCAGAGAGTGCTGTGTCAATGCCCAGATAAGCAGAGTTGCTCTTCGGGCTCGTCGCCAAATAGACAGTGGCCTCGGCAAGAGGAATACGCCCCTCAGGCCAGCCGATCTTCATGACGGCATCAAAGGCGGCATTGGCCAAGAGCAGTGCGTTGGGGTTGGCAAGCCCTATGTCTTCCGCGGCAGAGATAACCAGGCGACGCGCTATGAACTGCGGGTCTTCGCCTCCCTCTATCATCCTTGCCATCCAATAGAGGGCGGCATCGGGGTCTGAGCCTCGGATGCTCTTGATGTAAGCCGAGATGATGTCGTAGTGCATCTCACCATCCTTGTCGTAGGCCAGCGGATTGGTCTGAAGGCGGTCTTCGACCAGAGCGTCTGTGATGACAATATCGGAAGTGTCGTTTGCACCTACCACCAACTCCAATATATTAAGCAGCTTGCGCGCGTCACCCCCACTGTATCTGAGCATGGCACCCGTCTCCTTCAACTCTATATGTCGTTTGCTCAGCACCGTGTCCGTCGTAATGGCGCGATGAAGGATCTTCAGCAGATCGTCCTTGCCAAGCGACTTGAGTACATACAGCTGGCAACGAGAGAGCAAGGGACGGATCACCTCGAAGGAAGGATTCTCTGTCGTGGCACCGATAAGTGTCACCACTCCTTGCTCAACCGCCCCCAACAGCGAGTCCTGTTGTGATTTGGAAAAGCGGTGGATCTCATCGATAAACAGGATGGGAGACTGCTCCTGGAAGAACCGTCCCTGCTTGGCACGGGCAATGACATCCCGAACTTCCTTCACACCGCTGGTAACGGCACTGAGTGTATAGAACGGCACCTTAAGCGTGTGGGCGATGATCTGCGCCAACGTCGTCTTGCCGACTCCGGGAGGTCCCCACAAGATGAAGGAGCTTACATGCCCCGACGCTATCATCCGCCGCAACACTCCATTCTGCCCCACAAGATGGTCCTGCCCGACATAGTCGTCGAGCGTCTGCGGCCGCATGCGTTCTGCTAATGGCTCTGACATATCTTATTTTATATTCATATACATTTTTACGATTTACAAATTTACATATTTTCTATGATACAGCATCGTCTTTTCATTAAAATAAAATTAATCGCTGAAAAAGCAAGGCTTATGGATACGCTATGAGTCCTGATACGTATATACAAAAAAGCCGCTGAAATACAGCGGCTTCTGTGTAGTTTATGTATGTATCCCTATGGTTTGCATAGGTTTACCCGAAATTGTCGTACATGATATTCTCAGGCTCCACACCCAGAGAATCGAGATAGTCGGTCACGGTCTTGATCAGCATTGGAGGACCGCAAAGGTAGTACTCGCAGTCTTCCGGTGCATCGTGATCCTTGAGATAGGTGTCGCGGATGCAGTTCACTGCAAAGCCGGCATAGTACTTCACACCGGCTGCGTCGGCCTTGGGATCAGGACGGTCGAGAGAGAGATGGAAGTGGAAATTGGGGAATTCCTTTTCCAGCTCCCAGAAGTCCTCCAGGAAGAAGGCCTCTGTCAGCGAACGGGCACCATAGAAGAAATGCATCTCACGGTCAGTGCAGTGCAGCGTCTTGGTCATGTGCATGATCTGAGAACGCAGAGGAGCCATACCGGCACCACCACCGATCCAAATCATCTCTTTGCCAGTATCGAAGCGCGGATGGAAGTCTCCATAAGGACCACTCATCATCACCTTGTCACCGGGCTTGAGGCTGAAGATATAAGACGACCCGATACCTGTCGGCACATTCTGGAAGCCCACCTGTGGTCTTGGCAGGAACGGCGTGGAAGCGATACGCACAGTCAGCGTAATGATGTCGCCCTCAGCGGGATAGTTGGCCATAGAATAAGCACGTACGGTAGGCTCCGGGTTATGAGCTTTCAGCGAGAAGATATTGAATTTTTTCCAAGCTCCGATATATTCGTCTCCAATCATGCTCTTGTCGAAGTCCTTGTCATAGTCGATGCAATCGTAAGCCGGAATCTTGATCTGAGCATAAGAGCCCGGGATGAAGTCCATGTGCTCACCCGGTGGCAATGCCACCTTGAACTCCTTGATAAAGCTGGAGACATTTTTGTTGGAGATGACGGTGCACTCCCACTCCTTCACGCCAAGGATGGACTCCGGAATCTTAATGTCGAAGTCGCCTTTGACCTTTGTCTGGCATCCCAGACGCCAATGCTCTTTGATCTGCTTACGTGTGAAGTGAGGGCGCTCTGAATCGAGGATCTCACCGCCGCCGCTTAGCACCTGTACCTTGCACTGGCCGCAACTGGCCTTGCCACCGCAGGCAGAGGGCAGGAAGATGCCATTGGCATTGAGCGTAGACATCAGGCTGTCGCCCTGGGGCACCGTGAGTTTTTTGTCACCATTGATTGTGATGGTCACATTACCGCTGGGCGAGAGATATTTCTTCGCAATGAGCAGGATGATGACCAAAAGGAGAATCGCAGCAAGGAAGACTGCGATACTTACTGATATAAACTGTCCCATAATCTATGTTTTCTTCTCCTTAAAATTTAATACCTGAGAAGCACATCATGGCCATAGCCATGAGGCCCACAGTGATGAAGGTGATGCCCATACCCTGGAGAGGCTTGGGCACATCGCTGTACTCCATCTTTTCACGGATGGCGCCCATGGAGACGATGGACAACGTCCAACCCAGTCCGCTACCGAGGGCATAGCCGATGCTGTCCCACACGGAACCTATGTACTGCGCACTCGACGGATCCATGTTGATACGCTGCTGCATGAACAGTGAAGCACCCATGATACAGCAGTTCACAGCAATCAGAGGCAAGAAGATGCCCAGTGCTGAATACAAAGAGGGACTGTACTTCTCCACGGCCATCTCTACCAGCTGGGTGATACCGGCGATAATGGCAATGAACAGGATGAAGCTCAGATAGCTTAAGTCTACTCCCTTGACCAGACAATCCGGTCCAAGGACATACACCTGAAGCAGATAGTCTACGGGCACGGTGACCAGCAACACGAAGGTCACGGCCATACCCAATCCGAATGATGTCTTCACATTCTTCGACACGGCAAGGAAAGAGCACATGCCGAGGAAGAAGGCGAATATCATGTTGTCGACAAAGATCGACCTGAAAAATAATCCAAAGAAATGTTCCATAATAGAAATATCGCTTTAATAATGATCAATACCGACAAACCTTACTTCTTGTCCTCTTTATAGAAATAGGCTCGGTGAACCCAAATGACACATCCCAAGAGGATAAGAGCCATGGCTGGCATGGTCATCATACCATTATTGACATAGCCTGCGTCGTAGAAGCTCTGAGGGATGATCTTGAAGCCAAGGAGTGAACCGCGGCCAAAGAACTCACGGAAAGCACCGACGATGACCAGAATCATGGCATAGCCGAGACCGTTGCCGATACCGTCGAGGAAACTCGGCCAAGGCTTGTTCATCATGGCGAAAGCCTCCAGACGACCCATGAGGATACAGTTGGTGATGATCAGTCCTACATACACCGAGAGCTGAACACTCACGTCGTAGGCCACAGCCTTCAGAATCTGACTAACGATGGTCACCAGTGCGGCAACGACGACCAACTGCACGATGATGCGGATACGCATTGGAATGGTCTTGCGGATGAGTGAAATGATCACATTGGAGAAAGCCGTAATCACCGTCACGGCCAATCCCATGACAATAGCCGGCTTGAGCTGAGATGTCACGGCCAATGCAGAGCAGATACCGAGAATCTGAACGAGGATCGGGTTGTTGATATTCAACGGGCCACCCAGCACCTCTTTATTTTGCTTACTGAATAAACTCATAATTCGTCTTTATTATTTAGCATTCAGAAATTTAATATATTGTCCCAGACAATCGTGAAGCATATCCGTGACACCATTGGATGTCAGTGTTGCACCTGTAACGGCATCTACAGAGTTGGGATCATTGCTGTCGCGCTTCTTCAATACCGAGATGGCGATAGCATTGCGATCGTCACCCTTGAAAAGCTTCTTGCCCTGGAATTTCTCTTGCCACTTCTGGTTGTCCTTAATCTCAGCACCCAGTCCGGCCGTCTCACTCTCATGGTTGAAATAAGCACCATAGATCGTGGACTTGTCGTCGTTCAGTGCGATATAGCCACTGATCGGTCCCCACAATCCCATGCCATAGACAGGAATCACATATTTGGTCTGCCCATTGACGGAACAAACATACACAGCCAACTTGCCGGCCTTGAAATCCCCCGAGTTGAGTTTAAATCCGGCAGCTGTGCCGCCCTTTGAGCCTTTGTCAACGACATTGCCGTTGGCATCGATAATCTCGTCGGCAGTGACCACCTCTTTATATTTGGCGGCAGCAGCCTGATCCTGCAAGCCACGAATGTTGAGCGAATAGAGTATCTGCTTCTGCTTGTCAAGTGCCACATTAGCTTCCTGCGCCGGACGCAATGCCTGAAAGACAAAGGCCAGCAAGAAGGCAACGATCACCACAAGAACGGCAGCATAGACAATCGTATAAGAATTGGAATTTGTTTTCATACCTTATATTATATAATGTCGTCTGCTTGATTAGTTAGAAGAACGTTTGGCACGCTTTGAGATGTTGGATTGAACGACGCAGTAGTCGATCAGCGGTGCAAACATATTGCCGAAGAAAATAGCGAGCATCATTCCCTCGGGATAGCCGGGGTTCAGCACGCGCACCACTACAGCCATGATACCGATGAGGAGACCATAGATATACTTACCGGTCTCGGTACGTGCAGAGGTGACAGGGTCGGTAGCCATGAATACGGCACCAAAGCAGAAACCACCTAACACGATGTGCTCATACCAAGGAATCGGTGTCTTACCCGTCACGGAAAAGATCAAAGCCATGGCAATGCCGCCGACAAAGACACTCAGCATGGTCTTCCAACTGGCAATGCCTGTCCATAACAGAATGACAGCACCAATGGCAATGGCGATCACAGAGGTTTCACCTACAGAACCAGGGATGAAACCCAGGACCATGTCAGCCAGACTTGACTGTGGCGTAATGCCCTGGGCAATCTGACCCAACGGTGTAGCGGCCGTGAACCCATCGGGCAACTGATAGCCGAGGCCACAGATGGAATCAGTGCTTACCCACACCGAGTCACCCGTCATCTTGCTGGGATAAGAGAAGAACAGGAACATACGGGCAGCAATAGCCACGTTGAAGATGTTCATACCTGTGCCGCCAAAGATCTCCTTGGCGAAGATGACTGCAAAGGCAACGGCAATGGCCAACATCCATAAAGGAGTCGTCACTGGGATGATCAGCGGAATGATGATACCGGAAACCAGATAGCCTTCTTGAATCTCCTCGCCTTTCCACTGAGCCCACGCGAACTCTATGCCCAGACCGACAATGTAGCTCACCAGCAGGTTGGGCAACACTGCCAGGAAACCATAGAAGAAGAGTGACCAAAAACCAGTCTCTGCCAGTTTACCGGCAGCCGCAGCATTCTGATAGCCTACATTGTACATGCCGAAGAACAGCGCAGGGAGCAGGGCGATGACGACGATGCTCATGATACGCTTCGAGTCTAAGGCGTCGTGAATACTGGCACCGGAATCCGACGTAGTATTGGGAACGAACAGGAAGCTCTCAAAGCCTTCATAAATGCTGTTGAAGGCATGAAGTTTCCCGCCTTCTTGGAAATTGGGTCGAATGCGGTCAAAGTATTTTTTTAAACCATTCATAGTTTTATATTATTGTTTCTGTGCTAATATACATCAAGCATTTTCCTTGCGCAGGATATCAAGTCCCTGACGCACAATCTTTTGTAATGGCAACTTAGAGGAGTCCACAAACTCTGCCAAAGCAAAGTCTTCGGGCGATACCTCATAAATGCCCAATTGCTCCTGACGGTCGATGTCGCCGGATATAAGGGCTTTGATGAGATACTCTCCATAGATGTCCATGGGCAACACCTTGTCGTACTCGCCACTCATGATCATATGTCGTTCGCCACCCTTGACGCGCGCATCAAGATCATATTCATGGTGCTTGCCCTGAAGCCAAGAGAAATAGCTGTGAGACACAGAGAAATCATTGGTACGAGGAGCGATCCAGCCCAACATCTCGTCACGGTCATCACCCTCCGGAATGACAGTCACCTCAGATGTATGAGCACCCAGATAATCATCCAAGCCACTCTTCACACCCGTCAGGGGATTGCCATTGAGGATACGAACGTGCTGATCTGATGACAAGCGATCCTTCAGAATGTCAGACAGCTTCGTTCCCACCAGCACATTGGCGTATGCCGGCTCCTTGACCTGGCTGCCAGCGATGGCGATGACACGGTGAAGATCCACCTTACCGGTCAGCATCAAACGCCCGATAAAGATGACTGCTGACGGATCGACCGTCCATACCACTTCACCACGGTTGACTGGATTGAGATGATTGACTTGTACACCCACATTACCAGCCGGACAAGGACCGTCAAATATAGTGATTTCTGCATCCTTTGCCTGAGTAAGCGCAGCAGATTGCTGTGTAGCACCGATACCCAAAGAGACTGGTGCCAACTTTGACAACGCAGTAATACCTGCCTGAAAAGCAGCTTCATTACCACTCAGCTCTACTTCAAAGTCCGCTGCCAACGGCATGTCGCGCAAGGCAGAAACGAAGATAGCCTTAGGCGACGAAGAAGGAGATGCCACGACAGCATAAGGCAGCTGATTGATATAAGCAAACAGTCCGGACTCCAGCAGCAATGATTTCACTGCTTCCCCGTCCAACGATGTTGCATCGTGTTTGCCATAGTCATGAAAGCTCTGCTCCTGATCAGCCTTTACTTTCACATAGAGCACTTTACGCCGTTCTCCACGAAGTACTTGCTCTACAGTGCCACTCACAGGAGAAGCACAACGCACCTCTTGCGATAATTTGTCCACAAACAGGGGATCACCGGCAAGAACATGATCACCCTCCTTGACAACTACTTTTGGCTTTAAACCTACGAAACTACTTGGCACAAGGGCATACTCTCCCGACGAAATCACTTCCACACGTTTTTCCGTCGAAGCTTTTCCCTTTAAATGGATGTCTAAGCCTTTCCGTATCTTAACTACATTTGTCATAGAAAAAATAATAAGTAATACTTCTTATGATATGATGCTGAATTGTCTTATCTGGTCCCAAAATGCAAGATCTAAACATCTCTTTCTTACAGAGAAGCTATCTTTGGCGATGCAAATATACTGAAAATTTAGATTAAAAATGATAAAGACAGCCATTTTATTTCATTTTCGAGTTTAATTTTATATTTTTGCACATAAAATGAAATGGCTTAGGCACACAATCAATACTGTGGTATGGGTTTTATTGACATTTTACGTCACCCTTACCATTGCTGTGAACATACCTGCTGTACAAAAATATTTCGGACGCCAAGCAGCCGCTGCCTTGTCCGAAAAATTTGGCACGAAGGTATGTGTAGGCCGTGTTGACGTTGGTCTGTTCAACAGAATCATCATTGACGATGTGACGATGCTTGACCAGCAACGTCATCCCATGCTTCGTGCCGGACGTATCTCTGCGAAACTCGACTTGCTCCGACTGCCACACAACGAGATATGCATCACCTCGGCTCAGCTCTTTGGTGCTGACATCCATATCAACCGGGCTACAGCAAGCGCCAAGCCGAATTATCAGTTTATCGTGGACTCGCTGGCTTCCAAGGACACAACAAGCCATTCTAAACTCAATTTTCAGATTCATAGCCTGATCATCCGGCACGGTGCTTTCTGCTATGACCAGCTTGACATGCCAAACATTCACACTTTTGATCTCCACCATCTACATATCCAGAACATCAGCACACATATACTGTTGTCTGATCTGACAAAGGAGGCTGGCAGCATCAACATCAAAAAACTCAGCCTCACAGAACAGTGTGGTTTGGACATAAAAGAGCTCACCGCCAAAGCGTCTTTGTTAAATCACAAGATCACTTTGGATCATCTATACCTTCGCACACCGACATCAAAGGTTTCACTGAAAGAGATCGTTGCTGACTTCCGACGCAACAATGACATGATTGATTGGAACACAATATCTTACACAGGTATCGTTAAACCTTCAATGATCAGCACCTACGACATCAGTTGCCTTACTGACAAGATCAAAAGATCCCCAAACAATATCCAGCTCAGTACACGAGTCAGCGGCACAAGACACCACATCTCGATTGAGAACATCCTTTTTGACGTCTTTCCCAATGCAGCCCGTAAATCGTCTATTCTCCATTTTAGTGGTGACATACATACGACACTCGACGACCGCCAGCCTGTCTGGAGCATCATCTGCCATAGCCTCTATATCAACAAAGAAGGTAAAAACATATTTAACATCAATCTCCCGGCAGTGGCTGACCGTCTTGATCATCTTGCTTTCACAGGCAGTGGACGTGGAAAAGGTTCAAAACAAATCCAAGTCAGTGGTGCCCTGCTTTCTGACGCCGGAAATGCTAAGGTGAATTTCAAAATGGATCACCAAACTCTTGACTGTTATATTGAGACACAACGTTTCAATCTCCAACAGATCACGGACAACAACGATCTTGGTGACTTAGCAGCAAGCATAAAAGTGGCAGGAAACCTTCATCAAAAAATGTTCCAGGTAGACGGACGCATTGGCAGAATCGACTTTAAAGGCTATTCCTATCAGCATATAGACATCAATGGCGCACTCAAGAATGAAACTCTCTCGGGCCATTGCTCTATCAACGACCCCAATATCGTTGCAACCATAGAAAGTAAGGGCGGAATATCTCTATCCCGACATCATTATGTTCTCAACGCCGAGATTTCCCGTTTCCGACCTTCTGCTATCAACCTTCTCAAAGGCAAATTAGGGGATACTAACTATGCAGCCAATATTTCGGCCAATATCTCAGGTTCAAATCTTAACAATCTTGACGGTCTTCTTAAGATTTCAAGTTTCAAGGCACAAAGAAGTGATGAGACCTATGAATTGCAGTCCCTACAAGTAAAGGCAGGAAAAAGCAACAATGACCACTTCGTCACGATGCTCAGCGATTTCGGACATATCGAGGTGACAGGGCAATTTGATTATGCCACGTTATTGCAGAGTATCCAAAACGTTTTTGTCCATCAGTTGCCCAGTATTCAGACGCTGACCTCTTTCAGATATCGTCCTACCCACTCCAACAACTTCGCACTTACTGCCACCATACTTCGTGACGACTGGCTACGTTTCTTCACCGGCGTGGACCTGAATCTTCTGCAACCTCTCTCCCTCACATGCAGTTTGGACAGTAAGACTGAGACCATCGACTGTCACGTTGTCGTACCAGATCTCGCCTACAACGGAGGCCACTATCAGAACGTCAATGTCATTGCCACCTCACCCAACAATCAGCTCAACTGCCGAGGCTCACTCACCAAGACGGACGATCGTGGACTGGGCACTGACTATCAACTCCAAGCCACAGCGGTCGGCAATACCTTACGCACAAGCTTGAGTATGGACAACCACGCCAAGAAGCAAAGGTTGAGAGGACTACTCAATGCCAACATGGCATTCCTCACCAATGAAAAAAAACAAGTGGTCGCTACATTTGATGTCAAGAAATCTCATCTGCTCGTCGGCGACTCTGTGTACACCATACATGCCGACCAACTCACATACAGTAAAAAGCATCTTACCATTGACAATCTCAATATTGCCAGCAACTCTCAGTCCATCCGCATTAATGGCCAAGCATCACCCAATCGGGAAGATTCCATTATTGTAGACCTCAACAATGTCAATGTCGAGTATATCCTCGACCTTGTCAACTTCCATTCAGTGGACTTCTCCGGCAATGTCAACGGCAAGGCCTATCTGTCCTCGCTCTTCGACACACCGAAAGCCAAAGGAAATATTATGGTTTCGAACTTCCAGTTTGAAGAAGGGAAAATGGGAACCCTGAATGCCAATGTCAAATGGAACAATGAGAAGAAACAGATTGATATCGATGCCCTTGCCCTGGACACCATGCATACCGCCAGAGGCATTCAAGACCGACGCACTGTCATCAATGGCTTCGTCTCGCCCAAGCGCAACGACATCAACCTCACCTTCAACGCCATCAACACCAGAGGAGAGTTTCTCAAAGGCTTCTGCTCCAACTTCATGAGCAACATAGACCTTTCGGTCAACGGCAAGCTCAGTTTATGGGGCGACTTGAAGAAGATAAACCTCACGGGTGCAGCAAAGGTTTCGGGAGCCACAACAATCACGCCTATCAATACAAGGTATTATTTGGCCGACGACTCTATCCGCTTTTTAGTAAATGAGATTCAGTTTGTGGATGACACCATCCACGACCGACTCGGCAACCGTGGGCTTCTCACCGGTGCCCTATACCATACCCATCTCTCCCACCTTAGCTACAACCTTCATGTCAAGGCCAACAATCTTTTGGGCTATGAGCTCGGTCCCGACAACGGCAATACTGTCTACGGTACAATAGCCGGCACAGGAACTGTCGACATCAACGGCAAACCAGGAGAAGTAGACATCAAGGTAGATGCCACACCTTCCCGCGGTTCTGTGATGTGCTACGACATTACCAGCCCAGAAGCTATTGGTACGCAAGAGTTTATCCAATGGGTATCCAGAGACTCCCTCCAAGCAATACTGCCCCATGCCCTTCCTCCAGACAACGACACCGAACCAGTTGACATTCCTACCGACATACACATCAACTTTCTCATTCATGCCACGCCCGACGCTACGCTGAAGATCATCATGGACAAGACAAGCGGCGACTATATCGACTTCAACGGCACTGGAACCATTCGCGCCTCCTATTATAATAAAGGTGGCGTGAACCTATATGGCAACTATGTTGTAGATCGCGGCATCTATAAACTGACCATCCAAAACATTATCAAGCGTGACTTCACCTTCAAGCAAGGAGGCACCATCACCTTTGGCGGTGATCCCGGTAGAGCCAACCTCAACCTCGAAGCACAATATATGCTCAACTCCGTGAATCTTGCCGACCTGCAACTGGGTCGCAGATTCTCCGGCAACAACATTCGCGTCAACTGTTTGATGAAAGTCACCGGCACTCCGACTGATCCAAAGGTAGACTTCGACATGGACATGCCAACAGTCAGTGCCGACGTGAAGCAGATGATCTACAGCATCATCAATAGCGAAGACGAGATGAAGCAGCAAGTGCTGTATCTGCTTGCCGTAGGCCGCTTCTACAACAAGACAGAAAACAACGCCCAAGATATGGAGGCAAAAGAAAGTCAGACAACACTTGCCATGCAAAGTATCCTCAGCGGACAGCTGAGTCAACAGATCAACAATGTGCTCGGCTCTATCGTGAAAAATAAGAATTGGAACTTCGGTGCCAATATCTCCACAGGAACGGAGGGTTGGAACAATGCCGAGTATGAAGGTATCCTCAGTGGAAGTCTCCTCAACAACCGGCTCCTCTTCAACGGTCAATTCGGCTATCGCGACAATGCGGCCACCGCAAACCAGTCGTTTATCGGAGACTTCGACATCCGTTATCTCATCGTGCCCAACGGCAATCTGAGCGTACGCATCTACAATCAGACCAACGACCGTTACTTCACCCGCAACTCCTTAAACACCCAGGGAGTAGGCTTTGTGATCAAACACGACTTCGACAACTGGAAAGAACTGTGGCATAAGAAAACATGGCATAAGAAGAAATAAGGTGAAAATAAATAGTAGAAATGCATCCTCCTTTCACGCTTTTTTCATAACTTTGTAAGCCAAAAAGAAGAGTGGAAGATCATCCATGAGATGATTTGCCGGTTTAATCAAATAGCCATCTAAGTATGCAATATAATAATAGTATCGTTATGGAAAAAGATCATGCCGTCAGCCGGACCCTGCTGATGACTCTTGTGCTGATGCTTACAACGTTCAGTATTCACCTCCCGGCAAAGACAGTCGCTGAGATTTGGAAAACGATGCCGGATACTATTATTCCTTATCTCGACCCGCAACAAAGACAGGAGATGCCCTCCTATGCTTCCATGCATGTAGATGGAAGTGTCGACAATCTGCTTGAAGGCAAATGTAGAATGGACACATTGACAAACAGTTACGCCCATATCCAACTCAATGCTACCAAATCTATACAACTGAAATTACTTCCCACATCAAATCAGGATTCCATCGTATGTCTTGTTGAAACCTGGCTGGCCGGTTCTGTCGATAAGGACTCCATCCCAACAGGCGAAAGCGCCATACGCTTCTTCACACAAGATTGGAAAGAGCTGTCCACGGCCCAATTCTTAGGTGCACCGTCCGTCAACGACCTCGCTGATATGCTGACGACAAAACCCGACACAATGTCGGAGCTGACCTACAAAGCACTAAAGGAAAAGATCGATCCCAAAATGGTGTTGGCGGAAATAAGTGCCGAAGACAACACCCTCCGTCTAAGATTATCCCGCCCTCTGCTGTCCGATGAAGAATACAAGGAACTCCATCAGGTCTTGGTCATAAGACAACTCTCATGGAGTAACGGAAGCTATCATTCCGTCAATCAACAATAAGTTACTAACGCAACAAGACTGATCACAACAATAAAGTAAATAATAGCTATGAACTTAAAAGTGCGTTTAGCATTCATGAATTTCCTGCAATTCGCTGTATGGGGCGCTTACCTTACATGCATGGGTATCTACCTCACCAATGCAGGAATGTCCACTCATATCGGTTCCTTCTTTGCCATGCAAGGCATCGTGTCTATCTTCATGCCTGCTCTCATGGGCATTGTAGCAGACCGATGGATACCGGCCCAGCGCCTTCTTGGCATCTGCCATCTGTTGGCCGGCGCTTTTATGATGGGAGCTGCAGCCTATGGCTATTATGCAGGCACGAACGTGACCTTTGCCACTTTGTTCACCCTTTACTCCGTCAGCGTAGCATTCTATATGCCTACCCTGGCACTAAGCAACTCTGTAGCTTACAGTGCACTCACACAAGCCGGTATGGACACCGTGAAGGATTTTCCGCCAATCCGTGTCTTTGGTACGGTAGGCTTCATCTGTAGCATGTGGTTTGTCGACATCATGGGATTCAAGGCCAACGAGTTGCAGTTTGTCGTCAGCGGCGCACTGAGCATCCTTCTCTTCCTCTATACGTTCACCCTGCCAGCCTGTCCTGTCAGCCATGACGACAAGCATAAGAGTCTGGTCGATGCTTTCGGTCTGCGTGCCTTCACGCTGTTTCGTCAAAAGAAGATGGCTATCTTCTTCATCTTTTCCATGCTGCTGGGTGTCAGTCTGCAGATCACCAATGGCTTTGCCACTCCATTTATTGAGAGTTTCGCCAAGATACCGGAGTTCGCTGATACCTTTGGTGTGAAGCACTCAGTCATTCTCTATTCAATTTCCCAGATCAGCGAGACGCTATGCATACTAATGATTCCTTTCTTCATGAAGCATTTCGGCATTAAGAACGTCATGCTCATCGCTATGTTTGCATGGGTACTTCGCTTCGGTCTCCTCGGTGCCGGTGATCCGGGCAACAAGGTTTGGATGTTCGTGGCCTCGATGATCATCTATGGAGTCGCCTTCGACTTCTTCAACATCTCTGGTTCCTTGTTTGTCGATAAGGCCACAGACCCTTGCCTTCGCTCTTCGGCGCAAGGACTCTTCATGCTCATGACCAATGGCTTAGGCGCCACGATCGGCTCACTGGCCGCTCAAGAGGTTGTAGACCTGCATACTGTCGGTGGTGTCACTCAATGGCAGGCATGCTGGTATGTCTTTGCAGGCTATGCCCTCATTGTAGGCGTCGCTTTCGCATTGATCTTCCGTCCCAAGAAGGATAAAGCCACAAAATAATCGCTTTCAGACCATGGCAAGTATACAGCTTAAATTCCAAGCTGCCGCTGAGGTTAACGGCAAAGAACAAGACGGCCTGCTGCTCCTCTCTGATCAGGAGCAGCAACGTCAACTCGTGATCACATGCAGCAGAAAGATTCTCAAAGAGATAACTGAGAGAAAAAGCAATGACATCAACAACGATGACATTGCCAAGATTCTCTGGGAGATGATCCATTGGCAGACCTCATTGGAACTGTCTGTCCGTATCAACACATTGGAAGATGGCATATACAAGGCATTACTTATCAACGAAGAGAATCAGTTCAGCCTTCCCATTAATGCCGACACGGCTATTCTGCTCTCGATTGTGAGCCACAACGAGATCCCTATCTTCATGGACGCGGCTTTGTTTCGCAGACAAAGTTCTGTCTATCAGCCCAATGCCAAAGGATTGCAACTGCCTCTCAACATCCTCAGCGAACCTATGCTCCACAACCTCCTCGACAATGCCGTGAAGACCGAACGCTACGAGATAGCCTCTGAGCTTAGGGACGAGTTGAAGAAAAGAGAGGAAGAGGATAAGAAACGCAGCCAAGAAGACAAAGACAAAGCAGAGAATGCCCAATAACATCCAACAGCTATGAAGGAAGAAAGATATTTCTATGTGCCAGATGCCAGCCATCAAAACGAGCTGCCGAAAGAAGAAGCGCAACATGCTTTGAGGGTGCTGCGCATGCAAGCCGGTGATGAGATGTTTCTCATGGACGGATGCGGCACCTTCTATCAGGCTGAAATCTCTGCCGCCAGCACCAAGCACTGCCTCTACAATATCCGGCAGACTTTATCCCAGAAAAAGACGTGGAACGGCCGGATCCATCTCGCCATCGCTCCTACAAAGATGATGGACCGCATGGAATGGATGACAGAGAAATGCACCGAGATCGGTTTCGACGAGCTCACATTTCTCAGATGTCAGTTCTCTGAGCGCACAACGATCCGCACCGACCGTATCGAGAAAATTGTTGTCGGTGCCGTCAAGCAAAGCCGCAAGGCATGGAAACCAATTGTCAACGAACTGACAAAGTTCAGCGACTTCATCCATACCCCCCGGGAAGGCCGGAAATTCATAGCCCACTGCTATGACGAAATCGACCGTGCCGACCTCTTCCAAACCTTACAACAAACGCCACAAGAGGAGGATGTGACCATACTCATCGGTCCGGAAGGCGACTTCTCTATTGAGGAGGTGAGGGAAGCCATCAGCCAAGGTTATGAGTCCATCACCTTGGGAAGCAGCCGACTGCGCACAGAAACTGCCGGACTGATGGCTGTCGCCATGGCTCAGCTGTCCAAACGAAACGTCTAAGGCGACAATTGCCAGACACATTATTATATATAGGTATAAAGCAGAAATCTCTATAGATGATCTATAACGGGTAACGACAATGAAAAGAATATCATTTTTACTTTCACTATTCATGGCACTGGCATTGACACTCTGCTCATGTTCCAATGACGATTATATCAATGCCATCCCCGGCAACAGCACACTGCTGATCTCCATGAAGCCTGCCAAGCTCAGTGGCGTCGGCAGCCCTACCATGCTCAAAGCGATGCTTCACGTAAGCAACATCGAGGATGCCGGTCTCGACCTCTCTGAGGATATATTCTTCTTTGAGGACGCTCAAGGCAATTTGGGACTCTGTGCCAAAGTTAAAGACGATGACGACTTAGAAAAGACCGTCAAGCGTCTGAAGATTGACATACACCATAAGCGCGACTACAACTTCGCGGCTTTGCCCAACAACTGGATTCTCGGTTGGTCAAAGCAGGCTGCATTGCTCATGGGTCCCGTCGTACCGGCCGCCCAAGCCGAGATGATGTCGCTCATGGCTAAATATCTGGGGGAAGACGAAGACAACGGCATCAAAGCAACACCCGTCTACGACAAGCTCGACTCCATCAACGCACCGATGTCACTCGTCTGTCAGACCAGTGCCCTACCCGACCAGTTTGTCGCTCCCTTCACCTTAGGTGCTCCGCGCGACGCCAATCCTGCTGACGTGTATATTGCCGCTGAGATGAAAGTAGCCAATGGACGCCTCCATATCAATGGGCAAACCTTCTCCTTCAAGCGCAATATCGAGCAGGCTTTGCAGCAGGCTCATGCCATCTACCGCCCCATCAAAGGCAAATATGTGAAGTCAATGGCCAAGAACGACATGATCGGCATGTTCCTCAATGTCAACGGCACGAAGTTCATCAAACTTATGCAACAAAACAGAGGGCTCCAGGCTCTCTTGGCCGGCATCAACTCTGCCATCGATATGGACAACATCATCAAAGGCGTCAATGGCGACATGACCATCATCGCGCCTTCCCTTGGCTCTGACAATTTCCAGATGACCATGGCCGCACAACTCAAAAACGCTGACTGGCTCGGTGATGTGGACTATTGGAAGCAGAGTGTACCGCAGGGCGGACACATCGGTGACTGGGGAAGAGACTGCTACTACTATACAGATTCGAAGACCACCTACTTCTTTGGTGTCACACAGGACTGGCAATACATGAGCGGCAGCTCTAAGGAGAAGGCTTTACAGAGCATCAAGGCAGCCACTCATCCTATCGACGCACAGTTGCAACAAGCCATCATCGGACAGAAACTGGTAATGGTCATCAACCTTGCCACCGTCAATGGCAGCAAGGCGCAGGCCGTCACTGGAATGCTTTCACCGCTTTTCGGCAAACTCAATGCCATCGTATATACACTAAAATAAAATTCTGCCCATCCCCTTCATTTCAGAGAAGGATGGGACTATATTCATTCAGAGATATGCAAACCATTAATTTGACTTCCGTTCTGCCGCAGGTGTTCCAACAGAGCAAAGACCTGAAATCTGAGATATGGAAGCAAAACGTGAAATTCGAGCGAGGACACCTCTATCTAGTAGAGGCGGAATCGGGTAAGGGAAAGAGTACTTTTTGCAGTTATATCGTCGGCTACCGTCACGATTACAGCGGTACCGTGATGTTTGATGACCGCGATACTAAAACCTTCAAAGTCAAGGACTGGGTGGAAATGCGTCAACAGCATATCAGCCATCTGTTTCAGGAGCTGAGATTGTTTCCGGAACTCACTGCCTGGGAAAATGTACAAATCAAGAATAAGCTGACCAACTTCAAAGACGACGCCACCATCCGCCAATGGTTTGACATGCTGGGCATCGGCGACAAACTCGATGCCAAGATCGGACGCATGTCCTTTGGACAGCAGCAGCGCGTGGCAATGATCCGCGCACTCGTACAGCCGTTTGACTTCCTGCTCGCCGACGAACCGATCTCTCACCTCGACGACAACAACTCACGCATCATGGCAGACATCATGATGACCGAAGCCAAGGCACAGGGAGCCGGTGTCGTCGTCACCAGCATCGGTAAACACATGGACTTAAACTACGAAAAGACATTATTGCTATGAACTTAGTTTGGAAGCTGCTCCGTCAGCATATCAGCATACCCCAGTTTGTGGGATTTTTCTTTGCCAACCTCTTTGGCATGCTCATCGTGTTGCTGGGCTATCAGTTCTATCGCGACGTGATGCCCGTCTTCACATCGGAAGACTCCTTCATGAAGTCCGACTATATCATCGTCAGCAAGAAGATTGGCATGGGCAACACCATCTCCGGCCGCACCAACACTTTCACGCCCGCTGAGGTCAACGACGTGGAGAATCAACCGTTTGCCTCCAGCGTGGGCACCTTCACCTCCACAGAATATAAGGTGGAAGCCAATATGGGTGTCAACGGGGTCAACGTGCTCAACTCCGAGCTCTTCTTCGAGAGCATCCCCGATCATTTCGTCGACGCGCCCAAGGGCAGTTGGAAATACACGCCGGGCGACCATGTCGTGCCCATCATCCTGCCGCGTGCCTATATCACCATGTATAACTTTGGCTTTGCCCAAAGCCGTTCTCTGCCTAAGATCAGCGATGGCCTCGTGGGGATGATCAACTTCGACATCTTCATCCACGGCAACGGACACGCCGACCGCTTCAAAGGCAAGGTCATCGGCTTCTCGTCGCGACTCAATACGATTCTCGTGCCGCAGGCCTTCATGGACTGGAGCAACAACTACTTCGCACCGGGCAGCCACTCCGATCCTACCCGACTGATCATGCAGGTTGACAATCCTGCCAACGAGAAGGTGACGAAATATATCGACCAAAAAGGCTACGAGGTGGAAGACGACAAGTTGCAGGCAGAAAAGACCACATATTTCTTGAGAATGATCGTCACCATGGTCATGGTTGTCGGTCTGGTCATCTCCATCCTGAGTTTCTACATTCTCATGCTGAGCATCTACCTGCTCGTACAGAAGAACTCATCGAAGCTTGAGAACCTGCTGCTCATCGGCTACAGCCCCAATAATGTCGCACGGCCCTACCAATTGCTCACCATCGGACTCAACACCGGTGTGCTACTCATTGCCTGGGGCACGCTCTACTTCGTTCGTGACTACTACATGGGTGTCATCGAGACGCTCTTCCCCGATATCGACAGTGGTACGATGCTGCCGGCTATCCTCCTCGGACTCTGTCTCTTTGCCTTGGTGAGCATCTGCAACATCATCGCCATCAGACACAAGATCGTCTCCATTTGGAAGAGAAAAGAATAAAAAACGACACACTATTCTGGCATGAAACAGTTCGATCACTACACGGTTGAGGCTGATGCCCAACTGCTGGACTGGCTACTCACCCATCTCGACGGCAGCCATTCCAAAATCAAAGCCACACTGCAAGGGTGCGGCATTCAGGTCAATGGCAAGACGATCACGCGATACGACTATCCACTCAAGGCAGGGATGAAGATTGCCGTCAGCAAGACAAAACGCAACCTCACGCTTAAAAACCATTACGTGAAGATTGTCTACGAAGATCCCTACCTCGTCGTGGTAGAGAAAAACGTAGGCATCCTCTCCATGGCCGCCGGTCACAGCACGCTGAACGTCAAGTCGGTGCTGGACGAATACTTCGAGCAGACCCGACAGCATTGTACTGCTCACGTGGTGCACCGTCTCGACCGCGACACCAGCGGACTGATGATCTATGCCAAGGATAAGAAGACTGAGTTGAAACTGGAAGAGGACTGGCACCATACGGTCTATGACCGCCGCTACGTGGCAGTGCTCTCCGGTGTGATGGAGCAAGACCAGGGCACCATCACCAGCTGGCTCAAAGAGAACCGGGCCTATGTCACCTACAGCAGTCAACGGGAGGGCGACGGCAAACTGGCCATCACCCACTTCTATACGCTCGACCGCAGCAGAGAGCACTCGCTCGTGGAATTCAAACTGGAGACAGGACGCAAAAACCAGATACGTGTGCACTCCGCCGACATGGGGCATCCGGTCTGCGGTGACATCAAATACGGCAATGGCGATGATCCGATCGGACGTCTCTGCCTCCATGCTTACGTGCTCTGCTTCTATCACCCTGTCACGCACAAGCCTATGGAGTTCAGCACGCCCATCCCCGTGACCTTCCGCCGGCTCTTTGGAACCAGTAATCCGCAAAAACATCAATAGAGACATTAACTACAACAGCTCAATTTATGGACACTCACTTCACTTTCTACGTCATTCTGATACTGGCCTTTGTCGCTGGCATTCTCATCATGCGCAAGGTAGCAAGTTGTCTTCTCAAACTTATCGTCGCTGCTGTCACCCTTGGGGTGTTGGTGGCAGCTTATTTTCTCATGCAAGGTTAACTAAGCACTCATGATCTTTTTCTTCTCCGCAACAGGCAATACCGCCTGGGCCGCCAAACAGTTGGGCTTCTACACCAGCGACCGGCTCATCAACATCGCCAAGAACAGCGCCGAGCCTTTCACCGCTCAGCTGGAACCGGGCGAGGACATCGGCTTTTGCTTCCCTATCCACGGCTGGCGTCCTCCGCGCATCGTCGTTGACTTCGTGAAGCAACTCGTCATCGATACCACCGGGCACTATGTCTATGCGCTCTGCACTGCCGGTGACACGGTAGGCGAAGCCATGGACATCTTCCGCCACGTGTTGTCCGAGAAAGGCATCAAGCTCGATGCCGCTTTCTCGTTGCTGATGCCGGAGTCGTATGTCGGCCTGCCCTTCATGGATGTGGACAAGAAAGAGCGGGAGAAAGCCAAGCAGGACAAGGCTGCGGAAGACCTGAAGGGGTTTGCCCAACTGATCGAACAACATCAGAAGCACGTAGAGCGTCTGACCATCGGCCGTTGGCCGCGCATCAACAGTCGCGTCCTCGGCGCAGCCTTCTACCGCTGGCTGATCACCGACAAGCCTTTCCATGTCGTTTCAGACCGTTGTGTGAAATGCGGCATCTGCGCTTCTGTCTGTCCTGTCCACGACATCGACGGTGGACTCGGCAAAGAGCCCCGTTGGCTCCACAATGGTCAATGTCTGACTTGCTTCGCCTGCTATCACCATTGTCCGCACCACGCCATCGAGTTTGGCAACAGAACCAAGCATAAAGGACAATACTTCTTTGGCAGAAGAAAGCTATAGCGAGAATGCAATCTTCGCCATGAGCTCTCTTGGGCGCAGACGACTTAGAGTATACTGCATGTAACTGTCTGAAATTGTCGTCCGCTCATATTTCGTCGTTCCAAAGATGTTATTGGCACAGAGACTCAACTCATATCTTTTCTGACTGTACGTCACCTTGAAATCCGAGAAATAAGCGGTATTGACACTATGATCATTGCTGTGATAGAGTTCATGAGTCCAGTCGAATTGCCAGTTTCCGGGCATAAAGAACAATGTTATATGATGGTTGAACGAGTTCTTTGCTGTCGTGTTTAATTCAGGATGTGTGGTGTTACTGGATTTCACGCTATTGAATGTAGACATCTCTTCCAAAGAGAATCGTGTACTTGGCATGAAAGAGAATTTGAAATAGGCTGACCAAAACTGCAAGTGACAGCGGTTTTCCTGTTGCGAGATCCATGCGCCATAGTTGTTTTGCATCACACGACCAGCGAGCGTAAATGTTGTTTTGCCATACCCCAGAGCCTTGCTCACCTCAGCAGAGCCAAGCAGCTGTTCGTTACATGATTTTCTATCAAGCGTTTGCATTGTGTACACATTGTCTTGATAGTCATAAGTAAACATAGGGACATCACTGGTCTTGACATAACTCCCTGATAGATTAAAGAATAGTCCAATGTTGGGATTGGAATATTTAAAATCTCCGCTATAGTTGTCAAGTGAAGTGAAGTCAAGTTTACCACTGCCTTTTATCGTAGTCGCATAATCTACAAAGTAATTCATTGGCACATTGTTATTGATGCCAAAACAAGTATACTGATGGCTATAATAAAAGTCCATGTCGATCGTCGCGTCAACCTTGTAACCGATATTGAAATAGGGATTCACAAACATTTTCTTATCGTCATTGCCTGCTAGCCGATAATCGCCAATATAGCAAGGCACGGACAACGATGACAGAATACCATATCGTTCAAAGCTAATGCGAGGCGACACCTTCAGTTTTATTTCTCTATAGTTGGCCTTTTGAGGCGCATTGCCTGCTAAATCAAGACCATCATGATGATAGCTTAACTGAGCTTCGTAAGAGATATACATACCAAAGAGAAGATGGCGGAATGCTGTAGAGACCCTTGCGTCAAGCGACTCCACATTCAATTTTTGCGGCATCGTGTCACTCAAGGTCAGCAGTTTACTCGGAAGATAGCTGTAGTTCATCCCCGCATCAATATGAAAGCTACGCCCATTGCTCAGCTTCCTGATGAGGCTGAAATCGTCATCGATGCCTCTTTTCCTTGGTTGCACGCTTTGGTAAACCGAAGTTCCATTGAGCGTTGTTGTAGCAGAAGATTCATTCCAGTTGACCGCCGCGTTCAGACGATTCTCCAAATACAGACTGTCTTGATTTTGCTTATACTGTATTTCCATCTTTGCTTCCCGTCTGTATTTGTTGGCGTCATACGTCTCGTCCATAACTGGCATACCCAAAATCGTGGTATAGACCGTCTCATCCTTTCTGTAGCCTATGGTTTTGTCAAACAGATAGGAACCTTGAAAGCGAAGAGTGGAGTTTCCATCTTTCTTAGAAAGCCAATTGGTGGCTAAGATTCGTGTATCGTTGCAATTATAACGTTCCAACTTCAGATCAGGCACACTGACCGGAATATTTTTTACCCAATCATTTTGAACACTTTCCAGATCAGAGCTCGAAGTCAAATCTCTCAATTCATGCTGTATGTCCTTTCCTGTATTGTTCCATTTATACATAGAAAAATTCTGATGTTTCTTGCCAAACAACATCGCGACTATTCTGCCGTCACGCAAGAAGTCATTTCCTACCCCACTTTGTATCTGAGCACCGATGCCTACTTCCGCCACACCACTCAGCACTTCTTTGGCATCTTCCTCTAAGATCAGATTCAAAGCTGCCTGATCAGAAAAATTTATACCTTTCAAAGCTTTAATAGGTTGATGGTTTCTAAGCACTTGCACATTCTTTACTTTCTTGGCTGACAGATTTTCCGAAGCCATGCCATACTTGCTGCCCATCAGGTCGAGTCCTTCAATATAAAACTTATTAATGGGCTTTCCCTGATAGGTGATCATTCCCTTGTCGGAGACCTCCAGTCCCGGCATCTTCGCAATAACATCAGCTATGCTTCTGTCTTGTTTCTGACGAAAACCGGCAACAGAATAGATGAGAGTATCACTTTTCTGTTGTAAGCGCTTACTCTTCACTTCCACTTCTTTGATGTTAATGGCATCCTGACGCAGAAAGATCGTCATTCCGGGACGATATTCTGTTATTGGTACTTCGGCCATCGCATAGCCCAAATAACTCACAGACAAGCTTTTCACTCGTTGATCGTCAGACACGCTCAGAGAAAAGCTGCCGTCGCCAACTGTATTCTTGAATGCTACAGGATTGCCAATACTGTCCATTGCCACTACAGACGCATAATCCAAAGGTTTATGCGTTTTAGCATCCTTAACAAAGCCTCTGAAGTCCTGTGCGATTGTACTGAAAGGCAATGCCAACAATACCAGTAATATTAAATTTTTCAATACTGCAACTGTTTAGTAATATTCTTTCAGACAAGCCACACGAGACTTTGACTTGGTACCATAATGAATGCCGGTAATACCCATTATTTTGGAATAAGCTTGATGGTTAGCCTCTTGCAATTGCTTCAATTTCTGAACCTTAAGAGGGGTTGACTTAAGAGCATTTTTAAAGTCCACCACCATTGGCATGTTCACATTTGTTTTGATGCCAATACAACTAAAGGAGAACTGCTCTTTTTGATCCTTTGCATAAAGGATCATACCCGGCAAGCCTCCAAGTTTCCAAGGCCCATCATGAATAGGAATCGAAAATGTATAATAGGCATACCACGTTCTACCTCTAAAAGTGCATTGAGCTTTCTTGCATGGAATATCCAAAATCACAGTATCACCTGGTAATAAAGTCCAATTCATTTCAGCCAAATCCTCCGAGTAGATAAAATGCTTATAAAGAAGGGTAATAACAGTCATCTTGTTATAGTTAGGATAATGCTTAATATCCACCTCATCGTATAAGCTTATTGGGCCTTGCTGCGCAAGAAAGTCATTGGCAGAGCCACCGGATGACTTTATTTTTTTCCATAAATCATCATTGTCCTTCTGATAACGACTATAACAATACGTCACGCTATCTCCAACTTCCACACTTAGTTCATCATCGTATTGTCGTTTAGACGTTTCTGACAAAGTCCCTTTTATTGCATAAGAGAAACGATAGCGAATGGTATCCACAACCATTTGTTGTGCATACATAGAAGATACGAAATTGAATAGAAGTATTAAAACAATATATCTTTTCATAAGTATGAAGGTATTTGACCTATAGGTTTAATAATTTATGCAAAGATAGGCATAAATAATCAGAATTGCAAATTATGATGCAAGAAATAGAATGATTGATCAATTCATGGACATTCATATCTAATCGTCAAATCCTTCATCCTGTTTACCTATTTTGCGCCACCCAAAGCCGATTTTATGAGCATATTGTCTTTGCGGAAACAAAGGTTATCAAGGAACTTGTATATGGCTTCCACGTCGTAGTCTTTATTCAGGTATTGGCGGAGATACTCCACTGTGCGGAGTTTGCTGCCTGGATTAAATAGGCGACAAATGACCAAATGACGGAACATCTCGTTGTTTATCCCGCTATAACCTATCTTGTCGTAAAGACGTCCATATATAGCTCGGGGCCAATCACTTGAATCTGCGTATTGGAAATACCAGAGAGGAAACGCTCAAGATCGTCTTCGAAAGGGTAATGATAGTCCATCGGAATAGACTGACCAAGTTGTGAGTCTATAAACTCACGGGCCTTACGTTCCAAAGCAAGCAATTCTTGCGCATTGGAACTTGTTCCGATAATCTTTACAGTTACATTCTTGCGAGAGCATCTGTCCTTCCTTAGC
>NZ_VUNG01000021.1 GCF_009695775.1 Hallella mizrahii | reverse complement strand
CATTGGAGAATTATAGAAACCTATTGCCAGACCGTTGGCAACCTTCCACAAAAGACTAACAAAACTGGGCAAGCCTCCTCTCTTGATCAGTTTTTTTGTGGCAATACGTGAATACCGATACGCTTACTGTTTAAATAGCCTTATATCCGCACCACAATAGTCTCTAATATCTTATAACGTCTTGAGCAACAAAAAGTTGCTCAGGATTTGGCCATGTTAAAAAATCACTTAACTTGGTTGTGCAAAAACAAATTAGCAATTCATTAACACGGCAAGGCAGTTTGTACTTAATATCTACATGGAGCAGAATGCGTATGCGACCGTCTTCAAATCTGATTTCGGATAATGAAAGCAGACATGTTGAATTTTATAGCGGTGAGCTCCTAAACGCTTTATGGGGTAAGGGGATGTTGTACGCCAAAAGATGCCAATCGAAAGGATAGGAGCCGTTTCTAACTACAGATCACACTAACAAATGGATTTTGAGTCAAAATTGGCATTATCGATTTTTCTTGTGGATTTTAGGGGTTATAGTTCGGTTTGGGCTTTTAGCCATTTTCCTGAGATAAGAGGTATTCCCTGAGGTCGATGTCAGAAGACAGTTGCAACTTGCGGCGGATGTTGATGCGCACTGTCCCGATGTTGTTATCTGTCTTTCCCAACATCTCCGCAATCTCGTGCTTCGTCTTTCCTTTGATGATGAGCGCTGCCACGTTGAGTTCTGTCTTCGTGAGGTTTGGGAAATGCTCGGCGATTTTCTCACAGTCGCCTTTATGCTCCGCTTCCACAATTTTCGCTGCTTTGATCAGCCGTGCCTGGGCGGTAGGGTCGAGCCCGTCTAAGAAATGTACGAGCCGCTCATCGTTTTCCGTGTTTCCTTTCCACACTTGCAGGAAAGTGACAAGCTCGCTCTTCGTAATGCCGAAGGCATTCAGGAAGCTGTCCTGGATCGTCTTGTATTCCGTCCGCTCCTCCTGCAAGCGGGTGAGGGCAGTCTGGGAAAACACCGACATCACACAACTGAGAGTCGATACGACGGTGAACAACAGCCATATCTGCGTGCTGCACAGCGCCTGCCCCAGCGGAGGATAAAAATGGGCGAAAGCCAATGTGGGCAGTTGGATAGCTGTAACGATGACCGGCGATTTAGGTATAGAGGCCATAATCAACTGGAGGAGGATGATATAGTCGGCGACAAGATTCAGCATCATCACGTCATACGAAGCTAATTCAGGATGAAGGGTGAGGATGACGATACGTATCGACTGAAGTATTTGGCACCCTATACAAGTGATGTTGAGTGCCTGTGTGATATTGATCACATGCATGAGCAATAAAGCTAACCCTGTCAGCGTAAGCAAGATGAATACCGCCGTCACACCTTGGAAGAAAGGATGAGGCGACCCCATGATGTTAAAAAACTGCAGAGGCATGGTACCCAACACCATAAAAACGCCTAAAAGAAAAATCGTCAGGCGCAGTCGTTCCTCGCGGTTTGAAGCATAACAATGATAGAAACTGCGAACGAGATGCTTTAGTGATTGTAATGATAAAACGTTGCTCATACACCACAAAATTAATGCCTTTTTATCAATTTTACCCCATTTTACCCCTAAAAATTGCATTCGTTATTCAAATTTTTCATCAATTTGTTGAATTAAATCATGAGTTTGTCTAACTTTGCTTGAATTGCAGGGCGCACGCCTTGCGTTTCCATGCTATTAAGAGATAAGTAAATACTAATTAGATACTATTATAAATATGAAGAACTATTTAATTGATCGCTTACAAGCTCACGGCGAGAGTAGGATGAGAGAGGGGTACTTCTGTAATAGAACCCTTCTCTCTTCTCTTCAACTGTTGGCTGCCCTTTTGTTGTGCTGCTTCTATCAGCAATCGTGGGCTAAGGACGGTAACTTCGGTGGAGGTGACGGCTCTTCCTCTAATCCTTATCTGATAGAAGATGCCGCCGACTTAGGAGCTTTCCGTGATAAGGTGAATGCTGGCAATACATCAATTTGCGGTAAACTCACCGCTGACATCGACCTGTCAACAGTGTGCGGAGAAAGCATTGGATCGTGGGAGCCGATAGGCGTGATTAGAAATGGAAGTGGAGCAAATCTAACAAGCCTTTCGGAATTTACCGGTACATTCAATGGTAACGGCAAAAGCATTTCTGGATTATATGTTAATTATCAGAAAATTCAAAATAGAACTACAGATTATCAAGGACTATTTGGTTACAATGGTGGAGAGATACAAAATTTGCATGTAAACGGATATTATCTTCCTAGTGGCTGTGCCGGAGGTATTGCAGCCTGGAATTTGGGCAAAATTATCAATTGCTCATTCAGCGGCAGCTTTAACCACAAAGGTGATTATATTGGTGGTATTACCGGCCATTCAGCTGGTGAAATCATCAACTGCTGGTCAGATGCTAAAATATATGCACAACCGAATGACAATGGAGGTATTTGCGGTTACAGTGAAGGCAGTATTAGTAATTGCCTTTTTGGGGGTAAACTTATTAATAGATATTACGTTACGAAGGATGCCAATCCTACGGAAATACCATATTACAATAATAACAGCATAGTCAGTGATGGATCAAAAGGCACCATCTCCAACTGCTACTATCTCAACGGCACAGATTCCAAAGCCACTCAGGTTACTGCGGACCAGCTCAAGAGTGGCTACGTGGCTCAAGCCTTACAGAACGGGAATAACACGTATGTGTGGGGACAGACCATCGGCACTGATACAATGCCGCGCCTTACTTCCGTAGACTCGGCACAAGTGTATTTCGTGAAATATCTACAGGGCAGTACAGCATTTGACTCACTCTACGTGAACCGATACAATACTCTCAATCTTCCGACCGCAGAGAGACTCGCAGGCAGCAACTACAGCAAGTATCTTGTCTACACCCCAGCGTATAAGGCGGTAATTGACAACTCTGAGACGGAAGTAACGAAGGACACGAAGGTCACTGCTGACATGCAGGTGACATGCAGCTACACTGTGTCACCTGGCCTTAATGGCAAGGGCACTACCGATTATCCTTACCTCATTAGTACTGCTGAAAACCTTGCCGCTTTCCGCGACTACGTCAACTTAGGAAATACGGCAATCTGCGGTAAACTCACACAAGACATCGACCTGTCGACAGTATGCGGAGAAAGCATTGGGTCGTGGGAGCCTATAGCCTCAGGTTATAAACTTGAATATAGGGGAACTTTTAACGGCAACAGACATGCTATCAAGTCTCTTTACTTCAAAAAGGATAATTATGGTACTGAGGGGCCTTTAGGTCTTTTTGGAAACCTCTACAAACCTGGCATTGTAGAAAATCTACATGTGAACGGAGCTATAACAGTAAACATTACATCTGAAGCTGTTCATGTTGGCGGTATAGTAGGTGTAAACTCAGGAATAGTAAGTTACTGTTCGTTCAGTGGTAAGATATCTGATTTTGGAAAGACAGGTCAGCAATACGGTGGCATTGCAGGATTGGTATACAAGGGTGGTCAGATAATTAACTGTTGGTCAGATGCAGAAATATCAGGGCATTCTGGTGTCGGTGGCATAGCTGGTTTTGTTAGTAATTATACTAATTCCGATACCGAGATTACTGACACTTCTAAAATAACCAACTGTCTATTCACAGGTAAAGTAACTGGCTCATCGGGTGTTAATGCAATAGCAAAATCCTATGGCGCCGTCACCAACTGCTACTACCTCAACGGTAGCGATGAAAATGCTACAACAAAGATAACTGCTGATCAGCTCAAGAGCGGATATGTGGCTTATGCTTTGCAGAACGGCGCTGAAACGAACATCTGGGGACAGACTATTGGCACTGATACCATGCCGTGCCTCACTTCCGACGAGGAGGCACAACTGTATCGTGTGATCTATACTCACGACGACATCGCTTTCGACACTACTTTCGTCAACAGGAATAAACCGCTGAACACTCTACCGCTCGCAAAGGATTTCCTTGGCAGCAGCTACAATCCAGGACTATCGTATACCGTTTCATGCAGTGAGCTCACTTCTGATGGCACTACCGGCAATGCCGTGACTACAGAGACTCCAATCACAAGCGACCTCACACTCGCTTGCACAGCAACGATCAGCGGTCTTACGCTCCCTGGCTCCGGAACCATCGAGACTCCTTATGAGATTGCGTCCACGACAGACCTCTTAGCGTTCTGCGACTATGTGAATCTTGGTAACACAACAATTAAAGCAAAGTTCACAGCGGATATTGATTATGGTTCCGTAAAATCGGTTTGGCCGATGATCAATAACTTTGCTGGTACACTCGATGGTAACGGACATACGTTATCCAACTTCAATCAGGGCGCAGGCACATGGAACCCTCTCTTTTCTTCTATCGTGACAGGCGGTGTAGTGAAAAACCTCACCCTTGATAAAGCTCGAGAATTAATACAAGGCAATGAGGGAAGTGCTCTCGTTGCAAGATCGAATGCCGGAACTGTAAGCGGCATCTTAGTAAAGAACAGCCTCGTGCAGTGCGGTAATTACAATAACCTCGCAGGTATTGTAAGCAAGAACTCAGGTACAATCATCGACTGTGCAGTCATAGGCACGACCATCCAGCATATCTGGAGCGGTGCTAACACGAAGACACTTGCCGGTATCTGCGGATACAACAATCCCACGGGTGTGATCAGCAACTGCTTTACCGCTAACAATATTTACTCGCAATACAACCCATCTTATTCGGCTGACGAAGGATCCTCATCCATCGTAGTACGTAGCAGTGGCACGGTCATTAACTGCTTTGCCGATGTATTCCTACCGAAGGATTCTCTGGCTCCAAGAGCTACCCTCGTCACAGCTGCCCAACTCCAGAGCGGTGCCATTGCCCGTGCCTTGCAGGCTGGCCGCACCGATGCCGTATGGGGCCAGACGCTCAACACTGATGACACACCGATGCTGACAGGCAACGACTCGGCACAGGTTTACCTCGTGAAGTACCTGCAGGGCAGCACAGCCTTCGACTCAATCTATGTGAACCGCTACGACACACTCAACTTGCCGACAGCCGAGAAGATTGCGGGTGGCAGCTACAGTAAGTATCTCGTCTATACCCCCGCGTATAAGACGACAATCAACGACACCAAGATGGAAGTGACCAAGGACACGCAGGTTACTGCCGACATGCAGGTGGCATGCAGCTACACGGCTACTCTTGACCTCGAGGGCTCCGGCACCACCGACGAGCCTTATCTCATCGGCACTGCCGAGAACCTTGCCGCATTCCGTGACTACGTGAACTTAGGCAACACAGACATCAGCGGTGAACTCACCGATGACATCGACTTGTCAACCGTGTGCGGAAAGAGTATTGGGTCGTGGGAGCCAATAGGAGTGATAAGAAAAGGAGAAGCAGCAAGGAATCTAACAGACTATTCGAAATTTACCGGTACATTCAATGGTAATGGCAAGAGTATTTCTGGCTTATATATTTATGCATCGGTAAATAAAAAGAGTCAACCTTATCAAGGGCTATTCGGATACAATGGTGGAGAAATACTCAATTTGCATGTAGAAGGTTATATCTATTCTGGTGAGTTTTCTGGAGGAGTTGCAGCTTATAATGCTGGCAAAATTGACAAGTGCTCATTCAGTGGAAATTTTAATAAAGACGCAGAAGGAATCGGTGGTATTGCCGGTTATTCATATGGTAAAATCAGCAACTGCTGGTCTGATGCAAAAATAAAGGCGGGCCAGGCGAGCCAATATTATTGTGGTGGTATCTGTGGCACTGGTGATTGGAAAAGCGGTAGTATCGTTAATTGCCTTTTTTATGGAAATCTGTTTCATCTAACCTTAGATAAAGAGACTCCATATTACAATAATAACAGTATTGCCGGTTACTTTCTTGGCACCATATCCAACTGTTACTACCTCAACGGCACAGATTCGAAAGCCACTCAGGTGACGGCGGAGCAGCTCAAGAGCGGCTACGTGGCTCATGCCCTGCAGAATGGCGGCAGCACGAATGTGTGGGGACAGATCCTCGGTACCGACACCGTGCCATGCCTCACGGCTGCCGACTCGGCACAGGTCTATCTCGTGCAGTTCCTGAAGAACAACGTCGCATTCGACACGCTCTTCGTGAACCGATATAATAAGTTTAACCTGCCCACAATACAGGAACTCGCGGGCGACGGCTACGACGCAGAGTATATCTATAATGTCAGTTACAATACGACGGACGGCGACAATGAAGAAGTTGCCGTGACCGCCGATACGAAGGTGCTTGCCGACATGAAGGTGAACTGTGTGCTCAATGTGGGTATCAACCTGAATGGTGACGGCACAACGGAGAATCCTTTTCTGCTGAGTACGGCTGAGGACCTCGTCAAGTTCCGCAATTTCGTCAACAACGTCAGAGGCGATGTCAGTGCCAAACTCACGAAGGATATCGACTTGGTCTCTGTTTACGGCGAAGGGACAGGATCGTGGAAGGCTATTGAAAACTACAATGGTACATTCGATGGCGCTCATCATACGATCAACATCGGAAAACACGAATATCAGGAATATCCCGGTCTGTTTGGTGTCATCAACAGCAATAGCAAGATAACCAACCTGCATGTTGAGGGCATCATCACAGACAGCATATCCAGCAATGACTATAATGGTTTAGGTGGTATAGCCAATATGATGGTTGGTGGCCTCGTAAGTAACTGTTCTTTCAGTGGTAAACTAAAGTGTGCAGGTTTAGGAGGCGGTATCGTGGGTAATGTTACGAAAGGTGGCAAGATAACCGACTGCTGGTCGGATGCCGATGTCTATGCAGAAGAAGTTTCCGGCGGCATCGCTGGATCCTTCGATTACCTTTCAGCATCTAATAAAGACAACATAATAAGTAATTGTCTTTTCCTTGGTACTGATAAAAGTGACTGGATGTATGATCCTATCATTTATTCATTTAATGACGATGATAGAAGCGACGGCACTGTCAATAATTGCTATTACATTAACAGTGATTTTTCAGCAAGTGGGGAGCTTGTTACCGTTGCCCAGCTCAAGAGCGGCTATGTGCTCGGCAAGCTCGGATCAGCCTGGGGCCAGACCTTAGGCGAGGACACGATACCAACGCCCTGCAAGGAGAGCAAGAAAGGATCAGCCAACTATATCTACCATGGCGCCGACGGATGGACGTGCGACGACTTCCGGATCACTGACGGCACTGCACTGCCGGTTGGCTTGGAGTTCCTTGCCAAGAAGTTGACCAACAGCCGCACGTTCAGTGAGGGATATTATACGGTTTGCCTGCCCTATGACCTGCCCGTTCCTGTGAACACCACTTACAGTGATTTCAGCAATGTAGATGATGCCCATACTACGGTGAACTTCACCACAGGCTCGGGTAATATGCTCTCTGCTTATCAGCCCTATATGATAAAGGTGACGGATAGGTCCGTGAATCTGGGCGGTGAGAATATCAGTGTGAGAGCACAACCGGCGTCGACATCCTCTACAGTCTTCGTGGGTACTGTAACAGGCTTGACGAATGAAGAGGCCGCTAATGCCGGTGCTTACATCCTGCAATCCGACAACTATTGGCATCCGATAAAAACGGAGAATGCCAATGCTACTATTCCCGCTTACCGTGCATACCTTGTCCTGCCATCGGCATCCGCAGCCAAGAGCTATCGCTTTGTCGTTGATGGCGTTTCCACCGGTATCAGTTCCGTCAACGCAGGGAGCAGCATCAGCAGCGGTGCCGTTTACGATTTGCAAGGCCGGAAGATAGCCGACAATTACGAAGATGTCAAGAACAGCCTTGCTACCGGTATCTACGTGGTCAACGGGAAGAAGATTGTGAAGAAGTAAGCATATATTCCATTTCTAAAGAATAAGTTATCATCATTAAACAACACCGTAAATAATAATCGCATTATGAAGAAGAAAATATATCTGTCACCCAGTATCAAGGTAAAGGCTGTTGAGCCAGAGGGCATCATGGCCGGTTCAGGTTCAATTACAATAGGCATCAGCGAAGAGCCGGCCACGGGAGCCGCAAATAGCAAGGGCAACAGTTTCATCACATCAGATGAATCTTCCTCCTTTGGAAGCGGCAGTCTGTGGAGCGGCAGTGAAGAATAATGTCTTGTACCTAATATCCGCACCACTATAGTCTCTAATATCTTATAACGTCCTGAGCAACAAAAAGTTGCTCAGGATTTGTCTATGTCAAAAAAATCACTTAACTTAGTGGTGTAAAAACAAATTAGCAATTCATTAACACGGCATGGCAAAAATACAAATTCTATCAATTCCTTGTGCAGGCAAAGGACTTGAAGCCATTTGGTCTTAAACCCACGAGCAGACTGAAAGACTTCACCTTCAAGTTCATCACTGTGCCCGCAAAGTGGATTAAGACGGCAAGGCAGTTTGTACTTAATATCTACACTGAGCAGAATGCGTATGCGACCGTCTTCAAATCTGATTTCGGATAATGAAAGCAGACATGTTGAATTTTATAGCGGTGAGCTCCTAAACGCTTTATGGGGTAAGGGGTTGTTGTACGCCAAAAGATGCTAATCGAAAGGATAGGAGCCGTTTTTGTCTACAATTCTCACAAAGAAATAGATTTTGGGTCAAAACTGGCATTACAGGCTCTTCTTGCGGATTTTAGGATATAATATTGCCAGTCAAACTGAAAAAAGTGGTACCTTTGTAAATGTAAAGATAAGATAGTAAAACCACAAAATAGCAAGCATAATGTCTAAGCGCGAATACATTATTGCCAACCGCAAGTGGTTGGAGGATAAAGCCAAGGAGGAGGGCGTTAAAGCGCTCCCCAAAGGCATCTATTATAAAGTATTGAAGGAGGGTAAGCCTAACGGGGCACAGCCTCAAAGACGAAGCATCGTCACCGTTCACTACACCGGCTGGACCATCGACGGCAGGAAGTTCGACAGCAGTCGGGGCAGCACGCCGATTGCCATGCGACTGAGCGACCTGATAGACGGATGGATCATTGCCCTGCAGCAGATGCACGTCGGCGATGAGTGGGAGCTCTATATCCCGGCAGAGATGGGCTATGGCAAATTCTCGCAACCCGGCATCCCCGGCGGTTCCACGCTCATCTTCGACATTGAGCTGATAGGGGTGGCGTAAAGAGCTATTGAGTCCAACATGATGTAACAAGGCATTAATGCCAAGTTATTAGTCATTATCAACATTCTTTCTTTACTAACATAATTCTATGAAATTAGCTGATTTTCTCTCTGATAAGTCAAAGCAAGCGTTGAATGAAATTCGCAAATCCTATTCTAAAGAGGACTCCATTGGCGAGATAGACAGAAATAATTTGAAATTGGTGGATTACTCATTCGCTAATAATGGTGACGAGCAATCAAAAAAAATCTCTAAGGCAGCAAGAAACTTCGATCGCCGAATAGAGTGGCAAGCGAAAAAAAAGAAAAAAGCTGAACTTCGACAAAGACTGAGAGAAAAGAAAGAAGCATATATATTAGCTAAAGAAACAGAAAAGATAAAGCAGGCACTCGGAAAAAGTAGAACCATAGATACAAGAGAATATAGAAAAGAAGAGAACAATAAGAAGCAAAATAGGATTAGAGTTGAAAATGGTAATAAAATTTATCCTACCTCTACTACCAATAGCTTAAAGGCGTGGCCTATTCCTATGGGTGGACAAAACAAGCGGTACTAACATTTTATGCAATCCAGCCATGAGAAGTTTGACCCCATTTTTTGATAATTCTATAATCAACACCTTCTGCTTCGCAGCTTTTAATGCTGCGAAGCAAAAGATATTGCCCAAAACCAACAAGTGAACCCTTAGTTTCCGCTTAGTTCTTTCTTGATAACTTGAACCTTGGTTTTGAAATTCTCTACTATTTCTCTGTCATCAATAGTAAGTCCTCGAACATCAGTTCCACACGTAGGACAGCAATTATTCTCTGGTAAATATTTATGACCATAGGGACATATAATAATGTCGGTTTCCTTCCCAAAGAGTCCAAGCTTTCCTTTGGTATGCGTAGCGATGTCAGGAAGTTCCTCGAAACCTTTTATAATCTGCTCCATGATTGCCACATCTTCCATATTATAGTATGGCTTATCAGCCGCTAAGACATCAATTGCAAGGTCCTTGTCTTTGGAAAGAAGATCAAGGACAGATTTAGGATCAAACAAGCTGCATCCAATTATAAGTTTTGCAATAGCTTTGTTCTGAGGATAATACTTATACACAATTGGAACAACTTCTTGTTCCTGCAATAATGAAACAAGCTGTTTAGTCTCTTCACTATAGTTTAAGTTCCCGTCTTTTCTGAATATTGGGTAATAATATTGGAAGATGTATTCCAAGTAATCACATGAAGGGTTAGCAAGCATTTGATTACAATCGGAAGCAGTTAATGCTTCATGTGAAGAGAGCTTCTTTAAAATCTTATTCTTTTCCACAACTCTCTTTACATTATCAGCACTTATTATACTACCATTGTCGGACAATTTTATGTCTTCATTCAGATTTGCTACACAAGCTGTACCAGTAGCACTAAGCATAAACATGGATTTTCCCTTTCCTGAGAGTTCGTCAAAATCCACATTAAAACTGACAATAGCATTCCCTCCCATAAGCATTGTCTTACGCTTCAGTTCTTTGATGGCGCTTTCATACATTTCATTCATCCTCTTTTGGTAGGAGTCAGATGTTCCACCAAAGAAATCAGTGAGAGATGCGGCGAAGTCCGAAATGACATTGGCACCAATAACGATGTTGGCATTCACTACACCAAGATATTCTTGGATTTTGATGCCGTCAAGCAATGGTGTCGTCGTAACCAAAAACCTTTTCATAGTTATTCGTATTTATTAATACAAAGGTACACAATTTGTGGGAAACATTTGCATCGATAAGAAGGAAATTCAAGTGAGACCTTCAATAGAAGGAGCAGACATGGTGTTCATCGTCGTAAAGACAAAATAGAGGTCTACCACCCATAAAACTTTCCACCGTCATCGCACATCTTCTCCCAGTCGGACTTACCGATATAAGTCCAACGAGGGAGTTACTTCTGGTTGTTCCTGTTTTCTCGGACTCAAAAGATGAGCAAAAGGAAGGTGAGGTCCAGCCTTTGACATAAATATTCAAATAGAACCGTCGTTGAAGAACATCGCTTTTAATTTCTTTTCTTCCCTAATGATATGATATGTTTAAGTTTATTCTGTCTAAACTTCGTACCTCAGCGCATCCGAGGGCCATCCCGTGACATTCCTGCCAGTGTCAAGCAAGCGGATCTCTTGGAGGTCATCATCTGTCAGGGTGAAGTCAAAGAGATTGATGTTCTCCATCATCCTTTCCTTGTGCGTCGTCTTGGGGATAATGACAATGCCGTTCTGAATCAAGAACTTCAAGGCTATCTGAGCGGATGTCTTGCCGTACTTCTCGCCAATCCGTAGCAAAGACTTGTTCCTGAAGATACCGTGCTTCCCCTCTGCCAGCGGACTCCATGCTTCCAATGCCGTGTTGTACGGCTTCAGGTATTCCAGCATCTTCCTTTGCTGATAGAGCACATGGGTCTCGCATTGGTTCACAACAGGCATCACCTTAGCATCATTTACAATCTTGGGGAACGTATTGGGATAGAAGTTAGATACACCGATAGCCTTGAACAGACCTTGCTCATAGAGTTCTTCGAGCGTATGCCACATGACGGTTGGATTTCCGACAGGCCAGTGAATCAGCATCAAATCCACATAGTCAAGTCCCAACTGCTTCATGGAATGGTCAACTGTGCGCAGTGTTTCCTCCCTCGTATAGCAGGAATCGCATATCTTGGTCGTGATGAACAGTTCTTCACGGAGAACACCGCATGCCCGAACTGCATCACCAACGCCCTTCTCGTTGCAGTACATAGCAGCAGTGTCGATACTCCTATAGCCTACCAATACGGCATCTTCGACCACTCTCTGGGTTTCCCTCTCGGAGATATTATAGACACCTAACCCGACCATCGGCATTTTCAGTCCATTGTTCAAAACCTTATATTCCATATTACTTCTTTTTAGTATGTTGATGCCTTGATTCAACATAAATTCCGATTTATTTGATTGACATACTTTTTATACCCACTCAAAGTTGACCTTTCCAGCACCTACCTCAAAGTGGTATTTGGCAATGCCCAAGTCCATACGCCTATATGAAAAACTATATATCAATAAAGAAAGTTTAACTAATGATCTACATAGAGTCAACCAATAATTCTCAGCAGCTGCCTATCGGTAGCCTCAGGTAACATCGTCTTCAGGTGATCAAATATCTTTTGAAAGGATGCTTCAGGGGAACAGTCACATCTGCAAGCATCAGCACCATAAAGTTCCTCGGGCGTATTTAGCAATGACCACCCCCAGCCATATTCGCGGTTGTGTTTGTCATGCGGATAGACGAAATCCTCAATCACAATGTACGTTGCCATCTCCAACCTTGTCAGATAGTTGTCAAACTTGCTTCGCATACCTTTCCCATTGAAGCCGCATGCATCGCGAAGTTCTCTTGTAATTATACTGCCCTTGGAATGAAGCATACTGAGAATGGCTTCTTCTATCGAACCGTCTGTGGGATATGGATATTTACTTCTTCTGTAATTGCAGAAATCCGGCCACCACTCTTTGCTGATGAATCCCGCTTTCTTATTGAAGAACTTTCCATACATACATGGCATCTCCGTCACAATCTCTCCCTTCCATTTCCATAGTGGCCATTCCCATCCACCTTCGGATAGAGCAACATACCCACAATCCTCATCGACAATTTCTTCGGCCGAAAAACCGACGATGCCACTGTCGAGCAACGGCAGAAAACCGATCTGCTGAATCAATTCCATCAGACCCGATGCTGAATAAATCTCCGGAAACTCCATCTTCTTTGTTCTCTTATATTACATGTCGTACTATTGGAAACGTCACACGCTTCTGCAATGATACTAAATGAAATGCCGTACGTTTCGCCACAAAATTACGAAAAAAGTAATAATCCACAAGAATACCAAGGTAGAAATATCTACCACCCATAAAATTTCCCACCGTCATCGCACATCTTCTCCCAGTCGGACTTACCGATATAGGTCCGACGGCGGCGTTTTTTCTGCTTGTTCTTGCCTCCCCGCCAGATAAGCAGGATGAGGACGAGGATAAGTATGACTCCCATGATGTTACTTGTTTGTTAGTTGTGTGGTGATGTATTCAAGAATGAGCGCCGGGTCAAAGTATTTCCCTTTGTTACCTCCCCAGCGGCATGAGACGTGAAGATGCGGACCTGTAGTGTTGCGCCCACTGTTTCCGCTGACGGCTATCGGCTGCCCTGCGCTGACACGCTGCCCTGCAACGACCAGTATCTTGGAGAGATGGAGGTAGGAGCAGACGAAGAAACCGTGGTTGATCGTCACATAACAACCGCCCTTGATGGAGTAGGACGCGGTGGCGACGGTTCCCGGCAACATCGAGAACACCGGTTCGTAATGCGCCTTCAAGTCCAATCCGCTGTGCATCCTTCTCCTGCGCTTGTCCATCGGATCCATGCGTAACCCGAAGGGCGAGCTGACGCTGATACGCTTGAGCGGAAGAGCCACCATCGGCAGATAAGCTCTCAGACTGTCAGCGGGCGGCAGCATGACGTCAGCATCATCGATGGTGTCACCTGGCTCATCATTCTCTGATTCGCCAAGTTCTATTGCCTTTTCCGGATGTTTTTTGAAGCCCTCTCCAATCGTATTGAAGGGAGAGGTTTTACCCGTCTGCGCATGGCCGTCGACTGCCATCAGCCAACCAGCCAAAACGAGTGTGCACATCCCTGGCTTATATTGCAAAGATACGAAAAATCTGTTGATTCTCAAAATTTTACGACTGATATTTGAAGTACTTTTGCGCATTTTATCACCTTGTAACTACATCCTTATAAATGCTCTTGACCATCCTTGCCAGTTTGACGATATACCGTGGGTCTTCGGCATAGCCAATCCTTTTGAGGAACTGGAAGTAGTTGCCACCCTTGTACCTGTATTGTATCATCCGCTGATACGCCACCACGCTGTCCTCCCATCTGTTGAACCGGAAATATTCCCTGTTCTTACTGTCGTACAATCCAAAGAGATTGTTGTACTCCTTGCAGACGTTAGAGGAGAAATGACCGGTTTCCAACAGAGCCTGGGCAAGGACGATCAGCCCATTTGACAAGCCCACTTCCCTGATGACCTCCAAAAGGTTGAACATCGTCAGCTCCCTTTCTTTCCAATTTCTGTAGCTGCGCATCCTCGGAGCTTTCTTTACGGGAGCTGCTGGCTTCGGCATCTCCGTTTTTGCTTTCTCTGATGGAGTGTCAGGCGGCTCCGAACTTTCTGCTGCCAATGTATCACACGACATGGGCATTTCTACATGGGCAGTAACAACCTTTCCATGCCGTTCGCCTTCGCCAATGGTATGGAAATAACCCGATGCTGTCTGTGCCCGGCAGGGGACAAGACAAGTCATCAGAAAAACAATTTTGAGCGTGGTTCTTATGATCATGCCACAAAGATAGCACACAAGAGAGGCTTGAAAAGAATTACACGCTGACAACCCGTACTATTGCACAGTTATTAGCTGGATTGGTTCGATTTAGTATTCTGTTTAGAACCAATATATCAACATATTATGCAATAATGCTGATTTTTTGCTTGAACTTAGGTACAAGCCGTAATACTGCTTAATTTTGCTATCGTAATGTTCACCAAAAAGCATACTTATGCCATACAAACCATTCCATAGAGAGGAATATCCTCTCGACATTCTCAGTGAGTTCGGACTGACCGAGGAGATGATTTACGACCTCCCGGATTATGTCCACGAGCGTCTTGAGTCAGGGCTGAAATCGCCGTTGCTGCCCATCAGCATCCGGCAGCCGTTCGGACTCACTCATTGCTACGCCAAGTTCTGTCTGACGGAGACAGAGGACGGCATCGACGTTCTGTTCTCGCCCAAACTGAAGGAGGCCGATCTGTCGTCTTTCACCGACAAGGAGCGCAGTCTGCTGCTCGCAGGGAAGGTCATCGTCTCCGACATCGAGGAGACGCTCCTGTCGTCTGACGGGGAGGAGAGTACCCAAAAGATAAAAGCCTTCGTGCAGCTCGACCGCGACACCAACGGCGTGGTCTATTCCCCGACTCAGATCATCGGCCGCAACCTCATGAACATCAACAATGAGTTCGACCTCACGCCTGAGGACATCCTCAGCTTCCAACACGGCGGACTCGTCACGACGACCTTCCTCGACCGCGACGAGCGTATCACCATCGGCCTCGACCTTTTCTCCGAGAACGGCGTTGTCGTCGTAGCCGGTGATGCCAGCCGATGGGAAAAGATGGTACGCCGTCAGATGCCGGAATACTCCTTTGGCAACGACGGCTGCTGGGTCAACAGAGGCGGCGTCCTGTCCTATGTTCCCGAAAACGAGTTCACCCAGGACATCTGCGATGCGTTGCTCCGTCAGGCCCAACGCTATGGAGTAGGCATCGACGAGCAGCGTGACAGCGACGGCTACTCCTTACAGCGCAGCTACCTCCCGTCTAACGAAGAGGCGCGGCAGCTCACGCGTTCCTGCTAAATTATTCACCATTCAAACTGATACTTTTATGAACTACCCGGATTACGACACATTACGCGAGCAGTATGAGGCTGGCAACATCAATGCCGTTGATTTTGTCACCCTCCAGTCAAAAGAGATGACAGAAGACTATGAGCAGTTCTGCCATGACAATGACATCTTCCCTCAGAGTGAGGAAGCCGCCAAGAGTTTCCTGGACTTCCGCGAGGCTCTGTTTGAGGAATGCATCAGCAATTAGTAACCCTTTTACCCAACAACCCTATGAGCATCCGATCAGAAGCCATGTCTTACCGCGGCGACCTGTCCTACGAGCTCCGAGAGCTGCTTCGCAAGAACGGCATGAGAGCCCAGCTCGCTGTCGAGCAGGACCGCTATAAGCTGCTCGTGCAAGGCCACGACTCGCCAATGATAACCTACGACATCAGCGAGCAGCAGTTCCGTGCCCTCGGCGACGGTGGCAGCAACTACGCCAACAAGAAAGCCTACAGGACTTTCAACCAGATTGTCGGCAAGGACTTCGACGTGCCCTCGTCCTATATCTCCGCCCGAAGCGTCAACAGCCGTGTGGCCATGGGGCTCCACGGCTACCGTGAGCATCCTGATGCCTTTCATTCCGATTTCATTCCGACAGCTTACGGCAGGTCGTTCCTTGGCTGGGCTCCCACCAGGCAGCCCGGCATGCACCTCCGTCGCATGGCGGGTGTAGCCGTCGTGCCGATGGTGGCCGACCATACCGACGGCCGTCTGCGTCCGGGAGAGCTGAAAAGTGGCGGCTACGGCTACTACTACAAAGGAGGCCATGCCGATCCCTTGCAGGAGATGCAGAACATCCTTCCGCAGACTGTCAGCCGTCCCCGTCCGCAGGAGCCTGCCAAACCCTACAAGGAACTGATCACGTCCAATGTCTATTTCAGCAATGAGAAGTGGCAGCAGGTACTCTCCTCCCATGGAATCCTCGTCGATGCTGACAAGAAGACACTGACCATTCAGTCTCGTGCTACCCAGCAGGATTTTGTTTATGACCTTACCGACAGTGAGGTGAAGAAGCTGACCGACAACTCACTCAAGTCAACGCCCATGAAGGAGCGCTTAGGCATCTTGAACCGAGTTATCAGTGGTGATTTTCAGGACAAGATCACGATGGACACGCTCAACAGTCGGGAGACGGTCTCCCTCAGGTTAAAGCCGGAGGTCGAAGCACAGCTGAAGGCCCGTATGGTTGCCGACGATAAGATTCAGCTCACGACTGACCCATTGGCGCAGCAGCACCATGCACCGACTCTTGACCCCGAGCTGGGCTATGCCAACGGCCGTGACCTGGAGGCGATGAACGACCGCAAGGGCTGGTACCGTGAGGGCAAGCACGGCAGAGATGTGGAAGTCGGCGACATTTGGGTAGAGAAGACTCCTACACTCGACAACGCCCAGAACAAAGACATGGAGCAGGAACAGCGTAATAAGGAGCAGAAATTCACTTATCGGATGTGCGCCGTCATCAACGGTGAGGTCATCAGTCATGACATCAGCAAGAAACAGTATGACAAATACATGGCCGTGGACGACTACCAGCGTCAGCGCATGATGTCGAAGGTCTTCCACGAGGTCGATATGAAGACCCGTCCGGAGATGCGTCAGGGCTTCAACCTTGGAGCCTTCGTCGGTGCCGGTCTCGCCGCCCTCAGCGATGCCACTTATCTCGGTGCCGACATCGCCCACAATGTAGAGCACATCAAGCATCCCCATTCCGCCCCCGTGTTCCATCAGGAGGTTCACGGCACCGGCCGCATCTATGTCAAGCCCGGAGTCGACTCCCCGCAGGACATTGCCGAGCGTGCCTTTGATGCCGGACTCCACGCGGGTATCAATGCCCGTGACATGGGAGGATTCAGCCGATAAACCATTAGCAACAGATAAATATGCCACTGACATACAACGACTTCCGCGAGCGCATCGACATTCAGGACGTGCTCCGTGACGCCGGTTACCACCTCAACCGTCGTGACGGACTGCGCTGGCCGTCGTATGTGAGGGTCGGCAGCGACGGCAGACGTGTCTCTGGTGACAAGTTCATTGTCACGGCCAACGGCAAGGGCTGCTTCCATCCGCCTGAGCAGAAGGTCTACAGTGTGGTGTCGTTTATCATCCATCACCCCGACCTCTTCCAGGAGTTCCGGCCCGGGATGAACACCCACCACCTCGTCAACCTCGTTTGCAACCGACTTCTCAACCAACCCATCGACAGATCCATGCACAACATCATCGAGCCCCGTCGCCAGGCCAAGCCTTTCAGCGTCAAGGACTATCAGTTCACATACTTCCAAAAACTCAGAGCCGAGAACATACGCAAATTCGGACAGTTCTTCAACAGTCGCATGATCAAGCCTTATGTTCAAAGAGCCTTCTCGTCTTACTTCATGCTTTCAACGAAACAAGTTGAAAATGAGAAGAATATCCACCGTACCAACCTTGCCTTTCCGCTGACGGTTCCCGGTGGGAAGGACATCGTCGGACTCGAAGAGCGTGGCCGTCCGCGTCTCGACGGGTCCAGCGGTTATAAGGGCAAGGCCCTTGGCAGCAACGCCTCGGAAGGACTGTGGATAGCCAGTCCCAAGGGCACCGAACTGAAGGATGCCCGCCATGTGCTGTGGTTCGAGAGTGCCTACGATGCCATGGCTTACTACCAGCTCCACGCCTGGAAGAATGAGGAGCTGCGCCGTGCCGTCTATCTCTCCACCGGTGGCAATCCCACGGTCATGCAGTTCCGTGGGGTCATCAGGGAAGCGCCCGAGGCCTGCCATCACCTGTGCTTCGACAACGACATGGCAGGAAGGCAGTTTGCCGAGAACTTCCATACCGAGCTGCGTCACGTTCGCGAAGGTCTGCCCAAGGTCGGCGAGGACATGAAGGACTATATGGCCTCCCTGCGGAATCCCGATAATCTGCTCTCCGGCGACGAGTACCGGCTGCCCAAAGACTTGCAGGATGCCTATGGACTATATGAGAATGAAGCCGACGAGCTCTATTCCATGAAGACATCAGGGCTGTGTCCTGACTTTGAGATAGAGGAACAGACACGCAAGGCTATGCGGCTGCATGAGGAATACTACAAAAAGCTGACAGACAAGCTCTGTATCGGTCAGGAGCAAGGCCGTCTGAAGGAGATAGGCACCTACGACATTCCCGACTGGGCGATACCAGCCTTGGAGAACGGCGACTATGAGGGATTGACAGAGGAAGAAACCGACGCTCTGAACTGGTTCCTTGACGAGCATTTTCCAAAGGGCTTTGTCTCAGACGTAAAATGGGACGACATCAATGAGTTCAATACCCGTCCCGCCTTCGGCACACACGATCCCCATGCGCTTACTGATAGGGGGGAGTCGCCTTATCAGGCTGTCAAGACCTATGCCGTCCGCTTCTTCGATCCCCAGCGACGTGACGGTAAGGCACTGCCCAAGCTGACCGTCGTGCGTGAGGTTCCGCCCGATGGTTCCAAGGACTGGAACGACATGCTCTTCCAAAAAGAGATGGAACGTATCAAAACGGAAATCCTCGGACCTGATGGCGAGAAGAAGGTGGCCTCCGGCATTGACCTTGACGGCGACGGTGAGGTGGAACTCAATGAAAGCGACGAGAAAAAACAAGCCGGGAGACAGAGGATAGGCTATACCAGCATCCTCATCCTGCTGATGCTCCTGAACTTCACCGTCAGGAGTCATGCGCAAGCAGTAACCGCCAACCCCGGTGAGCATACCATTCTGGCTGCCGGAAACAGTCTTATCAACGAGACGGTCGGCAAGGAAGCCGATGCGCAGCGTGGCACTGCCATCCTGCAAAGCACCATGGCGGCGGAGTTCACGACGATGAAAGGTTGGGAGAAGAAGTACAACAGCTATCTGAAGACCGCCAACGGCTATGCCTCCGCTCTGAAAGCCGCCACACATATCTATGACGACGGGCTCCGCATCCTCATCACTCTCGACAAGCTGCGCCGTGCCATCAACAACAACCCTCAGGGCATTGCCGCAACAGTGAGCATGAACAATCTCTATATCGAGACGACCACGGAGATGGTTTCCGTCTTCACCCTGCTGAAGGATGCCGTGGCCAAGGGTGGCGAGAGCAATATGCTCACGGGTGCCGAGCGTTCCAAGACGCTGTGGGAACTCGAAGACCGACTGTCGTCCTTCTCCCACAAGCTCCGTCAGCTCTATCTCAGCATCCGCCATTACCGAATGGCAGATGTCTGGAACCGTGCCACAGCCGGGATGATAGAGCGCGACCGCCGCGACGTCGCCCTGCAGTCGCTGTCCCACTGGAAGCGCTATGCCAAAGAAGTAAGTCTGTATTCCAAGTAACACCCGGTAAGATGAAACACATCGTATTACTCCTGTTACTCGCTGTTCTCCTTCCACTGCCCGGTCATGCCCAGATTGATCCCATTCTGACGGGGATGATCATCGAGTACACGAAGAAGGCGGAGTCGCAGTACAACGCACAGATCAAGCTGATGGGAGCCGAGTCGGCCGGACATATCTGGCTGAACGAGGAGGTCGCTGCCACAAAGGACCTGCAGAAGCAGTTTGACGACTACCTGAGCACTTTCCGAACGACCATCTCCTATGCTGCCCAGGCCTATGGTTTCTACTTTGAAGTCAACCGACTCTGCGAGCACATGGGCAGTCTGTCGAAACAGATCAGCGAGGCGCCTGCCAACGCCATTGCCGTGGCTCTTCACAAGAAGCGCAACGACATCTACATCAGCATCCTCACCAAGAGCATGGGCATCATCAACACCATCCGCGAGGTATGCCTTGACAAGAAAATGACCGAGCAGCAGCGCATCTCCCTCGTGTTCTCCATCCGTCCGCAGCTCAAGGCGATGAACCATCAGCTGGCGATGCTCACCAAACTGGTGCGGAGTACCACGATGGGACTGGTATGGCACAATATCGAATACAACTCACTGCCGCACAGGGAGGGCAGGGCCGGACTCATCGAGGAGTGCCTTGACACCTGGCGCGTGAACGCAAAACATGTGAAACCCAAAAAATGAAGCACTATGGGATGGTTATCATTACTCACTAAGGCCGCTCCCAAGTTGTGGCGCAGCGGACTGAAGGCCACTTCCACACTCTGGCAAGGCGGCAAGGCAGCCACGGTCAACGTCGCCAGTGCTACTGCCAAGGTAGCCTCCGCCGCTGCCCGCAACCCCAAGACAACCATTGTCGGGGGTGTAGCCGCCTTTGCCGGTTGGCAGAAACTCACAAACTCCGACGAGTCCTATGGCACCGCCGTGGGCAAGACGCTGCGCAAGGGTGTCGACGGCACGGGCGACTTCTCCCACGATGTCGTCAACGGCTTCACAGGCAAGAACACCGTAGAAGATGTCAAGGACACCGCTTCCAATGTTCTCACCGGGGTGAAGGAAACCGCTGAGGAGGCCAAGGGAGTGCTCGGCACCCTGGGTGAGACACTACGTGGCATCAGCCACTTCCTCGGAAACCTCTTCGGCGGCAACGGCACGAACATGTTCGGCAACTTCCTCGACAACCTCGTCCACGGCAAGGTGTCGGGCCTGAGCATCGGAGCCCTTATTGCCGCATCGTATCTCATCTTCGGCCGCACAGGACTCCTTGGCAAGATCGGCGGTGCCCTCATGGCGATGATGATGGTCGGCAACAACTCTCAAAAGCAGACACCGTCAGTTGCTCAGACAGCGGAAAACGAACTGGCAAGGGAGCAGCAGACTGGTCTCAGACGATAACGATTAAACAAACAAAATATGGAAAAGACAGCATACAATCCGTCCATGAACCTCTATTCACCGAGTGGCTACGCCATGCCCTTTGAGTTGCCGGAGCCCTGCCCCTTGGTCATCACCCTTGGCTACGGCGACCAGCAGCATCCCGTGACAGGGGAGAAGTTCTTCCATCACGGTGTCGACTTCAAGGTCTCGCCCCACACCTGGCTGAAAGCTTTGGCTACCGGCATCGTCTCCGGCATCTCCACCAACAACCGCAAGGGATTCCAGATCACCGTCAACTACCGCAACTATGCCGCCGGAGACAACAGTTCGTTCGATGTCACCTATTCCCATATCCGTGAGGTAGTGGGCGGTTTCGGACGAAATGTCAAGGCCGGTGACAACATAGCCGTCTGCGACGGTCTGCTCCATGTGGAGGTTCGCTTCAACGGTGAGGAAGTCAATCCGCTAGAGTTTCTTACGATGGTAAGGGACAACCTCATGATGCAGGAGCAGAAAGCCATGACGGGCAACAACCCGGAGATGGCGACCCTCGACTTCCCCGTCTCCACGCCCTACGATGCCCAGCAGCCGGAGATCGACCAGATGTACACCCGGTTCTTCGGACGCTATATGGCAGACCTTCTATCCAACCGTTACCGCGTGCCGGGCTCCACGGAGGCCGCCCTGCGCAGTGTCTTGGCGGAAGGGGCTGCTGCCGGTGCCTACTACGAGCACACACCGAGTATGCTCAATCCCTTGGGACTCGGCGAACGGAGCTTAGGGATTATCGGAAGGGTGCAGACGCTGCTCATTCACGACTTCCTCAATTACCTTGCGCTCATACACGGTGTGTTTCTCTCATCCATGACCGAGATTGAAAAAAAAAAGCTGTTGACGACGCCATAGACAGTCAGGGCTTCATCGATCCTTTCGACGGCTTCGACATCGACATCCAGAGTTTCGACATCCAGCGCCTCGTCAGCGTCTATCCCGACAAGGACGGTATCAACTGGTGGACGAAAGCCTGGTTCAACGGCAAGAAGCGGGGAGAGCGAGCCGTGGAGATCAACCGTGAACTCGCCATCCGCTTCATCCACGACAGCATCGGCAAGGACGAATGGCTTGAAGAATATTATCCCCGTCAGATGGAAGTGCTCCATGCTGCCCTTGCGCAGACCAGGGAGCAGGTCATCAAACAGTTAAGACAAACATTCACATAATATGGCAACATCCCGACAACCCGATATCTTCACTACCCGGGTAGTACCCATCATGAATAAGGTCCGTGACGAGCTCAACCGCCTGAAGGCGGAGGAGTCCGCACGCCACAATGCTTCCTACCGCATGCTCATGGCCGGTGCGGCGGGTCCCGACGGCGGTATGGCGGCGATGGACTGCTACCGCTCGCAGGTGAACTACACCGGCAAGTGGAACACGAAGACTGTAGAAGACTATATCAGCATGGTGAAGGCGGAGCTGAAACGGCAGCATATCACCGTCGATGCGGTCATGGAGAAGAAGATGGTAGACCATCTCATCAAGGAACAGATTCCCAAGTCTACGGCTGAGTACATCACGCGCAAAGCCATGGAGGGCACCCTGTTCTATATCCCTAACCGCAGTCGCGAGAGTGCCATGCAGAACCATATCAACAAGGAGGCGGAAAAGAAATACAACCCGTCGTTCGTGGAACAGGCGGCGGCAAGCATCGGCTCGTGGATCGTCAATGCCGCCACGACGATGGGTGTCGGCGGACTGCTGGGGCAGGCTGCTATAGACGTTGGCGTCGAGGCCGTCGACCGTGTGGGCTCCGGACAACAGAAGGATTATCTGGAGAAGCAGCGTAAGTTAGGACGGCAGGAGGTGGCAGCAGCCAACCGCAGAAAAGCCGCCATTCCACAATGGATGTTCTCACAAATGGGCTTCAACGAAATAGCGTATGCCACTGACAAACAGCTGGCTATCGCGCTGAAATGGGCCACGGACAATGCCAAGACATACCGTAGCAAGGTGACGAAAGCCCTCGATGCCGGTGAGCGCACGGTCAAGGCCATCGGGCGCACTTCTACCATGTCCGCCGCCGCTGCCACCTACCGGGCTATGGAGTATGAGGCTTTTGCCAAAGCCATCCGCAACGAGCAGGGCAGCCGACGGTCGGGACGCGATGCCGTGAGCTACAAGAACATAGCCGAGGCTGAGGAAACTGTTCCGCTACAGGAGAATGCGCCACAACCGACGGATGACAGCCAACAGCCATCACAACAACAACCATCACAACAACCGTCATCACAACAACTATCGACCGGAGACTACACCGGCTGGAATGCGCTCCTTGGCAATATTGGCCTTGACGGTATGGGCGACACCTTCAACCATCTCGGCTTCACCTTGGCCATGCTCCCCGACATGCTCTTAGGTGTACTGACGGGCAAGACTAAATCCATCGGTCTGAACCAGCAGACGATGGTGCCGCTTGCCTCGCTCCTTGCCGGGACCTTCGCCTCCAATCCCCTGATGAAGTTTCCGCTCATGCTCTATGGCGGAGCCAGTCTGTTCAACACGGCCGGTCAGGAGGCACTGGCGGAGCAGCGGAAGAACCAGAGCAATGCCACACGCTTTAAGCGCTATGACGATGAGCCGTTGGACAAGCGGCTCTGCAATCCACAGATAGAGGGCAACGTGCTCTTGGTGGACATCGACAGAGTGCCGCGTATCGTCACCCTGCCCGTGAAGGTCGTAGAGGCTTATCAATCCGGGGCTCTGCCACTCAACACCCTTGCCAACCGCATACTGGCGAAGGTGGATGAGACGGCCATGGGCAACAGACAGACCATCGAGCGTGCTGCCGACAGCTATGAGCAAAGCCAGGAGCGCAGTCAGACACGTGGCATCCGATAACGAAGACAGCGAGTTATTTCCCTATATTTTTTCACCCATTCATGATATGATACAATGGCAGAAGAAGTAAATCAGAAGAAGACGGGCGCAGAGCGACAGACGGAGATTCTTGTCGCAGCCCTTGAGAATGCAAAGGAGAACGGTGGCGTGCTGCTCAATGCCTCACGCAAACCGGCTCCGAGTTTTTACAACAAGTCCTTGCGCCTGCCGCCGGGCAATGCCCTGATGATGGCGATGCACAGTGACCTAGGCGGGTTCAAGACCAACGTCTATACGATGTTCCGTGAGACCCACGACCGCGGCGAGGCTGTCCGCAAGGGTCAGAAAGGCGTGGCGGTGGTGTGGACGAATCCCAACCAGTATGTCAACAACGACAATCCCGACGACAAGATCAGCCGCAAGGCTTATTTTGCCCTCGACGAGAACGCCCGCAAGCAGTACAAGGCCAACCCGCGTGAGGATGTCTATACCATCTTCAACATCGACCAGACGACGATGGCGCATGTGCACAAGGAGGACTACAAAAAACAAGTGGAGCAGTTTGCCGCTGCCAGCGAGCGCACGGACAAACCCGTGGACGACAAGGCCCTACGGATGGAGTTCAACCAGTTCCTGCAGAAGATGAAAGACTGTCTTGTGCCGATCCGCAAGGACGGTACTGGTCTCGCTCACTACGACAGCCGCACCGACACGGTGCACATCCCACCGCAGAAGGACTTTGCCTCTTATCCCGACTATGCCCAGGAAGTGGTCCGGCAGATTGCCCATGCCACGGGCGTTCCTCAACGTCTCGGGCGTAAGGGGGTAGCTGTGGAAGGCGGACGCCAGCCCGAGGCTTCTATGCAGCAGCGTGAACTGTTGGTAAGGGACCTGGTGGCATCCCACAAAATGCTGGAGATGGGACTCCCTGCCAAACTCCATCCCGAGACCATGGAGCATCTGCCGTCGGTCATCGCACAACTGAAGGAAAACCCGGAATTGGGCAAGGCCATCCTCGCGGATGTCAACCGCACGGTGGGGATGATGAAGAAGGCAGAGAGCGGCGTAAAGATTTTGCCCGTGGAGAAGCCTTCCGAGAAGACCATGCAGGCGTGGACTTCACAGTTTCCCATCGACAAAGTGCCAGAGAACTTCTCACGTATTGCCATGCTGAAAGACGATGACGGAAAGTGGACGCTTGCCGCACGTCCGGAGGAAGGCCGCACCTTTGCCGTCCATCCCGACAAGGCCGACATTGGTATGTATTTCGACATGATGAAGAACGACCACGACGAGGCTACCATAGAGAAGTTCCGCTCACAGTTCGCCCAGAAATACTACTCCGTGGTGGCTGAGCATCCCGACCGCGAGGTGAACATCTTCAGGAGTGGTGCCTCTCAGGAGACCCTTGACCGCATTGACCGGGTGAATGCCTTCAAGACCAACGACAACAAGGTACTCCTCATGGCCAACATCGACGGTGAGAAGCAGCGTCCGCGGGAGATCAGCCAGTCGCAATGGCAGCGGCTGTGGCTCGCCGATGACAAGCGCGACTACAAGCAGCACCTTGCCGCCACGCTCTATGCCGATGTGCTCAGCGGCAAGCAGAAGGAGGAGAAGCAGATCGGACAACAGACTTTGAAAGAGAATGGAAAAGAGACTGTGAAAGAGACTGTGAAGGAAAAGGAAGTGCAGAGCAAGCTGCCTCCCATCATGAAGCAGTACGACAAGCTGAAGGCCAAGCACCCCGATGCAATCCTTCTGTTCCGTGCCGGAGACTTCTATGAGACCTACCGTGGCGATGCCGAGAAGGCTTCAAGGATATTGGGTATCACGCTGACCAGCAACAACAAGGTGAAGGATAAGGACGGCCGTCCTTTGGAGACTGCCGTTTTCCCTCACCACGCCCTCGACACCTATCTGCCCAAGCTCATCCGTGCCGGCGAACGTGTGGCCATCTGTGACCAGCTCACTGTGCCGAGGCAGCAGAACCAGGATGAAGCCAAGGAATCCTCGCAGCAGGAGGTCAAGGAAGTCGTAGCCCGTCAGGAGGACCAGCGAACAAGTATGCACCGATAACCTGCCGATGCTATGACACCATCCAGACAACAGTATATCGAGCAGTATGCGGAGTATGCCATGGAGCAGATGCGGCGCTATGGCATACCCGCCTCGGTGACGCTGGCACAGGGTATCATTGAGTCGGCGGACGGCAGGAGCACCTTGGCCAATACAGCCAACAACCATTTCGGTGTGAAAGGTACCTACAACGGCAACTATGTCCTGGCGGATGACGACCGGCCCAACGAGAAGTTCAAGAAATACGACAGTGTAGGTCAGAGCTATGAGGATCATTCCAAAGTCCTCATGGCGCAGCGATACCGCAAGCATACCGCCGGCCTTGCCGCCGACGACTACCGTGGCTGGGCTGCTGCCATCCAGCGGGGCGGCTATGCCTCCGACAAACGCTATGTATCCACGTTGGTGAGCGTCATCGAGGGTGCCGGACTGCAGAAGTACGACAAGATGGTGATGAGCCAGCCACGCTGTCAGGCAACCGCAGCCAAGAACTCGTCAGCCGTAGCCACCGGCAGTTACAGCATACCCGTGAAGCGCGATAGCTTCATGCTCGTCACCTCTCCTTATGGCAACCGGGAAGATCCGCTGAACAAAGGTACCATGCAGGTGCACCACGGCATGGACATCAAGACCAACAGGGAAGCGGTCCTGGCGACCGAGAACAAAGGAACCGTCGTGGGTGCTGACCACCGCACGAACACCGCTGGGGGCAAGACCGTCACCGTGGAGTATGCCCGTGAAGACGGCTCGCGGGTGAGGGTACAGTATATGCACCTCAGTGAGATTGCCGTAAAGAAGGGAGACACAGTTAATGCCGGACAGAAGATTGGCGTTTCGGGAGCCACGGGAACGAGGGTCACGGGCGAGCATCTCCACTTCGGTGTCATCAACGTCTCCAGGGACGGCAAGATGCAATGGGTCAACCCGGCTGCCTACCTCGCGGACATTAGTCAAAAAGGCAACCTGAAGATAGAGGCGCAGCACAACGGCCGCAACCTCCTTTCCGACTATCAGTCCAAAGGTAGCGGCACTCCGGAGCAGAAACAGGCCACGCCGGAAGGATGGCTCAGCAAGCTGATGACCTCCGAAGATGCAGCCATAGGCACGGACGGTGGGCGTGGACTCCTGGGCAGTCTGATGCAGATGCTCATGACCATGCTCATGCTGACGATGAAGATGGAAGGCAAGAGCCGCGACGAGAAGATGGCCGCTATCAACGAGGCTGTCACTCAACGCCGCATCGACCTCAGCAGCATGACGCCCAACCTGAAGTCGGCATCACTGACCGTCACCGAGGGCGGAAAGGCTGTCCTCGTCACCCACGACGGCAAGAAGGAGTACCGCCATGAGCTGACAGCCGAGGAGCAGCAACGCCTGACCGCCATCCTCAATGGAGACGGCGACGATGCTGCCAAGCGGCAGAAAATCGGCTGTCTTGTCAATGCCGTAACCTTCAGCCAGCAGGCTTCAGAGAACTATGAGCAGATAGCCTCCGAGCGTCAGTCGCAGGAGCAGCATCTGCAAAGAAAGTAACATCATCTATTTCATACAACTATGATCAAAGCAGAAGTAAACATCACGGGCACTGTCCGACGCAGTGCCTCCATCCGTACCGACAGGAACAACCAGCCTTACGTGTCCTTCGTCATGTCCGTCAGCCTTGCCGACGGCAGTGGCACCAGGGACATCCGTGTTTTTGTGTCAGTGCCACAGGCCCGGCAAAGTGACCTGAGCGTCTACACCGAAGGGCAGCGTGTCACGGCGAGCGGAACCATGGACATCCGCCGCAAGGACGACGGACTGAGTTTCTATCTCACCGCCCGATTGGTAACCGCAGAGAACGTGCCCGCGTTGGATGCCATCTCCGGCACACTCTCTTTCCGCGGCTATCTGAAGAAGGAGAACATCTTTGATGAGCGCACCTCGAAGAACGGCCGTCCTTATCTCCTGTTCTCTGCCTACTCATCAGAGAAGGTCGGTGACAACTTCGTCAGTACGTGGGTCACCTTCATGCGGTTCCCGGAGAAGAACGCCACCGTTGAGAGCATCAAGCCCGACTGGCTGCGTCCGCGTGCCCATGTGGACATCAGCGGTGACCTGCGCATCTCCTTCTACAAGGAGGCGCCGAGTCTCTCGTGCATCGTCCGTGAGATGACAGAGCATATCAACAATTCTTGAAACCAACCATCACTACTATGAGAAAGAACTACACGCCCAACCCCGACGGCCTGAGTGCCGAGGACAGAGCCCTGAATGTCTTTGCCGACATCATGATTGACAAGATCAAAAATCTCCAGCAGGACTGGAAGCAGCCTTGGATCTCGCCCGGCGCCGCCCAACTGCCCCGAAACCTCAATGGCCGCAACTACAACGGCATGAACAGCATCATCCTGATGTTCATGCAGGAAAAGAACAACTGGCAGACATCCCGTTATGCAACCTTCGACCGCATCACGGACATGAACTATGCCAAGGACAAGGACGGTAAGCGGCAGCACCTGCTCACGGACAAGGATGGCAACAAGCTGCCTTTCGTCCGTATCAACAAGGGAGAGAAGAGCACACCGGTGATGATCACTACCTTCACCTGTGTGCACAAGCAGACCAACGAGCGCATCAAATACGACGACTATAAACAGCTCGATGCCAAGGAGCGCAATGAGTTCTCAGTTTTCCCCAAACAGCATGTCTATAATGTGTTCAACGTTGACCAGACCAACCTGAAGGAGGCACGTCCTGAACTCTACGAGACCTACCGCAAGGAAGCCCAGGGAACACTGGAGCTGAGCGACAAGGGCATGGCGAGTCTGCCGGAGATTGACGCGATGATAGCCAAGGACCTCTACGTCTGTCCCATCAAGCCTACAGCGGGCAACGATGCCTACTACAGTGTGGCACGCGATGAGATTATCATCCCGGAGAAGGCACAGTTCATCGACGGCGAGTCCTTCTACAGCAACCTCCTTCACGAGATGAGCCATGCCAGTGGCTCCCCGGACCGTCTAAACCGCATCAAGCCTACTCAGGACCGGGCGAGTTACAGCCGAGAGGAGCTCGTGGCAGAGCTCACTGCCGCCCTGGTGTCCTCACGCTATGGCATGGCCAAGCATGTGAAGAGCGACAGTGCCGCTTATCTGAAGTCATGGCTCGGCAGTCTCAACGAGGACCCGGAGTTCATCAAGACCACGCTCAATGATGTCAAGCGGTCGGCATCGTTCATCACACAGCGCATGGAAGCCGTCGGCGAACGGCTCAGGCGTGACGGCTGGAACGCTGACTTTACGGACATCCGCGAGCAGAACAAGACGTTCACGCCCTTGTTCCGCAGCGATGCCAAGTCGGCAACGGTCTCACAGGAGGCAGCCGAGAGTCGACAGGAACAGCCGGTGAAAGCGGAGAGTCAGGTGTTGGAGGCTGTCTCTGCCAAGAGTGCCGAGCAAGCCCGATTTCACCGTTAGACTCTTTGAGCCAAGTCTTGAAGCCGAAGTGCTGTTCACCTTCGGACAGGAGCATGAGGCATGGATGTATTTAGGCAGGTCTCCGCTATTGATAGACAGGGACACGGTCCTATACATGCTTCGCCAGAAAGACTCGATGCCCGAAGGCCACCGATGGGGAGATGCTTTTCCGGCCGTTGTCAATCACACCAGTTCCGGCATGGCGCGCAAGCATCCTGACTTTCATGCTGCCAAACATGGTGACTACGAGGCTGCCTTGCGGTTGGTCGATGCCTTTGTGAAAGACAGTAAGATAGCCGACATCGCGCGACGCTATCCCCATGCTCACATTGTCTACAACCACAAGATGCAGGGTGGGGACATCAACATGATACCGGCGGCATACGCTGCCAAGTTCTCTGCCATCGGCATGACCGTCGACCACGACATCATCGCCGTGACGGACGTCTCCCACACCAACGCCACCGATCTCAGCCGCATCAGCAAACGCATGCGGTTTGAGGGTGAGGTCAGGAAAGGTACGGACTATATCATCTTGGACGACTTCATCACCTCCGGGGCAGAGCTCCGTGACCTTCGCGATTATATCCAAAGTCGGGGTGGCAACGTGGTGCTGATGACGACCTTCGGGCATGGCAGCTTCGGCAAACTTCAGGACATAAGAATTGACAGTAAATACATAGAGCGACTCAACGCGTCGGGTATCACCGACCAAGATTTAAGAAAATATGGAATTGCATCAGAAATCGGGTGTCTCACCCTTGGAGAAGCCGCAAGACTCTCCCGGCTGGTTAACGCCAGAGCAAAAGCAGCAGCTGCGCAACGTGGCACAGGCCTTCAAAGAACATGCCTCGAACAGCGAACTCTGTCAGGAGTGGCAGGAGAAGTTCCGCGAGGCCGGCTTCAAGGTATCGAGAATGAGAAGATAAACGAGACAAGCAAAACAATCAACGGTGGGGAACAGCGGGCTGCCAAAGGCTTCAGGCGATAACGGCACCTTGCGGTTCTCCGCCCATAAACGACAAAAGATGAAGAAGAAAAGCATCCTACTATTCTTGCTGACCATGATGGCGACAGGAATGCAAGCCAATGATGGTGTCGGCACGCTGCCTGACGACTCGCTACAACAGCAAGTCAGCTGGCAGGAGGACTGTGGCGCATTGTCAGCCAATAAGAACGACTATGCCGGTCTCAATGCTCTCCGCAGCCGGATGGCCACGACAGCCTCTTCCGATAATAGCGCAACAGGTGACTCCCTCCAGTTGTCCGTCGACGTACCCATCTATTTCTATTTCAAGCTGAACACAGCCCAGTTGATCACGAAGTCACAGTTGGCCAACCTTGCCGTAATAGCCAAGTATGCCCAAGAGCATCACCTGACCATCCACATCACGGGAGCTGCCGATGAAGCCACGGGCACTGCAGCCCGTAATCGCACTCTAAGCATTGCCCGTGCCCGTTACATTGCCAAGCAGTTCATCAACAATGGTATCGGTAAGTCGCAGATGAAAGCTGTCAGTCTCGGTGGCATCAGGGAGTTCAAGCCCAAAGAGGCCAACAGGTTCGCGATGGTGGTGCTGAGGAAAAGTACAAATTGAAACATGCCATCTTTGCCTTGGTAAAAAATCAATTCGATTTCTACCAAGGCAAAATTAACGAATAAGGCGGTGGTATTTAACAGTTCATTCTTGAAGCCTTTAATCTTCTAACTAACAAAAGGCCATTCTTATGTAACGAGCAACTATTCGCTGCCTTTCAAAAAGTCTTTTCTTTGTAGAATGTGGACATGAAAAGTTTAGAACGGTAATGGTGTTACTTCATTTTTTCAGAAACTTGTTCTATTAAATCTATCAGTACATTATTGATATAAAGCATTGATCTGTCGATATTTTTTTTCACATCATCCGGTATTTTGTCAAAACCAGTTATAGCTCCAATAATAGTCCTTGTATTTGGTTTCAGATTAACAGTATTAAACAAATTTACACTTGAAAGATGGACGAAATTACAAGCTTGATCATATATACCTTTAACATGTTCGTATCTTTTATCAAGTTCCTCTACTAACAATTTATCGCTAAGTTTACTACCATTCTTATCCTTTAATCTTGATATTTTTTCTCCTTTTGTCCAATTTTCTATATAGTCATTTGGGCTATTAACCAATTCAAGTCCAAAAAAAACGAATACAATTATCTATTTGCATCCTCATTAAAGGAATTGCACATAAATAATTATTGTCTTCTGTCAACAATTGGACCCCCCTATTAATAGAAAGGGACCTATTAACAACGCTTGTCACAAAAAGGAAATAAAAAATATTACAATCTCTTTTGAATACATCCTTATATTCTTCAATTATTTGGAAGTAATAATTTTTTGAATCCTTTAGATGATTGATATACTTTACCATAACAACTTAACTCTAATAAATTGTCTATATCAAGAATTAGGGATTGGATGCTTTAAATCTACCAACTCGCTTCTTATTTCGTTCTCAATTTTCTCGACTTCGCCACTACCTGCCGTTGACAATCGTAGCACGGGAATTTGATATTTGTGTAGGATAGAGTTCTTCAGCTGATCTCTTTCTTCTTGTTTAGTACCTTCGTGGTGGTATGCAAAGCCATCTACCTCTATGACGAGAATTGGCTTCTTGCTTACTCTGTTCTCAATCAAGAAGTCAACATGACTCCATGAGGCACGAGCAAATTTATACTCAGCCTCTGTTAGCAGTGATGTGTCGCTAATCAAGGAACTCAAATGATAATGGGGTATAACTTCGAGACAAGACAAGTCATCATTCTTCTTTAGAATAGTAGAAATTACATTATACGCTATGTTCTCTGAATCATACTCTGAAACATTTCTTTTGCCTTCAAGATATTCTTTTCTCTGTTCTGCGTAACATGCATATAGCAGGTCAAAGATGGAATGTAATTTGCCACTCTCCACCTTGCCATGATTGTAATCTATATAGGCAATAAGGTCTTTAATATTACCATCAGGATTATCATTGCCGTTCGTAATCAATACAAATTCCTTCTTTGCTCTTGATACTGCAACATTAATCAGATTGGCATTATCAACAAAATCATTGTAGGTATCGGCAACAGTGCTCATTACAATGATATTCTTCTCTCGCCCTTGATACTTGTGTATGGTATCAGCTTCCAAGCTGTTGTCATTTACCTCTTTGTGGAACAGCATCGCCTGCCCCTTGTAAGGGGTGATGATACCTACATCTTTTAATGGAACGTTAGGATTTGCTTTTAGCAACTCTTTGAACTCATCGACTTCTCGCTGATTACTCACAAAAACTTTTTCAGCATTGGTTACACTGCGCGAATGATTACCACGAACTGTCTTTATGACCCTCATCGGCAATTTGTCATCGTTAGCGGTTGTCATTATTACCAACTCGCCACCATAGAACTTTTGATTACAAAAATCAATTATCTGTGGTGCACAACGATAATGTTCACGCAATAGAGTCTGAGGCGCATTTGGGAAAACATCAACAATAGATGAAAGGAAACTATTGGTCGAGCAGTCATATTCCTTATCTATATGATACGTCTTAGCAATTTCTTGTAACCTTGGAAGGTCATCCTTGCTTATAATATTTGGGAGCTGCTTTAAGTCACCGACAATAACCGCTTTCTTGGCTTTGGATAAGGCAAGGACGGCTGACTCAACTGGAACCTGCGAAGCTTCGTCCATGATGAGGTAGTCGAATGTGTGTCCTGGCAAACTTGATTTTGCCGAAAATGTTGTTGACAGTACTATGGGATATTCCTGTGATACCGCATCAGATTTTTTCCATAAGTCCTGACTATCGAATTTAGCACGTTCCTTCTTTCCGCCTTCATAATTAATATACAAGGCTGCTTTCAAGGCTCGCATGGATAATGATGCCTGTTTCTTTAGAAGTTCTCCTGCGTGATTATCTTTCAAGAATTCCGTTAATTCATCAATCTCAGACTTTAATTCCTCTTTCCTGACTTTATAGAAAAGAGCTTTAATGTCCATTAAAACATCTTCATCGGACATACTATTAGCCTGTTTTCCAAAGACTTTCTTCAATCTGTTTTTCATAAACAGATTCTTGAAGAACATCTTAAGCCTCTGCCATAACGATTGACTAATGTTTTCCTCCTCTTTCTTAATATCCAGCAACACCCATAGCTTGATGAGCTCATTACTGGGAATAGCTACCATGTCTTCGAGCTTAGTGCTATCATAGTCATTCTCACGATAGAAATGCTCACTTTCAATCTCAATTGCCGCAAGCTCCTGTTTGTCTTTGGCAAGCAGGTTTTGTTTCTCAAAGATTTCCTGCAATTTCTTAGAAACGCTATCAATAATGTTAAGCGTTTCTTTAGCATTGTCATCCCGCCAATCAGACATAGTAGGATAGGGAGTTTGGCCGGACTTGATGAAATCATTGCGGTTATCAGATTTACCAAGTTCAGCGACTATAAAGCCAAGGCCTTCCTTGTCAAGTTTCTCCTTGACATTCTCAACAGCAGAATTATTATTGCTTACTATGAGCACCGTCTGTTTGCGAGCTACAATATTTGCTACAATATTCAGGATTGTCTGGGTCTTGCCTGTTCCAGGAGGCCCCTGAACAACGCTTATCTGAGACTTAAAGGCATTTTCAACAGCAGCCATCTGACTCAGGTTACTGTAGAAAGGGAATAACAGATGGTTATATCCTTTCTGTTTGTCCTTCATCAACTTGGGCTTTAGATAACATCCCAAAGTAGTGTTTTCGTCAACGAAGTCTATTTTCTCATACTTATCATGCAAAGAAACAGGACCGTTCTCTGTCATTATGCACTGAACACCAGAAATATCCTTAAAGTAATTGAATAGGTTCCTTGCTGTGTCGTCGGCCAACACTGACTTTGAGATATTCAAATAGGTTTCATCGTATTCCTTTAGCTCACCCGACTCAAACTCTATACGATAGTAGCGATGGAAATAATGAGTATATTCCCATATTTGCTTAGGATTAAAACAAGCGCCCATCTTGTTTGTAATCCTGCAATCGACAGTACTTATTATTTTTGGCGATTTCAGTATATTCACATCATGATTGGCAAGATGGTAAGTCTTGCCATTATTGAACCTTACCCAATAAACGCCATTTCGGTCTTCGTTTATGGAGACAATCTGTTGAGTCTTTGGCTCGCCTTTTATTAGTATGAGATTAGATGTTTCCATGTCTGTATTCTTAAATGCTATCCATAATCTCACTCAGCGACATTACCGTGTACTCTTCCAGTCTATTGTTGGATAACGGATGGAACCTGCCGATGGTATGCTTTGCGATGAAGTGGAAGACGACGGCTGGCTGCTTGTTCTTGATTCCAAAGCTGCTGCCTCCGACTTCGTAGTAGTCTCTGACACCCTCGTTGAAGATGGGCATTACATATTTAATCTTGAACAAGTCAAGGGTAGGCGGATTCAGCAACTCGTAATCTCCTTTGTCAAATCCAACCATAAATCGCCGTGCTTCCGGTTTATCCTTCGCCTTGATGATAAGGATATTCTCTTGGTCAGCATCGGCTGTCATCACCTTAGCAGTTGGATTCTTCATTTTTGCCGTCTCTATGGCGGCAACAGGGTCACTGCCAAGAGGACATTCTTCTACATAGAAGTACTCTTTCAGTTGTTCTACCAACATGGAGTTTTCCTGCTTGAACTGCTCGTCTGAATCCAAAGCCAAAGACAAGATTGTGCTGTGCGCATCGAATGGCTTATAGACCTTTCCGAGAAGATTCTGGAAGTGCTCGGACAGATACTTATGACCGTCGATATGTGGATGAGCCTCCATTGCGTAGAAGGTGTATTTTTCCTTCAGCACATTCTGTATCTCCTCTCGGAACAGCTTGCGTACTTTTTCTTTCCACGCCCTTTTCTCCGAGGAGTCATCCTTTGCGTAGAGGGCAAGAACGTAGAGGAAGTTAACGTCGTAATGGCATACCAACAAGGTGTCACGGTCGAAGAGTCTATTCTGAAACTGGCTCGACGTGAAACGGTCACGCCTCTTCTCTGTCCTGTCTATGCCATCCCTTGAATAGTTCAAGTCCTTGTCCATTGTAGCACTGATGAAGAAATTGGGGATGATGTTGTATCCTTCTGTCTCGTCATCACGCAGCTTGGCTATATGGCCAAAGTTCTTCTTGTCGTTGGCTATCTCTTCGTCATCGGCATCACTCATGAACAAGTTCAGGTTCCACTGTATGACATTGCGGGCGTAAGTAAACTGCTTGTACACAGAATTCTTGCCGACAGGATTGTTGCGCTTGTAATACTTCGAGTCGCCGATATAATAGACGGGCTTGTCCTCGTCATAGTTCATCAGACCCTTATACGAATAAAGGTGGTCGATGCGCTTGCCGTCGTCCTGGTCTTTCAGTCCGCTCGGTATCGTGTCACGCGGCTCTCCGATCAGTTCGTCAATCATTGCTTCAAAGACGATGTTGAAGTTCTTGACCAACAGGTAGTCTTTCTGTCCGGTCTCCACAACGACCTTCTTCGCTCTGTCGAAGAACGCAAAGCAAAGTTCCCAGAGAAACAATGACTTGTCCGAGAAATACTTGTATTTAATCTGCCGGAGACGGATGACTCCGAGTCCGTTAAGATAGGCCTTGAACTTTGCTCCTGTAATGAGTGGAAAGTTACAATTGATGGATGTGTCAAATCCATAATGACCATTGATGTAGTTCAGAATGGAGAAGAAGATGATGAGCAGCTCTTCGTCGAAGTTAATCTGCCGCTTCTTGTTGACGGGATTGATATAGATGGGCACATTCTTTTGGACGATAGCCATTGAATGGGCAATGGTGCGCGTCCAGTTGATTTTGTTCAGTCCCGAGTGTATGTTCCTCAGGATATAGAAGAAGAAGTTTTGGTTCTCCCGGTTGAAGTCAATGAGCGACAAGATAATGTCAAGAAATGTGTTGCTCAGATGCCGCTGCCCTTTGTTAACCTCCAAAATCGTCTGGTGATAGACGATGGAGGAATCGGTGTTCTTGTCATTGTGGTACACGGTAATAGCCCTGTATATCCACACGGCAAACTCATAGATGAAGTTCTTTTCTTCATCCGTCATGGGATTGCCTTCTTTCTCCAGGTCGATGATTTCCTCCGGCTTGTACTTGCCGAAAACACGTTCTTCGTTGCCGACATCTTCCAGTAACACCTTGGGAAGAATGAACACGCAATCCCGAACTGCGTGGCTATAGAAATAGCCCACGTAGTTGATGCTTACGTAGCCATCGGCATTCCCCAAAGCGTCAATCTCGCTCAGAATGTCATGTACGTATTTCTTCTCGTATGGATGTTCCTCTATGATGAGCTTCATCGGCCTTACTCTGAAATATTCTCCTGTGAGCTGTCAGTTTCTTCTACAGTTTGCTCCGTATGGTCATTCTTCTCGGCCTTGTCTTCCCATGGCATTACTTTAAGGTTGGCAAGCAGATGGTTCACTCTGTCACCTATAATCTTGGTCTTGCCTTTCGTCGTGTCATAGAAGAGGTCGTAGCTGAGGTAGCCGTCATTTTCCCCCTTCAAGGTCTCGTCCTTCAGAAAGTCCTGGCTTGGCTCGAAGTCTTTCAAAATCTCATTCCAAAGATAGAACAACACCTTTTCAACGAATATGTCTTTGTCGATGACACCCTCATTGCTTGCCTTGCAGAAGAAATATCCGAGTTTCTTATCCTCCGACTTGGTGAGCTTGCCGATAATCTTTGAATTGATGTTGCTGATTACCGACCACCAGTCATATTGATGGTCTGCATCAATCTCCAGCCGCCAGTTCAGGTCATGACCAGCAGCATCCATGCCTTTCGTAATAGGCTGGTACTTCCAGTCCCATCGGCGTTTGAACGCTGAGTCTATCGGGAACAGACTTTGGTCGCTTGTGTTCATCGTTGCCCAAATGTAGAGGTTCTTGGGCAAAAGCAGGATGTCGCCATTCAAGACCTTTTGCGCAACATCACCATCGCCACGATTATACATACGGTTGATAAAGTCGTGGTCGTCCAAATGAAGCTGTGCCTTTGCGAAGACATACTTCAAGTGTTTGCTGATGTCATTATCCGCAGTAATCGGGTATTCAGAATACCCATATTGGTTACGGTCAAGCAACTGGAATAAGTCGCCAAATATCTGTGCACAGTTACCTCGGTTGATTTCCTCAATGACAAGGTACTCATCCTCGGGTGCTTCCGGATTGGCAAAGAACTTCTTCCATGCCTCCTCATAAGCTTTGAGAAAAGCTTGCTCCACGAAGTCATAGACAATAACCTTATCCTTGATAGGCTCACCCTTATGGTCTCCGTCATGGTAGGTGACTGGCACGCCGGAATCATTATATCTCGTCTGCTCCTCCGTAGTCGGCTTATAGGCACCCACAAAGGTAGAGTAATCACTATCGGGGTGGAATGTGGTACGGATGACAGACTTTGTCGATGTAAGCGTGTTGATAGCGTGAGACTTGCCAGTGCCGGGGGCACCGTAGTAGATTTTTTGTATAGAATTACGATCTACTTGTTCTTGTCGTACTTTAGGAAGGAGCCCTATGGAACTTATCATGAGAGATATGACCTTTTTATACTGATCCTCAGAAATCTCCCATGTACTCTTTTCATCCGATATTATCGTTTCTTGTATATCCTTTGGCATATCTTTAAGCATGGCTCCCGGAAAGACCTCCAAGATTTTTCTAAATGAATTGCTGCCTTCGGATTCTAATACAATTGTGCAGGAATCAGTGGGCTTAGTTAGATATATGATGATTATATCATCGATATCATAACTAGGGAAACTTTCCCCGTCTTCCTTTTTGATATTACATAGACAATCTGCTCCCGCCTTAGTATAAGTCAAGGCTAGTGAAGAACCTGACATCTTGTAAATATAGTATTTCATTTTGTATCGATTTTAAATTCATTGAGCTGCCACTTGCTTTTCTCTTCCAATATAGGCATGGAGCCTTCCAAGTTAATATATAAGGTACTTCCATTGAAAATATTTTCACCTATTGTAATACTATATAGTGCTGTCTCGTCAGGTGAATCACTCCTCTTGTGCCTATTTTCAAGAAAAGAGATAACAATTTCACATTGCGTACCTTTAAAGATAGCATAAAAAGAAGTACCTTCTACATTCCAGTTTGGCAGCCTTTCTGGATAAACTAGTGTGTATTTACCTTTTGAAGACGAATATGCCATCGTTTTATTGTAATGAATGATGTCTAACTGTTTAATAGTTTCTTCTCCAGTTTCAATTCGCCTAAATATCATTTCATCTCCACATTCAATTTTTATGGAAGATTTGACGGCTCCCAGCTTCGTCAGACGGTATTCTTTGCCGCCACTTGTATATTTGACAGCTTTAAAAAGACAATTTCTGTGATATTCCGCGTTATAAAAAAACTCCTCAGTATTCATTGTAAATATGGGAGAAGTCTCAATAGCAGGAGCCAGCTTTAGATAGGAGTCGTTCGTATTTGTACCTACTCCTACCTCCGTTTTGTTTGGACGATGTATATATTCGAGTACTCTCATTTCTAATCAAAGTGTTTCTTAATAACTCTTGAAATTTGTTCTGCCATTAAAACTGGTACGGCATTACCTATTTCCATATATGTTTTCAGATACGCACCCAAGAAAAGATAATCGTCTGGGAAGGACTGTATTCGAGCGGCCTCACGAGGCGTAATACTTCTTATCTGATACGGATGTATGTGGGACAAACAATCCATTTTCAGATGAGCTGTTATTGTACGGCATGGTCTATCCGCAATCAATTTATAATATTTGTCCTTAAAAATACCATTACGCCTTGAATATGGCATTATATCGGCAATCTTGGGATTTGTCGAGTCTTCTCCTTGTCCGAGTCTTTTGAATATTTCATAATTTACATCACTGCAATACCTGGCTTTGTGATTGAATACGAATTCCATCTGCTTGCCATCGTTGATTGATTTTAGATACTCATTCCCACAACTATCATAATGATTGAGATCGATTTTCATTCCAGTTCTCTCATCATTAACTTCAGTTTGCCCTTTTACTCTTGGAGCTTCTAAGGGCTTAATAAACTCAAGTGCAGATTGCAAATTGAAAACTGTGTTCCCTTTACACGAGTCTTCAATTTCTTCAAATAAGGATTCTGGTGTTATGCCATTTCTCTTCTCAATATCATCGCGTACTGCAAGATAGATTAAACGTTCCCTGTTTTGAGCGACCCCAAAGTTTACAGAATTAAATAACCTATATGACACATTATAAGTATATTCTTTTCCATCCTTAAACGCGCGGATGCTATGATAATCCTCCACAACTTGATTAGCAACTTTCAGCATGCCCTTTACGTTTTCCATAAGTACGAACTTGGGACATAACTGTCTGACTGCCTCTATGTAATATTTGTAAAGTATGTTTCTTGGGTCATCTATCACGCGCCTTTGATTCGCAGAACTAAAGGACTGGCATGGCGGACCACCAATAACCATATCGACATCGTCTTTGACATAATCTTTGATATCTACAATTATGTCTTTAATGTCACCTGTGAACACCTTACTCGAAGGTATTTCTGGATGATTATAGATGTATGTTTCTGTACATATTTTCTGAAAGTCGTTTGCGAAAACGATTCTATATCCTGCTTTACTAAAGCCTAAGCTTAATCCGCCTGCACCACAAAAGAAATCAGCCACATTTATGGCTGGACGTTGTTCAGATGTTTCTTGAAGAACTTTTCTTGATTTATTGCGTAATCTGAAGACAATTGGCTCTGTCTCTTCCTTATGATTTAGGAAATATACTACAGCAGAGATGAAACCATCGTACTTGTCTTCTCCAAGAACTTTTCTTAAAGCATGAACTTCTTCTTCGGTAGATATAACTCCGATATTCATCAATTCGGTCAGAACACTTTTATCTATAGTTCCATCCATAGTAAAGCTATCCCCCTTACTATTGGCATGGAGTTCAAGTAGCCGGGTATATACGCCGACTTTCTCGATAAAAAAAGCCTTTTCTTCCTTTGTCAGGCTTGATACTGGCTTGAATATCATAGTTTATCTACTTTGTTTAATTCTTTTTTCATGCATTTTGCTATTGCCTCTGCAAAAAGCGGAGGTACTGCATTTCCAATTTGCTTAAACTGTTCAGTCCTTGACCCACATATGACAAAATCATCAGGGAAAGACATCAGTCTTGCAGCTTCTCTAACAGTTATAGACCTGTCTTGCTTCCAGTCGGGGTGTATGAACAAGTTTCCATCCTTATAGAGATGTGCTATTATTGTCTTTGACGGTTGGTCCCACCACTGAACCGTATAACTATTTGGAAAGACCCTTGCCTTCTCATGTCTTAGGTCAGGGCGCTTTTCTAACATTTCCAAAAAAGTCCAATGGTTTTGTGCCATCACTTTATACCGCTCTTTGTCCTTGTCATTGTTCTTTCTTGTAACGTGATATAACAATGTCTCATCGTCCTTGGAACGGATCTTTTGGACGAAAGAATTCATTGCTTTAGGTTTAAACTCCATCATATTGGATCCTCCTCCATTAGGAACTGGAGGCAAATCTCCAATCGCGTCACGAACTGTTACAGGAGGTTGCAATCCTTTCCTTTCGGATTCTGACATGTCACTGTCCCAATTCGTCTTGACAATACCTTTATACAAATCCGCAGGCTCTAAGTCAATGTCTTTTCTTACACCTAAGATTATAACACGCTTGCGAATTTGTGGCACTCCATAGTTAACGGTGTTAAACACCATGTCTGATGGATTTCCATTGTAGACTTTATATTCTTTCCCGAGTTCACCTAATACCGTAAAGATATGTCTTTTACCTTTCAAGCGAGCTGTTAAAAGTCCAGTTACATTCTCAAATACGAAGAATTTTGGACGTATTGCGTTAAGTATTTTGACATAGCTTTCGAACAGATAATTTCGTGGGTCATTTTTCATACCGTGCTCATCTCTAGCACGTCCGGCGGACGAAAAGCTTTGACATGGTGGTCCTCCGATAATTAAGTCAACATTATCGGTATTACACCTTTTCCTAATCTCATCCACTATATCTTCTCTTGTGATATCTGTCTCTATTACGGCTTTGTCTATGTCTTTGTAACCATAATATTTCATCCGCTCACGTAAAGATTCGCAAGCGAAGTGGTTAATTTCTACATGAGCCAAAGCATGGAACCCTTGTCTGTAGAAGCCTTCTGAGAGTCCCCCACAACCTGCGAATAAATCGATAAAAGTATATTTCTTTCTCATTTTACGGTTCCTTACTCAAATCATTGAATTTGCTGTCTGCAAGTTTTATTGCTTCGGCAGCAACTTCCTCATCTTTATTGGCTATGTTTACGATCTTATCTGCAAGCCATACTTTGACTAATTCATTTCTGTCAGCATGAAACAATTCTGCTAGTTTTTCTACTTGCTCTTTGTTTGCTGGATATTTCCCTTTTTCTATTTTACAATAAGTGGTGGTGTCAATGCCCAAAGCAGATGCGACTTCTCGTTGAGGAAACTTTTTTTCTTCCCTCAACGACTTAAGTAAACTTGGTAACATCTGTTTTTTATCACTGACAGTCATATTGAGTCTTTTGATATTTGGTTTGCAAATTTACAACTTTTTATTCGATTGCAACCATAAAAGTTGAAGAAAAATATTCAATAGAATATAAGCAAACCAATTTTTTAGTAATTTTGCATTATGGATAAGCTCACACCACAGCAACGACACAAAAATATGGCTTCTATTCGTTCCACGAACACGAAGCCAGAGATACTTGTGCGCAAGTATCTGTGGAAGCAAGGATTCCGATTTAGGTTGAACAATCCAAGGTTGCCTGGCCATCCAGATATTGTGTTGCGCAAATACCGTACGTGTGTGTTTGTTAACGGCTGCTTTTGGCATGGGCATGACGGTTGCAAGTACTTCCGGATGCCGAAGACGAATACTGAATTTTGGGAGAAGAAAATCAAGCGGAACAAAGAACGGGACAAGGAAGAGCAGCGGGAACTGGCAAAGATGGGATGGCACTGTATCACGGTGTGGGAGTGCGAGCTGAAACCAAAAGTTCGAGATAAGACGCTTGAGTCACTTGCCTATACACTCAATCACATATTCATCGAAGACCGCTCCATAAAATATAAGTTGCCGGAAGAAGATGACTTACAGATAGCCGCTGAGCCTCTGGAAAAAAAATAACGAAATGGAAACCTTCAGCAAGTGGAGGATGAGTGATCGTACAGGGGCATTCGTTCGTGCAGGCACGTCGTAGAGCCAGATTCGTGCAGCATACTCACACTTGCTGATTCAAGCAGGCGGGCTGTTAGCTTTCGTAAGGACACCTCAGAGATGCGCGCATCCGAGGGACGAAGTTCGTGCAGAACAGTTGACCGCCTACAGGCAGGTTTCCGGATGCAAAGGTAAACATATATAGAGTATCACACAACGGCCAATAGTGCACATTTTAATAAAATCATATTTGAACAACATAAAATTTACAGTTATGAGGACGCCATTGAAAATGCTATTGTCAGTCGTTTTTGCAACGACAGCGATGACGGCCTTTGCCCAGAGCAAGGCACCGGTATTCACAACCATCAAGGCCAACCCGATAACGTCTGTGAAGGATCAGAACAGGAGCGGGACGTGTTGGGACTATGCCACCTGCGGATTCCTGGAGAGTGAGATTCTGCGGAAGACGGGGAAGACGGTGGACCTCGCGGAGATGTACGTGGCGTACCAGGACTATCTCGACTGTGCCGACTATCATATCCGTATGCACGGTAACAGCCGGTTCTCAGAAGGCGGATCGTGCGACGACGTGGTGAGTGTCATCAAGCGCTTCGGCATCGTGCCGGAGGAGGCGATGACAAGACCGGGAGCAATGGTCGGGGACAGTCTCGCCAACTTCAACGAGTTCTTCCCAGCCTTGGAGTCTTATATCAACAACTATGCGAACAGCACGCAGACTTCGATCACGACGCAGTGGCGGCAGGGCATGAAGGGTATCCTCGACGCCTATCTCGGCACCTATCAGAAGGAGTTTACCTATCAAGGCAAGCGGTACACGCCTCAGACCTTTGCAGCGAGTCTCGGTCTCAACTGGGACGACTATGTCAGTCTGACGAGCTTCACCCATCATCCCTTCAATGAGTGGATGGTGATTGAGGCTCCTTACAAATGGCGCCCACGTCCGAGTTTCAACATCCCCTTGGATCAGATGATGTCGGTCATCGACAACGCCCTTGCTCACGGCTACTGCGTGGCATGGGGTGGGGACGTGAGTGGTGACAACTTCTCCCGCAGTGGCATCGGCCTTGCCCTGGACAAGCAGAAAGCGTACTCGTTGGCTGGGAGCGACGCGGAGCGGTGGCTCAAACTGCCGAAGGCACAGCAGAAGAGCAAACTCGACAGTCTCGGTGTGGATGCACCGGAGGTGACGCCGACACAGGCTTTGCGACAGAAATATTTCGATACGTGGGAGGCGACCTACGACCATGTGATGCTGATCTTCGGTACGGCGAAGGACAAGAACGGCAAGGAATACTATATGGTGAAGAACTCGTGGGGCGACTATGGCAACTACCATGGCATCTGGTATCTTAGCAAGAGCTTCGTGGCGATGTACACCACCTATATCTTCCTGAACAAGCACGCGCTCGACAAGCGTCTGTTGGATAAAATGGCGGTAAGGTTCTGAGCAGGTAATACAGGAAAGTTCATCACCGTATTACTGATATTACCCATCTTACCGCCCTCTCTGCCGCTTCTTCCCACCCGGCCGCATCATGGCGGCTGAGCGGGCGATACAACGTCGCCACCACTGCTCGTCATCCTCATCCTTGTCACGTCCCCAGCCGGCATTGTTGACGGTGCTGCCGCCGTTGGACTCGGCATAGGCAGTGGCCTCGCGGATGCAGTTAAGGGATAGGAGCAGGGCACAGTTGATGACACCGGCGGCATTGTCGGTGAGATGGGTGAAGCCTGACTCGTCGAGAAGATGCTGCTGGTGCTCAGAGAGCGTCGGACGGACGGGTTCCCAGGACGAAGCCACCATGTCGTTGTAGGTTGCCAAGAGGTTCTTCTGCAGCTCCGTGGTCTTATAGTTGAAGTCTGTACCCAGATGCTCTCGTATCTCGGCATGTTCCTGTTTCAACGCAGCGAGACGCGCACGGGCAGCGAGGATGGTGCGCTCGGCATCCTCCAACATCTGCTGACGGAGAGACAGCTTGCTCTTGACGTCTTCGAGCTCACTCCGCAAAGCCGCCATCCGACTGGCCAAGGCAGCATGGTCACAACCGTCCTGGCCAAACTGACGGGCGATCTCGTCAATCTCGTCCTGAATGGCCTGCTTGCGCTCCCGGAGGTTGGCGATCATCGTCGAGATGCCCTTCAATTTTATCTCTGCCCGACGGATCTGCCTGAGCAGTCCCTGACGGGTGGTCTCCAGGTCGCACACCTCCGATACCAGCTCACGTTTGTATTCCTCAGTGGAGCGGTGCCGGGCTTTTGTCTCCTCCATATTGCTGCCACGCTCCAGTCCCCACTTCTTGTTGACCTGTTCGACAAGTTCGGAGTGCAAGGCGGTCATATTTGCCGATTCAGCCTCAATGGTACTGCCAAAGACTGTTCTCCATGAGATACGGTTACGGGCTATATCGACCGGCACCATGGTACAATGAATGTGGGGATTCTTCTCGTCGAGGTGAACATAGAAGCTGATGATGTTATCCTCGCCATAACGCTTAGCCATGAAGTTATATACGTCACGTGCCCAGTCCTCGATCTCTTGACAACGGGTGATGCCACTGTTGTCCGCCCCTTTCGTCAAATCTACTTTCTGAGTGCCAAAGGCGAGCTCGTGCATCCGCTCACGGTTGCCACCAAAGATGAACTTGGCAAGGGTGCGGTACTTCCGTTTACCGTCAGCGTTACTGTTCGGATCCCTGATGCCGCGAGCTGCCAGGTTCTCAGCCATCTTCTGAGCGATGCTCTTGGATGTATCGATGGGCTGCACGACACCTCCCCGGACAACCTCAAAGTTGAGCTTTGCACGGGTAGGGTCGTAGTTGGCGAGACTGTCCGCGGCTTTCTTTTTCCACTGCTGGGCAGTCCAGTTGCGTTGCTGCTCATCGCTCTCTTTTTGACTGACACCACCCGTCTCAGAGCGCATGTCCATGACTTGTTTTCTTCCTGCCATATTCGTTTTTATTGACAATGTTATTACCTATTCAGCCCGAGCTTGCTCCCCGCAGGAACTCCCTTGGAGGGGCTCTCAGGGCGTTAATGTAAGTTAACGCTAATTAGGCTTAGCGATTTGGAAAATCGTGCCTAAACCGTAGTTTGCACTAAACCGGTGAAGAAAGGCAAGCAAGCTCGCTCGGCTTAGAAAATTATTGACACGGAGAGCCCGAGTTCCTGAGAGGCTTGAATGGAAAAGAGGAAGGATTTGAAGCATCGCGACATGAGGTTAAAGGAGTAAATGTTTGTGGGACTTCCTGGCCAAGGAGAACACGAAGGTGTTGCCCTTGCGCTGGCGTGAGATCACCGAGAGCGCGGCAAGCTCATCAAGAAACTGCTGTACGGTGTGCCGTTCCCAGTTCCATTCTTCAGCCAGGCGCATGTAAGAGGCAGTGAACGGGAGGACATGGATCTGTTCGCCCTGTTCATTACACACGGGAATGCCCTTGCCGATAGACTCCATGAGCCATACGAAAGCATCGTAACGTGACAGACGGTGACGGTCTTTGGTTCGAAGACAATTGATGAGTTCGTGGCCGATGGCCATCCAGTTGACAGTCGATTTCTTCTTTTGCTTCATAGCTTATTCGTTGATACAATCTTTAGTGGTATTAGATTCCGTAATGTTCTGCTGGGGTATGTCCGGCAGGCAGGCAGCTGTAATCAGGACTGCAGACAACGTGTAGGCGATGGGGAACATGCCGGGGATAAAGCCGATGGGAACCGCGATGGCGAAAATACCAAGATAGATGGGCATGGAAGAACGGATGAACAATAGCAGAAGGGTGTTGCGCTTGACGGCTATGGCAAAGAACGCATAGAGCGATGAGAAGGCCAGACCGATCGTCACCGGGAAAGCCAACGAGTAAGCCAAATGGAAGAGGAGAATGACAATGGCAAGCAGACTTGCGGCAAAGTTGGCGCGCTTCTCGGAACGTGACAGACAGCGGCGGACCACCGTGAGGCGGCCCTTGCGGGCGAGTGCGATGGAGACGGCCAGCGGCAGCAGCGATACGAGTAATATGAAGAGTAATTTTGCAGTCATGATTTTTTAATGGTAATATGGGTAATACATGAAGATAGTGATTAGTTTTTGATGCAATCTACATAGAGATGGTAAGACGAGTTGGAGATCTTCAGCGTCAGCGATTTCAGCGTTGCCCGGCGAATGATCCACTCCACATCCCTGGGGGAAGGATTGCAGGTCTTCATCCGCTCAGCAAAGGCTTTGTCACGGCGACTGATCTTCTGGATGATCTTGTCCATGTCGCCCTCATAGACGTTCCACACCGTCCGGCGCACATGATTCTTTGCCTTGCCGGAAAGCATGACACGAAGCACGTAACAGGAGGAACGAACGAGGCGGCTGCCTTCCTGCACCATATAGTCGTGCTTGGCAAAAGGAACTACGGCATGATAGGTGTCACCATGGGCGTTGATGACATCGGCAATGGAATAAAGCAGCTCAGGTCTCATAGCTCATCTTGCAAAAAACAGACAACAGTTCCTGGCTGGTCATCGCCTCGGTGAAGTCGAAGGACAGGGTGTGGGAGAGAAGATCGCTGTCGAGTTCTTCGGCAAAGACATCCACGGTGTCATAGACGGTGACGGCAACACTGTCCACAAAACCGTCGGTGCCGGTGAGCAGGTTGATCTTGAACATACTCTTGCCGAGCTTGGGACTGGCGAAGAAGCAGCAGTGGAGGATGCGCGGCTCTGACTTTTTCGAGCCGTGGTAGAGCAGCTGAAGGTCGAGGTCGTCGTCGATCATGTCCATCACCATGCCAATGGGGAAACGCTCTTCAAGATTGAAGTACAGTACCGCCGAGTCCTCGGCGATGTCGGGTTCTACACACTGCTTGCTGTCAATGAGTTTGGGCAGCATCAATGGCATCAGGGCCATAAACTTGTTTACTTCTTTTACAATCATAATAATTAGGATTAAATGGATAAGACATATATTTTGAGCAACTGCTGTGGCAGCAGATAGTTCAATGCGCTCAGGTTGATGTCGAAGGTATCGGCAAACCGCCGCGACTTGGGCAGTTGGGTGACGATATACTCGAACCGGCTGCGCTCCTGTGGGGTCATGGTGGCCAGCAGGAACGGGTCGATGCTGACAAAGGGCTGGATAATCATCCAGAGGTAGGCATTGCCCTGTGCCTTGCCTTTCATCTCCAGGCGGTTGATGTTCTCGACACACTCGGCGGAGTTCTGCAACAGCCGACGTACGGTACGCATGGACATATAGACGATGGCATCCTTGGAGGGGATGCGCCCTTCACGGGCGGCGATGAAGATGTTGCGGCAGATGGCCTCGGTGTTCCGGCTGATGTCTGCCAGGGGCTCATCGTCCATCTCATAGAGGTGATGGAGGAAGGTGCGGAACATATAGTCTTCGTCACGGATGAAGCGCAGCATGTCCTCACGGTTGTTGATGCCCTTGCTGAGGGTGGTGGTCAGGAAGTAGCGGTACCGTTTCAGGATGGAGGCCTTGTCGCAGACACTGATGGCGGTACTGTCGAGGGAGGCAAAGAAAGGCGTGGCAAGGCTGACGGCTTCCGCCAGGTCCCCGTCATCTTTGTAGGCGCTGGTCTGCTCCTTGATGGACAGTACATCGTCGTAGCCATAGCGCCAAGTCTCGGTGAGACGGAGCATCTCTTTGCGGATGGAGTCACGGATAAGGAAATAGTCGTTCGCCTCATTATGGTACTTCACAAAAGCAGAGTCAGCAACGAGGAACTTGTAAACGGTATCGTTTACTTCCTTCCATTCCTTCAATGAGGCGACATATTCCTTGGTATTGCTGGTCCTGACAGATTTGATTTTACAGAGAAATGCACGGTAGGTTTCGACCGCACTGCGACTGGTGGTGAACTGGTATTTGTCGTCTTTATTACAAGATGACAAAAGGACGGAAAACGTCAATATGGATAATATGGGTAATATGGTGAATATGGTATGTATGGTTTGCCGGACAAGTCTCCGTTCCGACTGATAATGATGGTGTTGCAATCCGTTTTTTCCGGTTGTTGTCATTGTTGTGATGGTTTTGGTGAGATACTACAACAAAGATAACAATTCTTCCTCAAAATAGTATGTCTTTTACCCGTTTTGCAACTTATTGGTTCTGTAAAACTCGAAAATAGAACCAAATACGCCGAATTTGGTACTAATTTCGTAATCTTTTGATATTATAACGGTTAACTTGCCGAGAAATGGAATATTTTTAGTATCTTTGTAAATAAATCACAGAGAAATATGAAACATATCGGATATATCGGTAATGCTCATATTAATGAGCACGGTGAGGATGCACTCCAGCAGATGCGGGTGCACGGGTGTGAGACGCTTTATAAGGAAAACGGCAAGGGCAGGAAACGGCCTCAATGGGAGGCGTTCATCAACGAGCTCCAGGAGGGTGACTGCGCGGTGCTGCTTTCGTTCGACAACGCCTTCTACAACTTCCACGATATGATATTCTTTGTGAAGTTCTGCCGGAAGACGGGCATAAGGATTGTCTCCATCGCTGACGGACTGGACACGCAGGACGAACTGTTCCCGGAGTCGAAGACGGTCAACACGCTGGACCTTATCTGCAAGGTGTTCAGCAAGCGCGACCGCAACACGCACGATGACCTGGAGGCGGAACTCTATTCCACCAACTACAACGACCGCAAACTGAAACGCTATAAGCTGGTCATCAACATGTATAAGGCCGGGTACTGCATCAAGGAGATTATGGAACGTACCGGTTACCGCAGCAAGAGCAACCTCTACAGGATACTCCACATGTATGATGTCCAGATGGAATATCCGTCGATGTCGAGGGCTGCCAATGCTGTGGCGGTAGCACGTGTATAGACAAGGAGTCAATTTCCCTTTCTTTAGGTTTCCCGAAGTGGTCGGAAACGGTTCAGAAAGGGTGGGAACAAAGCGGACGGCGGCTACAGTGACGGCACAGAATTGTATTCACTGCCAGAAAAGCGCAAGTGGAGACCGGCAACGTCGGGCTTCGGTGGCGCCTTGGCAGGGAAGTCAATTCGCCGGCACGTTCTGCTGAGCGGCCAGCCTTTGCCGGGAGTGTGCGGACGGCAATGGCTGGACGGTCGGAAAAGCAGAATAGCCGTCGTCCGTTTTGTGGTGTGGGCATGGGCTAAGAAAACACTTAGGCATCGGGCAACGGCTGTGACCCGTTAATCGGGTAGGGGGCGTGAGGCACCCTGCAAGTGCCTTCTTCGTGGTGCCTCGCAACGGTGGGGCAAAGCAATAAGCCGGAACTTTTGCGGATGCGGTTGATGACTGGAGAGGAAACGGAACTTGTGCAGTCTTCACTCCAGTCATGGACCGGCATCAAGGAAGGACGGTATCGCAGAGCCGTCCCGCAGCAAGCGTTTGCCATGCGGTGCCTGAAAATGGAGTGAAGCATGACGGCGCAACGGCGAAGACTTGCGACTCCATGCGCAACGGAATGGCAGGACACGGCATGGCAGGAAAAAGTAGGGAAGGGTGGGAAAAAGCCTGGCGTGGGACGAAGTTATCTGTTGCCTTTGTTCCTTGAATGCACGGCAAGAATCGTCTGTACGGCTACCGACAAGAGGATGAGTGCGATGCCGCCCCAGAAGGCTAAAGAGACTTCACCCGCCTCGCCAAAGAGCAGCATGGCGAGCGTGATGGTGTAGATGGGCTCGAGGTTATAACTCAGGTTGACGGTGAAGGCTGAGATGGAACGGAGCGACTGCAACTGGAGCAGGAACGGCCCGATGGTGAACAGTGATGCAAAGACGAGCAGGGCTATCAGGTCGTGACTTTGTGGTACGACTACAACCTGGGGTACTGCCACACTATAGGCGAGGATGGCTATAGCAAGTATGATGCCACCACCCGTAAGCTCATAGAGCAGCATCGTACTGCTGGCGCGTCCCGTAGTGGCCTGTACCCGTTTGCTGAGTACGGAGAAGAACGAATAGAGCAGGGATGAGAGACAACCCACGGCGATGCCGGCACGATAGCGGACGTCGAATCCGAAGATGAGCATGATGCCACAGACGGTCAGCAGACTGAGCAGCAGCTCACGCCACGAAGGGCGGTGCCGTCCGATGATGGGTTCAATGATGGCAGTGAAGAATCCCACGAGAGCAAAGCACACTGCACCGATGGACACGTTGGCCATCTTGATGCTGCCGTAGTAGCACACCCAGTGAACGGCCAACAGTACGCCGCAGCCCATCATCATGGCTACCTGACGCCACGGAAGACGGTGGAGCCGGTGCTGCACACCCATGACAAAGGCGAGGAGCAGGGCAGAGAACAATACGCGATAGAACACCAGCGGCAGTTCGCTGATGGTGATGATCTTGCCAAACAAGCCCGTGGCTCCTGCCAGCAGAATGGAGGCATGTAGACGCAGATATGAATGTTTCATAGATGCAAAGGTACAACAAAATGTGGATAAGCACATATTTATTAAGTAATGTATTGGTCGTTTCAAGGAAATTGATTATTTTTGCACCGATAAAAAGCGAAAGTATAGCCCAAAGAACATAAAACAATTCATATTATTCACCAACAACATTTTCACGTTATGAAACATTTGAACAAGATTCGTGTTTTCACATTCGTCCTCATGCTGATGGCCGGAGGATTATGCTCAATCGCCAAGGCACAAGCTGCCGAAATCGTTGAACCTGACACAACGGCTGCTGACCTGATGTATTTAGTGGCTGCTGACAACAGCCTGAAGGCACTGCCTATGGAAGACGGCAAGATGGAGAAGCACAAGAACAAGTTCGGCAAGCTTGCCTCCATCGTGAGTACTGCTGCCAGTGCCGCCGGGGCCTTGGGAGGTATCGGGATGATTGCGGGAGCAGGGAGCTCTTCCTTGGGAGCCGTAGTGGCTGGTGCCCAGGTGATGGGAACGGCTGCCAATGTGGGCAGTCTCGCCGATGCCGCCAACACGTTAGCTGGAGCTGAGGGCATGGACTTCACCTTCAGCGGTTCTTCATCTGCCTTGAAGTGCAGGCATGAGGGTAAGGACGTGAAGGTGCTGATTAATCTCAGGGCAGAGAAACGGGAGGACGGCATGGCACTGTTCAAGGTCGTGAGATTCGCCTCGTCGAAGAAAGACCGCCGGCTGCAGTGGTTTCAGACAAAGGCGGCACTCATCAACACCGCAGACTCGGAGAAGGCTGACAAGGCTGGCTATCTGTCGTTCGGGTATCAGAACTTCGGAGACCACAGCTCCATCATCACGATCCCTGCAGCACGGCTGACACCGGGCGATTATGGGGTGTTCTACCTCGGTAATATGATCTCCCCGACGCTCTCCAGTATCTGTTATACGTTCTCTGTAGAGTAGTTTTTGTAGCGCAAGGAGAGGATGCTACAAGGTGTATCGTTTCATAAATGATTGATAATCAAGTAAATTTATCACAACAGCCATAAGTGCTACAACGATACAAGGAAAAATCGCACTCTCATACCATACACATATAATAAATCAGCCACCTGTGAGGTTAATCCCACGGGTGGCTGATTTCTATTATTGTCTATTTGTCTTTAGCGTCATCCTTCGCCTTGGGCTTTTCATAGACCATGTTACCCTCAAAGTTGAGCGTTCCCGGCTGCACATCATGCTTCTGGATATAACGGTTGGTTGTGGAGATGTCCCTGTGGCGTGCCTGGTCACGGGCAACGACAACGCCCTCGGAATTGGCAAGGTCACGGATGCCGGAATCCTTCAGAGAATAGAACTGATAGCAGTCGCTCCATTTCAGTGCGTTGCGCATCGTCTTCCAACGCTTGTTGAACTGGTCGCTGCCTACATGCTCTTTGCCCGGCTTAAAGTCGTGGCTGAAGATATAGCAGTCGCTCGTGCTCTTGAAGATATCGAGGTCGAGCATCAGTTTGATGATGATTTTGTTCAGACCCACATCAGCATCACGATGGTTCTTGCTGAAAGTCTTGGAAACGAAGATAGTCTGATTCTTCAGGCTGATGTCTCCAATCTTCAGATTACTAAGCTCGCCGGGACGGATGAGCGTGTAATATTGCATGAGACAAGCCAGGAGGAAGGACTTGTCATGCTCCGTGAGATACTTGGTCATCGTCTTGAGCATCTCCGGAGTGAGGTCCTTGCGGAACTTCTCCCCGTTCTCTGGCATCACCTTGATCTTCTCAACAGGATTGTTAGCGATGTACTTGCGGGCAACCATGAACTCAGAGAAGCCGTAGAGCCAGCCACGATAATTGTTACGCGTTCGTGGAGAACTCTCACGGTCGAGAAAGATCCAATCGATGAAGTCGTTGCAGAAGGACTCATCAAACTGATAAGCATACTTGAATGGGGTAGTACGGGTGGCAATATACTCTTTGAGCACATTGACCCGCGAGTGATAACTCTGCCGTGTCTTCTTGCGATCCATGCGGTCGACATAATCGAGATACCTTTCCAGGCAATCCTCGAAGAGCACATAAGCGCGTGAATTGTCGGTCTGAACCCACGGATTCCATCCTTTCATGAGCTTGCTGCTCACTACATTGATAATCTCCGTAGCGCGCCGGTTGCGTTCTGCAACACGAAATTCTGTACTGATGCTGTACTTCTTACGCCGCATCGTGTCGGTGGCAGGGTCGAGTGCATAGAAGTCGACATACCACTCTTTGCCTTTGTGGAGTTTGGGGTAGGTGTAGCCTACGAGCTTGGAAACATTACTTCCTTGAATTTTAGAGCACATTTTTTTAACATCTTTTGTCGCTGCGTTCCCAGCTATAAAAGATGCACGTCCAACAATGCTTAACAGAAGCCGTCCGTCAATCGTCCGGCCTTTTTAACGCAAAATGCGCAACTTGCTGATAAACAACGAGTTACGCATTTCTGGCGGAGAGAGAGGTCCCCGAACTTAATCGGTATAACTCTCTGATATTCAGTTGCTTGCAAATCTCGACTTTTCTTCGTGTAGCCAGCGTAAAGCTTAACTATGAGTACTTCGTGATTATGCAATGATTACCATCATACTCTGATTTCGGGTTCAAAGATACACTTTTTCTGAACCTTATCCAAATCTTTTAGCATTTCTTAGGAAAATAACGCTTCTGGCTACATCTTTTGGTGCACGGTGCAAGCGTATATTTATATATGACTTGCACCGTGCACCAAAGGGTATGCCAGCCAAGCGTTATTGAAAAAGTCTAATGGACCTAAGACGATTGTCAAGACATTGTAGAGGATCGTCTATTCAACTTCAAATCCTTTGTCAATCATGTTACCGAAATAAACTGGAGGTAGGACGTAACCTGCCAATGGCGTATCTTGGGTTTTCGCAAACAGCACACCTCTGATAGCACCATAGCAAAGAGAGGCAAACTATACTAACGGAACAGGAGGGAAAACAATCTTGTCTTCCTTGAGCAAGAGCTTTAGTGAATCAGGATGTATCTCAAAGAAGCTCTTTAGTACTATTTTGGCTAACGGCTTATCCATAGCAGACATGTCGACAGAGATACGGAAGCACAACACCGAAGTACCCTTATCAAACGAAAATTGTGCCTCCGTTTGGAATTGAGCTTCTTTGACGTCTTTGTTGTAATTTTCCTCGAACATGGCAAACTGCTCGAGTTCCATTCTACGGAATCTATACTTTATTTGATTTTCCATTTTGTTCTATCCAATTATGCTGCATCATCAGTGGCTACAGCAAATGCATCTTGGTTAATCTTACTTCCCCGATATTTTACGCTTTTCACAGCACTATCCAGGAATCTGACAATAGGATCCAAAATTACAGACTTGACGATAACATAAGGCTTAGTCACAGAAATGATATTTCTGCCATGTATTTCCTCCTGACAGTAAGTGATTGTCTTCACTGATACAATTTCCTTCGTTATATCTGATGCATGATGTGCAATCTCAATCGCCGTACAACTATACATAACTTAAATAAAAATTAGCAGAGGTAATGTAGGAGCACAATCTTTTTATGTCTTATTCGACAAAACTTCAGAAAAAACGGCTCTTATCCGACAAAACTTCTGTCACATGGGCATTCTTACATCTCTTATTGACAGAAAAAATTATGTGATGACTTTCCTTATTCGACAAAACTTCAGAAAAATCATCTCTTATCCGACAAAACTTCAAAAATCTTTTTGTTATCCGACGAAATTGCCTAACTTTGCAGAAAAATAGAAGTCCATGACCAAGAAACCGATGATAAACAATATCTCTGAGATAGTGATGGCTACTCAGGACAAAGGCAAGTCAGCAGAAATGCGGTCCATGATGAAGGTTGGATTGCTGAGAAAGATTGCGCCCAAGGTCTACACCACTAACATGGAGGACACACCGGAGGACATCATAAGGCGCAACATCTTTTTCATTCTCGGCCAGCTCTATCCTCAGGCAGTTATTAGCCACAGGTCAGCTTTTGAACTTAAGCCGACATCTGAAGGGAATATCTATCTGACTTACACGTACACGAAGAATGTTTCTTTGCCGGGCATTAAGGTGCACTTGTTGGAAGGACCAGAGGGAACGGAATACGACATGCCTTTTATAGAGAATCTCTATATATCAAGTGCGGAACGCAGGACACTGGAAAACCTTCAGAAAGGACGGACGAGAGGAGGCTCTTCCAAATGCCTTCCCCGCACCAGTATTGAGGACTACCTGGAGCGTATTCTGCAAGTGAACGGCGAGAATGGCCTGAACTCTTTTCGTGACAAGGCACGTGAGGTTGCCGGGTGTTTGGGAATGGAGGCTGAGTTCGAAACACTCAATACTATCATAAGTGCTTTGTTGAGCACAAAACCGTCTAAGGTCCTCACCTCAGAGGCTGCTTTGGCAAGAGCTCACGGAGAGCCGTACGATGCCAACAGAATAAAACTGTTTGACATTCTGTTCGATGCCCTGCACAACGAGACTTTCCCATGGATTGATGAGCCCAACGTGGAAACCTCTGCCTTTCGTAATTTTGCTTTTTTTGAAAGCTATTTTTCCAACTATATTGAAGGTACGGAGTTTGAGATTGAGGAAGCCCGACGAATTGTTGAGACGGGACAGCCTATGCCTGCCCGTAACGCTGACTCCCATGATGTGCTGGGTACCTTTCAGATTGTTGCGAGCCGCAGGGAGATGCGCCGTACGCCCTCATCTGCCGACGATCTGATAGATATTCTGCAAGACCGACACCGCGTGATGATGGCAGCACGGCCGGACAGGAATCCGGGAATGTTCAAGATGCAGAACAACCATGCAGGAGATACTCATTTTGTAGACTGCAGATTGGTCAGAGGAACGCTGCGTAAGGGATTTGAGTATTATCAGGCATTGGAGCATCCTTTTGCGAAAGCTTTGTTCATGCTTTTCATGATAAGTGAGGTGCATCCATTCACGGACGGCAACGGACGCATCTCCCGAATCATGATGAACGCTGAACTTGTAGCGGCTGACCAGTCAAAGATCATAATACCCACTGTATTCCGGGAGGATTATCTCAATGCCTTGAGGAGGCTGACCCGCAGAAATGACCCCAGCGTGTTGCTGCGTGCCATGTCCCGTGTAAGGAAATTCAGTGCCAACATCACGGGCGACAATTTTGAAGAAACGTGTCAGTATCTTGACAGATGCAATGCATTCAAGGAGGGAGACGGATATATCCTGAGGTTTTAACCGGCCTGGCCTGTACCCTGGAATATAGCGTCGCTGCTAAATTTCTAAAGTTCTTCCTTAAGCCGGTAAGGATAAAACTATCGTGTAGCCAGCCTCCAAGTACATGAACTGCACTATAAGGTTTTCATAAATTTTGGGGTGATTACAGCATATTCCCGCTCTCTTTTTGGGCAGGTTGCCATTATCACAGTTTAAGCTTCTGGGGCACGGAATACGCTCTCATGTTCTCCGGCTCCTTTCTGTTCATTATCCGGGCATAGGTTTGGGCGTACCTTATAAAACTGGTTCCTGGCATCACGACAATGGTCTCCTCGGGGACTTCACGAATCAGTGTCAGTGTGGATGTATAACTGGCGATTTCGCTGATGATACGCCGGGTGAGATTGAAGCTTTCCAAACTTTGACATTGAAGCTTCCTCGTTATGAGACCTACAATTTAATTGGACAGTATCATAAAGTTAATGCTACCATACTGGAAAAGGCATAGTACTTCGTACACCATTCTTGGTAAATAATAGAAAGCAAATCGCGCTGTTTAGTAACATATCGTTGCATACAATTCGCATATTCTTTCGATTTTTATATTTTTTATAAATTTAGTTTATGATAATGGCGTTAAAAACCTATTGATAGAGTTATAGAATTTTGATGATTCAAGAATTTATATTTACTTTGCACCCAGATCTGAGCTAGGTTAATGTTATGATTTCGCTACGTTTCAGTGAAGACCACCGTGGTTTGTCTGACTTTGGTTCTTAATGAAATCGAAGGTAATCTTACAACTAAAGGCGATTGACTAACGATGTATAACTTTAATAAATTAACTAATTAAAAAACTGAAATGGACGAAGAAAGACATGAAGAGATCATGAATGCGATCTCTAACCTGTCAGCTCAGTTCTCTGAAATGCTGAGAGAGTTTAAGAAGAGAGGAGAGCTGCTGCATGAGGCTGATGATGCAACCTTGTCGACTAATGACTTGATTGATGTGTTGGGCGTATCCAAGGCAACGCTGAACCGTCTGCGTCAGAGAAGGACAATTCCCTTCCGATACATCTCGGCCAATCAAGTGGTTTATCCTTACAGAGATCTTGTCAGAGAAATCATGATGGGTCGCATCACTTTCAAGGGACTCTCAAAAATGGACGCTCTGCAGCGATTGCAGGCCTTCCGGGAGACGATTCCTTTGCATTGCATCACTCCCAATAACCCTGGGAACCAAGTCGAATACCGATAAATGGATGATTGTGTATGAATTACAGAGACTGCATACTGATGAGCACCCAGAGGGGATTGGATGTGTTCAACTACTACATGCCCTTCAAGGTTATACCGAAGAAGAAATTCAAGAGTCCCTTTTATCATGACACCAAACCTTCCTGTCACATATATCTGGATACCAAGACGGGCTACTACCGTTATAAGGATTTTGGTGAATCTCAGTACTCCGGCGACTGCTTCTGGTTCGTTGCCACCATGTTCAACTATGACATGAAGCGGGACTTCAGGCTCATCCTCTCCAAGATAGACCGAGACCTCGGACTGCACATTTCAATGGCTGACCCAAACTTCAAGAGTGAAGTGAAAGCGGTGCCCTTCAGAAAGCCACAACCATCCGGCACAGAAACGGCAAAGATTTCTACTACAAGCAAGAATGTTACCAAGAAGGCTAAGGTGACGGAAAAGAGTTTTAGCGAGACGGAACTGCGCTATTGGGCAAAATACGGCATCGACAAAGAAACGCTTTGCCGTTTCAATGTCACGAGCGCTCACCGGTACTCCAATGTCAATGATGAGGGGAAGCCTTACTCTTTCATGTCTTCTGAAAGCGAGCCGATGTTCGCCTACCACGTGGGCAGTAACTTAAAGGTGTACCGGCCGTTCAGCAAGCCCCGGTTCCTGTACGCCAGTTCCTCCGGCTCTGATTATATCTTCGGAATGGAGCAGCTGCCCACAAGAGACAATATTGTGTTCATCACAGGTGGAGAAAAGGATGTCATGAGCCTGTCAGCACACGGCTTCAATGCCATCACCTTCAACAGCGAGACGGCAAATGTGCCGAAGACCATACTCGAGAGACTCAAAAGACGGTTCAAGCACATCGTGCTTCTCTACGACATGGATGAGACGGGAGTGAAGTGCTCCCGGGAAATACAGATGGCCAATGCGGAACTAGGGCTTCTGAGGATGGAACTTCCGCTGGACGGCACAAAGGAACACAAAGATGTGTCGGACTTCTTTGCCGGTGGAGGGACAGCAGAGGAAATCAACAATCTCTTCTTGTCCATCATCAAGGAAAAACACGAACAGACGGCCAGTCTGCTCAAGTGCTGTGAGCTGGACTACGACAATCCGCCGGAACTGTCCAGGATGGTGGTGGGGGTCAATGGCGTGCCGATAGGAAGCTGCGGTAATTTACTTTGTGTCACAGGCGGAGAGGGGGTAGGAAAAAGCCACTACATCTCTTCTATCGTCGCCGGAGCATTGTCGGAGGAAGAGCTGGACAAAGATATGACGCTGGGACTGGATATTGCAAGGAACAAAAATCAGAAGGCTGTGCTGCTGTTCGATACGGAACAGTCTGAGGCTCAGCTGTACAAGAACGTCTCCACGATATTGAAAAGAAGCGGCTTTGATGCCAAGCCGGATTATTTTCACCCGGTATACATGACAGCCATGGCCAGGAATGAGCGACTGACGCTGATCAGGGATGCGCTTGACATGTTGTATTATCGTCACAAGGGCATACAGATTGTGGTGATAGACGGTGTCGCCGACCTTGTAAGATCGGCTAACGATGAGCAGGAGAGCATCAGTATAGTGGATGATCTCTATAAGTTGGCGGACATCTACAATACCTGTATTGTCTGTGTGCTGCACTTCGTGCCGAACGGTTTCAAACTTCGGGGACATCTTGGCTCAGAACTGCAGCGGAAGTCATCGGGCATCCTGTCTATAGAAAAGGATGAGATCGGTAACTTCTCGATGGTAAAGGCGATGAAGGTCCGGGATGGGAGTCCGCTCGATGTGCCTTTGATGAAATTCGGATGGGACAAAGAGAAGGATATGTTCGTCTATCTGGGTGAGAAATCGAAGGATGAGAAAGAGAAGTGGAAGGAAACGGAGCTGAAGGATGTGGCAAAGGGCATCTTCAAACATGAGGGTGCCATGCCCTACACGCGGTTGGTCTCTTTAGTGATGGAGAATATGGACGTGAAGGAACGGACGGCCAAGAAGTACGTCTCCATCATGAAGGAAAGAGGTATCATTACGCAATTCGGCGATTCTAATTATAATATGGGGAAGTTATGATACAGGAGAATCAGACAGAATCATTCCATGCTATCATGGATAAGCTGAAAGTAATGGAGGACAAATTGAACCGACACTCTGAGCTTCTCAGGGAGATCAAGACCATGAGGGAGAAAGATGGCTATCTTGACATTGTGGAAACGGCAAGGCTCTTCCGCGTGGAGCAAAAAACCATATACAACTGGGTCTGCTCGGGCAAGATTCCCGCTAAGAAGCTCAATGGGAGGTTGCTCTTTCCAAGACTTCAGATAGAGAAGCTCATAGAAGGAGAGTAATGTACAGACGATGTTACTGTTATACTAAAGCACATTAAGAAGCCTGGTACTCGTTCCACGGGTACGGGGCTTCTTTTTTTTGCAAGATTTGATTATTCAAGTCGCCTCTTCACAACACCATCATCGTACTCTAGTCCGACTGATGTTGGAGGATTTACGTGTTTTTAGACTTTTTACAAATTATTCTTTTACGAGTGGCGTTGTAATACTATTGGTGGTGTTCTGATATTATGCATATTCGTAATTTATCCCCAATTTTGCATACATGAACATCATTTTTGCAAAGACTCTGTTGAGACTCATGAAAGAAAGAGGATATGAGGATGCTAAAGCATTCCTGGGTGCGTGTGGAAAAGATTACAGCAACTTGCTTAAGATGCTGAGAGGGGATACGAACATGAATTTAAAGTCTTTGGAATTTTTGGCACGATCCATGGGGCTTTATCCTTATATTACGATGATTCCACGCTCCTATGTGTCAGATGAGAAGTTCAAGCTGTTGCTTGAGAAGTACGGTCTGTTTTACAATGTCAAGGAAGGGCTGGACGCATACTTGCTGACGAATGTTGTCGAGGGCTTAAACAAAGATGGTAAATTGGATGCCTTATCCAACTTTCCATTGTTGGCTGTACAGGAAGTTTTGGTGGATGCCCAATTTCATGGTAACTTAGACAAAGCGCTCGGCATGCTCATGGATACGATAAACGAGATCAATGAGATCAATCACCCCAATTCGAATCCAAATCCGAAGTCGGGTCTAATTTGTAATAGATAGGTCTGCCGGGATAAGTTAACCTTCAAGAAAGCATGCCGAGGAATAGGCCATGCCTTCTTCCTTCAACATTTAATGTGTTGCGTATTCTCCGCCGGGTCGTCGAATACCTTCATGAGTGCTGGCCAAACACTGTCATTGAGCTTCGTAGAGACAGCCATTTCTGCTCCCATGAGTTCACGGACTGGGCATGGAGCAAATGGTATGTACGCTATCTTACAGGACTGATCGGTAACGCAAAGCTTTTGGATATGGTAGACTAGCCAAGAAGACGTGCTGAGAATGATTTCAAGAAAGCTCTGGAGAGGGTACATGGCTCTGAGAGTAAAGACAATGTTGTGATACGCCGGTATTTCAGGCTGAACTACAAGATACAGAGTTGGAAATATGAGCAGCGCGTCATTGCCAAAATCGAGGTTAGCGCCAAAGGGACCAATATACGGCTCGTTGTCACGAAGAACAAGAACAATTCACCTGAAACCATCTACAAAAGATATTGCAAACGCGGTGAGATGGAGCTATGGATAAGACGTCAAGTATTTCAAAGCTGATCGTTTGTCATGCAACTCATATCGGCCCAACTATTTCCGTCTTTTCCTTTATGCCGCGGCTTTCGTCGTTGCCCACATGATGAAGCATAAGCTCTTCAATGGCACTGCCATAGAGAACTTCACAATGGACATCTTTATAAAACGCATTATGCTCAGTGCTGTATATATTGTGGAAAAGAAGACTTCCATACATGTTAGTTTCTCACCACATCATCGGCATCTCGAAGAACTGACTGTTGACCTTGAAAGGCTGACTGCTTACGCCCCAGACAATACGATTTCTTAAACATGCCTGAACAAGGCATGAGACTATGCATGTCCATAGGCAAAATTCGGATGTATTTTAGAAACAGGAGACACCCATGAGCCAATGCTTGGGACATCAAAATGACGGCATAGGTTCGACAAATCTACAGATTCTTATCCAACAACTTCGTTTTTATGGAAACGAGGTTCTGTCTTAAGACGGCATGAATTATGCAGGCTAAATTCTCTGCGATTGTGAAACCTATTCCAATCGAACTCAATACCAGCTATCTCTTCAAATCGTTTGATGATAGGATAATCTATGAGATTTCAAATCCAATTCTTCTTGGGTAAATACCCGTGCTCTCATCTTTAGGCTGTTACGGATAAGTTCAGTAAGATTAGATAAGATTTGCTCTGCACCACTTTTACCAGCATTCTCGCTGATTATATCTTTATCTCTGATAAGATATACCTTAATTCCGCAACACTATAATTTAACTTTATTTATAAGTTCCTGAGCAACAAAAAGTTGCCCAGGATTTTGCCATGTCAGAATTTTCACTTATCTTAGTGTTGCAAAAAGAAAACAAGCAAAAC
>NZ_VUNG01000020.1 GCF_009695775.1 Hallella mizrahii | reverse complement strand
TATTGATGTGAAGCGTCACCTTGTGAGCCGTCTCATCGCTTATAGGCCTTGCCATTGTGCTATATCTTTGATTACCGCTACAAATGTAACAATAATAAATGAAATGACAAAACATAATAAGTTAAATGTATGCTGATTTATAGATAATTAGCTTTTTGGCCAGCGTTATCGCTACAAAATAATCGAAAATTCAGATTAGTAAGAATACTAGGAAAACAGGGGTCGTAGTAGACAAAGAATGGATAAAAGAAGGCGAAGTATTTGTAGTTCTCGCCAAAGATGAAAATGCATTTAATCCATGGATGCCATCTCCTGTATACATTAATGATGGCTTCTTCATTCATAGAAATGGAGGAGCATATTATTTGGAAAGTATAGCTAGAAAAGTTATTAAAGAAATGAAAGGGGAAAAAGTCGAATATGACGATATAGAAGATGCTTTTATGTAGGAAAAGTATTCATAATAAAAGAATTTAATTAAGTCTTTTGACTCACAAATAGCTATGGGTCAAAAGACTTTTTTCATTCAAATAAGACAGTTCAAGGCTCGCCTACACGGTTGACAATCGCACGTGGTAGGAACAATCCCAATTCGTCTTGTCACCATGAGTAGCCTTCAGCACGGGCAACAGCCCTGCCGTCTTATGCTGGGCCATGGCCTTAAACAAGTTCTTTCTTCAACTCATAGTTGACATGGGGCTTTTTTGCAGTCTTCCTCATTTTTGTCAACGCGTAATTATAATAACTATTCATAAAAGCTCTTTATTATTTTCCTAATCCATGCTGGCATCAGCTTATAATCAGCCTCTGTGGACTTTTCGTTAATGGTAGAGAATGCTTGTTTTAGTGCTTTCAGATGCTCTTTATTGTCACTGCTTTTACCAATCTCCTTCAATGCGAATGTAGCCAGTTGGGCTGTCTTGTTCACGAAAGCAAGATTTTTTTGGAACAGTATGCTTGAACGTTATTGTCTTGTCGTTACCAAGCCTAATCTTTCTTGGTGATCCGTCTTTCAGGAACACCACGTTCATAGGTACCTGAGTAGATAGTCCTAGAAGGTTCAAGGCTAAGCACCGGTCGGGGCAACGTGTGCACGGTATCTCTTGGCATTCTGTATGGCAATATCTTCAATAGAGGGATATAATACGCCAAGTCCGAGTTCCTTGTCTATCTTTGGATATAGGTTGATGCCGTTGGCAAGTCTAATCTATTCCTGCAAATAATCTTTGAAAAGTAGAAGAATAAATCCTTCAATATCAGCGTCCTCAGATAAATAGTTTCTTCATTTATAGAAATGGAGGAGCATACTTTTTGGAAAATATAGCAAGAAAATTTATCAAAAAAAATGAGAAGGGAAAAACTGAATATGGCGAAATAGAAGGTGCTTTTAGGTAAAGAAAGTATCTATTATCAAAGGAATGAAGTCCATCGACTCGCAAATAACTATTGGTCAAAGGGTAGTTTATTCAAATAAAACGATTTAGGTCGGTAGCGTCACGTGAATAGACAGTGACACTACCTTGCTTTTCCAATTCGTCACTATTTTGAATCTATATTAATTAATTATAATAAGAGATATATTTGTTATCTCTTTTTGGCTAAAAATCCAGGCTGAGTCGGTAGATATTTGCTCTCCATCTTCGAATCTCTTATTTACATCTACACAAAGCCAATAAACGTTTTCAGGCGCTTCTAACAAGTCTATTGTTTTGCTTTTATATATCTTCATTCTGTTCAGATATTCTAAATCTTTCCCTACGATATTTGTTTTTTTAGCATTCTCGTAAACTGATATATAGCTATCAAAACTAATTAAAACACGATCTATTAATAATTCATTTAGTTCTTCTTTTTTGAAATCTATTGCTGAATGTATAAATTCGTCATAGTCATCAGCGCAAATTACAGGTCCATCTACAACCTTATTAATATCTGCATCTGTTACTTCGTATTTCTCGTAACCTTCAGATTTATTAATATTTATTTTTTTGTTTATATCAATGGCTAACTCTAACACATAAGTTGTAACGCCCGCTAATCCCTTGTTATTTGGACACAATTGTAACATAATGTCATATAAATTATATTTACGGTCATAGTCTTTCTCATGTATATACCTAAGAGTTTTTGCCTTAGCTATGGCTATTAATTTTTCTAATCTATTAGAATAACTAAAATCTATGCGACTAGAATAATATTGGGTCCAATTTCTGCAATTCTTTCATATAATTCACGACCGTCGTAAGTTAAAATAGGATGGTTTTTACGCGCATATTTTCTGAGTTCACCAAAAATATTATTCATCGTTTTGTTTTTTGCAAAGATAAGAATAAAATATGAAAGAATACTAGGATTGGAGCCTTTTTTAAGAAATCTTCTTAGAAATCTTTAATCCCAAAGGTTACGGAAATACTTGCAGAAAAGCATGAGCCCTTCGTCAACCTTCTTGTTTTCTTCTTCTGTCAATGTGTTGCTATCCTCCAACAACTCGAAAGCGTCAATCATCTTTTGGATGGCAAGATTCCAATCGGCAATATCCTTAAAGCCCGGAGCATAACCTTGCTTGTCGAGAGCCTTGAATGCTCTCAATCGTGGCACTATCAACTTCGCCAATGTGTGATACGTTCCCCAGACCTCACCGATTGGGAAGTCATTCTTGTAACTCCATTCCTGTGACTCTGTGAACTTTTTCTTCCGCTTTGCCATATCAGTCTGAATAATCATACTTCGACCAATCTAGGTCATCAACCTGCATGTCGCCTTTATATGTATCATAATCTGTCTCAACAGTTATCTCAATATTGAAATCACGCACCCAAAGCAAATCAAATATAGAGAAACAGGTGACCTCAAGCAGTTGGTTGATTGGATGAATAAGATGCATATCGGCAGTTAGTTTATTACCAAAGAACCAATCATCCCAGTTATCCACCTCATCGTTAAGATACAACAGATAGTTCTCGGAGTCTGTATATCCATCACCTCTTGGATAACGCCATCCATCACATACACCATTCTCGTAATTTCTATTATAGTGGTCAAGAGTCTCATTGAGCATACACCACATTTTCTTTGCGCGTATGGTTTGAACGGGATGTATCTTTGGGTAGCCATAACCCAGATAACATTTTCCTGTTACTTCAATGTCACCGTCTACATCTGTCAGCATAACGGCATTGTATGATTTTATGGCATTGTAGCGCATGGCAACTAACTGTTGGCGTAAAGCTTCGTTGAAATCGCCCAATAAGCCTTTATACATCTCGTCCATAACAAACTCATGTTCGAGCAAGTGTTTTCTGACGAGGAGCAATCGTCTGATTATTGCGGTACTCGTGTCACTCAGACCATAAGAGACCTCTATGTCACGTTGCAAGTCAAGTATGTTCTTTTCTACTTCCTTGACAGCAGGCAGATTGAATATTTCCTGTACGCTCATAATCTTACAGTTTAAATCATCGGCAATGCCACAAAAAGGACATCACCGATGAATAGTATATAAGAGAATTTATGGCTCAAGCTAATGGCTTATAAGTAAAGTCATTAGGAGTACAACATGCTTTTTGATAGTCAAAACCATAGATATGCTTGTACATAGCTTTGACTTCTTGCGCCCCGTTGTCAAAGGGGCTGTTCTGATACTGTTTAGTCGTTACAGTCACCTCCATGTCAGGAGTGAGGACGAGACTGTTGCGCTTGACAATGCGCTTTGGCTTAATACGAAAAACTTTCCAACTCATATTTTTTGCTTTAAAATGATTTCGATGGCAAAATTAGCATACGGTTGCCTCAAAACGTTGCCCAGTGCGATAAAATATTAGAAAAAAAATATTTTGGGAAGTTTTTATGTGGGTGTAACCCGTTTTGGCCCAGTCTGAATTTAACTTTGCACCCGTAAATTTTAAAACGAATAGTTTATGACATCAATATTAGATTCACTATATAAAAGGAATGATATTGAAGCGGAATTCGACCCATTCTTTGAAGTAATAGAAGAGGTTGCTACGGGCAAAGAAGGAAGCTATAGTAATTGTTCCTTTGAAGAACTGATGAAATTGGAATGGTTCAGTAAGGTAGTAAATACAGAGTTCCTTCAATCAACGAAACCTTTGACTGGCAAAGAAGAAGATGTGTTCTCTGCCAAAAATCATCTCAGCACTATGCTCTGTACTTACTTTAAACGATTCCCTAACTGCCAATTGTTAGAAGACATAGCCATGCACCGCATCTTCCATCAGAAAGATATAGACTTGGGAGCAGTAATGGCTAAAAGGATGTTGGAAAGAAAGGACTACCGCATGGCGTTCAAGATATGCGCGACTGTATATCGTAAATTGGAGGAATCGCCATACAATTGGATGGCGGCCGAGTCTGTTTGTCAGATGTTGGGTCGTATGTATGAGTATGGCATGGGCGCTGAAAAAGACCTGCAGAAGGCGATATGTTATTACAAGCAGTGTTACGAGGCGTTCCGTACTGACTGTGGTTACTATCTTGGCAGGTGCTATGAGAAGTTGGGCGATGACGCAATGGCAATGAAATACTACAAGGAGATTATAGATGATGGCAACTACCGTGAGACAAGCGTGTACCGCCATCATTGGGATTCGGGGAACAAGAGATATAAGTTCAATTCAATTCCCTATCGTCTTGAAATATCTTTCCGCCGAATGAAAAAGAAGATGCATCCCAACAGACATGACGTATTGGAGATAACGGGAAGTTCCAGATTGAAGATATTCACAATGGAGCTGCATGTCCTTATGAACGCCACGATAACTATAGACTGGGGAGACGGGAAAAAGCAGACAGAGAAATGGAAAGTCAACGGTTGGCATTTCGTAGGTCATGAATATTCAGATTATAACGAGAATTGGAACACAAAGATTACGTCAGACGAGGAAAATGTCATTATGGGATTCAGGCCATTGACCGCATATTCGGTAAAGTCAATCAATTTCGACAGATGCAAGGGATTGATGTATCTGATTTGTCCTAACCAAAGCCTGAAACATTTGGACTTAAGGGGATTGTCGTATCTTCGAGATGTCAATGTCCACGGCAACGTCCTGTGTCTGTTTTCTGTCAACAGGCTTCATAACCTCACGGCTTTGGACATTTCAAATAATCCGATGAAGTTTCTTAATTTGGCAGACAGTAAAGTCCCGTTGAGACTATTGTCAATACGCGGCACACCTTTATGTTATACGTACAAGTGGGATATACAAAAACAGATGGAACTGGACTTCGGGCAAATCATCGGTCCGTTCTATCTTAAAGAGCAGCACGACCTATATCCGACCGTTGGATATTACATGAGGAACAGCAAGTGGAAGCACATAAGAAACTATATCCTGAATGCTTATCCTCATGTGTCTACAGAATACCTGGAATCGGCAAGACAAACTTACGAGTTGTTGTTGAAGGAAAAGCCACAGCCAAGTCCGGAAGGAATATTCTTGGAAGCAGATGGTACTTTCGTCTATCCTTGCAGAGGAAGAAAGGACGAACGTGGAGTATATTCAGAAGGGTACACAGATGGTGAAAGTTTCTATCTGACAATCGACAATCCTTGGAGTGTCGTCCTCGGTACTCCTATCAGAGACGCTGACAACCGCATGCCATTCATGCGGCTACCACAACGAAGGAATGCATTCTTTGCAGCAATGTGTCTCATGGAAATGATTGAGAATGAGAAAGAAATGAAGGCGCATGGACTGGAACCGATAAAATACAGTTGGTTAGGAGAAGAATAAAATTCGAAAAAATAACAAGAAAAAATAACGACGAAAGAAATAAATCGTTATCTTTGCAATTGATTATCAACTTAAAACGGAAGCTTATGACAGTAAATGAAGTATTATGCAACGCTTACGAGCCTCGCTTTAACAACCTTCTTGAGCATCTTGAAAAAGATGGAATCAAGAGCCAAGTGCAACCGCCATTCCTTCTTGGTATTGAGAGATTTACCGAGGAAGGAAATAAGACCGGCAACGAAGAATGGTATACAAATGCGAACCTTAAAGTGATGTTCTTCGGAAGAGAAACCCATATATGGGGATGGGATGAAGAGTCAAGTGTGTCGGATGGCTGTGTAGAACAATACGAGAAATTCTATGGAAGGAATTATAGGGAAGTTAATGACGGGAACAAAAGAGGTGTCTTTTTCCTTGTAGATTCTGAAGATAAATTGTCAAAGACTCCGTTCTTCGCAACTGGCCTAAATGGAATAATGTCTGGAATAGAGGAAAGGTTGAAAGAAGTTTGTCCTGACAAACATGCAGTGTATCTTTGGAACAACATTTCTAAGCTGTCTTCGGCTAACGGAACATCAGCAAGCACTACTGCACATGAGTACGAGAAGAAATACTTCCATGTGATTCCATCAGAAATCAACATACTCAAGCCTGATGTTATCATTTTCTTCACGGGATTCGATGCCAAATATGATGAATACATCAATGAGAACTTTAATGACGAAAGTGGTTATCCACTTATTGGCTCTGAAACTCTGCAAGGAGTAGATGAGTCTGATGTAGTTAAACTCAACATCAAGGGTATTCCACTTGCCTATAAGACCCATCATCCTCAAACTACTCATGTAAATAACAAGACTATAGATGGTGCCGAAAGGTGGAAACACTATAATGCCATCCTCGATGACATCAAGGCTCACCTTGGCGAAATCATAAAATAAAGCCTACGGAATTTGATATAATGCCATTACAGCTCAGCGTAATGGCATTATAGCAGCGTGAAATGCCATTTTCTTCTCGTATAATGCCTTGCTAATATTTTAATTCAGAACAATAGAATTTTCACTATGGCAGCAAACCTTATTGGACGTTATCTTTGGGAAATCAACGAAGTCGCAAGGTCACGGCATGGCCTGACTTTGGACGAGCTTAATGAAAAATGGGAAAAGTGCTGGCTTTATAACGGCAGACCCATTGTCAGGAAGACGTGGTTTGAACACCGTGTACAAATCGGAGAGCAGTTCCATGTCTATATTGAATGTGACAAGCGGACGAACAGGTATTATCTCGAAGGCAAGGACACAACTGGCATGCCGGAAATACAGGAGTGGCTGCTCAACAGTTTCTCAGTCGGCAATATGCTCTTGCAGGGCAAAGACTTGAATGGCAGAATCATCTGTGAGCAGATACCGTCCGGCTATGAATATCTGACGGAATTCATTCAGGCGATGCGGGAGAACAAGGTTGTCAAACTGGAGTACCAGAGTTTCTATGCCAAGGAACCACAAGAAGTTGAACTTGAGCCTTACTGCCTGAAGGTTTTCAAACAGAGGTGGTACATAACCGGTAAGAACATCGTAAAGAACGTGCTACGCACATACGCTCTTGACCGTATCGATGATATGGAGATAACCGACAAGAAGTTCAAAATGCCAAAAGGCTTCGATGCGCAGGAACTTTACGATACCGTCTATGGTATCATTCTTGACAACGACAAGAAGGTAGAGCGGATAGAGATAAACGTCTATAACGGACAAGCAGACTACTTCCGCTCGCTCCCTCTGCATCAGTCCCAACGTGAGCTAAGTTCCAACAAGGACTGTACTGTATTTGAGTATTATCTCAAGCCGACCTACGACTTCATCCAGGAACTTTTATCTCACGGTCCCGATGTCGAGGTCATCCATCCCCAAAGTTTGCGCCAACAGATGAAGCATTGGATAAAGGATATGTCGGAACTATACGAATAAGAATTTATGGAACAAGAAACATTATTTCATCTTATAGCTTTAGGTGACAAGGCGGCGGATACCTTGTTAAAACTCCGCTCTGACTTGGATGAGTGGTTCGAAACTGAACTTCTGTCCAACAACAAATACCACTACCTTGTTGCCTTGATAGACGAGTACGCAAGCCCTAATGATTTGCCAAGGGTTGACATAGACGAAACGGGTAAATTAAAAGTATTCGTTATTGACATCAGCGACGAACCAAGGGCAAAGGAATGGGGAAACGTACTGTCATACATTTGGATTCCAAAAGAAGGTCAATACGGTACTGTCAAAGACCTTTTCCAAATTGTGTGCCGCGATTCTCTGCTTGTCCACGGCCTGATTTCATTTGATTTCAAAGATTGGAGAAAACTTGCAAGTGGCGCCAACACCATAAAGATAAGCACTCTCCATCTTGATGAATCATCCGTGCTGCAATTAGACGAATGGCCGGTAGATTGTACTACCGACGGGAAATATCTTATAGTCTTGGGTTCGCCTACATTCCAAAAAACACAGATGGATGAATACACTAAAGGGCTGAACACGTTATATAACAGACTGCCATCAGAAGCATTAGCTTACTGGACAATAGTTGGAAAGGAGCTGGCAAAGGAGGATGCCTACATAGCACTGATACAGCTTATACCATTGACATAATGACAATACTCCACATTTCCGACACTCATGGCCAACACACAAAGTTAGCCAACCTCCCTGCCGCCGACGTAATCGTCCATTCCGGTGACTTTACCTTCGGCGGCTCGGAGCAGGAGGCGATAGAATTTATGCAATGGTTCTGTGATTTACCTTACAAGCATAAGGCTTTTATCGCAGGCAACCATGATATGTGTATGTATGGTGCCGACAAGATAGAAGGTTTGCCGGAGAATGTTCACTACCTCTGCAACTCGTCAGTAGTCATTGACGGTGTGAAGTTCTATGGCTTGCCGATGTTCATGGAAGATGTTATGGACGGAACGTATGACAAGCTCATATCCGCAATACCTGATGACACGGACGTGCTTGTTACACACCAGCCACCATACGGCATTCTTGATGGTGGCGAGTATCATGGGAAGCAGGATTTCCATTACGGCGACTATAAGCTTTACGCCAAAGTCTTGGATGTAAGGCCTAAGCTGCACCTTTTCGGTCATGACCATAATGTGTATGGGTTCGAGGAACATTTCGGCACAGTATTCTCCAACGCAGCGGTTGTCGACTCGCACTATGTTTTGAAGAAAGAAACCCCGCTTACATACAATATATAATTAAGGTGTGAAGTCCGGATAGCTATGTTTGACGAGAAAATCTAAACTTTTTATTGACTGGGCAACGTTTTGAGTCCACCTCGAAATAACTTTGCAGGCAAATTGAGAACTTAAAACGTAAAGCATATGAGAAGTTATACCCAGTCAATCTGCCTGACATTATTGCTTTTAGTCCATTGTGTTTCCTTATGCGCCCAGCAAAGGAGTTACAACGAAGCAATGACCATTGCATCGGAGAAAGCCAAAGTAATGAACCTGTCTCTGGAAGATGAGACTTCCAATTCTGCCAAGGCTAAGAAGAACATCAAACAGCAAGAGGAAAGCAATGCAAGTCCTTACTACGTATTCAACTTCGCCGATAATAATGGTTTCGTTATTGTCGGTGGAGACGGGCAATTGCCGTCCATAGTTGGCTATAGCGACAAAGGACATTTCAACAAAGACAGCATTCCTACACAGTTGGGCGATTTCCTTGACGCTTACACGAATACAATTGAAGCCGTGAAGAATGGTGAGGAAAAGGCAGTGAAGAATGTCAATGCCGCAATGAAGAGAACAAACGGCTCTTTCAATGCTGTCGCGCCGCTTCTTGGCGGTATCGAATGGAATCAGGGAGAGCCATTTAACAACCTGTGTCCATTGTATGATGGTGAGAACAGGGCTGTTACCGGTTGCGTCGCTACTGCTATGGCGCAGATAATGCGCTATTGGAAATGGCCTAAAACACTTAAAAAAGGCATTCCTGCCATTAATAGGGACAACTATAGCGTGGACTCCATTCCACCTAGTTATCAATATCAGTGGGATAGTATGCTTGAGAGTTATAATGGCAACTATACTGATGCGCAAGCCACTGCGGTGGCATCACTGATGTTACACGCGGGAGCCTCAATAAGAATGTGGTATGGCGGAATGTCAACAGGCTTTTCTGATGACGTCGCTCCGGCTATGATTAAGTATTTCGACTATGACAGTACTTGCGTGCAATATCTCAAAAGGGAATACTTTGAGTGGGAAGACTGGAACAATATACTGCAAAAAGAACTCAACGCCGGACGTCCTATGTATTACTCCGGATTTGCCGCAGGGTATGGCATAGGTCATGCATTCGTATGTGACGGACTTGACTCGGACGGACTTTACCACATTAATTGGGGATGGGGCGGAATGTCGGACGGATATTTCGACATCACCATACTTAACCCGTCAAGTCGTGGCTATGGAGCCGTGGAGACAGATGAAGGATACAACAATGACAACGAGATTGTAATTGGGATTGTACCAAATGACGGTCAAAATCATGAGTCGTCATTCGAATACGACCACTGTTTGTTGGAAGCAGGATATGTCGACTTCAAGCAACTTAACCGTGAAGACTCGACAAAGTCTTTCCAAGGAGATATTGACTACCAATTCACCAATCCTTTCGACGAGGACAAAACAGTTACCCTGTCATTGGCAATTAAAAACGGCTCCGGGGATTATACCTGTATTGGTTCCCAAAGAACAGTGACCTTCCCAAGGAAAGACTCATGGGAAAACATTACATTACCCTTCGACTATGTATTTTCAAAAGGCATAACGAAAGTCTATGCAATTGAAAGCACGGATAGCGGTGCTACGTGGAATGAATGTTATGGAAACAGATCAAATGCATTGGAGGTGTTTGTAACCGACACATTGCTGAAAGCCAGCAGTAACAGATACACGGAATACGATGACAGTCAGGGACTACATTATAATATAGACAACTGGTATATTTCCGCTTTGGTATCAAGTGGCAGAAATTGCTCAGGCGATATAATTATACCGGAGCAGGTTACTATAGACGGACAGACTTGCTATGTCACTGAGATAGAAAACGAATGTTTTAGCGGAAGCAGCATAAAAAGCATCGTAATCCCCAAGACTATAACAGAACTGCAAAGACATATATTCCTCAACTGTGACAGTCTTGTAAGCGTTACATTCGCTAAAGGGTCAACTTTGAGACAAGTCGGAAAGAGTTGCTTTCAGGGCTGCAAGCACCTTAAAAGCGTTTCTTTCCCAAGTTTGTTTGACGGCAAGATTCCCGACTTCTGCTTTGCTTATTGTGACAGTATAGAGAAGATAGAAGTCCCCAATGGAATAACATCTTTGGGAAATTCAGCTTTCAACAGTTGTTTTAAATTAGACAGTATAAAGATCTCGGATTCCTTTGAGGGTGATATTCCCGAATATAGTTTCGGTTGGTGCTTCAATCTCAAGGAGGTGAATATCCCTGAAGGAGTAACGGGAATAGGCCCATCCGCCTTTTACTCTTGCAGAGGATTAAGAAAGATTACCATGCCTCAGACCATGTCCGGAGAGATTGGCATACAAGCGTTTGCCATGTGTCCAAATCTTGAAGGTACACTTGTCATTCCTGAAGGAGTAAGCTCAATCGCATGGCAGGCATTCTATAGTTGTGGAAAAGTAAGTAAGATAGAATTCCCTTCAACATTACGAACTATTGGAAGTGAGTGCTTTATCGGATGTGAAGAACTGAAGGAAGTAATATCACGCCCGGAAGTGATGCCACAGGGTATGGTCGGAGCATTCGCGCCTTCGGCAGACATGACAAGCATGAATACTACACTTTATGTTCATCAAAGTTCACTTGATGAATACAAAGACTCTGTTGGCGATTATTTCTTAAAAGTCCTACCATTAGAGGACTCTACAAACGGCATAAAGGCAATAACTGACGATGGCATAAAGATATATTCGTCAGGTAATACCGTCATGGTTACAGGGCTAAAGAATAATACGGAAGTGCGTTTTTACTCAATCGACGGAATGCTCTTGGCAAAGAAAAAGGCGCAAGGTAGCAATGTTTGCCAACCCTTCCATTCCCCAATAGTAATAGTAAGAGTAGGAGGCAAGGCTTCCAAGGTTTTGCTTTGCAGATGACAAAATGTGATAAGATGGGTAGAGAGAACAAGAAAATTTATTTTCTTTTCTTGAAAAAACATTTGATTGTAACGCGTTTTCGTCCGACCTCAAGATAGCTTTACACAATAAACTTAAAAAATAAATTATGTCAAACATTAAGAGTGTCAATGTCAGAATGTCAAGAATAGGCTTTCATGGTGTTGAAATCAACAAAGTGGTTTACGTTCCGTCGGTAGATATTACTTATACCGATACCAATAAGAAGAAGCTAAGTATATTTGCACCCGTAAGTGATGGCAATAAGGGCTTGAAAAGAAAAGACTTCCATGGTGTGGTTGTCTGCGGCGACTTCTTCGTAATACTTTTTACTAATGAATGGGAAATCCTTTCTGAGGACTGCAAGCTTTTGGCAACAATGAAACCATGCGGCACACCCATACAGGCTGACGAGGACGAGTTCATCGTTAGAGAAGGCAATATCATTACATGGTATGATAAGAACGGCAATAACACTGGCAGCCGTGAATTGACTGCTGAAGAAATAGAATACTTAGATAAGAAATAAGCTTATGAATATACCATCTGCTGAATATTTCGAGGTTTTTCTTGACAAAATCTATCACTGCAAGAAGCCATTTGAAGTAAAAGTCAGAGACAGAATGCCTAAAACAAGAATGGGTTCCTATTCCCCATCTTTTTATAGGATAAATATCTACTCAAAGTGGATTGTAGCGTGTCCGTTGGAGGAAATAGCGATACATGAATATGCTCATCATATCCATTGGACAGAACATGAAGGTCATCGTAGAAAGGGAGATGACAGAATGCATGGAAAAAACTTCTGGAGGATATACTCTGCACTTATGTCGAATGCTATAAGGTTGGGACTATACAATGATAATCTAATTGAAGATATAGTTACGAAGTAACGTCTTTTGTATAGCAAGCTATTAAATAAATAGTAATCAAATAATAACATTCAAAGATTTTTTGTAACTTTACACCCACAAAACGATATGAAAGATTTCGCAGCTATAGACTTCGAGACTGCCAACTTCAACAAGACAAGTGTATGCTCTGTAGGAGTGGTTGTAGTAAGGGATGGAAAGAAGGTAGATTCGTTCTACTCTCTTATCCATCCCGAGCCGGATTATTATAACTACAGATGTTCAAGTGTCAACGGCTTATGCCGTGAGGATACTGAGGAAGCACCTATCTTCCCCGAAGTTTGGGAACAGATAGAACCAATGATAGAAGGACTTCCACTTGTCGCACACAACAAGGCTTTCGACGAGAACTGTCTCAAAGCAGTATTCCGTATGTACCAGATGGACTATCCAGATTATCCGTTCTACTGCACTCTCATAAAATCCCGTCAAGTATGGCCTGGCGGTCATCATAATCTCGACATCATCGCCGAGCGTTGCGGTTACGACTTGAAGAACCATCATCACGCACTTGCTGATGCAGAGGCATGTGCTGCCATCGCTTTAAAGATTCTGAAAATCTGAAGAAGACCATCACCACAGACAATGGATCTGAGTTCTACTGTCATGAGTACATAGCTAAAAAGTTAAGTACTAAGGTGTACTTTGCCGACCCTCATGCGCCCTGGCAGAAAGGTGGAATAGAAAACACCAATGGACTCATACGGCAATACATTCCAAAAGGTAATGACTTAAAAGATGTAAGTCAACAGAGAATAAAGATGATACAAAGAAAAATTAAATTTTCTCACTCCAGATGAAGCCGTTTACAAAAAGACTTCTTAAATTTGCACTTGCTAATTGACTCCGCCTAAAAGAGATCCATAAACATCGCTATTTCTGTTTTTCCACCTTATTCGACCAAACTTCAGAAAAAGCGGCTCTTATTCGACAAAATTTCTATCATGAGGGTATTCTTACTGTCCTTATTGACTGAAACACATGCTTGATGGTATTTCTTATTCGACAAAACTTCAGAAAAAGCGGCTCTTATTCGACAAAATTTCTATCATGAGGGTATTCTTACTGTCCTTATTGACTGAAACACATGCTTGATGGTATTTCTTATTCGACAAAACTTCAGAAAAAGCGGTTCTTATTCGACAAAATTTCTATTATGAGGGTATTCTTACTGTCCTTATTGACTGAAACACATGCTTGATGGTATTTCTTATTCGACAAAACTTCAGAAAAAGCGGCTCTTATTCGACAAAATTTCAAAATTCTTTTTGTTATCCGACGAAATTGCCTAACTTTGCAGAAAAACGAAAGTCCATGACCAATAAACTAATAACAAACAATATCACTGAGATATTTATGGGTACTCGGGATAAAGGCAAGTCAGCAGAAATGAATTCCATGATGAAGGCTGGATTGCTGAGAAAGATTGCACCCAAGGTTTACACCACCAATATGGAGGACACACCGGAGGAAATCATAAGGCATAACATCTTTTTCATTCTCGGTCAGCTCTATCCTCAGGCGGTTATCAGCCACAGGTCAGCTTTTGAGTTGAAGCCGACGTCCGAAGGGGATATCTATCTGACGTACAATTACACGAAGAATGTTACTTTGCCCGGTATAAAGGTGCATCTGATGGAAGGGCCTAAAGGAACGGAATACGACATGCCCTTCATCGAGAATCTCTATATATCAAGTGCGGAACGCAGAACGATGGAAAACCTTCAGAAAGGACGAACGAGGGGAGGTTCTTCCAAATGCCTTCCCCGTACCAGTATCGAGGACTACCTGGAGCGTATTCTGCAAGTGAACGGTGAGAAGGGCTTGAACTCTTTTCGTGACAAGGCACGTGAGATTGCCGGGAGTTTGGGCATGGAGGCCGAGTTCGAAACACTCAATACCATCATAAGTGCTTTGTTGAGCACGAAGCCGTCCAAGGTTCTCACCTCACCGGCAGCACTGGCAAGAGCCCAAGGAGAGCCATACGATGCCAACAGGATAAAGCTCTTTGGCATTCTGTTCGATGCCCTGCACAACGAGCCATTCCCTTTGATTGATGAGCCTAACGTGGAAACCTCTGCCTTCCGTAATTTTGCTTTCTTTGAAAGCTATTTCTCCAACTATATTGAAGGTACGGAGTTTGAGATTGAGGATGCCCGCCAGATTGTTGAGACGGGACAGCCTATGCCAGCCCGTAACGCCGACTCCCATGATGTGCTGGGCACCTTTCAGATCGTTGCGAGCCGCAGGGAGATGCGCCGTACTCCCTCATCGGCCGATGATCTGATAGATATTCTGCAAGACCGGCACCGCGTGATGATGGCAGCGCGGCCAGACAGAAATCCGGGAATGTTCAAGATGCAGAACAATCATGCAGGAGACACTCATTTTGTAGACTGCACATTGGTCAGAGGTACGCTGCGCAAGGGATTTGAGTATTATCAGGCATTGGAGCACCCATTTGCCAAAGCTATGTTTATGCTTTTCATGATAAGTGAGGTGCATCCATTCACAGACGGCAACGGACGTATCTCTCGAATCATGATGAACGCTGAACTTGTAGCGGCTGACCAGTCAAAGATCATTATCCCCACTGTATTCCGGGAAGACTATCTCAATGCCTTGAGGCGCCTAACCCGCAGAAATGACCCCAGCGTGTTGCTGCATGCCATGACGCGCGTGAGAAATTTCAGTGCCAACATCACGGGCGACAATTTTGAAGAAACGCGTCATTATCTTGAAAGATGCAATGCATTCAAGGAGGGAGACGGATATATTCTGAGGTTTTAATCGGCCTGTCCTGTGTTCAGCATACAACGTCTTTGGTGAACTTCTAAAGTTCTTTCTTAAGTCCGTAATGCCCGTAAGGAATAACCTATAGTGTTGTCATCCTCCAAATGCAGGTGCAACACTATAGGCATTCGCAAATTTATTAGATTACAGAATTCATTCTTATCCTCTCAGGGGCGTCAGACTGCCATTATCATAGTCCTAGTTTTTTGAGCCTGCCACCATACTTGTCCATGTCATCAAGCACCTTCTTGTTGGTCATCTGGGCATAGATCTGGGTGTATCTCGTGCTGCTGTGCCCAAGCATCACGGCAATCGTCTCCTCGGGGACGCCATTCATCAGCGCCAGCGTCGCGAAAGTATAACGGGCTACTCTGAATGTGAGATTCTTGTTGATTCCGCACACGCCGGCGATTTCTTTCAGATATTCATTTGTCTTTGTGGATGACTTTAACGGGAAAAGGCTGTCATCATCCTGCTTGCTGCGCATCCTTCTGTATTTTCGGATGAGCTTCAGCGGCTTGTCCAGAAGCGGGACGAATACGGGCTGTCCGTTTTTCTTTCTGTGGGTGTTTATCCATTTCTTGCCACAGCTTTCAACTACGTCATCGTCCTTCAGGCGGCTGATCTCACAATAATACATGCCCGTATAGCATGCGAACACAAATACATCGCGCACCCGTTCAAGCCGCTTGGTGCCGAGCTTCTTAACTATGACGGCGTGCAGCTCACGGTCCGTAAGGTAAGTGCGCTTCACCGGGTACAGGTGATGGACAATACCAATATACGGATCACTGACTATCACGCCGAGCCTGATTCCGAACAAGATGATGCTCCTTAAAGTCTTGAGGGACTTGCAGGCTGTGTTGTTGTTCTGCCCCTTGAAGTTCTTCAGATATTGGAAGTAGTCCTCGATGATTACGGGTGACAGCCTGTACAGCCCAATGTCTTCCTTTCCGTATCTTGACCGGAGCATATCCAGGAAGCGTCTTTCTGCAAGCATGTACTTATACTTCGTGGTCTTGCCGGTCTTACCATTCTGGCCATTGAACTTGAAGCTGTTGAACTTTTCAAGAAGTTTCTTGACGGTCGTTATACCACCGTCACAACGCTTGTACTGGGCCTTTATATCCCCAATTGTAATCTGGTGATGCTGCCCGATCTGGTAATATACCGAGTACAGAGAATGCGCTATTCTGTCCAGCTCCTCGTTGGATCTCGCAGCCTGTTCGTCATCACCGCGCACTCTGCCTGTAAGTCCGTTCCAATGCCCTGGCATTACCTTTACACCCGTGCTGCCGATGCTCAGGCGTTTGCCGTCAAGGTTGATTCGGGAAATGACAGGTTCCATGCCATCCCTGTTTGAATAGTTGCTTCTGACGTAGAAGCTTACTGAGAATTTATGTACCATGTCTTTAATTTTTATAACCGCCCCATGAGGCTTGTCTGCCGCATAAAGGACGGTCGGTTAAACTTCCGGTACAATATAATGTTTGTGCGGAAACGATGGCTACTGAACTCTAAGAAAATTCAGGTCATAGATTAAAAAAATTAAATTATTATTATTTTACCATGGAAGCAGGCATTCCCGTGATTTTCCGGCTACAAATAATAATAGTTTACAAAAATTGTAGCCGAATTGTAGCCGCTATAACATTCGTTAAGAATTAGGGGCTGATTTTCTGTTGAATAAACTTAAATCATCAAAAAAGCAAAAATCCTGTAACTTGTTGAAAGTCACAGGATTTATATTGTTTTGTTATTCTGTCTTAATTCTACACTTTTAAGACAATTTAATAAAGCGGAGAGAGAGGGATACAAAGGTGAACTACCACCTCTCGTAACTCGTTGATAATCAATGTTTTTTTATCAGCAAAAATGCTGATTTATGTCTATTTCTGTCCAATAAGCGTCCGTGGACGAAGCACCTCAAATAGCTGATATTCAGCGGGGTTATAGAATTATGTTTTGTTTTATTAACGTTTTGGAGACCTCCTCTCGGACTATCTGGCCCCCAGTTTTTCTCTCCATCAGGCCCGAAAACGAAGACATCCATCTCACTATACCTTACAAATGGCATTATTCCGGAGTCCTACCATGCTCATCGCATATTCACGAGCCCGTCTAAACATCAATATCATGAACTGCATACACAAAGATAACATCGCTTTCAGGAATCCGCACGAACTAAATTGTCTTCGAATTGTGTAGCTATCGTATCTCCGCTGATAATCAACATATTATATACAATATATATTGTATCTTTAATGTATCTTATTGTAGCGTAATGTAGCAGAACACTTCTTTTGGCTGCAAATTTAGGTTATTCTTTTGATATAAACAAGAAATTAATCTGTTTTTTCGTCCTTATTCCGTCTTAATTTCGTCCATAAATATTTTCGCTTCATCTCTATCTTCCTGTTATCCTAAGAATTACCAGTATATGTTAGAGGGTGCTTTTTCGAAGATAGTTCTATCCAAAACAAGTGGTGGTAAATCTCTATCTACTACCGACCATCCTTTGAGGGGGTTCTACTACCGAAAGGATTCGAACCCCCGGTACCAACAAGGATTCGAACCCCCAGTACCGACAAGGATTCGAACCCCGGTACCCAATAAGGATTCGCCCCCCCGGTGTCACCAAGGACTCGAACCTTTTAATCCTACTAATTTGTTTGACTGCCTAAATTGATGATGTCAATTCTTTGCTTTCAGTGATTTTCATTATCTTTGCAAGCAAAAGCGTTCATCATTTGAAACCGAGATTGAATTCATGAAGATATTAGGAAATATCATTTGGCTCGTCTTTGGAGGATTGGGCATCGCAGTGGAGTATTTCGTTTCATCACTCCTGCTGATGATCACTATCATCGGCATACCATTCGGCATAGCCACCCTTCGGTTGGGTATTCTCGCGCTGTGGCCTTTTGGCTCACATGTTGTTGATCAGCCGCAGGATGCTGGATGTCTTAACATGATCATGAATGTAATTTGGTTCTTCGTTGGTGGCATTTGGATTGCGCTGACCCATCTCGGCTTTGGCTTGCTCCTGAGTATCACCATTGTGGGTCTTCCATGGGGTATGATGCACTTCAGGCTGATGCGTCTGGCACTGGCGCCATTCGGAAAGGAAATAGTCAACAACGATTTCTAAGACAAAGACAACATGACAACTACGTTTGTCTTCAATGGATTGCGCCGCATGTCAGTGCTTTCACTCCTTGTGGCTGTAAATGCAGTGATGTTGTTGTCATGTCGGGCAGACGCACAACAAAACATAATACGGATAAATATGGAAAAAGGAAATTTGAAGGAGATATATCTTGCTGGAGGCTGCTTCTGGGGCACCGAGCATTATTTCAAGCAGATTGATGGAGTGGTGGACACAGAGGTCGGCTTTGCCAATGGCAGAACGGAGAACCCGACTTACAAAGAGGTATGCACCGACAAGACCGGCTTTGCCGAGACCGTCCATGTCACGTACGATCCAGCAAAGGTTTCATTGAAGTTTCTGTTGGAGATGTATTTCAAGGCCATCGACCCAACAAGCATTAACCGCCAGGGCCACGACACGGGAACGCAGTATCGCACTGGCGTCTATTACACCGACAAGGATGACGAGGCGGTCATCAACGAGGTCTTTGCCGAAGAGCAGAAGCACATCAACGGAAAGATTGCCGTTGAGAACCAGCCTTTACGGAACTTCTACAAGGCGGAGGATTACCATCAGGATTATCTCGACAAGAATCCCGACGGCTACTGTCATCTGCCACAAAGCTTGTTCGAGTTTGCGCGTAAGGCAAAGGACACAAAGAAGTGATACTCAATGAAACTGTATCGAGATGAAGAAGAATATATTACTGACCATGTTGCTTCTGATGGCAACAATGGCCTTCGCAGCCTGCACAGGGAAGAAGAGTACTATACAAAAGGACGCTGCTGCCCAAACAGACACGTTCAAGACCAAGAGCGGCAAGGAATTTATCTTTACCGCCATCAAACATGGCAGCATCCGCATCACGTTTGACGGTCGTGAGATAGAAGTGGACCCGGTGCGTGGCTTGAAGCCGACGACGGATTACACCGCCTATCCAAAAGCTGACTATATCTTCGTGACACATGAGCACTTTGATCACTGCGACACAGTAGCTGTCCGACAGTTGGAAAAGCCAACGACCGTAATCATCACGAATGCAAACTGCGCCAAAATCATCGGCAAGGGCAAGGTCATGCACAATGGCGACCATCTGCAGCTGGCTGATGACATCCGAGTAGATGCCGTGCCAGCCTACAACACCACTCTCGGTAAAGAGAAATATCATCCCAAAGGCAGGGACAACGGTTTCATACTGACTCTTGACGGTTTCCGTGTATATATCTCCGGCGATACCGAGGATATTCCAGAGATGCGGAACATCAAGAATATCGACGTGGCTTTCCTCTCCACCAACCAGCAGTTCACCATGATACCAGAGCAGACAGCCCGCGCCGCCAGGCTCATCAAGCCCAAGGTACTCTGGTAGGGGACAAATTTTATAACTATATGGATAAAAAGTTTGATTGATGTTGGTACTTGATTATATAATATATGTTTTTATAGGCTTGCGTGTGCCGATCCCCTTTGGAACGAAACGCCATATTTAGGGTGTTCATTTTTTCTATCAATTCCGATTAGTCTTCTTTTTGATAGACTTTTAAAGGCATTCGGAATAGGATATAATACTCTCAACATACTAATATGTTTTTTCCTAACGTGGATTATTCTCTATCCTTTTATGAAAAAAAGTTGTACGAGTGCATATGAAAAGTTTAGAAAAAATAAAATTCTTACTCAATGGTGGGTATGTATGCTTTCTTATATAGCATCTAATGTTATAATAATATTTTTGGTCTTTATATAATATTCAACGCATGGGAATTTGCTGTAATATAATTGATTGCTATTATGATTGACGAAATACTGGAGAACAACCGACGCTTCGTTGCCGGGAAGGGCTACGAGAAGCATATCACTGATGGCAAACCATCTGGCAAAACGCTTATTGTTACTTGCATGGACACCCGTCTGAGCGTGATGCTGCCTGAGGCATTAGGCATCAAGAATGGTGAGGTGAAGATGGTTAAGGTGGCAGGCGGTGTCATCCTCGACGACTACGATGCTGTGATGCGGTCCATCATCGTGGGCATCTATGAGCTGGGCATTGAGGAGATCATGCTTATCCACCATACGGATTGCGGTGCCGGAAAGATGACCGGCGAGCACATGGAGCATCTGATTCGAGAGCGGATTGCCGCTGACAAGGTAGCGGAAGTGGAAAAGCACATTGACCTCCGCCAGTGGCTTGACGGTTTTGGCGACACGGAAAAAAGCGTGCGGGCGACAATGCGACGGGTGAAGAACCATCCGCTAGTTCCCGACAACATCATTGTCCGCGGTTTTATCATCGACTCCACCACTGGAGCACTCACGGAATTGAATGCGTAATCATTCAACATTAATAATTTAATTGGCAATTGAATATGAAGCATTTCTTTTTACTTTTATCAATGGTAGTATTCTGTATCCAAGCTTCATTTGCCAACGATACAGCATGTGATAGCATGGCTGTTACCATGGTACGCTATGAGCAAAATTGGAATGATGCAGAAGGAACGCTATCCCTTCGGAATCATACGAAACAAACGATTTGTAATGTAAGATTCCGTCTGTGTTATTTTGATATGAGTGGTACTCTGCTTGACTATAAAGATTATTGCAAGACTGACATTGACATAGCTCCGTCAATGACTAGGCAAGTGGATATACCCGCTTTTGAGGCACGTAGAAATTACAGCTATTATAAATCCACCAGTCTATATGAAGACCGTCGCTTTAAAATTACGTTTAAGCTATTAGAATACAATGGTAGCTATTTCAGCAAGACTACAGAAAAGATACCGTATGATTCAACAAAATGGGAGGGTCGAATTTATGATGTGGTAGAACAGATGCCTCATTTCCCGGGAGGCCAATCTGCCATGATGCGGTATATAAATGAGAATTTGAGATACCCAGAAGAGGCAGAGCAGAGTGACGTTGTGGGGCGTGCAGTAGTCTCTTTTGTCGTGGAGCCTGATGGAGCCCTTTCTGACATAGAGATTACGCGCTCCTTAGATCCTGCTTTCGACCGGATGGCTTTGCTAGTGGTGCAGGGTATGCCGCGTTGGGTTCCAGGGAAACAAGACGGAAAACCCGTCCGTGTGAGATATAACATCCCAGTGTCTTTCCGATACTAGACATAGTGTGTTGCGCAGAGGATTACAAGTTTACATATGTGCCACTGTTGTCAGCAAAGTGTAATTATTTTAAGTATTGCTGACAATGATGGCATGATTAGTCACCGTTTGCTTATGGGCACGGATATTGCATAAATGTCAGTGAAGTTCGGTCGTCGGACGAGGGTAACGAAAGTAACCTGAGGACGATGGAAAAACTGAGGATAAATTAAGAACGAATTAATTGATAATTAGGAGGTTTTGACTATGTTGTATCCAGTTTTAAGAGACATGAACAATTGGCTTGACAATGATTTCGACGATATGTTGACCGCAAGTTGGATGCCGCGCATGAACGTCACAGCACCTGCTATCAATGTCAAGGAAAATGATAAAGAGTACGAAGTAGAGCTTGCTGCTCCGGGCACCACGAAGGATGACTTCAAGGTGAACGTCGACAAGGATGGCAATCTGACCATCAAGATGGAGCACAAGGACGAAAAGAAGGACGAGAACAAGAAGGAGCATTATCTGCGCCGCGAGTTCTCATACAGCAATTACGAGCAGGCTCTGACGCTGCCTGAGGATGTTGAGAAAGACAAGATTGAGGCAAAGGTTAATAACGGTGTGCTTCATATCACACTTCCTCGCATTCAGAAGGCTGAGAAGGAGACAAAACGCATTGAGGTCGCATAACCCCGGTGTTGCTGCTGAGTGGTATTACAGGGACTGTTCTCTTCAGTGGGATCAGTCCCATTTTTGTGATTGTATAGCAACCCATTTGGAGTGACATAAGCAAAATCCTATTTATGTTTGGCCGGTATCGTCAGCATATAGTCTGATGGTACCGGCTTTTTTGCGTCCCTTTCGTTATATTCTCGCCAAAACTTTGTACTTTTGTAACATTATTATGAAGCTGCGGGCAGTCATAGAGCGGATTACGTATCAGAATGGCGAGAACGGCTATTCGATACTGAAGGCACGGGTGAAGGGGTACGACGACCTCGTCACCCTTGTCGGCAACATGCTCGACGTCACTGTAGGCACTGTGCTTGTCGCGGACGGACAGTGGAAAACCAACCGTCAGTACGGCAGTCAGTTTGTTGTGGAGAGCTACGAGGAAGCCATGCCCGCCGCACCCACCGGACGTGCTGCCAAGCGCATGACCGAGGCCACGGGCATGGAAGCCAACACCATCCACCGGCTGTTGGAGTTCAACCCTGCCGAGGGCTATAAGCGCAACGACGAGTACCCGCTGGAGGGTGACGCACTCATCATCGATGAGTTCTCGATGATCGACATCATACTGATGAACCCCCTCTTGAAAGCCGTTCCGTCAGACATGCGCCTGTTGCTTGTCGGTGATGTGGATCAGGGCGACCCCGAGAATACGGGGGTAGGTTACAACACTATCATCACCAATCTTGGCGACCACAGCGTGCCCGATGGCTGGGTACAGACACCTAAGCATAACACCACAGATGGCAGCACACCGGGAACTCCGATAAGCCGGAATGATCCGAGCAATCCGGATGACCCACAGGCAGGTTATGGCTATATCCCGAATGATACTACTACGGAGGAGACTTTCTTCTTCCATAGTGACCATTTGGGTTCAACCTCTTACATCACGGACGACAAGGGCAACATCACACAGTATGACGCTTACCTGCCCTATGGTGAGCTGTTAGTGGACGAGCACTCATCGTCCGAAGACATGCCATACAAGTTCAATGGTAAGGAATTTGACGAGGAGACTGGGCTGTACTATTATGGTGCAAGATACATAGATCCTGTTGCAAGTATGTGGTATGGCGTAGATAAATTGGCAGAGAAGTATACTCTATCTAGTTCATATATATACTGTTTTGATAACCCGATTAAACGGATAGATCCTGATGGGAATGGATGGTATCAAAGCAATGAGAAAACATATAAATATAGTCCGCTGGTTAATAGTCAGCAAGATGCAGAAAGGCTAATTGGCGAAAACGCCAAATATCTTTTTGCTGCTGGTTATTTGATTGCTAACAACAAATCATATCGTTACGATATGGATGCAAATGGTGATGTCAGAAACCATGCTACGGGAGAAATTGCTGCAGGAACAACGCACACTCCTTATGGCAGTACAATAATTAATAGCAATGAATACTTAAATCAGTATGAGCCTTCTTCTATGGAAAAGTGGTCGCAATCGGATATTTTTTTTAGTAAAGCTACTTATGGTATGGTCAATGACTTATACTTAACAGCTCAGATTTTCGACTTTGGAAATTATGCTGGTTCAGGTTCCAAAAATCCTTTAACTGGTACTGAAGTACAATTTTATAATATGGATGGGAGTCCCAATTATGATCCAACTGCATCTATTGTTACAACAATGGCTACTCAAGGCACGGGAGGATTAGGAACGATGGCAAAGACTGCTATGGGGAAAACAGCAACTTCCGTTATGAAGAATTTCAACAGGCTAAATGCAGCGCAATTTAGCTCGAGTTTTAATAAATTGTTTGCAAAATTCTCTCCTAAAACGAGAGGTTTTTTGAACAGAATATATAATAGAATGATTGATTGGTTAAATAGACCTCAACGGGTTGTATCTGCATCAAAATCCACTGCGAGAGTTGTTAATAAATCAGACGAAGAAAATAAATAATTATTTTTACGGCTAAGATCTTTATTTTGAACCTTTTCCATATTAAGTGAAAAATGAGAAAAAGATTTTTAGATATTATCGTGGTTATAATCAGCACTATTCTTTTCTTTGTCTATAATATCATAGACTATATAAATAATTATCTCATATTTATACCTAACATACCAGAAGAATATTTCTCAGAGAAAAAATGGAAAAGGAAACTTAGAAGATTCTTTAAAAACGAAAAGTAGTTTTATATTGAAATTAAACAAAATAAAGTAATGCCTGTAATAGTTACATACAACGAGTTGAACCGCCTGATTCATGCCATGGGCAAGACGAAGAGCGCGACGTATGAAATGGCAATGACCTTCGGGCGGATGAGCGAACCGCTCACAAAGGTGCAGAGGGTAGATTCCTCTCTCACTGCGAAATCCTACAATTTTGCCTACAAGTACGAGGACGAGAACCATCCCACCGCTCCTACGCAGATAGGTCACGACCATTACACGTATGATGCCAACGGCAACCCAATACTTGTAACCAATGACTCGACCAACGCCACACGCGAGATGTACTGGGACGAGGATAACCGCCTGATGGTGTTAAGCGATAACGGCAAAACCTCAAGATATACCTATAACGCAGGTGGCGAGCGCATCATAAAGAGCTACGGCACGATGGAGGGTGTGTACATCAACGGTGCACCACAAGGCATCACGTTCCATGAAACGGATAACTTTACGCTCTATCCAGCAAGCATCCTCACGGTCAACAAAAACCGTTTTACCAAGCATTACTTTATCGGTAGCCAGCGTATTGCAAGTAGAATTGGTACCGGTACGTTCAACAACGTCTATGGCGTGAACGGCAGCTATATCACCGCCGGTCAGCAGGACTATGCCGAACGCATGAACCAAATCCAGTCGCAGAAGGAAGCCTATTATAAAGAGCTTGGTATTGCCCCGGGCGTACCGACGGAAAAGGGCACTTACGGCGACCCGGAGAATACGGGCGTAGGTTACAACACTATCATCACCAACCTTGGTGACCATAGTGTGCCGGAGGGATGGGTGCAGACTCCGAAACATAATACGGCAGAGGGCAGTACGCCGGGGACACCCATCAGCTGGAATGAGCCGAGCACCCCTGACGACCCACAAGCAGGTTATGGCTACATTCCTAACGATACTACTACGGAGGAGACTTTCTTCTTCCATAGTGACCATCTCGGCAGCACATCCTACATTACCGATGACAAAGGTAACATCACTCAGTATGATGCTTACCTTCCCTATGGTGAGCTGCTAGTGGACGAGCACTCTTCATCCGGGGAGATGCCTTATAAGTTCAACGGCAAGGAGTTTGACGATGAGACTGGATTATACTACTACGGCGCGAGGTATATGAATCCTGTCACAAGTATGTGGTATGGAGTGGATCCTTTAGCGGAGACATATGATGAATTAGGTGCTTATGTATATTGTGCAGGGAATCCTATTTCACTTTCAGACGCAGATGGTGAGTCATTCTTTGATCCAGGCGATAATCAGAGTATCTGGTCAGGCGTTAAATCTTTTATTAAGGGAGTTGGCAAGAGCTTCAAAAGTACCTATAATATGGTTCGGCATCCCGTAAAAACAGGACGGGCTCTTTTGCATGCTGTTCGGCATCCCGTAAAAACAGGACGGGCTCTTTTGCATGCAGCAAAAGCAAGATGGAATGCAGGGCTTAATAGTAGCGATATAAATGAAAGAGGTGAAGCTTGGGGAGAAACAACGGGTGATATTGCCCAAGCAGTTGTTGGAGTTGGGGTCACTAAGGCTACTGCCAAGTCTACTTCAGTAGTTGCTAAAGCTGTAAAAGCAGCAAAAACAGCAAGAACAGTAAACAGAAGTTCAATCGTGTTAGGTAGTGGCAAGTCTGCTGTAAAAGAATTTATTGGACCAGTTGGTGAGAAAGAACTTGTCAATTTTACAGGAGATATAAAAGTTATTAAAACAACAAAAGATATAAATTTATCAAGATATTATGGTGGCAAATTTATGGCTATGGGAAGATATTTAAACAATGGAGCTATTGATGTTGCTTATGATAGAAATCACCTTGCAATTCTCGAAGAATGGAACACTATGACAGGAGTTGCAATAATAAAAGTTCCCAAAGGTACAATATTGATGCAAGGGAGAGCTGCATCACAGGGAACACTCAAAGGTGGAGGAATGCAATACTTTACGCCATCCACTTCGGGCTTTACTCAAATAAAATAAAATATTATGGCAATAATAAAATCAGAAGATGGCAATCCTTGGGATTTTGCAGATAAATATATTTATCAATCACATGTGATTGAATTTGGAGTCTTGCATAATTTCGCCAAAGAAGGACCTCTTTATGGCAAACTTATAATAGATGGAAGCATAGTATCAAATGCTAAATGTAATGGATTTGGAGGCCCAGTCCTATTTAAGGATGAATTGCTTTATGTTCCATTGTATCAGTATGCAACAAGCAAATTTGACATTGTGGGAGCTTATATAGCAGAGGTTAATTTAATTACCAAATCTGTTCGAATCATTGGAACGAAGTATCCAATGGTATATATAGATCATATGGAAGATTCTTTAATTTATTTTTATGTGTATTGGTGTAAACAGAAGGATAGGTTGGAAAGTATAGATATACATACGAAATTACATATCTTTACAAGTGATGATTTTAATAAGATGAGAAGAAAATATGAATTAAATCAAAAAAAAGAATCGTTTTTTGGTAAATTGCTTTATAGGATAATAGACAAATTTGGAATATGAGACCCTTTTATTTTGATTGAAGGTAGAAATATAAGACTAATAATGTCATAGTACAGGGTGATGGTAAAGTTCTACATAGAACTGCAATTTTTCGGGACAAGGGGCTGGACTAATTTTAGGCATGAGTTTGTGACCTTATGCATAGTTGTGGCATCGACTGGTATTTGCTATACATTCGGCGACATTCACCAAACATATGTGGGGAATTTGCCAAACATTAGTGGGTCAATTGCAAGACTTAGTTTCAAGGACACAATCTTGACGTCTTATATGCAGCAATATCAAGCAATAAAGAGATCAAAGAGAACGTTATAATTGACATGATAGGTCATAAAAAAAACAGAATCGACTACCACAGGCTGACGGACAAGTACATCGTCAGCGTACCGAGCCATATCACCGTCAGCAGTGGCGGCAGGACCTACCGTGAGCGCAGCACGAAGGTAGACGGCAACGGCGAGATCACGGAGATTACGCTCCACAACGGCGACAAGCCGTCTGTCTACGACATGACATACGACAGCTACGGCAACATCACCCGGTTGACCAAGCCGGAGAACTACAAAGGCGAGCGTATGTTCTACGCCTACACCTACGATGACCTCTATCACAGCCTCGTGACAAAGGTCAGCGATGCCTACGGCTACAGTTCCACTACCACCTATGACGGATTGTGGAACGCCCCTGCCACCACCACCGACCTCAACGGCCAGCGAATGGAGTATACCTACGACGCATTGGGTCGACAGGCTACCATACGTGCGCCCTACGAGATAGAGAGCGGGCAGCCCTTTACTATCAAGTTCGAGTACTTCCCCAAGGAGCGCAAGGCACATACCATCCACTACACGCAGGACGGCAACATCGACACCTACACCTTTGCCGACTCCCTCATGCGTGCCGTCCAGACCAAGCAGACGGGCGTGGTTTGGAACGGCGGCAGCGCGTCCAAGGTGAGCATCGTCAGCGGCAGGGCCGTGCTCGATGCCTTCGGCAGGAACATCGCCGCCTACTATCCCACGACGGAGAGCTACGGCAACATCGGTACCTACAACACCGCCACGGGCGACCTTCAGGCCAAGACCGAATACGATACCCACGACCGCACCACCGAGGTGACCCTTGTCGACGGCAGCACAACTAAGAATGCCTACACCATCGGCAGCCACGACGGCGTTCCGATGCTGGAGACGAAGGTAACGGATGCCCTCGGCAGAACGGCAGAGAGCTATACCGATGAGAAAGGCCGCAACCGGGAGACGGTGCCAGCATGCCGGCGGTGAGAACATCACCGTGAGATATGCCTACAATCCCGTGAATGAGGTAACGACGGTGACGCATCCCAACGGCAGGGAGACGAAGTATGAGTACGACCTGTTGGGCCGCAAGCTGATGGTGAACCACCCCGATGCGGGCGAGACGGACATGACCTACGACGCGGCGGGCAACCTTCTCACCAAGCTCACGGCGCAGCTCAGAAAGAGCATCTCTGACAAGGGCTGCATCACCTACACTTACGACTATGAGCGGCTGAAGGAGGTTCTCTATCCTGAGAACCTCTTCAACCGGGTTACCTACACCTACGGACAGCCGGGCGACAAGTATAACCGTGCCGGACGGCTTGCCCTCGTGGAGGACGCATCGGGCGGAGAGGCCTACTACTATGGCCGTCAGGGCGAGGTCACCAAGACCGTGCGCACGGTAATGGCGAGCGTGGCGGACATCCGCACCTACGTCTATGGTGCCACCTACGACAGCTGGAACCGTGTACGCACGATGACCTACCCCGATGGTGAGGTCGTCACCTATCACTACAACGCAGCCGGGCAGGTGGAGAGCCTGACGAGCAGCAAGCAGGGCAAGGAGAGTACCATCGTGGCGCAGATAGGCTACGACAAGGACGGTCATACTGTCTATCAGAAGCTCGGCAACGGCACGGAGACCACCTATACTTACGACAAGCAGCGCGAACGTCTGCAGGTGATGAACCTTACAACGGATGGTCAGACTGTCATGGAGAACAGGTACCAGTATGATGCTGTGGACAATATCCTCGGCATCACCAATGCCGCCAACCCGACATCGCTTACAAAACTCAATAGGGCGAAGCTGGGCGGAAAGAGTTCGCATACGTATGAGTATGACGAGCTGAACCGCCTGATTCATGCCACAGGCAAGGCGAAGAGTGCGACCTATGATATGGCAATGACCTTCGGGCGGATGAGTGAGCCGCTCACAAAGGTGCAGAAGGTGGACTCATCCCTCACAGCGAAATCCTATAACTTCGCCTACAAGTACGAGGACGAGAGCCATCCCACCGCTCCCACGCAGATAGGTCACGACCATTACGAGGCAAATTTAAAAAAGGCTAAAATCCATGCAAGTTCAATGAGTAGAAAAGTCTATACCAGAAGATTCATCAATAGTATTGGAACGAATGCTGGGTCAAAGGCTGGAAGTATAACTTATAAATATATGAGACGATGAATCTAAAAAAATTGTTAAAGCTAGAAGCAACATGGTATTTCATGGCCTTAGCGGGTCTGTTGATACTAGTCTATATGGGAGGGAATATCATAATAGATACGTATTTCTATTTGATATCATTAAACGTTTTTGTTTTGTTATTTTCTTATACAATACTTAAAATAAAAAAAGACTACATTACTATTTTTATGTTGTAGGTTGTACGTTTTTTGTAGTTTGGTTTATCTTTTATAGCACATGCTATCTAAGGAGTAGAAACATGAAAGGCAATCTTACCAGACAACTCCCGACATTGTATTATATTCCAACTGGCACTGCCGGAAGATGGTCAAGTAGTGGAATCGGAATAGAATGCAAAGGAAGTAAGCGTAAAATCCCAACTACTCATGAATCAGATAGATTATTTCAGATTTATGGAGACTCTGTCATCAATCATATCGTAGTACGAATGTTGCTGAAGGAACCCCTTCCTTATGTATATTATGTAGATAGCGTACGAATAAGTTATAAATAACGTCCTTCCGCTTTTCTCGTTGTTTGGACATAATATTTACAAATTTTGTTGCCCGGTAAACGAAAAAATCAAGAGCTGAAAAGAAAGAAAAATTCTCGCTGGATTCTTCCCCATAGTTACTATCTTTGTATTGCTAAACATAAACGATGGTAACCATGAGCAAAGATTCTAGTTCCTTCTGACATGTTGTAATAATTCGATAATAAAGTTGAAAAACCGAGATAAAGTGAATGAGTTAGCCACAACAACAAAAGTTAACAGATATGTGAAGGGCTTCGATGCCTTTACGCATTTTGTAGTTATGGTAGATGAGGCTTTGGTCGGTGACAAGTCTATCAGGCAAGTTGTAGAGGTCTTTGAGACCAACGTAATCCAACTGAATCACCTTGATATCGACTATTTGTTAAGACGCTGCATTTTGTCTGATGCAAACAAGAAGCGGGCAAGCCAATTCATTGGTGACGTTTATAAGGCCCTGTACGAGCAATATTCAGAGCTTTCATTGGATAGCAAGGCTTTTAAGGCCCATCATAAGGGTTTGTACATCCTTGACTCAATCACGATAAGCCATTTCTCCCAGATATATAAGGGCATTGGACGGACGCCCAAAAATATCATGAAGGTAACCCTCAAATCTGTCGGAGCAGGGATTTCCGCGCACTGTTGTCAATGCAGTCTTAGGTGTTACACGTCGAGATGACGAGACCTATGAGGAGTTCGTCCGCCGTGCCAATCTCAATCCCATCTCCAAGCAGGTGAAGATACATGACCTAGAGGACAACATGGACATCCGGCGACTCAGCGAAGTGACAGAGAAATATTTGCAAGACTCAACAAATACCTGAGGGCATATAAGTACCTGACGGCGGAGAGTTAGAATGCAAGTTCGTAATTCAATCCGCATACAAGCAAAAGTTCCCACATTATTGGTGTTTCATGGTGAAATCGGAGCAATCCCACCCACTTGGAGACGGTAAAAAAACAAAAGTATAAAATATTATCTGAATGACCAAGAGGCAAGTGTCTTTCTAAGGAAAACGAATCACCTGTGCAGATATTTGTAGATGGCTAGAATCTCGTCGGAATAGCGCAACTTCTCCAAGGCAGACTGTAAGAGAGTTTTTACTTTGCGCTCGCTGTCAAAGAGTGCGATGAGCTCATCCATGGAATGCCGACGGCGACCAATGCCGAAATACAAACGCAGCAGTTCACGCTCTTCTTCCGGCAGCACTCTGTCAATCATATCGCCGACTTGTCTGTTCAGATCTTTGCGATGGACCAGGGCATCCGCCTGAATCCATGGTCGTTCGTCTATCTCGTCTTTCTTCTCCATAAAGAAGTCTTCCCACAGATCGTTGGCTTGTGTATATTCGTTCTCCTCATCGTAGAGGTAGTTGTCTATCGTCTCGTTGTAGCTCATCGTTGTTCGTTTCCCTTTAGAAGTTTACAGACAGGATCCTCCCTGACGATCTGTGGGGCTGCTTTCCCTTTCAGCACCAGCACTTTCTTGCCGTTGCGATAGATATGCAGCTGGCGTGAACGGACGACCGCCGTCAATTCCGGGTTGTCTTGTATCATTTGCCATACATGATAATAGATGCCGTCAGCATCCATCAGCTTGTGCCGCAGGTGCGAGCACATGTTGGTTGCGTCAATGTCTGCTGTGTTCATTTCTCAAAAATATATTTTTCCCTTAACCGCTTGGGCAATTTACTGAGTTCGAGCAGATAGGACTGGCGGACAAGGTCCTTAACCATATCACCATCAATCTCATCGAGAAAAACATCATTCCAATGCACCTTATTTAAGTGGTAAGCCGGCCGGATGCCGTCATAATGGTCGCGTAGCGTCTGTCCTTGCTCGGGCGGAAGTTTCACGGCGCAGGTCGGTTCCGGGCATTGAGCCATATATGAAGGAATATCTTTCCCTCAATACGAAACAACACCCAATCCGCACCATAAGCCTGGTCTTCCGTAGTCCCGGGCAAGGACAAAGCATAAAGACGAACTTCTTCGATATTCATTAGCTGATGAAATTACTTCAACTGCGTTCCATCCTTGAAAGCATTGCCCACTCGCTTGCCGATCTCGAGATAGCCTAAGTGGACGGGGTCGAATGTCAGCAGGTGCATCTTCTCCAAATCAGGCTTGCCATCCTCGGCAAGATACTCCTCTTTCACTCGGATGTTTACGATCTTTGCCACGATATAGTAGCCGGTCGCCGACTCATCAATCTTGCGTTCTATGCGGCACTCCATGGTCATGGGGAAGTCGGTGAAGACAGGAGCGTTCACATGCTCACTCTTTTCCACTTTCCAGCCCGTCTTAGCCACCTTGTCCTTAACTTTCTTTCCACTCACCACACCGACAAAATCAGCTGCGACCATCGTCTCTGTCGTTGCGAAAGCAATGGTGAAGTCGGGATTGGCATTGAGATTGACGGTTGTCTGATGGTTTCCCATCGAGATCATGATCTTGTCACCGTCCCACTGCCCAGCCCATGCCGCGTTCATCGCATTGGGCGTACCATCTGAATCATACGTGCCGATAATGATTACTGCTTGTGGCATGAACCATGCATTTGGATCAAAGTTTTTCATTTGCTTCTTATTTTTCTTATTCTAAAATTGTTGCTACAATATGTCTGCTGCCTCCGTCGTTGCGGAACTCGCAGAGATAGATGCCCTGCCAGGTGCCTAAGTTGAGCCGTCCATCGGTGATGGGAATGTTGATGCTCACACCGGTAATGATGCACTTGGCATGTGCGGGCATGTCGTCAGAGCCTTCGAGGACATGTCGGTAGTCCGGCATATTTTCCGGCACGAGCCGATCGTAAATAGTCTCCATGTCGTCCCTCACGTCCGGATCCCAGTTCTCACAAATGCTTAGTGCACAGCTCGTATGCTGCACAAAGAGATTAAGCAGTCCCTTCTTCGGCAACTGTGGCAGATGCTGAAGTACCTCATCGGTTATCAGATGGAAGCCACGGGATTGGAGCTTCAACTTAAATTCTACTTGCTGTACCATCAGAACTTAATCATAAATCTTTAGCAAAGCAAACCGCGTCATCCATGTGCTGGTATGGCGGATAGTTCTCAATGCGTTTATACCCTAAACCTTCATACATCTTTATCGCATAGTCCATTCTTTCTCGTGTCATAAGCACCGTCCGCCTATATCCACGCTCATGGGCAAAGCCTTTAAGTTCACGTATCATAAATGTCGCAATGTGATGCCCACGGAATGGCGGCTGCACCCACAACGTTTTATCCGGTGGTCATGCGCCTTGCTCGCAATAGTTTGCCGCCGCGAAACTATCGTTTAGTCTCATCCCACAACATATTGTAGTTTGAGTATACATTATCTATGGTTTGATAACAAAATTAAACATTTAATTTGATAGGAGCAAATACTTACTATACTTTTTCTTTAAGATGATACACTTTTGCTACAGAGTGCAAAAAGAGATGTTCCCTTTTGGTTGAAATTTTCGCATTAGGGTAGCGCTTAGTTTTTTTTGCTAAATCCATTTGCAAAAGTATGTTCAGTCTTCCAGTGAACATGTAGAACCTAGGAAATAAGCTTATTGGTTCTAAAGTTATTATTTATCTTCGTATTCGCAGGAATAATCTGTGTTTTACCACAAAAAATTACTGTAGGAGACGATAATAACAGAGAAGTTTACCTCTATCACTGGAATAATGTTTACCTTTGCCACAGAAACCAAACCCGTTGAGACATGATAGATATACGTCTAAAAGTATTCCTAAGCGCGGCGATGAACCTTAGCTTCACTAAGGCCTCACAGGAGCTCTTCATCAGTCAGCCCGCCATCAGTAAGCATATCCAGGAGCTGGAGCGAGAGTATAACTGCCGGCTCTTCGACCGACTGGGTAACCGCATACAGCTCACCCATGCCGGTCAGCTACTCCTTGGTCACGCAAGAAAAATACAGCAGGACTATCAGCAGATGGACTACGACATGAACTCCCTACAAGAGAAGGTAGCCGGCGAACTGCGCGTTGGGGCCAGCACCACGATATCGCAGTATGTCTTGCCGGGCATCATCGCCGACTTCCACAAGCGTTTTCCCGATATTCGCATCACAATGCTCAGCGGCAACAGTCGGGAGGTGGAGACTGCCCTACGCGAGGGGCGCATCGACTTAGGCATGGTTGAGGGTATCGTCAGACGGCCTGAGCTGAAATACCATCCGTTTATGGACGACGAGCTTGTGCCCATTGTCAGGACTGGCGGACGTTTGGCTAAGTACGACACCATCACACAGGAGCGACTTAGGACAGTACCGCTCGTACTGCGCGAGTTCGGTTCGGGCACCCTAGATGTGTTACAGAAAGCACTTGAGACAAAGCACATTGCACTCACCGATCTGAATATAGAAATGAACCTTGGTACTACCGAGGGCATCAAGCACTACGTGGAGCATACCGATGCGATGGGCATTGTCAGCATACAGGCGGTGCGCGACCAGATATATGCCAACATTTTCAAGATTGTGGACATTGAACATCTGAAATTTGAACGCCAGTTCTGCTTCGTTGAGAAACAGGGAGCCTCACCAAAGTTGCAGTCAAAATTCAAGCACTTCATAACTTCAAGTTATAAGTCATAGTTATTCTGTATAATTGTCAGCGGCTTTTTCTTCTTACCTTTGCAGGCGGAAAATTCATAAAGTAAGAAGAAAAATGAGATTATCAGAACAACGTAGCAGTATGCTTCACGGCGTGCTGCTGATGGCACTCTTCTCGTGTGCCGCTTTCTATGTTGGCGACATGAACTGGGTCAAGGCTCTGTCGCTGAGTCCAATGGTCGTGGGTATTGTCTTGGGCATGATCTATGCCAACAGTCTGCGAAACAACCTGCCTGACACGTGGGTACCTGGTATCAGCTTTTGTAGTAAGCGTATACTGCGATTAGGTATCATCCTCTACGGTTTCAAGCTTAGCTTTCAGGATGTCATGCAGGTGGGAATCCCTGCCATCGTCATTGATGCCATCGTCGTTGGGGTGACCATCGGCCTCGGTATCATCATCGGCAAACTGCTGAAGATGGACCGTAGCATCGCCCTGCTCACATCGTGTGGCAGTGCCATCTGTGGTGCTGCAGCGGTGATGGGTGTCGACGGCGCCATACGTCCGAAACCGTATAAGACCGCTGTTGCTGTGGCCACTGTTGTCATCTTCGGAACGCTCTCGATGTTTCTCTATCCTATATTGTACCGTTGCGGCATCTTCAATCTCTCACCCGATGAGATGGGCATCTTCACCGGCAGCACCATTCATGAGGTAGCCCACGTGGTGGGTGCTGGCAATGCAATGGGTGCGGCGGTGAGCAACACGGCCATCATCGTGAAGATGATCCGCGTTATGATGCTCGTGCCCGTTCTGCTTGTCGTGGCCTTCTTCGTGGCTCGTGGCGTGCGCAACCGTGGTGGTGGCGCGCAGAAGAGCACTATCACCATACCATGGTTTGCGCTGCTGTTTCTTGTTGTCATAGGGTTCAACTCGCTCTCCCTGCTACCCTCCAATGCTGTGTCGCTCATCAACACCTTCGACACTTTCCTGCTCACCATGGCCATGACGGCTCTCGGTGCTGAAACGAGTATTGACAAGTTTAAGAAAGCCGGATTCAAACCGTTTGTTTTAGCCGCAGTCCTCTATGGTTGGCTGATTGTCGGCGGTTATCTCATGGCCAAATATCTTTCTCCTATATTGCAATAAGGTGCTATCGTCTTCAGTTCATAAAAGTATTCATACTTAATTGATGAGAAGTTGTTCTTATCGGTAGTGGTACCGATGCCGATGCTTCAGGTAGTTCAAATCGCTTTGATGGTTGTAGGCCTCTTTTTCGAAACGGATGTTGAAGTAGGCCTTGATGCCATTGCGAAATTTGACAAGGAGGAAGAGCCACTCGACGACATACCAAAGATAGAATCCGACAAAGAACAGTTCCCGTTGTTGGGCGGTATGAATGCGCTCATGGTTAAGCTCCACGGCACTGAGCTCCTGTATGGTGAAGATAATACCGAAGAGGTTGATGGCATAGAAACCACCTTTGACGGGAAAGCGCCTGATATGTACGATCTTTGTCATAGGCAATAATGGTATAACTCAACCTGTGATTCCCATGTCCTTAAGATAGTTGACGATATAGTCGGTTACCTCTAAATGCTTTTCCCGAATTGGAAAGAAATGACCGAAGCCATGAAGCACATGCAGAGTGGCGTGGGGTTTGCCGTGCCATCAGAACTTTATCTCTTTTGTAGGAGCAGAGAAGGAACAGAACTGAGCGACTCCGTCCGTGACATAAAGAACAGCTGTATTGTCGTCGTCGGCAGAGTACATTCCCTTCAGTTCCGGATTCTTGTCAAGCACATAAGCCTTTGCCTCCCTGCTGTCGTCGTTGACGAGCTTGCCACTGATGCGAATCCACTCAGTACCGGACGGCTTCACGGCAGTAATCTCGAATTTCGGGTTGGCCATCATCTGCTTGAATACCTTTTTCTTCTTTCCGGTCTGAATGTAGAGTTTTCCGTTAAGCACCTCTGCCACCCCGAATGGACGAACACGAGGTTGGTCGCCCTCCACTGTTGCAATGTAGAATACACCGCACTCGTGTAGATAGTCATGAACTTCCTGCACGGCACTTTTCGTCTGTGCGTTTACAACCATTGCTGTCATCAGCATAAAGAATAAAATCAGTTTTTTCATATTCATAAATTTTTAGCAAAGCAAACCGCATCATCCATATGTTGATATGGAGGATAGTTCTCAATGCGTTTATACTCCCGGTCATGGCCGTCAGTCCATCGTATTCTATAATTTTTCACTTGTCCTTAGTGATATACTGCATCATTAGTATTCTTCCTGGCCATCCGGCACCACCATGGTCGAAGCCGCTGAGCTCATGGATCGGTATCTCATGGTTGCCGATACCTTCAAGCACGGATTTCAAATAGAGGTTCTCCTCATAGCGTCCCATCTGTTCCAATTTCCGGTCGCCAGTTATCAGCACAAGTCTAGTACTGAGTTTGCGAACATTGTTGAGAGGGGCATACTTGTCAACTATCGGTGAGGTGAAAGAGATACCTCTCTCGCGACGAATAGTATAATGTGTGGCTGTCTGGCCGCCTATCGGGAAATATCCCTTGATACTGTCAGCATCAACACCAAACTTTCCCAGATAGTCTTTATCGAGACAGAGCATCAGTGTAAGGTAACCACCTGCCGAATGACCACTGATATACACCTTGCTCGGATCGCCTCCGTACTCTTTAATGTGCTTCACTACCCAAGCAACGGCTTCCGCAGCGTCCTCTGTATATTGTGGATTGTGAGCTCGCGGGTAGAGTCTGTAGTTAGGCGCGACAACCGCAACGCCCTGATTCTTCAGATCGCCAGGTATGTCCTTGTGTCCTTCTGTCAGTCCACCGCCATGAAACCATATTATGGTTTTGAATGGGCGATTTGCATCAGTAGGATAGTAGATATCCAACTTACACCGCTCCTGTCTGTATGAAGAAGTATCATTGGGACTTACATATGAAATATCGTCAATCTCTTTATACTTTGTTTGCGCAGATACACAGTTCAATGTAAACAAAGCAAACATTACGGCTATTACGACTTGTTTCATAATATGCTTGGTTTATATACTTTATATATAACAATCAGATGGAAACTACGGGACTGAGGGCTTTTAACTTAAATGCTAATTGCTGTGCCATAAAATATAACAGCTGCATGATTATTTACTTTTCGGATAACCAATCTGACTGTTGAGTACGAGGTCGTAGTTGTCGTCAAGACCCAATTCTTTCTTCAGTGTCTCACTGTCCATTGTCATACGGGGCACAGTGTTTAAACCAAGCGCACTGCAAGCGAGGCAGATGTTTTCCGACACATACCCCGCATCGACAACACCCATGCGGACCTTAGCATCATAGGAACTCTGCTGCGGGAACTTGTTGTGATTGCTGACCAGCAACAGAGAGACCGGTGCACTGGCTGCAAAACTCTGGCGTCCGGCAACGGCGGTGCGCAAGTCCTTGCTGCTGACTTTTTGCAGACTGTTGTCCTTCGGCTGATAGAGATAAGCGCCGTCCTGACGAACAACGTATACCAGTATGTCCTGTGCATTGATGGCAGAAGGAGCGGTAATCTTGCCCTCTCCGGGACGGTTGATGCCACAAGCTGCCCAAAGCACGGTTGACAGTACATCGTTGGGAATCTCCTTTTCTGCGTATTCACGTGTCGAATGACGGTTCTGCAAAGCATGCATCAGCGTCACCTGATTGTTCATGGACGGTTTCGGCAGCTGGACATTGTCTTGCGCCTTGCATGATGTGGCTGTCATGAGAAAAGCCGCACATGCGATTGTTAGAATGTTCTTCATATTAAACCTCCTTGAATGTCATAAGCTGATGAATTATTTATTTCAGCCTCAAAGGTACAACTTTCTATCGACAATAAGGAACAAAGTATTGAGTAACTATTGCATAGAAGTAATCTTGTTGTTAGTGACGTTGCGCTCGTCCCACTTGTCTTTTGGCGTTACCTTTCTGGCTCTCTTGTGTGAGGATGCGCAGGCGGTTGCCGAATACACGAACTTTTTAGGATAATAACCGTTTTTGGGTCCAGAAACTACAATGCATATTTCTCTCGGTGCCTCATGATGGCATCCATGTTGTTCAACGACCAGTCCACCAACTGATTGAGCAGTGGGATGAGCGTCTTTCCGCGCTTCGTCAGCTTATATTCCACACGCGGTGGCACCTCGGGATAGATGGTCCGGGACAGAAGATCATCAGCCTCCAGTTTACGTAACGTTGAAGTGAGCATCTTTTGTGAAACATCGGGTATAGCCTTGCAAAGGTCGCTGAAGCGCATGGCTTCTGCCTTATCATGCAGGGCAAGGAGCACAAGCAATGACCAACGGTCACCGATACGGGAAAGTACATTTCTGATCGGACATTGGGAAAATAACGGGTCGACTACCTGATTTCTGATCATCTTCATTTCTTATAAACGTACAAAACCGTCACAGACAAGCGGTCTTGTCCATGACGGTAAAGATTTTTAATATGATTCCTTTAATTACCATTTCACCTGGTCTTTCAGGATAACGCCATCGGCGGCATCGTCCTGCGTGAAAGGCGTCTCACGGTACTGGACGCAGAGCACCACCATCGGCTCCGTGCCGTTGTTGTGAATGGTGCGTTTGCCTTCTGGTGAGACGCGCACCACACTGCCTTCCTGCAACGGGATGTTCACACCGTCAACCTGGTATTCTCCTTTGCCGCTGAGAACGAAATAAAGTTCCTCGTGGGTTTTATGCGTGTGATAGAAACCACCCTCCTGACCAGGAGCGTAAATCTGAAAAGAGAACTCAGAGCCTTTCGTTCCGAGAGCCTGTCCGCCAAACACCTTGCCGGGAATCTTGATATCGCCCAAAGACAAGACATAGTCACCTAATTCGTTCAGCTTACCGAAATCCACTGCGCTGAAGTTCTTGCCTTCAGCAATTTTCTTAACCTCTTTCATAATGTTCTAATATGTTACTTATTTTTTTTGTTTACGGTTGCAAAGTTAGTTACTGTTTTTGATTCCTGCAAGAAGGCACTTGAAAGTAAGACACTTACCTTGAGGTAACTATTGCTGATACTGTGTAAGTTACGAACTCAGACATTAAGATTGTTTAGCTCTTTTCGTTTTCACAGCTCCACCGGCGTATTCCTCCTCCTCACCTCCACTTCCTGTTTCTTCTGTGCTTCCTCAATGGCTTTCTCGTAGCCGGTGAGGGCAGCGAAGGGGGAGAACTGGGCGGCGCGGTTGTACATGCTCATCCGTGGATGCCGCTGTGAGACATGGTGCGGAAGGTTGATGATGTCGTCGTAGTTGTCTATCATGCTTTGTGTCCTCCTATCTGATTGTTCCGTTCTTTCTGTGTCGCGCCTTCGGCATAGTTCAGTCCGCGCAGCAGGGCGTTCTTGCCAAACTCCTTCTTGATCTTCAGTGCCGCCTCCTGCAACCGCCGCTCCTTGGCAGCCGCGTTCCGCTCTTTCTTCTCTTCCCGTGCCTCCGCCTCATAGTCGGTGAAGAGGTCGAGCTGCACGGGCGTATTCTGTCGCTGCTTCTTAGCCTTGTCCTCACTGATGACGTGGTTGACGGTGATGTTCAGCCGCCGGACGAGCAAGACCGGGTTGACAATGCGGTCGTAGAGCTCGGTGACGGCATGGATGATCTGCTGCGAGGAAGACGTGGGGCGGCCCAATGACAGCGTGCCATGGGCGTGCTTCGGCACACTGCGACCATACCAGTCGGTACTGACCTCCCCATGATATTGCGCTCGGATAGCGGGATTGGTGAGACTCTCGCGGTCGTAGCCCACCGTGAGGACGATCTGGTCGCCCACGAGATGCTTGTCAACCAAGTCGAGCGACAGCGAGTCCGCCATCTCACGCGCCACCACACGGCCTTTCTCCGCCGTATAGGCACTTTGCAGCACCTGTCCGCTGCCTAAGGAGTTGGTCTCCGGCTTGTACGCCTTGATGTAATCCATCGTCACCGGTTCCCAGCCCCAGGCGTGGTCGATGATGAGTTCCGCGTTGACACCGAACATCCGGTAGAGCAGCTCCTCGTTGTTCACCGACATCCTCGCCAACTGTCCCATCGTCTCGATGCCGATGCCGTTGAGCCTTGCCACGATGCCACGTCCGAAGCGCCAGAAGTCGGTCATGGGCTGATGGTCCCACAACTTCCTTCTGTAGCTCATCTCGTCGAGCTCGGCAATGCGCACCCCGTCCTTGTCAGCGGGGATATGCTTCGCCACCACGTCCATCGCCACCTTGCAGAGATAGAGGTTCGTGCCGATGCCCGCCGTGGCAGTGATGCCCGTCGTGCGCAGCACATCGCGGATCATCGTCATTGCCAACTCGTGCGCCGTCATCTTGTAGGATTGCAGATAGTCGGTCACGTCGGCAAAGATCTCATCGATGGAGTAGACGTGGATGTCCTCCGGCGCGATATATTTGAGGTAGATGCCGTAGATCTCACTGCTCACCCTGATGTACTCCGCCATCCGCGGCGTGGCGGCAATGTAGTCAGCCTCCCAGTCGGGATGCTCCAGCAGTTCCTTGGCGAGATACGACTTCCCCGTGAACGGCCTGAAGCCGATGGCCTTGCGCCGCTCACAGTTCACCTCCCGCATCTTCTCCACCACCTCGAAGAGCCGGGCGCGTCCACCCAGTCCGTAGGCCTTCATCGAGGGTGACACGGCCAGGCAGATGGTCTTCTCCGTGCGGCTCACGTCAGCAACGACAAGGTTAGTCGTCAGCGGATCGAGTCCCCTGGCGACACACTCCACCGAACTGTAGAAGCTCTTCAGGTCGATGGCCACGTAGGTCCTGTTCTTGTCGGTCAATGGTGGATGCGTTATCTATATTTCTTAGCAAAAATACAAAATAAAATTCAGTTGGCAGAATGTTTGCAATAATTTTTGTTTGCTCAGAATAATTCCTTAAATTTGTAGCATCTAAAACGATATGAATATGGAAGCTTTTCTCATATTGATAGCAAGTTGGCTGATTGTCTATCTTGCCACCCGTAAGAAAGACAGTATTCGCCCTATGGACCAATATGAAAAGGAACGGATCCGACGTTCGAACAAACGGTTTATTGAGGAAGAAAAGGAGAGCAACAGAAAGTTGAAACGTGCATTGTACGACTTCTTATGGGGGGCAAACAAGAATCTCTGACGTTTTTTCTAAACCGATATTTAACATAGATACAAACAGGGGTTATGATTATCGAGATCTTCATCATATACATGATCGTTGTTTTGGTGACTGTGCTCATTAAGGCAATAGGTAAGATTGGTCAAGACTTTTCATCCTATAATAGTAATGAAACTCTAAGGGAGCAATGGAGGAAGAACAGGGAAGAGATTAAGGAACTGAAGGAGAAAGTCAAGGCATCTGGTTTGGACACCCTTTTCCCAAAGAAAGAGAATAGGCGTCGGTCGAAAGACCCATAAGGCTTCTATCATTTCCAAAAATATTTATTCCGCAAATAAAGATGGCAAAGAATAGGATATGCGTTCCCGTTCTTTGCCTTCTTTTCCTATTCAAGCAATTATTCTTATTCCTCTCGCTTGATATTGTTGTCTATCTGTGCCTGCAACATATTATTCATACGTTTCAGGGCATCAATCGTTTCGTCTTTTGCCTTGATGACAGACTCCTTGTTATCCAAATCTTTGCGGAGTGCCTGATTCTCTATCATCAGATTGGTACTGATAGACACGTTTCCGACAAAGTTGTTGTTTCCGGTAACGTTGTTCGTCTTGAATTTGCTGTCCTTTCGAAAATAATCCAAGGGCATGCCGAAAAAATCAGCCAGTGTTTCAAGCTTTGACAGACTGATGTCCTTCGTGCGGTGGAAGTAGCTCATCGTCTGCTTGCTCTTCTTAAAGAGCTGGGCGATTAAAGTCTGTTGCTGTTCTTTTGATAATGAAGCATACAGGTTGTCTATCATTTCCAAATTTAGCATAGTCGTTTACTTTTAAATTGTAATAAATGGGCGATATGACGTTAATAAAACCTAAAATGCTCAATAAGATATAATCTTATTTTTGTACATAATAGATTTTGTTTTAAATTTGCGCACAAAAATAAAAAAAATAATCGAGATAACCAATAGAATTTATGATTTTTCACTATAAATTATAGCAAGATGACAACAGCAAAAATTGCCACCTACTACAATTCGCTAGCGAAAAGAAAGAATGCATCTTCGGCACCACATCAAAGTCTTATACCAAGAGACTTTTTCACTCTGTGCCATCTTAAGATTTTAAGATGGCAGCATAATATCTCGGGGCGACCTACCATCCCCGTGAAGCCACGGGACTACTAAGCAACTAATAAACATAATCTTAAGAACTAATAAAATAACAAACTTAAAAAATAGTATGTTATGAGCTTTATCAAGGACAAATACATTGATATGGTCAAAACACGTGTTGACATTTGTAAACTCGTGCTTGACATGCATCCCGGAGTCACCTTGAAGTCTGCGGGTCCTCATCGAAAAAAATGCTGCTGCGTATTCCATAACGAGCGCACCCCATCCCTCATGTTGAATACCACCCTGAACCGTTTCAAATGCTTTGGTTGCGGCAAGGCAGGCGATGTCATTGAGTTCGTAAAGGAGAGCCAGGGCCTCGATTTCGTCGGGGCGGTTAAATATCTGTTGGATGTTTACTGTCCTGACGTCAATGCCAGCGACCTCATGGTACCACGGACCCCAGAACAGGAAGAGAACGACCGTCTCGCCGAGACCATGTTCATCTACAACGGTATGGCCCATCGCTTCTACGAGAATCAGTATGCAAGTGAGAATGAGGATGCGATACGCTGCCGTATGTATGCGGAAGGACCACCTGACGATGATACAAAAGGCCGATGGAACAAGGAGTTCTGCCGTACATTCGGCTTAGGATACAGTCCGCAATTTGGCAATAAGTTTCTCCAATTCGCCAAAGAGAAGAACCTCGACCTCTCCATTCTTGCAAGAATGGGTCTCCTGGGCGAGGACGAGCACCATCCGGGCAGCTACTACGATTTCTATCGTGACCGTCTGATGATTCCCCAACGCGACCGCTACGGCCGCATTCTGACGTTCACTGCCCGAGCCATCAACCCTCATGCCACCATCAAATACATCAACGGCAGGGAGAGCCTTATTTACAAGAAGAGCACATCCGTTTTCGGCATAGACGTGGCCATGAAGGCTGCCCGTCAGTCAGGCAAAGTATATCTTGTAGAAGGTGCTCCTGATGTCATGCGTCTCCAGTCGTTGGGCATAGCCAACGTAGTCGCAACGCTCAGCGGCCACTGGACGAAGGAACAACTGTCCAATTTCTCATCTTTCGCCTGCAGTCTTTGCTTTATCCCCGACAGCGACATCCCAAAGCCGGGTGAGCAGTTCGGCGCCGGTGAGAAATTTGTCTTCGAGAACGGACGACTTGCCACGGAGATGGGTTTCCAGGTCTCTGTCAGAGAGATCCCCCGTGGGGATGTCAAACAGGATGCGGACTCCTACATCACTTCGTTGGGCAAATGGAATGAGCTCACAGAAAAGGACTTCATCCTCTGGTACGCCGAGAAGCAGTACGCTTCCGATGGCACTAATGACGAACAGCTGAAGGTCATCAGCGACGTCTGTGATATGCTTGTCAACGTCCAGTCAGACGTTCTCCAGGCTTCACTGCTCTCTGACTTGAAGGGCAAATACCGCAAGGGTTCCGTATGGAAGGGCGCACTCACTGACGCTGCCCGCCGGAGGCAGGAGGAGAAACGCCGTCAGGCCAACAGAAAGTCAGAGGAACTTCGGGGATACAACTTCTACCGGCGTGGCAATCATTATTACGATCTTGACCCCCAGGGGCGCGAGCGTGAATGGACCAACTTCGTCATCAAGCCGCTCTTTCTCATCACGGATGATGTCAAGCCCAGCCGCATCTTTGAGTTGCTGAATGAGAGCCATATGCGCCGTACCATCGAGCTGCAGCAGCAGGATGTCACAAAACTCGATCGTTTCAAGGAGAAGATAGAAGGCAAGGGCGACTATCGTTTCTTCGAGCGTCAGGAGAAATACGAGATGCTGAAAGCCTATATCTACGGCAAGACGGAGGAAGCCCAGAGAGTCCCTCAGATGGGATGGAACAACATTGGCGAGAGCGGCTTCTATGCTTTCTGCAACGGCATCGTCTATAATGGCAAATGGCATTCTGTCGATGAGTACGGCATGATACGCCTCGACAAGGAGAACTTCTATCTTCCTGCCATGTCCAAAATCCACAAGAAGAACAAGATGGCCTATGTGAATGAGCGCCGCTACATTCACGCCCCCAAGCAGGAGGTCACGCCCCGGCAATACTTCACGCTTCTGCATGAGCTGTACGGTGACAATGCCGTAGTCTGTTATTGCTACTATCTCGCTACTATTTTCCGTGACATCATCACGGACAGCACGCGTTCTTTCCCCATCCTTAATCTCTACGGAAAGAAAGGCACCGGCAAGACCGAGCTTGCCCTCTCTTTAATCAATCTTTTCCAGCGTAATCCAGAGGTCAGCAACCTTGAGAGTACCACCTATTATGCGATGGGCGACAAGTGTGCGGAGGTGAGCAACATGCTCGTACATTTCGACGAGTACAAGAACTCCCTCAGCAAGAAGCACATCGATTTCCTCAAAGGTATCTATGACAGTGCCGGGCGCATCAAGCGTTCCGCTGATGGGGAGCGGCGAGAGTCCACGAATGTTGATTGCGGAGTAGTTCTCTCCGGTCAGGAGATCCCGACAGCCGACATCGCGTTGTTTTCCCGCGTTCTCTTCCTTGAGTCGCACAAGAGCGAGCATACCAAGGAGGAGACTGACAAGTACCACAGCTTTATGAAACTCCGCAAGATGCATCCCACGAACATCACCGTCGAATACATCCGCTATCGTGAAAATTTCAATGCAGGATGGTGCAACGCCTGGAAGCGTGCGTTGAAGGAGATTAAGAGTGAGGTAGACTACAACATTATTGGAGAGCGCTTCATCAACAACTGGGCGATGATGCTGGCGACCTATTACTGTCTCAGCAACTGCACCGACTCCCTTCCGTTCAACAGAAAGATGGTACATGACATCTGCATCGACCGTCTCAAATACCAGCACTCACTCTGCCACAGCACGGATGAGATAGCCATATTCTGGGCAATGTTCTCCAAGTCGCGGCAGTTGGGAGACATCCGTGAGGGTCAGGACTACAAGATCAAGGCCGTGGACAAGCTGACCGTCACCGTAAAGGGCGAGCCCCGCAAGGTCATTACGTTTGACAAGCCACGTCTTATTCTGTTCATTCGCAGCAGCATCTGTGTTGCCAAGGCCAATATCCAGGCCAGAAAAGAGGGCAAGGTGATGATACCGGACGAGTCGCTCATGTCGTACCTTATGGCTACACCGGAGTATTTTGGCAAGACCTACTCGCCGTTGAAGTTCCGTGTGCTGGATGAGCTTGGCACGCCGAAGAGAATCACCAACGAAAAGGGAGAGAATGTTCTGGTCTTTGACCAGGAGCGTGTGCTTGCATTTGACTATGATGCCGTATGCGAATGCAATGACATCAACCTCCAGACAATTACAGAGCGTATCAGCCAGTCACAAAACTCAGTAACTTCTTCAGACGATGCCAACGATGAACTCACAGCATAATATCTTTCCACTCTTCTTTACCTTGGAACATGTCAACAACGGCTATATTCTCACTGCCAGGCAGGAGACAGGCGGCATGACAGAAGCCGGATACCGCAAAGAAGTGGTTTCAGAAGACAAGATCAACGCTCGTATCGGCCAGCTTCTTCATTTGGATGCCCTCAGCAAGGAGATACCTGTCGTCTTTCATGTCGAGGCTGTCGGTGAAGGCACTTACCAGCTCGACCCGGAGGATCCCGCCGACGGCTTGATGGAGGCCAAGCTTGCCTACTTCCATTTCAGCAGCCGTTGCATTCCGGACGATTCCGTACTGTTACTGCACTTCACTGACACAAAGATGATAGAGGTCTATGGCACTGAGGCTGAGCGCGTCGCCAAGGCTAACGGCTTGCCATTGCTCAGGCCGGGTGGCATTCCGCTTCTCCAGTTTCCAGATACCAGGGAAGGTAAGGTCTCTGTAAGCAATCTTTTTGACAAGCCTACACTTGTAGAGGTCACGTCTCAAAAGATTACCGACTGGTACAGAAGTCATCTTGTGCAGATGGAAAAGAAGAACAAACAAACCTCGAACAAATAAAAGACTGAATAGATGAAAACAAAAATCATAGCCGTAGCCAACCATAAGGGTGGTGTCGGCAAAACGACCACTGTCGCCAATCTTGGCAGCATCCTGTCGGTGAAGGGGCATCGTGTCCTGCTTGTAGACCTGGATGCACAGGCCAATCTTACGGCTTCCTTGGTCGCCTCTATAGACGGTCCCTCTATCTATGAGGCATTGACAGGCAAGACAGACTGTTTGCCAATAGTATCTGTGAACAACCGCCTTCATCTTGTACCCGCCTCCCTGACGCTGGCCATGGCGGATGTGGAGCTTTCAACCGCCATAGCGCGCGAGCACATTCTGGCTGGTCTTCTATCCAAAGCCAAAGTTGAAGACAACTATGACTTTGTGCTCCTGGACTGTCCGCCGTCTTTGGGACTTGTCACATTGAATGCCATCACTGCGTCAACGGATGTTCTCATCCCTCTGATCTCCGAAGTCCTTCCTTTCAAAGGACTGACGATGATGAGCGACTTCATCAGCATGGTACGACAGAAGCTCAATCCCCAAGCCCATATCTCAGGCATTGTCATCACGCGCTGGGAGAACAGCAAGCTTTCCCGCGGCATAGAGGAACGGCTCAGAGTGTGGGAAGGAGATGTTGTCTACCGAAGTAAGATCCGCAAGAACGTGCGACTTGCAGAAGCACCGTTGCAGAACCGCAACATCCTTGACTATGCTTCCGGCAGCAATGGAGCCAAGGACTATACGGCTCTTGCCGAGGAATTCATAGAACGCATGAACCGTGGAAAGGAGGTGGCAGTATGAAAAATAACGATCTGGATGCCCTGTTTACGGGGCTGACGGGAAACACTGACAGCATACAGGAGAACACCCCCGATAAACAGGTTCCCGGGAAGGGGAACAAGCACACGGCGGGTAAAGACAGACTCCGGCAAAAATCGTTGGAGCAGGCTCGCAACCAGGAGAGGTTCTGCACAATTGTCGATTCCGGTGTCCTGAAGAAGATCCGCACCATCGCCACACGCGAAGGACTTCAAATCAAGGATGTCGTTGAAGCAGCCTTCATCAAGGCCATTGACGGCTATGAGCGGAAACACGGGGTCATCGAAGAGAATTCGAAGCGGAAAGCCATCGATTTGTTCTGAACTCATTGTCCTTAATTGAGCAGGAGCGGCAAGTGTCATTCAGCAGCTTGCCGCTCTTGCTGTCTTATTCCGTAATGTTGGTTCTATCACTATTTTTTCATCGAACCAATTCTTCAATTTAAGCCTCTATTGTGCTGTTTGACAATAGCTTTTCCAGTCTATACTATAGAAACGTGCTATTTTTGTGGTGGAAATAAAATCATGTTCATCACAAAAAGACGCGACTATGAGTCCATTTATAATTTTTGCCATCGTTCTCACCATCGCTGAGATTCTGTATTTCTCAGCCGCCATCTACATGGAATTGCACGCCAAGTCCAGGAAAGACAGTGGCTCTACGGAGAACATACCTATTGAGGACGAGGATGACAGTGCCGTTGTCCGGCCGAGGACAGTCACCGAGAATGCGGAGACCGGAGGTTTCGACATCACCGGCACATCATCCTCACCGGAACAAGAGCAAATCACTGAGGCCGACGAGGCGGATATCACGGCTAAAGCCGAGGAAGAATTGCTACCGGCATCTGATGCGCCAGAAAGCACCGGGGCAGACAACCGTCCAGCTGGAAGCAACGAGTCTCAGGAAGCTCATTCGGAGTCAGCACCCCAAGAGAAGTCCTCGGCACCGGACAATAGCGAGGTCCTCATCCCGTCTGTCGGATTCATCGATGGTCAGAAGCCGGAGCAGGAAGCACGCCCTTTCGTCGAGGCGGAAGTGTTTAATCAGGAGTTGGTTGAGCCGCAATACGAAGTCAGGAGCTGTGTCGGCACTTCCGCCAATGACGAAATCGCACAAAGATTAGAAGGTATCAACAAGAACATGAAGAAGAACACCATCCTGGGCAACCTTTTCAAATCAAAGGATCTCAGCAACATTATACGAAACAATGCAGAATCTTTGAATATTGACAAAAGAGATGAATACACGCAGTGTTGACCCCAATAGCCGGCGGTATATGATTCTGGCCGCCATGCTCGGCATCTTCAGAGCCTCCCATGCCCGTTGCGGATCGGTAGACTATTCCTGGGGAGCCGACGGCCTTGCCGAGGCCACGGCCTTCGTCGGTACCATGATGATTTATACCGTCGAGATACTCTATGCGGTGGCAAGCATCATGGTCATCATCTCCGCCTTGCAGATCTGCATCAAGATGAACTACCATGAGGGGGACATCACCAAGAGTCTGATGATGCTCTTTGGCGGCATCCTCTTCATCATCGGAGCCTCCATCGTCATGCCCGCCCTTTATGGCTACCAGGACATGAACTTTATCTTTTAGACTATTTACGCGCGACAAAATAGGAAAACCATTCACCAATGTACAACTTAATTTTAATTGCCAATGAAAAAAATTATTAGCAAAGTCGTTTCCAAAGTGAAGGCAGCTGCCTCTTTCGTCTGCGACAAGGCAAAGGCATTCATCATTGCCGTCGCTGCCCTGTTCGGCACCTCCATGCAGGCTCTGGCACAGACGCTTGCCGGTACTGGCTATGACGCGGGTACCAACGCCCTTGAAGAGGTTGCCACGGAGCTCGTGAAGTACGTGCCCTACGTCGTCAATCTCTGTTACGCCCTTGCCGGTGTCGTCGCCATTGTCGGAGCCATCTCCGTCTATATCGCGATGAACAATGAGGAGCAGGATGTCAAGAAGAAGATCATGATGATTGTCGGAGCCTGCATCTTCCTCATTGCGGCAGCCAATGCCCTTCCTCTCTTCTTCGGTATCGGAGGCTGATCCTACGGGCTATGACACAGATGAGTGACTCACAGATGGAATGTCAGATGTTCAAGGGACTCCAGCGGCCGCTGGAGTTCATGGGACTGCAAGGCCGGTATATCACCTGGGCAGGCATTACTGCCGCTGTCGCCATCTTAGGCTTCATGCTGGTCTATGCTCTTTTGGGTTTTCTGCTGGCTCTGGTCTTTGCCGCTGTGACCATCACTGTCGGCATTGCCCTTATACTGGTCAAGCAGCGCAAGGGCCTTTACTCAAAGAAAATCGGCAGGGGGCTGTATGTATTTGCCTGCCGTGAGCGCCTGTAATCACAAAGATTGCATGATGCTGGAACTGCAACACTGTTGAATGAAATGGGGCGGGCACGGACGGTCATATTCGGTGCCTGCCCCTGTCTGCAAACATCATTGAGAACTTAAAGAAAAAGTGATGACATTATACGTTATAATCTTCTTCGTGGCCGTCTGTCTGGGCATGTCAGTGTCTGTTTATTGCTTCGGTACGGGCAGCAAGCGCGCCAAGATCTTCAAGGAGATTTACTTCTCCATTGAGGACATAGAGGGAATGGGCGTGCTCTATACCAAGACCGGTGAGCTGTCCGCTGTCCTTTCCATGCGCAACCCCGTACAGAAGCACTGTGCCGACACCGCCGAGTACAATGCCTACGCCAATGTTCTGACCTCTCTGATGGCCACCCTTGGAGAGGGTTATGCCATCCATAAGCAGGATGTCTTCACCCGTAAAAGATACCGGGGAGAGGACAACGGCAAGCGTGAGTATCTCTCTGATAGCTACTTCCGCTATTTCAAGGGACGTGAGTACACCGACTGCACCACTTTTCTGACCATCACGCAGGAGAACCGGAAAGAGCGGCTTTTCAGCTACGACGGCCGCAAGTGGAAGGATTTCCTTGTCAAGGTCGGCAAGGTCCGTGACCAGCTCCGCGACCGTGGCATCTCCTCCCGTTTCCTCTCCGCTGACGAGGTGCGCCATTATGCTGACCAGTACCTTGCCCAGCATTTTACTGACGGGCATGTGTCGATGAGCAACTTCCAGGTCACTGACGACCACATCGGACTTGGAGGGCGCAAATTCAAGATGTACAGTCTCGTGGACGTTGACAACATCGTCCTTCCGACGCTCATCCGTCCTTACACCAATATAGAGGTCAACAACATCACCATGCCCGTTGACCTGATGACGATGGTTGACAGCATCCCGGGCGTGCTGAGTGTCGTCTATAACCAGGTCGTCTTCCTGCCAAGTCAGAAGCAGGAGATGAGCCGGCTGGCCAAGAAAAAGAACCGCCATGCCTCACTTCCCAATCCCAGCAATCAGATAGCCGTCGAGGACATCAAGAAAGTGGAGGAGCTGATAGCCCGCGAGAACAAGCAGCTGGTCTATTGCCATTTCAACCTCGTTGTTACCGTGGCCGCCGATGCCGATCTGCAACGCTGCACGAATCATCTGGAGAACGCCTTCGGGCGTATCGGCGTACAGATCAGCCAGCGCGCCTACAACCAGCTGGAGCTCTTTGTGGGCTCGTTCCCCGGCAACTGTTATTCGCTCAACAAGGACTACGACCGCTTCCTGACCCTCAGCGATGCCGCCAGCTGTCTGATGTATAAGGAGCGTCTTCCCAAGAGTGAGGACACGCCGCTGAAGGTCTATTACACGGACCGGCAGGGTGTTCCAGTGGCCATCGACATCTCCGGCAAGGAAGGTGCCAGGAAGCTCACGGACAACAGTAATTTCTTTTGCCTCGGACCCAGCGGCAGCGGCAAGTCCTTTCATATGAACAGCGTCATCCGGCAGTTGTGGGAGCAGGGGACGGATGTTGTCATGGTCGATACCGGCAACTCCTACGAGGGGCTGTGTGAGTATGCAGGCGGCAAGTACATCAGCTATACAGAGGAGCATCCCATCACCATGAATCCCTTCCGCATCCAGCGTGAGGAGCTGAACGTGGAGAAAATGGACTTTCTTAAAAACCTTGTCATGCTCATATGGAAAGGCTATTCCGCTGTCCCCAGCAAGATAGAGGAACTGCTTATCGAGCAGGTGATCAAGGAATACTACGAGGTCTATTTCAACGGCTTCAAGGGTTACAGCAAGTCGCAGCGGGACGCGCTCCACAAGAAGCTGCTCATAGAGACAGCCACGGAGGGCAAGCCTACAGACACCAACGAGGATGTGGAGAACCGCATCAACAAGAGAATAGCGGAGATGGAGGACCGCCGTCGCGCGCTGGTTGTCAGCGAACTGTCCTTCAACAGTTTCTTCGAGTACAGTACGGCGCGCCTCCCGTATATATGCAACGAGAACCGCATCACCGGCATCGACATCTCCTCCTATAACTACTCTCTCTCTGAGTTCTACCGTGGCGGCACCTACGAGCGTACGCTGAACGAAAACATCGACTCCTCACTGTTCGACGAGACCTTCATCGTCTTTGAGATTGACACCATCAAGGACAACAAGACGCTGTTCCCACTGGTCACGCTGATCATCATGGACGTCTTCATTCAGAAGATGCGCATCAAGAAAAACCGCAAGGTCCTTGTCATCGAGGAGGCATGGAAAGCCGTCGCCTCTCCCATGATGGCGGAGTATATCCAGTATCTCTATAAGACAGCCCGAAAATTCTGGGCCATGGTGGGCGTTGTCACCCAGGAGCTTCAGGACATCATCGGCAGTCCGATCGTCAAGGAAGCCATCATCAACAACTCCGATGTCACGATCCTTCTTGACCAAGGCAAGTTCAAGGAGCGTTTCGACGACATCAAGGCCATCCTGGGACTCACCGATGTGGAGTGCCGCAAGATATTCACCATCAATCGGTTGGAGAACACCGAAGGCCGCAGCTTCTTCCGCGAGGTTTTCATCCGCCGTGGCCTCGTCAGCGAGGTCTATGGCGTAGAGGAGCCACGGGAGTGTTATATGACCTACACCACGGAGCGCGCCGAGAAAGAAGCCCTGAAACTCTACAAGTCGGAGCTCGGATGCAGTCATCAGCAGGCTATAGAAGCTTATTGCCGCGACTGGGCACTTTCCGGCATCAGCAAGTCACTGGAGTTTGCCCAAAAGGTCAACAAGGCCGGCAGGGTGCTCCATCTTCAGAAGAAAACGTAAAATTCCTATAACCCCATTACGATGAAAATAACCCCATTACGATGAAATCAACGTTCGTCATACAGATTCTCCTTCTCGCCTTGGCAGTGCTCCCTGTCAGGGCCCAGTATGCCAGCATCAATATCGACTACAAGACGATGGAGGGCATGACTGAGGCGTATGCGACGGAAGCTGCCATCGAGGCGTTGCATAATGAGAGCCTTCAGAAGATCTACGACAGCTACCAGGCTGCAGGCGTCGCCAGCTCCGGCATTTTCTCTTCGAAGTATCTCGAGCGCAAGGCGCTGACCGACCTCAACCTGTGGAACGATGAGAAGGAGAACTATTACTATACGCGCATCTACAACATCGTTTCGAAGCGCATCATCCCCAAGACGGTCACCTGTGCCCGTCTGATGGTGGAGGATCCGTCTACCGCCGTCTACTGGGGCAGCTACCTGTTGAAGACGACTGATGACGTGAAGTCGTTGTGCCAGCAGTTTGAGAGTGTCGTCACCAACAGCAGTCTGAGTTTTAAGGATATAGCCTTCCTGGAGCTAAGCGATGAACTGAAAGCCATCGTCGACATAACCCAGTTGGGGGGTGTCGACTGGAAAAATCTCTTTGAGAATATCGGCAGCGACATCAGCGGCCGTTTCACCAAGGACCATCTGAAGGCGGATCTGGATAACCTCATCAACAAAGGGGTCGGCCTTGCCAATGCCGGTTACCGCAACAGCCTTGCCCAGTTGCTTCAGGGCACGAGTTTCGGAGGGACGTTTCTCGAGAAAGCCACAAGTGTGATCACCCTTGCAGACAATGCGAGCAACCTGTACGGAGACTTCAAAAAACTCTCCACCAGGCAGTTTATTGAAAAGCTGACGGGCATGAACAGCGTCAGCGAGCTGTTCAAACTCAGCGACTACAACATCACCGGATGGCTGGACGACTACAGTCAGGCGGCCGTAGGACGGCACTATACCCAGCGCGTGTATATCTACCGCCGTGACCAGGGCTCGGAGACCGTCTGCGATTACCGTCCGCCGACCGACAACAATGCCATCATCTATGGCGACCACTGGTACCGCATCAATACCAGGGATGCCAACTTCACTCCGAGCAGCGCACAGTACGAGGCTATCCTGTCCAACTCCGAGAACCATGCCGGATGGAGCCGCAAGCGTGTCAACGAGCTCAACAACGGTAGCTCAAAGTATTATTACAACATGTATTATTCTCCCTCTGCTTTCATTCTGAGCAAGCGGAAGAGCGGGCAGTATGCCAAGGCCTATGCCTATTACATCCGGGTCAGCAAGTCATGGGACATCAAGGAGGAAGTCTATGAGGAGGTCTTCGACAGCTACAGTATGGACTGGAACACCTTCATGGCACAGATGAAGGCACGGCTGGCACAGTACAATGCCAACGGTGACCATCAGGAAATCAACAGTACCGGCGAGTTGAAGGACTATATAGACTCCCATCCTCAGGAGCCGAACTATACCTATTACATCGGTTACGACAACCGCAGGTATTACACCACAACCGATGCCGGGAAGCTGGCCGGTTCATCGTCGGCGACATTCAGCATCACCTGTCACGACGGCGGCACGTTGGGCAAAGGCAGCACCACCTATAAATGTAAGGAATGCGGCAAAGCCGTCGATGCCCATACAAAGCAGTGCGCCATGCGTACTACACTGAGCGGCAGTGACGACAGCGGAGTGGAGACCACCGAGCTACAAGCGCGCCTCGTCCGGCTCCGCCAGCAGGCTGCCACCCTTCAGGCACAGTTGGACCAACTCAACAAGGAAAACAGCGAGCTGCTCCGCAAGATGTCCGCTTCCACGGGTGCGGCCTATGAGCAATACCGTGCGACTTATGAAAGCAACGAAAAGCGCATCAAGGCATTGCAGAAGGAGTTGGACGGCGTGGACGACGACATCAAGGACACCCGCCAGGCCATCACGGAATCCCAGGAGGGCGAAAAGGAACAGACCGATGACTATAACCGCATACCACAGCTGATGAAGGCCATGAAGGATGCCTATCATATCAACTGGAAGGATGCTGGCAACTGGTCCGGCAACACCTTTGTCCGGCAGGGCACCGTGGGCAATGTCAAGGGCCAGGTGACCTTCAAGGCCACGCTTTCCATCGCCCGCAAACCAAAGTACTTCCTCGGCATCAAGGTGCACCGTGCCATTGTTCAGATAGACTGGAGCCTGACGAGCAGCTGGAGCGACACGTCCGTGGCCGAGACAATGAACCTCGATCCCAACAAGTCTGACGAGGAGAATGCCCGGCTTGTCAACCGGAAAATCAGTGAGCTGCGGAGAGCCCATCCCAACTGCAATGTCACGGTGGAGTATGCGAAGACGAAGGAAGTGGCCGAAGATACCACCGATGATGTCCATCACCTGCTCTGGGCGAGCGACCGGTTGGAGATAGCCCGTGGTATCGAGGCGCGGCTGGCCCGCATCTATACCGATTTGGTCATGGTGGAGAAATTCCTCCACTACCGTCACAGTCTTTTGGACTGGGCGAAGGACATGGCACCGAAACTGAATGCCGACAGCAACCGCAAGCTCAGCATTGCAGAGCAGTGTCACCGGCGGTGGATGGCCAACGGCGGCAGTGCCAACTACCAACGGGAAGACGAGGAGGACGAAAGCAGCCTCCCTTGATTCACCTATTAATATAAGGAGTATGAGTAATACGATAAATACGGGTAAGATGGGCAATACGCCTCATTCAGTCAGGTATCAGCTGACGGCAGTGCTGTTGGTACTGTTCCTCGGTATGCAATGCAAGCTGTTGGCGCAGGTGCCACGTGACATCCCGACGATAGAGGCGTATATCAATGACCACAAGAAACAGCGCAGTCTGCTCTTAGCTAGGTCGGTCCTGGAAGAGAGCAACCAGCTGCTCCATCAGGCCAGTGAGGTTACCCACCGAGAATACCGGGATATCAACCTAGAGCTCGACAAATACACCCGTGCCTTCGACATTATCGATTTGGTCTATAGCACGGTGAGCACAGGCTTCAACGTCTATCGCACCTACGATGACGTGTCCGACAAGCTCGGGAAGTACAAGGAACTGCTGTCCGAGTACAACAAAAAGATCATCAAGCGCAAGCGCATCGAGTCCGCCGACACATTGCTCCTGACCGTCAATGCACGGGCAGTCAGAAACCTCAGTGCGGAGTGCCGCAACCTCTATTCGTCCGTGGCCGTCCTTGCCGCCTATGCCAGCGGTCAGGTCAGCTGCACGCCCGCCTCGATGATGCTGATGGTAGAGAACATCAACAGGTCGCTTGACCGCATCAAGGACATTGTCAACGCCGCGTATTTCCAGACATGGAAGTTCATCCAAGCTCGGACGAGCTATTGGAAAGGAGAGCTCTACCGCTCCAAGACCCTCAAGGAGATGGCTGGAGAGGCCCTTGGCAGATGGAAAGGAGCCGGAAAATTAGGATATTAACTTGAAACGATATGAAAACAAGCAGACGACACCTACTCATGCTGACAGCCATGCTGGTCAGCATTCAGTCGTGGGCACAGCAGGTCACCTACAGCCATGACGCTTCCAAGTACGGGCAGATCATGGTGATGGAGTTGGGGGCAGGCAGTCTGACCCCGGAAGTCTATTACAAACTGACGCACAACAGTTACAGAAAAGGTGCCAAGGCACCGACCTCCGTCAAGAACACCCTGCGCACGGCAACACAGATCGCCTCCCTGCCTCAGGTCGATATGGCCGACAGCATCCAGTCGGACTTGGAGAGCCGCGCCAAGATTGAGGCCATGAACATCGCTGACCGGCAGATAGACATCGCCTGGCTCACGGAAGGGGAGAAGATCAACAGCCGGCTGCTGGCCTTCAAGAACAACCTCAACGGACTGGTTGGCAAGGCAACCTCCGAGGAGATAGACGCATGGACGGACCTGGCCAGGATGTACGACTTTGCCATCAAGACCGTCCGAAAGGGCTATATGCCGAACAGTGAGCGGCAGAAGCAGTACCTCGCCATCTATGACGAGGTGACGGCATCGAACGACAAGCTGATTCTGCGCGTCCGCTTCCTGGCCACGAAGCAGCGTGCCGACAGGATTGTGACGGCCATGTCCCGTTTCCAGCACCGGGTCAAAGAGAATGCGACGGCCGCCTACAACCGGTGGCGTGACAATGGCCTGAAGGCAAAGACCACAACCAAGGACAATAACATCATTACCCCATAAACGACAACGACTATGCCCAACGACAGCACAGCAGTAGATTTCGGCATCAACCTTCTCGAAGAGGAGATTGACGACGTGATATTCCGCACGAATGAGTTCCTGACCGACGCGACGTTCACGGGCGGGCAGGGCCCGTTCTGGTGGATTCTCCAGATGTCCATGGCCCTGGCCGGACTTTTTGCCATCATCATGTGTGCCAACATGGCCTACAAGATGATGGTCAGGCGCGAGCCTCTGGACGTGATGAAACTCTTCAAGCCCTTGGCCATCAGCATCATTCTCTGCTGGTGGTATCCACCGGCAGACACCGGCATCGGCGGAGGCAACAGCACGTGGTGCGCCCTCGACTTCCTCAGTTACATCCCCAATGCCATCGGCAGCTACACCCACGACCTCTATGAGGCGGAGGCGGCTCAGGTGAAGGACCGGATGGACGACGTGCAGCAGCTGATGTACCAGCTCGGCGACGAGGCTTCCGACCCGATGTCCACCATCAAGGCGGCAAGCAATGCCGTGAGCGCCCTGCTTACCCAGGGCAGCGTACAGGACGTCACCGATGCAGACGCCGCGGCGGAGGACGAGAAGAATATCGTCAAGGCGGAGATGACGAGCACCTCTGCCGGACTGGTGATGCTGATAGACAAGATCATCATGCTCATTGCCCTGATAACGTTCCGCATCGGCTGGTGGGGCACCATCTACTGCCAGCAGATACTCCTGGGCATGCTGACCATCTTCGGACCCATTCAGTGGGCGTTCTCGCTCTTGCCGAAGTGGGAAGGAGCGTGGGCAAAGTGGATCATCCGTTACCTCACCGTCCATTTCTACGGGGCGATGCTCTATTTTGTCGGGTTCTATGTGCTCCTGCTCTTCGATATTGTCATCAACATCCAGTACAACGACCTGATGGCGGTCACTGCCTCTGACGAGACCGTCGTCAACTACCTGCAGAACGCGTTCTTCACGGCCGGTTACCTCATGGCAGCGAGTGTGGTGGCACTGAAATGTCTGAACCTCGTTCCCGATCTTGCCGCCTGGATGATTCCCGAGGGCGACACGGCATTCTCTACGAGAAGTTTCGGTGAGGGGGTGGCCACTTCCATGCGGCAGTCTGCCGGGAAGGTATTAGGAGTATAAACTGTAAAATCCACAATATTATGGTTATCAAGAATTTAGAAAACAAGATTAAACTGGTGCTTATCATCTGCTCACTGTTTCTCGTGGGCTGTGTGGTCGTCTCCCTGGGCAGCATCTGGACTGCACGGACCATGGTTGACGATGCCCACAAGAAGATTTATGTCCTCGACGGCACGGTGCCGATTTTGGTCAACAGAAGTACGATGGAGGAGACGCTCGACGTGGAGGCGAAGAGCCATGTGGAGATGTTCCACCACTATTTCTTCACGCTGGCTCCCGACGACAAGTACATCAAGTACACGATGGAGAAGGCGATGTATCTCATCGACGAGAGCGGCCTTGCCCAATACAATGCCTTGAAGGAGAAAGGCTTCTACGGCAACATCATGGGCTCCAGTGCCGTGTTCAGCATCTTCTGCGACAGCATCCGTTTCAACAGGGACAGTCTGACGTTCACCTACTACGGCCGACAGCGTATCGAGCGGCGCACGTCCATCCTCATGCGGGAACTCGTCACCGAGGGAGCGCTCAAACGGGTGCCACGGACGGAGAACAATCCCCACGGACTGCTCATCGTGAACTGGAGAACCATCCTCAACAAAGATCTTGACCAAAGAACGAAATCCAATTATTAGAAGCTATGAATCTCAAGAAAATCATCATCGGGGAGAAGATGCCCGACAAGAACGATCCGAAATACAAAGACCTTCACGACAGCAGTGTGAAGGCAGGGAAGACTTTTGCGGAGACAGTGCGGCTGGACAAGGCGGCAGCTAAGGTGCAGGGCTTTGCCTCCCGCTATCCGAAGATTTTTCTTTGTATCATTTTCGGCTTTGTCCTTTTCAGTGTGGCGCTCAACCTCTACTGCATGTCCACGGCGGTGAGCCATAAGCGACAGCCGTCGAGTGCCGTGGAGCGTCAGGAGAAGGAGCTGCGCTTCCGCCGCCATAACGGTGGCAGCAGGCAGCATGTGGAGCGTACAACCCAAGTGTCGAACCCTACAAGCACCAGGAACTATGAGAATAACAGACAAGATTAATTTCCGGCAGCCGAAGTACATGCTGCCCGCCATCCTCTATCTGCCCTTGCTGTTCTTCGGCTATTTCTTTTTCCGGTTCTTCAACATCGAGAAGGTGGAGGTGGACGACAAGAAGCAGACTACGGCGTACTATAACGACAAGTTGCCCGATGCCAACCTCAAAGGCGACGGCATCGGTGACAAGTACAGCAATATGGTCAACAACTTCGGAAAGATCAAGGATGAGTCCGCCGTGGAGAACATCGACCGTGGCGGCGAGGAGCAGAAGGAGTCGTACCAGTCGCAATACACCGATGCCGAGGTGGCTGCTTTGGACCGGCAGAGTGACGAAGCCCGGCAGTCGATGGAACGTCTGCGCCGGTTGCAGGAGCAGATCAAGGAGCAGCAGCAGAAAGACCATAACGTCAGTGGCAGCCACTACGGCAACACGTATGACGAACAGCGCACCCTGGAGGATCTTCAGAAGAAACTGACCGATGCCCGTGACGAAGGTTTGCGCGGCAGTGGTGTAGCAGCTGATGCTGGGAGCAATGACAGACCGACATCGGGCAGCCACTATGCCAAACAGAAGGAGCAGCAGACAGAGCAGAGGAAGACCGTCAATGAGAAAGCCGTGAACGAGATTGCAGAGGAAGCAGAGGCTGAGGAGGTGGTGAAGCGGCAGAAGGAGACTTCCGAATACTTCAACACCATCGCTGTCAACGAGACGCAGCGCAAGCTCATCCGTGCGATTGTGGATGAGGAGATAACGGCTGTCGATGGCAGCCGCGTCCGCTTCCGCCTTCTCGACGACATCGACATCGGTGAGCGCACGATAGCCCGTGGCACCTGTCTCTTCGGCACACTCAGCGGCTTCGGCCAGCAGCGTGTCAAGGGCACCATCAAGAGCGTGCTCTATGAGGACGAACTGATAAAAGTCCATCTGAGCATCTACGACACCGACGGACTGGAGGGTCTGTATGTGCCCAAGAGCAGTTTCGGCGAGACCGTCAGGGATGTGGCTGGCAGTACGGTGGGTCAGAACATGAGCTTCACCGACGGCTCCGTCTCTGGTGCTACGGCACGGTGGGGGCAGCAGGCACTGCAGAACGCCTATCGCAAGGCCTCCAATGCCCTGTCGAAAAACATACGGAAGAACAAGGTCCGGGTGAAATACGGCACGATGGTCTATCTCATCAACAGCAAGGACAAGCAGAAACGATAACAATAAAAACAGCAAAGCAATGAATACGCATAGATTTCTCTTTTTCATCATGTCCGTCTTTCTGTTCACTGCAGTGAATGCCCAAAAGACGATGGACTGCATGCAGCTCCTGACCGTCAACGAGAACATCACGACGGTCATCACCGCCAGTGAGCCGGTGAGGTTCGTGGACATCAGCACGGACAAGGTTGTGGGCGACCAGCCCATCAGCAACACCATCCGTCTGAAGCCCAAGGAAGGGGTGGAGGTAAACCGCGATGGCGACATCCTCGGTGTGGTGACCATCGTCACGGAGCGCTACCGCAGTCAGTACGGTCTGGTCTATACCTCGCGTCCGGAGGAAGCGGTGACCGACAAGACTATTCTGCTGGATGAGCGCACCCGTTACGACAATCCTGCCGTCAGCCTCTCCACGGAGGACATGGCGCGCTATGCCCGACGGATATGGCTCTCGCCGTCCAAGGGCATCCGCTCGTCGAAGAAGCACAAGATGCAGATAGCGTTGAACAACATCTACAGTGTGGGCGAGTATTTCTTCCTCGACTTCTCTGTTTATAACAGGACGAATATCCGCTTTGACATCGACCAGTTGAAGATAAAGCTTCAGGATAAGAAAAAAGCCAAGGCCACGACGGTGCAGACGATAGACCTGGAACCCGCTTTCACGCTCGACCGCTCTCCGTCGTTCCTCCATGGCTACCGCAATGTCGTTGTCATCAGAAAGCTGACCTTCCCCGATGACAAGATCCTCACCATCGAACTGAGCGAGAAGCAGATCAGCGGGCGTACCATCAGCCTGAAAGTCAAATACAGCGACGTGCTCAGTGCGGATGCCTTCAGCCGAAGCTTAAAATGATGATGCGACCACGCCGTGGTCATTCAGCGTCAACGTATCATTGTAACCCCCAATCAAAGAAGAAGCATGGAAGAAAGCAAGGACCTGCAGTCCATCTATAAGATTTTCAGGACGTTCATCTATCTGTCACTGGTCATCGAGTTTTTCGAGTATGCCATCACCCCCGGAATGCTGACGTTCTGGGGTGGCATCGTCGCGGACATTCACGGCAGGATGAAGCTGATGGACATCTACCAGGACGGTCATCTGCTTCACAGTAAGATCATGACGCTGCTCATCATCTGCGTGACCTGCATCGGCACGAGGAACAAGAAACATCTCGAGTTCAACGCCAAGCGCATGGTCTTCTATCCGCTGTCCTTTGGCCTGATGCTGATGTTCCTCTCGGTGTGGATGTTCTACCGCGGCTGGCAGCCTTGTTTCTTCTCGCTTCCTTGCAGCACGTGGCTCTACTTCCTCATGTCGGTCGTGGGCACGGTGCTCTGTCATGTAGCGTTGGACAACATCTCGAAGTATCTGAAGGACGGACTGCTCAAAGACCGCTTCAACCTGGAGAATGAGAGTTTCCTGCAGAACGACAAGAAGATTGAGAACAAGTATAGTGTGAACATCCCCATGCGTTATTACTACAAGGGGAAGTTCCGCAAGGGCTGGGTGAATATCGTCAATCCCTTCCGTGGCACGTGGGTCGTCGGAACGCCGGGTTCGGGTAAGACGTTCTCCATCATCGAGCCGTTTATCCGCCAGCACAGTGCGAAGGGCTTTGCCGTCGTCGCCTATGACTATAAGTTCCCGACGCTGGCACAGAAGCTCTATTATCACTACCGCATCAACAAGAAGGCCGGACGCACGCCGAAAGGCTGCGACTTCAACATCATCAACTTCGTCAATGTGGAATACAGCAGGAGAGTGAACCCCATCCAGTTGAAGTACATCGGCAATCTCGCTGCTGCAAGTGAGACAGCGGAGACGCTTTTGGAGTCGCTGCAGAAAGGCAAGAAAGAGGGTGGAGGCGGTAGCGACCAGTTCTTCCAGACCTCGGCGGTCAATTTCCTCGCTGCGTGCATCTATTTCTTCTGCAACTATCAGAAGCGGCCCTACGATGAGCATGGCAGGGAGCTGGCTTATGACAAGACCATCGACCCGGAGACGGGAATGATCAAGCCCACGGGCGTCGTCCGCGATGCCGGGGGCAACGTCTGTGAGCCGGCTTATTGGTTGGGTAAATACAGTGACATGCCGCATATCCTCTCTTTCCTCAACGAGAGCTACGAGACCATCTTCGAGGTGCTGATGACCGACACGGAGGTGGCTCCTCTGCTTGGTCCGTTCCGCACGGCTTTTGAGAACAAGGCCATGGAGCAGTTGGAAGGAATGATCGGAACGCTGCGTGTGTTCACCTCCAGACTGGCGACCAAGGAGTCGTACTGGATATTCAGCAAAGAGGGTGATGACTTCGACTTGAAGGTCAGCGATCCGAAGCATCCCAGCTATCTGCTCATTGCCAACGACCCGGAGATGGAGAGCATCATCGGTGCCCTCAACGCCCTTATCCTCAACCGTCTCGTGACACGTGTCAACACCGGGCAGGGAAAGAATGTGCCGGTGAGCATCATCGTCGATGAGCTGCCCACACTTTACTTCCATAAGATTGACCGTCTCATCGGTACGGCGCGAAGCAACAAGGTGAGCGTGACGTTGGGCTTTCAGGAACTTCCTCAGTTGGAGTCAGACTATGGCAAGGTCGGTATGCAGAAGGTCATCACCACCGTCGGCAATGTCGTCAGCGGCTCAGCCCGTGCGAAAGAGACCTTGGAATGGCTCTCCAACGACATCTTCGGTAAGGTGGTGCAGTTGAAGAAAGGCGTGACTATCGACCGTGACAAAACTTCCATCAACCTCAATGAGAACATGGACTCGCTGGTGCCGGGTTCGAAGATTGCCGACATGCCCACCGGCTGGATCTGCGGTCAGACTGCCCGCGACTTCATCAAGACCAAGACGGGGCGTGGCGACAGCATGGACATCCAGGAGGCGGAGGAGTTCAAAACCAGCAAGTTCTTCTGCAAGACCGACTTCAACATGGACGAGATTGCTAAGGAGGAGAAGGACTATGCCCAATACCCCTTACCAAAGTTCTACGACTTCCCTTCCGTCGAGGCGCGTGAGCGCATCCTCTATGCCAACTTCCTGAAAGTGAACCAGGAGGTGAAGGATATGATTGCCGAGATACAGGAGTTTTATAAGAAGTGAGGAAGGGAAACTTGCACTCCAATAATCTCAATATCGACAAAATATATAATTCATACCTCAGAAATTTGTTTAAAGTAAGCGTCTCGGCATTACCGTATTTCAGCCTCGCTTAAAAGTCTGTACCTTTGCGCGCACAAATTATTATGAATATGGCAAGCAAAGACAAGTACAAGAGTCTCCTTGAACGGTACAAGCAGGCCC
>NZ_VUNG01000002.1 GCF_009695775.1 Hallella mizrahii | reverse complement strand
TTCGAGATAATTCATTAATTTTGTACCACATTGCGGTAAATGAGATTAAATTGTTTACTGTCTTGTAAGGCATAATCGTCTTTTTAGCGACTTCGAACATCACTAAGTTAAGACTTTTATGCCTTTTATACAAACTCAGAACACACAATTTAATCGCCAATGTTGCATCCTTATTTGCCGGAAATGCTACATTGCTAATTTCCGAAATCTGCTACATTCATTTTTCCGAAATCTGCTACATTGCTAATTTCTGAAATTTGTTGGTGCAAAGATACCGATTACAGACAAGGGCGACGAGGATCCTATTGTCAATGCCTACAGACAGGCAATGGAGGAGAAAAAACGGGCGGAGAAAAAAGAAGAGTGTAGCAAATAAAAAGCTCCGTGGCCTGTGGGGGTGGAACAATTAACTAATAAGCGATATCAATAATAAAAGGTTCATCCGCTAAATGCTGTACCCTTTTATGAGTACTCATTTAACGGATGAACCTTTTCTCTTGCAATTCTTTTTCTTGTGCTTTTATCCTTCCCGGAAGAAGTCGAGGGCTTCCTTGATGAGTTCGTCAGAAGCCGTCTGGTTGATGCGGATATTGCCGATACCGGCTAAAAGCGTGAAGTTGATTGTTGCACCCGTGTTCTTCTTGTCGTGGTGCATGAGTTCGATGAGCCGGTCGTAGTCATCGCAACTAAAGTCAAACGAGCCATAGTTCTCACGGATGAACTGCACAGTCTGCCGCATCTTGTCCGTTGGGAACCCGGTGAGTACAGAAGAAAGATAGAGTTCACAGATGAGGCCGAAGGCTACCGCATAGCCGTGGAGTAGAGGCTCCTTATTGGGTGTGTCGAGCGAGAAAGCCTCGAAGGCGTGGCCGAAGGTGTGGCCGAGGTTCAGTGCCTTACGGATGTCTTTCTCGTGTGGATCTTTCTTCACGATGTGCTTCTTGACGTTCACTGAGTATGCCAGCATGGTCTGCAACTGCTTCAAGTCGGGACGGGAAAGATCGAAGTTTAGCAGCTCTGCCCAGTGTTTCTCGTCGGAGATGAGACCATGCTTGAGCATCTCAGCATAGCCCGAACGAATGTTTTTGTCGTCGAGCGTACGCAGGAACTCAGTGTCGAGGATGACGAAGCGCGCATTGTTGAACACACCGATCTCGTTTTTCAGTCCGTTGAAGTTGATACCCGTCTTACCGCCTACCGAGGCGTCTACCATAGCGAGCAGTGTTGTCGGGATGTTGATGAAGTCAATGCCACGTTTGAAGGTAGAGGCCGCGAAGCCACCCAAGTCCGTCACCATGCCTCCACCGAGGTTGATGAGCAGCGAATGACGTGTGGCACCATGGTCGCCGAGTTCCTTCCAAACGTGCGACAGCGAGGTGAGATCCTTATGGCTGTCCGTCGACTGGATGGTGATGACGTAAGCATTGCGCAAGCCAAACTGCTTGGCAAGCACAGGCCAGCATTTCTCGTGGGTGGTCTCGTCGGTAAGAACAAAAATCTTATCGTGCTCACATTCTGAAATAGCAGTGGCTATTTCAGTTTGCAAATGTTTGGAAATAATCACTCTCTGCTCCATAATCATACTTTTTTATTTACCACAAATATAACCAAAAAAAGCGGATTATAGAACAGAGAGCTACTGATATTAAGGTTTCTTAAATATAGAACCTTTGTTTTTGCGCACACGGCCTAAGCAGTGTGCAACTTTTATGGTTTCTTTTTTAGATGAGCGGCATGCCGAGTTCCTCGCATTCCTTTCTCATCTCTTCGGGCCAGATGCTTGCCTGGATCTCGCCGATATGGGCTTTGTGGAGCATGACCATGCACAGACGGCTCTGTCCAATACCGCCACCGATGCTCAGCGGCAGCTTGCCGTCGAGAAGCTGACGGTGGAAAAAGAGTTTCTCACGCTCTTCCTTGCCTTCTATCTTCAACTGGCGCAGCAGTGCTTCCTTGTCCACGCGGATGCCCATGGAACTGATCTCAAACGAGCGTCCCAGAACAGGATACCAGATGAGGATATCACCGTTGAGGCCGGCCTTGCCGTTCTCTGCCACTGTCGACCAGTCGTCGTAGTCGGGAGCGCGACCGTCGTGTTTCTTTCCGTCGGAGAGTTTTCCGCCGATACCTTCCACAAACACGGCACCATACTTCTTGCAGATGGCATCCTCGCGTTCATGGGGGCTGAGGTTGGGATACATGTCGAGCAAATCTTGACTGTGGATGAAATGGATCTCGCGTGGCAGGAAGGGCTTCAGCTGGGGATAGCTCTCGCAGGCCAGAAACTCTGTGCGCAGGATGGCGGCATAGATGCGGCGTACCACATTCTCCAGAAAGGCGATGGTACGGTCACCTTTTTCGATGACAGCCTCCCAGTCCCACTGATCGACATAGAGCGAGTGGAGGTTGTCCATCTCCTCGTCAGCGCGGATAGCGTTCATGTCGGTGTAGATGCCGTAGCCCGGTTGTATGTTGTATTCAGCCAGTGTGAGTCGTTTCCACTTTGCCAGAGAGTGCACGACCTCAGCCTTCGCTTCGCCCATGTCCTTGATAGGAAAAGTCACAGGACGCTCCACACCGTTGAGGTCATCGTTGATACCCAGCCCTTGCAGGACAAAGAGCGGAGCGGTGACACGGCTCAGGCGTAGCTCTGTAGCAAGGTTTTGCTGGAAGAACTCCTTGATCTGTTTGATGCCCTGTTCCGTCTGATGCTTGTCGAGCAGGGCCTTGTAGCCTATTGGCTTGATAAGTTTGCTCATTATATGATGATTATGTTAATATTGTCGTATAGTGATGTGAATATGTATCTCCTACGATTGAATTTTCTTTTATTCTGCTGCAAAGTTACGCTATTAATTGTAATTATGCAAGTAAAACGAGAAATAATTTTTCAAATAGTAAACACTGAACTGTATGAGACAGACATATGTCAAGACACAGACAGTTTTGCCTGTTCACTATGCGGCTCTTGTTTCCAGACTGGTAGAATCAGGTGGATATATATTTTTTTTAACGTGAAAATTTGGTGATAGCGAAAATATTGCTTAACTTTGCAAAACGATAATAGCGAATATGGCCTCGTAGCTCAGTTGAATAGAGCATCAGATTCCGGTTCTGAGTGTCGCGGGTTTGAGTCCCACCGAGGTCACATGGTTGCGCTCTGTAGTTCCATGGAACAGCGGAGCGCTTTATTTGTTTTTACACTTCCGACGGCAGTCTTTGTCGGGTCAAATCTTGTTTTCCCCCTCTCTTTACGTCCTTCTGTCTTTAAAAACTGCTAAAGTCTTTGCAATATGACTTAATTTCCTTATCTTTGCGAATAAAATATGAGAAACCAGTATTATATCTAAAATGGACATAACAGAAAGATTTATCAATTACACAAAGTTTGATACTCAGTCGGCCGAGGATTCAAAGACCGTACCGAGCACCTCCAAACAACTTATCTTCGCCAAATATCTTAAGGAGGAACTTGAGAGCGAAGGACTGGAAGACGTCGAGATGGATGACATGGGCTATATCTATGCAACCCTGCCTTCCAACACAAAGAAGAAGACACCGACCATTGGCTTCATCTCTCACTACGATACTGCGCTGGACGCAAGTGGCGCAAATATCAAGGCCCGTATCGTGAAAAACTACGATGGAGGCGACATTGAGTTGTCATCGGGCATCGTTTCTTCTCCTAAGAAATTTCCAGAGCTGCTTGCCCACAAGGGCGAAGACCTGATTGTCACCGACGGCACTACGCTGCTTGGCGCTGATGACAAGGCCGGCATCGCAGAGATCGTTCAGGCCATGTGCTACCTGCGGGATCACAAGGAAATCGAGCACGGCAAGATACGTGTTGCCTTCAATCCTGACGAGGAGATCGGCATGGGTGCCCACCATTTCGATGTGGAGAAGTTTGGATGTGACTGGGCTTATACGATGGACGGCGGTGATATCGGTGATCTGGAATATGAAAACTTTAATGCAGCATCGGCTAAGGTGACCATTAAGGGATGCAGTGTGCACACAGGATATGCCAAGGGTAAGATGGTCAACGCCAGCCGCCTGGCTTGCGAGTTCAATGCTCACATCCCGGAGACCGACATTCCTGAGACTACAGAAGGCTATCAGGGCTTCTATCATCTGCTGGGCATCGAGAGCCATTGCGAGCAGGCCAAATTGAGCTATATCATTCGCGATCACGACCGTCGCAAGTTTGAAGACCGTAAAGACTTCATGGAGAACATTGCCAAGGAGATGAATGAGAAGTATGGCGAAGGCACGGTGAAGGTAGACATCAAGGATCAGTACTACAATATGAAGGAGAAAATTGATCCCAAGATGTATGTGATCGACATCGTCCTGAAGGCTATGCAGGAGAGTGGCGTCACGCCGAAAGTAGAGCCTATCCGTGGCGGTACTGACGGTGCACAGTTGAGTTTCCGTGGACTGCCTTGTCCCAACATCTTCGCCGGTGGCGTGAACTTCCATGGGCCCTATGAGTTCGTCTCCATCCAAGTGATGAACAAAGCCGTGGATGTCATCGTGAAGATTTGCCAGATAGCCGGTACGTTCAACGATTGATACCCTATTTCAGAATGGAGAGGCGCATTGCTTCTCCATTCTTCAACGTTGTGTTGTTGGCACATTTCCCATTTTCTGTCTTGTTTTGTTTTTCTCCTTGTTGTAGGAAAGGCAAGTATTACTTTTTTTATTTATTATAGATGTCTGAACTTCCCAACCTGGTCAAAGACTTGGCACTTATTCTTGTAGTTGCCGGAGCTGTCACTTTACTGTTCAAGAAACTCAAGCAGCCGCTTGTGCTGGGCTATATTGTAGCCGGATTCTTAGTGAGTCCCCACATGCCTTACACCATGTCGATACTTGACAAGCACGACATTCAGACGTGGGCAGACATAGGCGTGCTCTTCCTGTTGTTTTCATTGGGTCTCGACTTCTCGTTCAAGAAGATCCTTAAGATGGGCATGGCACCAGTCATTGCGGCTTTGTCGATTGTCTTCAGCATGATCATCTTAGGCATCAGTGTGGGACATCTCTTCCATTGGAACCATTACGACTGCATCTTCCTTGGCGGTATGCTTGCCATGTCGTCGACGACAATCATCTACAAGGCCTTTGACGACATGGATCTCCGTCAGCAGGGTTTTGCTTCGCTGGTGATGAGTGTACTCATTCTTGAGGACATCCTTGCCATCGTCATGATGGTGATGCTGTCGGCTATTGCCAGTGGCAGTGATCCCAATGGCGGGCAGATGCTCGATTCGGTGTTGAAGATAGGCTTCTTCCTCGTGCTGTGGTTTGTTGTCGGTCTTTTCATCGTTCCCACCTTTCTGCGGCAGACACGCCGGCTGATGACCGACGAGACGATGGTCATCGTGGCCTTGGGTCTTTGCTGTCTGATGGCGTGGATCTCCACCGCTGTCGGCTTCAGCTCAGCCTTCGGTGCCTTTGTCATGGGCAGCATTTTGGCGGAGACGATCGAAGCTGACAAGATCGAGCGGTTGGTGGAACCGGTGAAGAATCTCTTCGGCGCCATCTTCTTCGTGTCGGTAGGTATGCTTGTCGAGCCCAGTGTACTCGTGGACTACGCCCTGCCTATTGCCGCATTGGTGGTGACCATCCTTGTTGGACAGGGCATCTTCGGCACACTGGGTTTCATGCTCAGTGGTCAGCCGTTGAAGACAGCCATGCGTTGTGGCTTCTCGATGGCACAGATTGGTGAGTTTGCCTTCATCATCGCCTCACTTGGACTCTCGCTCGGTGTGATCAGCAACTTTCTCTATCCTGTTGTCGTGGCAGTCTCGGTCATCACCACGTTCCTGACTCCTTACATGATCCGTGCCGCTGTACCCTGCTACGACGGCCTGGAGCATGTCCTGCCCAAGCGGTGGATACGCCGGCTCAACCACTTCGGTCAGGCTCATCAAAACACGGTAGAGGAGCAGAGCAACTGGAAACGGTTGCTCACCAAGATGGCAGTCTCTACCTTGGTCTACACTATTCTGTGCATGGCCGTGACTGCCGTGATGTTGTCTTTCGCCTTGCCCTTCTTTCGTCATTTACTGCCCCACTGGTGGGCCAATGGCGTATGTGGTGTGCTGTTGCTGCTGTTGTTGGCACCTTTCCTGCGTGCCATCGTGATGAAACATAACCATAGCGAGGAGTTCAGGACGCTGTGGGTTCAGAGTCGTATGAACCGTCTGCCGCTGCTGTTCACCGTTCTTGCACGTGTCGTGATCGCTGCTGCCTTTCTGTTCTATATCTGTAACTATCTGGCCCGCTTCGCCAATGCCGTTGTCATCACGCTGGCTTTGGTGGTGCTGACGCTGATTGTCTTGTCACGCAGGATGAAGAAGCGGTCCATCGCCTTGGAGCGTCTCTTCGTTCAGAACCTTCGCAGTCGAGAGATAGAAGCCCAGGTGCAGGGCAAGCGCCGCCCGTTGTATGGCGATCATCTCTTGGAGCGCGATATCCATGTGTCGGATTTCGATGTGCCCGAGGACAGTGCATGGGCGGGACAGTCTTTGCGCCAGTTACAGTTCCGCACGCGTTATGGCGTACACGTGAGCAGCATCCTGCGTGGCCATCAGCGCATCAACATCCCCGGTGGTGATGACATAATCTTCCCGGGTGACCGTCTCCAGGCTATCGGCAGCGATGAGCAGCTGCAGGCATTTGGCAAAGCTCTCAAGGGAGAACTGGTGCCTGAAGACCCGAATATAGAAGAAAGGGAGATGAAATTAAGAAAGATGGTACTGTCGCGCTCCTGCGCTTTCCTGGGCAAGACTCTTGGCGAGAGTGGCATCAGAGACCGCTATAGTTGCATGGTGGTGGGCGTGGAGGAAGGTCAGCAAAACTTGACCATGATTAGTCCCTCGCGCAAGTTTACGGTCGGAGATATCATCTGGGTAGTAGGGGAGCGCAACTCTCTGGAGATGCTGGCCGAAGCCAACAACGGAAAAAATGCGACAAGCAGCTGTGAATAACGATGGCAGCTAAGATAGAAGAAAACAAAAAGAGGAGGCAACGACGGTTTTGTGGTCGTTGCCTCCTCTTTTTGCTGATATGCGTCATGGAGCGGCCGCACAGGCATCTATGGGAAATGCAGTCAGTCCCACGCTGGAGGGCTCATAGCTTCTGGGCTTGAAACCGTGCTCGGTAAAGGGTGCGCTCCTTCTTGAGTGCAACACTTCGTGTTAAGAGTAAATGGAGTGTGCCCTTCTTGAGCGTGTCGCTTCATGTTTTGGTTTGTCACTCGTCATCATCGTCAAAGCCGAACATGGCAGGCTCGATGAAGGCGTCGAGGGCCCGTCGCTCTTTTTTGGTGGGGCGTCCCGTACCTCTTGCTCTGTCGACGAAACCGCTGATGCGGCTCATCTCCAAAAGTTCATATTGCTTGGGATCCGTGACGTTTTCGTAGACTTGCGGAATGAGTTTGGCGCCAACACGCTGTTCGATACAAGCCAGAATGCGGAAAGAGTAGGTGATGGGCGGTTTTTTCACGCTGACGACCTGCCCCTCTTTAATAATATGGCTTGGCTTTACGTTGGCTCCGTCTACGGTCACACGGCTGTTCTTGATAGCATCCACTGCCAGGGAGCGTGTTTTATAAACACGTGCTGCCCAAAGCCATTTGTCGATGCGGGCCGAAGGACCGTGCTGAGGAAGAGTATCTTTCATACAATATTGAATGATGAATGATGAGGAATGAATGATTGCAATGACGAATGTTGAATGTGGTATGATGAATGTTGACTTCATTCATCATACCACATTCAACATTGTTTAGTGCTTTTTTCCCAGTTTGTTGTACTGGTTCATCGTGTTGTCGATGCCTTGCAGTACAAAGCTCTTGATGATGTCGACCGCCATGTCGATGGTAGGTTGTAACACCTTCATGTCGTCGTCGGAGTAATGGCCGAGGACCCAGTCGATCTGTCCGCCACGTGGATAGTCGTTGCCGATGCCCATTCGCAGGCGTGCGAAGTTCTGGCCGATCAGTTGCATGATATGTCCCAGACCATTATGCCCTCCATTGCTTCCATTGGCTTTCAGACGGAAATCACCCAAGGGCAATGCCACATCATCACTGACGACGAGCAGCCGGCTTTGGTCGATTTTCTCTTCGTTGAGCCAATAGCGTACCGCGTTGCCACTGAGGTTCATGAACGTTGTCGGCTTCAACAAAAACACCTTTCTGCCTTTCAGGGACGTCTCAGCCACAAAGCCGTAACGGCGATCCTCAAAACAAATATTGGACGCTTTAGCAAAAGCGTCCAATACCATAAATCCTGTATTGTGGCGAGTACCGGCGTATTCATCACCGGGATTACCCAAACCACAGATCAAATACTTATCCAATGTCTATCGATATCGGTAACCTACAGAGATGGATTACTTGCTCTCAGCCTCAGCTGCTGCGTCTGCAGAAGCGTCAGTGTCGTCGCTGGCTGCGCTGGCGTTGGCGTTACGTGTCATCTTCACGGAGCAAACGACCACGTCCTTGCCTGTAGCGAGCTCCAGACCCTCGTAAGAGAGCTGGCCTACCTTGATGCTCTTACCAATGCGCAGAGCAGTGACGTCGACGTCGAGGTGCTCAGGAATCTGCTGGTAAGGAGCAGTAACGTTGATCTTGCGGATAGAGAGGTTCATACGTCCACCGTCGCGAACACCCTGTGCCAGACCTACGAGTTTCACAGGAATGCCGATGGTGATAGGCTTCTGATCGTTGACCTCATAGAAGTCGACGTGCAGAGGAGCGTCAGTGACGGGGTGGAACTGGATCTCCTTGAGCACTGCTGTGTGGTCAGTGCCGTCGATATTGATCTTCACGACATAGATGTGGGGAGTGTAGATGAGCTTGCGCAGCTCGCTGAAGGGAGAGGCAAAAGCCAATGCTACCGGCTTGCCGTCTACGCGCTCCTCACCATAGAGGTTGCAGGGAACCAAACCTTCCTTACGAAGGGCTTTAGAAGCTTTCTTACCAAGGGCCTCGCGCTTCTTACCTGAAATGCTGATTTCTTTCATTTGTGTTACTCTAAATTAAATCGTTAATTAATTCGCCATCACACTGAATCAATAATATGTATCAATCTGAAAAGCGATGCAAAGGTAGTGCTTTTATTTGAATTGAGCAAAGCAATGTGCAAAGTTTATCTAAAAAAATAGTCTTTTGATACCTCTTTCTTGCATATCCACGGAATTTTCCCTACTTTTGCAGCGTAAAACATGTTTTTAGACGGAATAAAAGAAAATGATTAATCGCGAGCTAATACGTATAAAGATAGTCCAGTTAACCTATGCATACTATCAAAACGGTAATAAGAATATGGATGCAGCTGAAAAGGAATTGCTTTTCAGCCTTTCCAAGGCATACGATTTGTACAACTATCTCTTGGATCTGATGGTCGCAGTCACGCAGGAGGAGCGGCATCGTCTCGATGTGCTCAATCAGCGTGCGGAGCGTGAGGGCACGCAGCCGGCATCTCCCAAATTCGCGTTCAACAAATTCGCGGTTCAATTGGAAGAAAACAAAATGCTCAATGAGTTCCTTGAGGACAAGAAGCTCACTTGGAAGGACGATATAGAGTTCATCCGCAAGCTGTGCAACCAGATCGAGCAGAGTGAGTTGTATCAGGAGTATATGAAGACTCCTGAGACTACTTATGACGAAGATCGTGAACTGTGGCGCCGGCTCTACAAGATGTTTATCGAAACCAACGACGACCTCGACGCTCTGCTGGAGGAGAAGAGTCTCTATTGGAACGACGACAAGGAGGTGGTGGACACCTTCGTGCTGAAGACCATCAAGCGTTTCGATCCGAAGAACAAGAATAAGCAGGAACTGCTGCCGGAATGGAAGGATGTCGAGGACAAAGACTTTGCCCGCAAACTCTTCCGCTCCACGATCCTCAATGCCGATGAGTATCAGCACTACATGAGTGAGGCTTCCCGCAACTGGGACTTCTCGCGTCTGGCCTATATGGACGTAGTGATCATGCAGATTGCCATCGCCGAGATGCTTACTTTCCCCAATATCCCGGTATCGGTGACGATCAACGAGTATGTGGAGTTGGCTAAGCTCTATTCCACTCCGCGCAGTGGCGGATATATCAATGGCATGCTCGACTCCATTGCCCGCCATCTGATCGACAGCGGTAAGATGATGAAAGAGATGCCTGAGCGCTCAGAACGTCCTGACCATCAGCCGATGGGTCGAAACGTCCAACCGACGGGCCGCATGCGTTTTGTCCATCACGATGCGCCGGTCGAGGCTCCCCAGCCTGAAGAAGACAGCGAGGATGCTCAGCCTTCAGAAGCGAAAGCGTCAGAAGAGCCCGAAGAGCAGGAGTAGACTATATATAATGTAGACTATATATAATAATGTGTAGCGTGCCTCTGGCATCAATGGGGTATGCGGCTATTCATAACAAAACAATCATCTTTTAATCAGACAGTAAATGAATACAATGGTACTGGCTGCTCAGGCAGCTCAACAAGGAGGCGGCTTCGGTGGAATGCTCATCATGCTGGTGGCACTCTTCGCCATCATGTGGTTCTTCATGATTCGCCCCCAGCAGAAGAAACAAAAAAAGATACGCGAGTTCCAAAACTCCTTACAGGAAGGATCCAAGGTCGTCACAGGCGGTGGCGTCTATGGCACCGTGAAGCGTCTCGACAATGAGAAGAATGTTGTTGAGGTGGAAGTGGCACGTGGTGTTGTGATTACGGTTGATAAGAACTACGTCTTCCAGGACGCAGCTCAGCAGCAGCCTAATGCATAATATAGGGTCTTTCCTCAATATGGTCAGAAGCTTCTTGTTCAGTTCCAAGAACAAGCAGTTTCTGATTTTCTTATTCTTCCTCTTCCTCTCAGGCATCTTCTGGCTGATGGAGACGCTCAACGAGACGTATGACGAAGAGTTTCCGGTCGCTGTGCGCCTTGTCGGTGTACCGAAGAACGTAGTGATTACCACGCCTATGAGCGATACGGTGCGTGTGACTATTCACGACAAGGGCTTCATGCTCTTGGGCTATTCCACGAGTCGGCACTTACGTCCGGTGGTGCTGAAGTTCGACACTTATGCCGACGGCGAGACGGGGCATGGCATTGTGCCTATAGTCGATATTCAGCGGCAGATCAGACAGCAAATCTTCTCTTCATCAACTATCTCGGGTATCAAGAGCGACCGGTTGGACTTCTACTTCAACTATGGTCGGAAGAAAGAGGTGAAGGTGAGTCTGGCGGGAAACATTGTGCCGGCCAAAGACTATTACTTGTCCCACGTGCAGTTCTGGCCTGACAAGGTGACGATCTATGCCAGCAAAGCCAAACTGGACAGCATCGAAACGGTGATGACCGAGTTTCTCCGCATCGCCAACTTCTCTGATACGGTGACGAGAGTGGTCAGGCTCCGGCCAATCAACGGCGTAAAGATCACACCGGCAAAAGTCAAGATCACTCTGTTTCCCGACATCCTCACTGAGGAGACCATGGAAGTACCAATCACAGCGATCAATAAACCCGTCGGAACCGTCATCCGTACGTTTCCACAGCGGGTCAATGTGACGTTCACGGTTGGTGCCAGTCTCTATCGTCAAGTCAAGGCCAGTGACTTCCGTGTGGTGGTAGACTTCAAAGATATCTCAGCCCACCCGTCGGATAAATGCAATCTCTACGTCACACAACGGCCGAGAGGTGTAAGCAATGTCCGGCTTGAGATGAACCAGGTCGATTATCTCATAGAGCAGCAATGAAAAGAATCGCGATCACCGGTGGCATAGGCAGCGGAAAGAGCTTTGTCTGTCGTCTCCTTGCCCAACGCGGCATACAGGTCTATGACTGTGACGCTGCTGCCAAGCGGCTGATGCGCACAGATGCTGTCTTGCAACGTCAGTTGCGTGAGCTCGTGGGCGACGATGTCTACCAAGGCCATGATTTGCAGAAGAGAGTGTTGGCGAGTTTTCTGCTGGCCTCTAATGAGAACAAGCAGGCGGTCGACGATATTGTGCATCCGGCAGTGGCACAAGACTTCGAGCAGAGCGGCTGTGCATGGCTGGAGAGTGCTATCCTTTTCGACAGTGGTTTTGACCGTCGTGTGGCTTTCGATGCTTTCGTCTTTGTCGACGCACCTTTGGAGGTGAGAGTCCGCCGGATCATGGTCCGCGACCATATTACTCGCGAGAAAGCCATGCAGTGGATCGACAGCCAGTTGCCGGCCGAAGAGGTGAGACGTCGTTGCGACTACACGATCGTGAACGACGGTGAAGCTAATCTCGACAGGCAGGTTGATGACATGCTTCGCGCGTTGGGGCAGTAGGCAGTAAGCAGCAGGAGGGTGACTCGCTCTGTTGGTAATAAAGAGAATGCACAAGACAGAAATCAATCAATAAACATCATAACAAAGCAAAATTTTAGCAAACAATGGAAACAATATTATCGATTGCCGGTAAGCCCGGATTGTATAAGTTGGTAAGTCGTGGTAAGATGAATCTGATCGTTGAGGCTATTGATGCCACACATCGCCGTCAGCCCGCTTTTGCTACCGACAAGGTGACCAGCCTGGGCGATATTGCCATGTACACTACCGGTGATGATGTGCCTTTGTGGCAGGTGCTGGACAATGTAGCCAAGAAGGAAGGCTGCAAGGAAGCCTCCATCAACTACAAGAAGGTATCCGGCAAGGAACTCCGTGCATATTTCAAGGAAGTGCTGCCCGACTTTGACGAGGATCGTGTTCACGACAGCGACATCAAGAAGTTGTTGCAGTGGTACAACATTCTGGTCACCAACGGCTATTCCGACTTCAAGGCTACTTTGGCTCCCGAGGAGGCTGAGAGCAGTGAGGAAAACAAAGAGCAAGAGACAGAGGCTGCTAAGTAATAGCAGTGTTGAATATGACATATTGTCACGCAATTATGCCACAGTGGCCGGCTGGCTGCTGTGGCATATCTGTTGCAATCTATAGTGCAGATAAGTAAGCAAATAGGTTTAAGCATTTTTTTGAAGCATTTAGGTTTTGTACCAGTCTCTTAAGGCATAAGCCAAGTGCAGGCTTTGACATAAGAGCATAATAGATTGATAGATTTATAATTGTGTGATTGTTAGTTTTAGACCCTGAATATGTGAATATTCAGGGTTTTTTCGTACCTTTGCAAAAAATATGTTTAATATGAGTTTGTTGCTGTTTAACTTTGCTCCTTCTCAAACTTGGATTCAGGTTGTTTTGTTGGTAATAGGCATCGTCGCTGTGGTGAAGTCAGCAGGTTGGCTCACTGATGGTTCGGTAGGTATCGCCACTCGCATGGGTATTCCTCAAATCGTGATTGGTCTGACTGTCGTTGCCATGGGAACCTCCATGCCAGAGTTTTTCGTCAGTCTGATGTCTGCACTTGGCGGCAAGCCTGGTTTGGCAGTGGGCAATGTGGTTGGCAGCAACATCTTCAATGCTTTGCTCATTGTGGGTGTGGCAGCTATGGTCGCCCCGATCTCCATCCTTCATGGCACCGTGAAGCGCGACATCCCGTTTGCACTTGTCGCTTCTGTAGTGCTGTTGATGCTCTGTCTGGACGGCAACATCAGCCGGTTGGATGCAGCTATACTGTTTGTCTTGTTTCTCGTGTTCATGTATCTGACGCTGCTTGAAGCCAGGAAAGGCATGAAGGCAGGCGAGGATTCTTTGGAGCAGCCGGTCAATATCGGTGTGGGCAAAGCGTCCTTGCTGATCGTCGTTGGCTTGATCGGACTGATTGTCGGTTCAGAGGTGTTTGTGGATAATGCCTCAGCACTGGCCCATACCTTAGGCGTGAGCGATGCCGTGATCGGTCTGACGATTGTGGCCTGCGGTACGTCGTTGCCTGAGCTCGCTACCAGCACAGTTGCTGCCAGCAGAGGTAACAGTGGCATTGCCATTGGCAATGTGTTAGGCTCCAATGTGTTCAACATTCTGATGATTCTTGGCGTCACCGGCATCATCTCCCCGATGAGCACGCAAGGCATTACCACTGTAGATCTCAGCGTGATGGTTATCTCCATGATTCTGCTTTGGCTCTTTTCCTTCACCAAGTATCGCATTGAGCGTTGGGAAGGAGGCGTACTGTCGGTGCTCTTTATCGGATATATCGCTTATCTTCTTTATCAGGTATAGGCTTGGAGCCGTCGCCATTCATCACTGTTTAAATTCAATATTCAATACTGTATTTAATTCATTATTCAATATTTTACAGAGTGCTTGTCTAACCTCTTTAAAAACAAGAACATGAAAAGAGAAAAACAATCCGTGAGCGTGCTGTTCATGCTGTTCAGCACCCTCTTTTGTGTTTGTCTGATTACGGCAAACGTGTTGGAAACGAAGCAGATTGCCGTGGGGCCCGTTAATCTGACGGGAGGACTGCTGGTATTTCCCGTATCCTATATTATTAATGACTGCGTGTGCGAAGTGTGGGGCTATCGCAAGGCTCGTCTGCTGATTTGGCTGGGCTTTGGCATGAATTTCTTCTTTGTGGCGATGGGTGCCCTGTGTGATGCCATTCCCGGTGCGCCCTACTGGCACAATGAGGAAGGCTTCCATGCCGTTTTTGGTTTAGCGCCCCGCATAGCCCTGGCTTCTTTTGTGGCGTTCGTTGTGGGCAGTTTTATGAATGCCTACGTGATGAGCAAGATGAAGATCCGTGACAAAGGTCGTCATTTCTCCTCCCGGGCCATTTGGAGTACGGTAGCCGGAGAGAGTTGCGACTCACTGATCTTCTTTCCGCTGGCCTTGGGTGGAGTTGTGCCGCTCACGGCTCTGCCTGCGCTGATGCTGTGGCAAGTAGTGCTCAAGACTGTCTATGAGATCATTGCACTGCCGGTGACCATTCGCGTCGTGAAAAGACTCAAGGAGCACGAAGGTGAGGATGTCTATGACGTAGGCGTCAACTATAATATATGGAATGTGTTCAGCCTCTGATAAGGCTGGAAAGATAGAAATCAGATGATTCAAACAAAAAACAATATGGAAGATACACGCAAATCAGAGGGACTCAAAGCCCTCGGTGCCAAGACACAATACAAGATGGACTATGCTCCGGAAGTGCTGGAAACCTTTGTCAACAAACATCAGGATCACGACTATTGGGTGCGGTTCAACTGCCCTGAGTTTACGTCGCTTTGTCCGATCACCGGACAACCCGACTTTGCTGAGATCCGCATCAGCTACATCCCTGACGTGCGTATGGTGGAGAGCAAGAGCCTGAAGCTCTATCTTTTCAGCTTCCGCAATCATGGCGACTTCCATGAAGACTGTGTCAACATTATCATGGAGGACTTGATCAAGTTGATGGATCCTAAATATATAGAGGTGACGGGATTGTTCACTCCCCGTGGTGGCATCAGCATCTATCCCTATGCCAACTATGGGCGCAAGGGCACACGCTATGAGCACTTGGCACAGAAACGTTTCGAGACGCACGAATAGGCGTGAATGAAAACAGATAGAGGCTCAGTCATAATATTGTTGGATAAACTGACAATTTTCCGCCTCTGTGGCGGCGATTTTTTGAAGCAAACCCTCTTCTGCTCTTGATTTTGCGAATTTTAGCTACTTTTTGTAAGTGGTTAATAATCAGAGGTGTACAATCAAGTCGCTTTGCCTGCCAAAATCAAAAGGGTACTTTGACGAGAAATTCTCTAGAGAATTTCTCGTCAAAGTACCCTTTTCTTGTTATCATCTCACTGAGATGACCTCGTCATCTCGGTAAGATGACAGAGTAAAATCACTGAGATGACCAAATGAAGCTATAAAGATGACTAAACGAAGCTATAAAAATGGCCTTTTCGCAGTTGCTTTTTCTGTTTTATAATACGTTTTTCTTCTATTTTGAGACTTCTTCCCGACTGGTTTTTGTCAAGTTCTTTGTTTGCGCGGTAAGGCGTCAAGAAGAAAAGGTTTCAGTCGCTTTGCTTTCCTGATTGCTTGTAGTTCCTCGCAGAGCGCATATTGGCATGAAGGATCCATAAAAAGATGCGCATATACCTAAAAAGCCCTGGGCACCATTTGAGGCAATGGTGCCCAGGGCTTTTTGCATTCGAAGATCTGTCGTGCGGTTATTTGCTTTCCGTGGCCTGCTGGAGGGCCTGCTTGCTGCGCATGGCAGCGATGGCATTGGCCCGCTTGTTGACATCGTTGATGTCGCTCTTGCGGTAGTAGCTGCGGCTCTGTCCGTCGGATGAGAGCACGAGAGAGTCAGCGTCTAAATAGTCCACGTCACATGTGTCGTTGACCATATTCGTTACTGACACCTGACCGGTATCGCTGAATTTGGGTGTTCCTCTTGCGATGATGATCTTTCCGTTCCAGATGCCCCATGCGACATAATAACCCAGTTGAGGATAGACCACAGGACTCTCCTCGGCCAGCGTGCTGCTTTCCTTGACATAGCCGACACTCTGAGCCTGCCATTGACGCTTAAGCCAGAATCCGTATTCGCGCGGGATGAGAAACGTCTCTTTTAGCGAATCGCTCATATTTTCCATCATTCGGGCCTGCAGGCGTTTGCTCATTTTGTTGTAGTCGCGCATCTTAGGCATGACGATATAGCACCAGATGCCGCGTAGCTGGTCGAGATCCATCACGAAGTCAGCCACCCGCTTGTCGTTCTTGTTGGTGATCAAACAGATCCAGTCGCCCGTTTTAATCTTGCCGCGGATCTTGTGGTTGCGTGTGGCATCAATGATGTCGTATTTCACCGGATCGCTTCCGTCGTTGGGCAGGAGCAGGATGGTAGAGTCGTTGCAGCCCTCGCAGGCCAGTCCATAAATGGTTTTGTCGCCTGTGATCTTCAGTTCCGACTCCAACTGTATGTTGGTATTGTCTTTTGTGGCATTGTCGCTGGTGCAGGCTCCAAACAAGCCTGCGGCCAAAGTGACAGTGATCAATGTTTTTGCACGCATCATCGAGAGTGTTACTTTTTGAATGCAAAGATAGTTATAAATCATAAAAAATCAATCGTACAAGCCGTATTTTGCTTTTTTTTATTTAATTTTGCAGCCTTAGCAAGGAGTCCGAGTCTCCTGCGGCAAGAAATAGATGAAAACAGAAGTAGTAGATAAATATGAGTAAGAAAATTCAGTTCAGTCTCGTTTATCGTGACATGTGGCAGAGCTCAGGTAAGTTTCAGCCACGCAAGGATCAGTTGGAGCGTATTGCTCCGGTCATCATAGACATGGGATGTTTCTCCCGTGTGGAAACCAACGGCGGTGCTTTTGAGCAAGTGCAGCTCTTGGCTGGTGAGAATCCTAACGATGCAGTGCGTGCCTTCTGCAAGCCTTTCAATGAGGCCGGCATCAAGACCCACATGCTTGACCGTGGCTTGAATGCCCTGCGTATGTATCCTGTGCCTGACGATGTGCGTGCGATGATGTATCGTGTCAAGCATGCTCAGGGTGTGGACATCCCCCGTATCTTCGATGGGCTGAATGACATCCGCAACATCGCGCCGTCTATCAAATGGGCCAAGGAAGCAGGTATGACACCGCAGGGAACACTTTGTATTACCACATCACCTGTACATACACTTGAATACTACAGCCACCTGGCTGATCAGGAAATAGAGGCTGGAGCCGAGGAGATCTGCCTGAAGGATATGGCCGGTATCGGTCAGCCTGCCTTCTTGGGCAAGCTCACAAAGATGATCAAGGACAAGCATCCTGAGATCATCATCGAATATCACGGCCATTCCGGTCCCGGTCTGAGCATGGCTTCTATATTGGAGGTCTGCAAAAATGGTGCTGATATCATCGACACCGCCATTGAGCCGTTGTCTTGGGGTAAGGTTCATCCCGATGTTATCTCTGTGCAGAGCATGTTGAAGAATGCCGGCTTCGAGGTGGCTGACATCAATATGGACGCTTACATGAAGGCACGTGCGCTGACTCAGGAGTTCATCGACGAGTGGTTGGGCTACTTCATCAATCCTCAAAACAAGTTGATGTCCTCGCTCTTGTTGAGCTGCGGACTGCCCGGCGGTATGATGGGTTCGATGATGAGCGACCTTGGCGGCATCCGCGGAACTATCAACAATCTGCGTAAGAAGAAAGGCGAACCCGAGTTGAGCGTCGACGATCTGCTCATCAAGCTCTTCAATGAGGTTGCTTACGTATGGCCTCGCGTGGGCTATCCACCATTGGTGACACCGTTCTCTCAGTATACAAAGAACATCTCTTTGATGAACTTGCTGTCTATGGAGCAAGGCAAGGGACGCTATGTCTATATGGATGATTCCATGTGGGGAATGATTCTCGGCCGCAGTGGCAAGGTGCCAGGCGAGATTGCTCCCGAGCTGAAGGAACTGGCCAAAGAAAAGGGCTATGAGTTCACCGACATCGATCCTCATACCTTGCTGAAGCCCGCTTTGGAGGACTTTAAGAAGGAGATGGACGAGAACGGATGGGACTATGGTAAGGACGACGAAGAACTCTTCGAGCTTGCCATGCATCCCGAGCAGTACCGCAACTACAAGAGCGGTCAGGCTAAGAAGAACATGCTGGCCGACCTGCAGAAGGCTAAGGATGCCAAGATGGGCAGCAAACTCTCTGCAGAGGAGCTCGCCGCCTTCAAGCACGCCAAGGCAGACGCTATTGTCGCTCCGGTGAAGGGCCAGGTGTTCTGGGAGTTCCAGGGCGAGGGCGAATGCGCTCCTGCTGTGGAGCCTTACATTGGCAAGGAATATAAGGAAGGCGATACCTTCTGCTATATCCAGGCTCCATGGGGTGAGTTTGTGGAAGTCAAGGCTGATCTTGGTGGCAAACTTGTGGAGATCAATGCCAAGCAGGGCAGCAAAGTCCAGAAGGGCAATGTCATCGCTTACATAGAGCGTCAACACTAATATTTCATCATCTATTCTTCTCTTTGCTTCCCAAAGAGCAGAGCCGTCGCCGCTGTGGCGTGGCCAGGCCTGCAAAGAAGCAAGGAGAAGGGTGGGTGATGAATTCGTTTTATATGGATTATCAGAAGATCATAGACAAATACTATCCTGCCGACGATGAGCTGCGCCATATCCTGCTGGTTCACAGTCGTGCTGTGACAGCGCGGGCACTGGAGATTTGCGACCGTCATCCCGAGTTGAATCTCGACCGGCGGTTTGTCGAGGAGGCAGCGATGCTCCACGACATCGGTATCTTCCGTTGTGACGCGCCCGGCATTGCCTGCCATGGCACAGAGCCTTATATCTGCCACGGTCGTCTGGGCGCGGAGCTGATGCGCGCGGAAGGCTATCCTGAGCATGCCCGTGTGTGTGAGCGGCATACCGGTGCGGGACTGACCAAAGAGGAGATCGTCCGGCAGAACCTGCCTTTGCCTCATCAGGATTTCCTGCCTGAGACATTGGAAGAGAAATTGATTTGCTATGCTGATAAGTTCTACAGCAAGTCAAATCTCAAGAAAGTCAAGACGGCAGAGCAGGCAGAGAAGAGTCTTGCCAAATTTGGCGAGGACGGCCTCCAGCGTTTTCAACAATGGAAAGCACTGTTTGAGCCTGAACGTTAAAAATGCGTAAACCCTCGCTTGTTCAACAGATATTGCGTAATTTTGCATAGCTCATGATGAGCGCCATTCATTGTTTTCACATTATTCAGATTATCCATTGAGAAGTAAGCCTTTCATTATATTATCGGCAGTGGGTGTCATGGTTGTGGCCATGGCCAGTGGGGCTATGCCTTCTCCCGACAAGCGGCTTACCGGCAAAAAGGCTGATACCACACAGACAGACTCTTCCCGTATCAAAGGATTACAAGCTGATGATGCCGCTACCGACACCACGGGCATGGACTCGCTGCAGCTCGCTGTCTATCATCACAATAAGGCGGTAGACGACTCGCTGCGTCTCGACTCTATCAACCGTAAGAAGAAAAACGGCATTGACGCCCCCGTCACCTATCAAGCCGACGACTCGCTGGTCTATATGGCATCTTCCAATACTGCTCATCTCTACGGTTCGGCTGAGGTGAAGTATGAAAACATGGACTTGAAGAGCGACAAGATCAAGCTGAGTCTTGACAGCAGTCTTGTACATGCTACCGGCTCCAGGGATACCACAGCGACGGACGGCATCAAGGGAAAGCCTGTCTTTGTCATGGGGCAGGACACCTACGACACCGACACGATGTCGTTTAACTTCAAAACCAAGAAAGGTTTCATCAAGCACGTATATACCAAGCAGGAGGATGGCTTCCTGACCAGCGAACAGTCGAAACGCAACGACAATGGCGAGATCTATCTGGCTCACGGACGCTACACTACATGCGACGCCCCTCATCCCGATTTCTATATTGCTCTGTCGCGTGCCAAGGTACGTCCCGGCAAGGACGTGGTCTTTGGTCCGGCTTATTTGGTAGTAGCCGATGTGCCGCTGCCTTTCGCCATTCCTTATGGCTTCTTCCCCTTCACCAAGAGCTATTCCAGCGGCTTCATCATGCCAACCTATGGCGATGAGAGCAGCCGTGGATTCTACCTGCGTGACGGCGGCTATTATTTTGCCATGAGCGACAAATGGGATTTGAAACTCTTGGGAGAGATCTACACCAAAGGCTCGTGGGGGTTCTCGGCTGCCAGCAACTACAAAAAACGATATAAATATAGCGGTTCGTTCCTCTTCAGCTACCAGGATACCAAGACCGGTGACAAGGGTATGCCGGACTTCTCCGAGCAGAAGAGCTTCAAACTGCAATGGAGCCATCGACAAGACTCCAAAGCCAACCCTTACAGTAGTCTTGCTGCCAGTGTCAACTTCGCGTCTTCCAAATATGAGCGCAATAACCTGACGAGTGTGTACAATCCGCAGTCACTCACGCAGTCGACACGTACCTCTTCGGTCAGTTGGAGCACAACGTTCTCCAGCATTGGACTGTCGCTGAGTTCTTCTGCCAATCTCTCGCAGAACATGCGTGACTCGAGTATCGCCATGACGCTGCCCGACCTGAACATCAGCATCTCGCGCTTCTATCCCTTCCGTCGCAAGCATCAGGTGGGCGACGAGAAATGGTATGAGAAGATCTCGATGAGCTATACCGGACAGCTCAGCAACTCGATCAACACCAAGGAGGACAAGCTCATGCACTCCAATCTCATTAAGGACTGGAAGAACGGCATGCAGCATAACATACCGATCAGCGGAAACTTCACACTGTTTAATTACATCAACATCTCTCCTTCTTTCAATTTCACCGACCGTATGTACACCAGCAAGGTCACACGCTCGTGGGACGAGGCAACGCAGGAAGAGGTGCGTGACACGACATATGGATTCCACAACGTGTATAACTGGAACCTGAGTCTCTCGGCAAATACTAAACTCTATCTGTTTGCGATTCCCAGCAGAAAAATCTTCGGTGACAAGATACAGGCTATCCGTGACGTCATCACACCGCAAATATCGTTCAGCTATGCGCCTGATTTCGGTGCTTCCCGCTATGGTTATTATCAGACCTATCAGAAAACGGATGCCGACGGCAATGTGTCGCTCGTAGAGTATTCACCCTATTCCGATCAGCTCTATTCCGTACCGGGAAAGGGCAAGACGGGAAGTATCTCGATGGATCTGGCCAACAATCTGGAGATGAAGATCAAGAGTGACGAGGACTCGACGGGCTATAAGAAGATCAGCCTTATTGATGAGCTCGGTGCCAGCATGTCTTACAATATGGCTGCGTCATATCATAAGTGGAGTGATTTGAGCATGCGTCTGAGACTGAAATGGTGGAAAAACTACACATTCAACATGAACGCGGTCTTTGCCACCTACGCTTATGATCTCGACGAGAACGGCAAACCCTATGTCGGTAACCACACAGAGTGGGGACGCGGACGCTTCGGACGTTTCCAGGGCATGTCGCAGAATATCTCCTATACGCTGACTCCCGAAAAGATAGCCAAGCTCTTCGGCGGTGGCAGCGACGATGAAAAAGACAATAAGAGCAAGGACAACAATGATGACGACGACGAAGGTATAGATACCGACATCAACAGTAATGTCGATGACGAAATGGTCAAAGCGCAGAACGGAGCCAAGAAGAAAAGCGGTGGCGGCAAGGCCAGCACCGACGACGATGGCTATATGCGTTTCTCTATGCCTTGGTCTATCACCTTTGGTTACGGTATCACAATGCGGGAGAATACTTCAGGGAAGTTCAACTATAAAAGCATGCGCTATCCCTACAGCTTCTCCCAAACTCTTAACATGAGTGGCAACCTGCGTATCAGCGACGGGTGGAATATCAGCTTCTCCAGCGGTTATGATTTCGACAACCACAAGATCTCAATGACCACAGCGTCGTTGCAGCGTGATCTTCACTGCTTCAACATGAGTTGCTCTGTGGTGCTGGCACCATACACAAGCTATAACTTCACCTTCCGTTGCAACGCCGCCACACTTACCGACGCTCTGAAATATGACAAGCGGAGTGGCTACAGCAATGCCGTGCAGTGGTATTGATATTACAGATAGGGGTGTTCCGTATGCCGTTTATAGGTATTAAAGTAGTATTTTCGTTATAGAACAATTATTGATAAAGAGATGATGAAGAAACAAACACAAGCCATACATGTGCCTTATAAGCGGCGCGATGCTTATGATGCGCTCAGTATGCCGGTGTACAATGCGGTAGCCTATGAGTTTGATAATGCTCAGGTGATGAGTGATGCCTTCTGCAATCGCATCGACGCGCCTGACTATTCACGTTGTGAAAATCCTACCGTATCCAATTTTGAGGAGCGGGTCAAGGTGCTCACTGGGGCAAAGAATGTCATTGCGCTCAACAGCGGAATGGCTGCCATCAGCAATACGATGATGGCACTTACGGCACAGGGAAAGAACGTGGTGACGTCGAAGCATCTCTTCGGCAACACATTCTCTTTGCTTATGTCTACGCTCCGCAAGTTTGGAGTGGGCTGCAAACTTGCAGACCTGACTGATCCAGAATCTGTGGAGGCTGCCGTCAACGAGAATACATGCTGCATCTTTTTGGAGATTATCACCAATCCGCAGATGGAAGTCGCTGACTTGACCAAACTGGCAGAGATCGCCCATGCTCATCATATCCCATTGGTAGCTGACACGACAACCATTCCTTTCACGATGTTCTCTTCCCATGACTTAGGAGTAGACATCGAGGTGGTGTCCAGCACGAAATATGTCAGCGGTGGGGCAACATCGTTGGGAGGGCTGGTCATTGACTATGGTACTACGCCGCATTTCGGTGAAGTGATGAAAAACGAGATGATCTTTAATCTCGGGGCCTACATGACACCGCAGGTGGCTTTCCTGCAGACCATGGGACTGGAGACCCTTGACGCGCGCTATCGTGTGCAATCCTCCAATGCATTGGTCTTGGCACAAAAGCTTCAGACTCTCCCTCAGATCAAGCGGGTCAACTATGTGGGCTTGGAGGATAATCCTTTTCATGAGCTGGCACAGCGGCAGTTCGGGGCCACAGCCGGCGCTATGGTGTGCATAGATTTGGAGTCGAAAGATGCTTGCTTCCGCATGATTGATCATCTGAAACTCATCCACCGTGCTACCAATCTCTTCGACAACCGCACGCTGGCCATCCATCCGGCCAGTACGATCTTTGGCCTCTTCCCCGACAAGATGAAAAGGGCGATGGATGTCAACGACACGACGATCCGTCTCTCCATCGGATTGGAGGATGTCGACGATCTCTTTGAGGACATCAAGCAGGCTTTGGAGGGCTAATTATAGGAATCATGAGAGTTGGGCACAGCCCCGGCCTCAACTCTCTCACCCCCTCAACTCTCACCTTTCAACTCTCACCTTTCAACTCTCACCTTTCAACTTTCAACTCTCACCTTTCAACTCTCACCTTTCAACTCTCCACTTTCAACTCTCACCTCTCAACTCTTAGTTATGCAATACGATTTCAATACTGTCATTGAGCGCCGTGGTTCGGGTGACCTGATGCACGAGGCACTGAAACCACGCTGGGGACGCGACGACTTGCAACCACTGTGGGTGGCTGATATGGATTTTGCTGTCTGCCCGGAGATCCTCGATGCTTTGCGTCATCGTTTGGAGCATCCCATCCTTGGCTACACGGTAGAGCCGGAAGATTACTTCCCGGCCATCCATGACTGGGTGCTCTCCCATCATCAGTGGGACATCAAGCGGGAGTGGCTGTCTTTTATCCCCGGCATCGTCAAGGGTATCGGACTGGTCTGCAACATTTTTCTCAAGCCCGATGAGAAGGTGATCGTCATGCCGCCGGTCTATCATCCTTTCTTCCTCACGCCCCGTGGCAATCACCGGGAAGTGGTGTGGAATCCGCTCATCAGACGGGAGGACGGCTACTACGACATGGATTTCGAGGGATTGGAACGTGTCTGCGACGACAAGTGCCGGTTGCTGATACTCTGTAATCCTCACAATCCGGGTGGCATCTGCTGGACACGTGAGACGCTTACCCGCCTGGCGGACTTCTGCTATGATCATCACCTGCTGGTCATCTCGGACGAGATTCATTGCGACATGGCACTCTTTGGGCATCGCCATATACCTTTTGCCAGCGTGTCGGAAAAAGCCGCAAACATCAGCATCACATTTCAGTCGCCTACCAAGACTTTCAATATAGCAGGTATTATCACCAGTCATGCCATCGTGCCCAACAAAGAATTGCGTGACCGCTTCTTTGGCTGGCTCAAGGCCAACGAATTGGATGAGGCGCATATCTTTGCCCATATCGCCACGATAGCTGCCTTCCGAAAGGGAGAAGAGTGGCGTCGGGAGATGCTGGCTTATGTCGAGGAAAACATTCGCTTTGTGGAAAACTATTGCCGGGAGCATATTCCGGGCATTCGTCCGTTGCGCCCACAAGCATCCTTCCTGGTATGGCTTGACTGCCGTGAACTGCATCTAAGCCATGAAGCACTGCTCGATCTCTTCATTGACAAAGCTCATTTAGCTCTCAACGACGGCGAGATGTTCGGTCCCGGTGGTGAGGGCTTCATGCGGCTCAATGTCGGCTCACCGCGAGACTATATCCGACAGGCATTGGAGAAATTGGCTAAGGCAGTGAAAGCACTATAGGGATACACCTTATTTATATAGGAGACTGCGGATACACCTTATTATATATGGGGTTGTCAAGAGCAGCTTCCTTACATACAACAAAAAAAGGGAACTCAGTGAAGAGTTCCCTTTTTTTGTGCTTTTATGCTTTCGTGCTTTCATACCTTGCACTATCATGCTTTATTCTATAGTGTTTTAGAATCCGCCGAAGCCACCGCCACGTGGAGGTCTGCCACCACCAAAGCCACCCATTGGCGGGCGTCCTCCACGACCGGGACCCATGCCGGGACCACGACGGCCGTCACCGGGCCCCATGCCTTTGCCGCCAAAGAGATTGAGACGATAGTTGACGTGGAGCATCACGTAGCTGTTGATGCTGTTATACTCCGTGTTGCTGCTCTGCATAGCCGAGATAGTGCGTGAGAGATTGCTTTGGTTGTGGAGAATGTCGTAGAACTGCAACATCACTGTGAGGGGCTTGCCACGCAGGAAGCTCTGTGAGAGTTGCGCATTCCATACCAGCTCGTTGGTGTTGAGCGAAGGATCGCTGTAGCCTCTACGGCTGTTCTCGTGGAGATCGGTAGCGAGTGACATGCCCCAAGGCAGTATGAAGTTGACATTGGCACCATAGGCAAACTGCCACGTATCGAGGTTGGCGGTGGACTGAAGCTCATTGCGAGAGTGGCGATAGGAGAGCTGGCCGTCGAGTTCCACCTCCAGCCAACTGTTGCGGTAGCTGCCCGAGAGACGCTCCCAAAGGGAGAGGTCCTTGGTTGTGCTCTTCTGTGAATCTGACGTGCTGTTGAGCGTTACGTAGCCTACGTTGTTGGCATAGCTCATGTTGGTGAATGTGTTGATATTCCAGATACCAGCCGAGTCAAGCGGTGTGTTGAACATAAAGGCACCGTTCATGTTCCATTGTCCGTTGATGTTTTCCGGTCGTGTGGTGCGTCCACCTGTTTTCTCGTCGTAGGTCACCTTTGAACTGATGGAGTTGTTGGTGGTGGAGAATCCCAGGTGTGCCATCATAGCGCGCTGTGTCTTCTCCCAGTAGTTGTTGTAGAAGAATCGGAAATTTTGTGTGAACGACGGTTTCAGTCCCGGGTTACCTTTCTGAATGTTGAGCGGGTCAGAGTCGTCAGTGATGTCGAGGAGCTGCGAGATGCTGGGCTGTGACGTGTTGGCGCGGTAGTTGACGCGCAGATTACTGACCTTGCTGAAGCGGTAGCGGAAGTCGAAGGTCGGCGAGACGTTGAAGACATTGCGTGTGGTGTCGACGCTGATGCCCTGGTAGTCTTGGATATAGTGCGACTTCTGTGGCTGTGCCATCACACCGGCATTGAGTTGCCATTTGGTGCGTATCATGCGCAGCATGAGCTCCACGATATGTGTATAGTTCTTATATTCCGAGTAGCGGCTCAGATTAGTGTCGAGGTAATCGGTGTAAGGGTTGGCGAGACGGTCAAGATAGTTGCCCCAAGAGCGGTAGGCTGGGTAGATGCCCGAGAAGAAGTCCTCACCGAGATTAGAGAAGTCGTAAGTAGAGCGGTCGCTCTTGCTGTAGCTGTATTTAAAGCGGTAGCGCAGTTGCAGGAAGGTACCGCGCCACAGCGGCTCGCTGTATGTAGCCTGCAAGGTGTAGCCGTAGTTCTTTGTCGGCGTGAGGCTGTAGCGGTTGGTCTGATAGGTAGAGTCCTGTCCCAGGGCGTTTTGAATCTGATAGAGATGTACGTTGCTGGTGGATAGATTCTTGCTGTCGTTGTCGGAGTAGTTGGCGTCGGCACGCAGCGTGATGTTTCGTCCTCGGCTGTTGAGTCGACGGTTGTATTGCAGTTCGGCACCGAGGCTCTTGCTGCGGGAATAGCTCATGGATGTGTTGCTTCGGCTGTTGACGAGTTGTCCATTCTCGTCGAGAGTCTTCAAACCTTCCTCCGTGAGCGGATCCACCACATATTTATAAGGATCGTCGTTGAAGGATGCCGAGTTGTTGTTGCCCAGTCCGTCGCTGGTGGAGTAGCTGGCTGTGGGCCGGAACAAGATGTTGGTCATCGTGTCGGGCGTCCACTCGATGCGTGCCTGTCCATTCCAACTATTGGAGCGCGAGTAGCTTTGGTTGAGGCTGTTGGAGAAGGAAGCTGACTTGCTGACGAAGTTCTCGCTGGAGTTCTTGGAGTAGACATCGCCGTCGCTGTGGTTCCATCTGACGCTGCCATCGACTTTAACAACGTTTTTCTTCTCATAGTTGACATTCGCGCCTCCCATTTTCGAAGCGTTGAGTCCGTTGCGGTTTCTGCCGAATCCGCCACGTCCACCGAATCCCATGTCGTTGACATTGTTGGCGTTACCCATGACAAAGACGCGAGCCTCCTTGTTAAACCATCCACCGAAAAGTCTTTCGGCATACCGGTCTTTTGTCCCTACGCCGAGATCGACGTTGGCCATGGTCCCGTTGCCCATTCCAGCTTTCGTGCCGAAGTCGAGCACAGTTTGCTCGTCGCCATCGTCGATACCGGTGACACGTGCCAGGTCACTTTTCTGGTCATAAGCCTTCACCTTGTCGATGATGCTGGTAGGGATATTCTTCATGGCCGTCTTGGTGTCACCGGTCATGAACTCCTTACCGTCGAGCATGATCTTTTTCACTTCTTTGCCGTTGATAGTGATCTTGCCGTCGTCGCTCACCTGTGCGCCGGGCAATCGCTTGACGAGTTCCTCGATGGTAGAACCTTCTGGCGTGCGGTAGGCAGCACTGTTATATACAAAGGTGTCCTCCTTGAGTGTCACCTTCAGAGCTTGTGCCGTCACCTGTGCCTCTTTGAGCATCACAGCGTCGGAGTGGATGATGATGTTGCCAAGGGCAATATCATGCTCTGCCTCCATCTGCAGACGCTTGATGGTGGTGACATAGCCTATGCTCGAGATCTTCAGCAAGTATTTGCCGGGAGCCGGCGTCTGAATGACAAACTTACCGCTGTCGTTGCTTACCGAGCCGGAGACAAACGCCGAGTCGGCCTTGAGCAGCTGAACGGTGACCATAGGCACTGGCTCTTTCGAGTCGCGGTCGATCAGTGTACCGCTAATCTTTTGTTGTGCCGTCGCTGATGCTATCGCCATTATCGATAGCAAGGCGAGAAGTAATGCTTTCTTCATATCTGATTTTGAATATTCTATTCTGAATAGGGAACGATTTCGTTTGTTGTGCGAAGTCAGTAATATGACGTAGCCGGCTTTTGAAAGTTTAATCATCTTTTTGTAGCGATGACACTTTTCCCCATCTTTAACTCATATTAATACGCTGAGGTAACAATTGTTACCGGTGCTTCTTTTCTATCTTTCTAACTTTGCACCCGTCAATATATAATTAGGCAGAACAAGATGGAGAATACAAGCAGATTTAATTTCAGCGAGTGGCCATTGGACCTCCTCGTGGACTATGTGCTCAAAGTGCATCACCGTAGGGTGAGGGAGAAAGGTCCTGGCACGCTGAGCCTTATTAATAAGGTGATGATGGAGAATCTCGTTCTCGACGAGGTGGAGCAACTCTTCAGCCAGTCGCTCTCTGATCTCGACACCCATCTGATGAAGGAGGAACGGGTGCTCTTTCCTTATATCCTCGATCTCTACGATGCCGTGCGCCGCGGACAGCCCATTGCTCCGATGCACTGCGGCACGGTGCGCAACCCCATCAACGTGATGATGTCAGACCACGATGCCGAGTTGCAGCGGCATGAACGCATCGCCACACTGCTCAACGACTACCAGGCTCCGGCCGACGCGTCGGAAGACTATAAGGAGCTGATGCGCCAACTCAGCGAGTTCCGTGAGAACCTCAAGGAGCACACCCATGTCGAGAATGACATCATCTTCCCCAAGGCCATCGAGATGGAAGCGTCGCGCTTCGACGGACAGAATTTGTAACCAATCATTAGACAATAAATAAAACTTATAATCAGAAGAAAAATATGATGTTTTGCTATCAATGTCAAGAGACTGCCAAAGGTACAGGATGTACTGTGAGTGGCGTATGTGGTAAGAAACCTGAGACAAGCCGTTGGATGGACTTGTTGCTGAGTGTGACACGTGGTGTAGGTACCATCTATCACGCACTGCTGCAGCAGGGACAGAGTGACGACACCACTGTGGATGACTTCATCGTGGATGCACTCTTTGCCACCATCACCAATGCCAACTTTGACGACTGCGCACTGTTGCAGAAAGTCGACAAGGGCATCGCACTGAAGAAACAGTTGCTGGCCAAGGCTGCTGAGCTCGGAGTGGTACTGCCTAACTATCACGAAGTGGAGTGGGGTGGCGAGAAGAGCGACTATGAGGCTGAGGGCGACCGCGAGACCGTATTGCGTACTGCCAACGAAGACATCCGCTCACTCAAGGAGACCATTATGCTTGGACTTAAGGGTATGGCTGCTTACTATGAGCATGCCGCACGCCTGGGACAGCGCGAAGAGGCTATCGCCGGCTTCATGGCTGAGGCTTTGGCAGGTATCACCAATCCCGACGCTACTGCCGACAGTCTGCTGCAACTGCTTCTCACCACAGGTAAATATGGTGTTGACGTGATGGCACTGCTCGACAAGGCAAATACGGGAGCTTATGGTAAACCTGAGATCACGAAGGTGAACATTGGCGTAGGCAAGCGTCCGGGTATTCTCATCAGTGGTCACGACCTCCACGATATTGCAGACCTCTTGGAGCAGACCGAGGGTACGGGTATCGATGTCTATACCCACGGCGAGATGTTGCCGGCGCACTACTATCCTGAGTTGAAGAAATACAAGCACCTCGTAGGTAACTATGGTAATGCTTGGTGGAAGCAGAAAGAAGAGTTTGCCCACTTCAACGGTCCTATCGTCTTCACCACCAACTGTATCGTACCGCCGTCACCGAAGGCCAACTATGCCGGGCGTGTGTTCACGGCCAATTCTACGGGCTTCCCGGGATGGAAGCATATCGCTACCCGCCCCGACGGCCATAAGGACTTCTCTGAGGTTATCGAGATGGCACGCCAGTGCCAGGCTCCAGAGGAGATTGAGCATGGCGAGATTGTCGGTGGCTTCGCTCACGATCAGGTCTTTGCCCTTGCTGACAAGATCGTAGAGGCTGTCAAGAGTGGCGCTATCCGCAAGTTTGTGGTGATGAGTGGTTGCGACGGCCGTATGAAGAGCCGTAACTATTATGCTGACTTCGCCCAGGCTTTGCCTAAGGATGTGGTGATCCTCACCTCTGGCTGTGCTAAGTATAAATACAACAAGCTTAACCTTGGCGATATCAATGGCATTCCCCGTGTGCTCGATGCCGGACAGTGCAACGACAGTTACTCATGGGCTGTGGTGGCCTTGAAGCTCAAGGAGATTTTCGGTGCTGCTGATGTCAATGATCTGCCGATTGCTTTCAACATTGCCTGGTACGAGCAGAAGGCTGTCATCGTGCTTCTCGCTCTGTTGAGCCTTGGCGTGAAGAATATCCACATTGGTCCTACGCTTCCCGCCTTTGTCTCTCCCGGTGTGCTGAAAGTGCTTCAGGACAGCTTTGGTCTCGGTACCATCTCTACCGTAGACGAGGATATCAAGACAATGATTAATGCGTAATGTATAAATGATGATGAATAAATAATGGCGTGAAGGGCATCTTCCTTTCTGCGCTGTTATTTATTCATTTTTCATTTTCCTCAATTATTTATACATTATACTTTTTACATTATACATTATAATATTACTTTTATGGCAACGTTTGTAAAAGGAAAGGTTTTCGAGCCCAAGGCGCTGGTAGACTATGCCGAGGGCAGTGTGGTCAGCCGTGAGCTGGAACACAATGAAGCAGGAAGCATCACCGTGTTCTCATTTGACAAGGGACAGGGGCTGAGCGAACATCAGGCACCGTTTGACGCGCTCATTCAGGTGATCGACGGTGAGATGACGTTTGTGCTGGAGGACGAGACACTGCATCTCCAAACGGGAGAGGCTCTGGTGATACCTGCCGGAGCGCGTCATGCTGTCAAGGCAGAGAAACCCTTCAAGATGATCATCACCATGATTAAAGGATAAGAAGAAATGAAGTATGTCAACGACACTGTCCGTCGCCAGGATAGGCTGATGGACGAGGAGAGGGCTTTGGAGCTCTTGCGGGAGAGTGAATATGGTGTGCTGTCGATGCAGGATGTCGACGGATCGGGGTATGGCGTACCACTGAACTATGTGTGGGACGGCGACCACTCCATCTACATCCACTGTGCTCCGGAGGGGCATAAGTTGCAAGCTTTGGAGCATCATCCTCTGGTGTCGTTCTGCATCATTGGACGTGTGCATCTGCTGCCACGCAACTTCACCACAGAGTATGAGAGCGTTATTCTGCGTGGTGAGGCTCATATACATCTTTCCGAAGAAGAGATGATGCGGGCACTGCATTTGTTGGTGGACAAGCTGTCGCCGGACTTCAAGGAGATCGGGTATAAGTATAGTGAGAAATCATTCCACCGTGTGAACATCATCCGTGTAGATTTCACGGAGTTTAGCGGGAAGCGCAAGTATGTGGCAAAGGCGGACTGAGACAGGCCTATGATAGATAAATAGCAAATCCCTGCTGTTCCTTAGGAGCGGCAGGGATTTGCTGTTTCTGACGGGCAATAGAGGGCGGAACAAGGACCACGGCACAGTCGTGGCAAACCGAACGGGTAACGCAGAACGTACGTTTCTTAAAGCGCTAACTTTATAGATCAGATAGCCACTTCTTCCCGCTTTTGGTACGGAACCAAAGCAGAATGCCGAGGCCGCAAAGGGCAATGGCACCATATGTCATAATCATTATTATCATAGTTCTTACTTTTTAATTATTGAATAACCTATTCTTGCAAGTACTGCCGTGGAAGTCAATCCTACCGCAATGAATATACCAGCTAATACATAGTTAGTCGATATGAATAATGCTATGGAATTCGTGAGCACCATAATCGTGAAAGTGGCCTTTGCAAGGTCATAGAAGAACTTCCCGAGGCTTTCCCTGCTGGAGCGTTCTTTCTCTCGAGTCTCTTTCTGTGTTACCATGGCTTGTCTTGTTTCCTATGCGCAAAGATAATAATAAATATGGTAGCCTCCAAATATTATATATAAAAAAGGCGGGTTTCTTTCTTGGTATCGATAGAGAGGGTAGGCTCGATATAAACGACAAATCCCCGCAGTCGCTTGGACTACGGGGATTTTTGAGGGGTGGGGGGTGGGACTCGAACCCACGACATTCAGAACCACAATCTGACGCTCTAACCAACTGAACTACGCCCACCATGTAAGGCTTTGTGAGAGATCCGAGTCAGCAATAATTGGTGACGAGGATGTTTCTCAAAAGCGAGTGCAAAGGTAAGGGATTTTTTTGAAACCACCAAATTTATCCCTTACTTTTTTGCATTTTTCTGTTATTTTGCCGGAGCAGCAGGTGTTGCGGGGGCATTCTGAGCACCCTGAGCGGGAGCGGTAGTGCCTTTGGCAGCACCCTGAGCGGGAGCCTGCTGGCCAGCCTGGAAACCTTGCGTGTTGGTGGGGTTGGTAGCTTGGCTCTCAGTAGCAGCTTTTTCGAGCACGCTCTGATCGGCGGTGCTCTGCGGTGCTGTGTAAGCGCAGACGATGCTGATGACCACCATGAAGGCAGCCAAGCCCCATGTGGCCTTCTCCACAAAGTCTGTGGTCTTGCGCACACCCATGATGGAGTTGGTCGAGGAGAAGTTGCTGGACAGACCACCGCCCTTGGACTCTTGTATGAGTACAATGCCAATCATCAGCAGTGATGCCACAACGATGAGAATAACGAAAAACGTGTACATAAACTTTTACTTATTATTTTTATTATTTAATATCAACTTTTCTAAGAAGCGTATTTGATCTACAAAGTAAGCATTTTTTTTTGGATAATTCAAATTTAATTGCTGAATAATTTCCAAAGCTTTCTCATATCGACCCTGCTTGATGTAAATCTTGGCTAAAGTCTCGGTGAAATAGCTTTTATCCTCTTTATTGCTGTCTTTGCTTCCGTCTTCTTCTATTTTGGGAAGATACTCGGGCGTATCCTTTAATTTTATTTTTCCCTTGTCATTATTGATGAAATTATCGATCAAATCGTGTCCCCTTAGCTGAGGCTTCTCCTGTGGCGTTTCCTGATCATCGTCTTCTTCGGTCTCCAGCAGATAGGCGACGTAGTCGACGGCGGCGTCAGCAGGAGTAGGCTTGCGTTTGTTTTTCTTGGGCTTTTCCTTTTCTTTTTCTTCCTCGGGTATGGTGTCGAGGAAGTTGTTGATGAGCGAGATGGTGCGGTCGCCCTTGTTTTCAGCCTTGCCCTGGCTGTGAGCCTGTCTGTTTTCCTGCTTAGCGGTTTTGACTTGGTAGTGTGCGGCTTCAACGAGGTTGAAGATTACTTTTCGGTCTGTGATATAGATGGCGGCCTGTCGGAGTTCGTCGTTGAACGAGGGATCGTGGAGCAGGTAGAGGTTGCGCAGCAACAGCAGTCGCGCATTCTGGTAATAGGGATAGAGCGCGAGCAGGCTGCGGAGATCGTAGACGGTCTCGCGGTCGAGGAGCTCAGGATGTTGTATGTATTGCGCTATGTCCATGATGGTTACCAGTTGGCGACGGTGGCGTTGAAGATTTGGTCGGTGAGATCCTCGCACATCTGCTGCACGAGTTCCTGCTGAACGCTGGAGAGACTTTGCGTGGTCTCGTAGCTCTTGGTGGAGGTAAACTGTTTTTCGAAGTCCTGACTGTGGTTGGCGTTGTTGGTGAAGCGCACGTTGACGGTCATGGAGAGTTCGGTCTGTGCGGAGTATCCCTCGCTGGAGACGGATTTGTTGCGCTGGCTGTACTGCGTGATCTCGCCTTCGATGACGAGGTCGCCGCCGCGCTTGACCTGTTGCAGGTGGGTATGGTTGGCGAAGACGTCTTTGAGCTGATTGTTGAACATCGGCCCCATGGGTCCCCATACATAGCTGGAGCGTATGGGGAAGTCGGCGATGCGGATGGTCTTGGTCTTGGTGTAGTCGATGCTGGCACCGTTGAATTTCAGGCTCACCTTGCATGCGGTCATCAGCGCGATGGTGGAGATCACCAGTGTCATGGCGATCAGCGCGTGCCGGAAGACTTTAATATTCTTTTTTATCGAGACCATACTGTTTGATTCTTCTATAGAGTGTGCGGTCGGAGATGCCCAGTTCCTGGGCTGCTTTCTTTCTGTTGCCGTTGTTTCTTTCAAGTGCTTTCTCGACCATCTGCCGTCCGAGATCATTGAGGTTGAGGCTTTCGGGCTCAGCCTTGATTTCTTCTGCTTCGGCTTCTTGTGTGGGCGAGATACCGTCATATCCAGCCAGAGGATGTCCGGCAGGCGTGAGTGCAGGCATGGCAGAGGCAGGAGTGTCGAGATACTGGTTGCGGTAAGTGCTCATATTATTGAGCTCGTGTGCCTCGTCGAGTTGTTTTCTCATCGAGTTGAGGTCTTGTCTGAGGTTTGCGACGCTTCCTCGGAGCTCGTAGAGTATTTTGTAGAGAGCCTCGCGCTCGCTCTCGTAGGAGTGTTGTCCGGACTGGCTGATGGTGGCGAGCTCTGTGCTCTCAGGGTCGTCGGGTATGAAGTGCTTGAGCTGTTCGGCATCGATTTCGCGTTTTTCGCTGAGCACCGACATCTGCTCGGTGATGTTTTTGAGTTGTCTGACGTTACCGGGCCATTTGTAGTGGAGCATGAGTTGCTTGGCGTTGTCGGTGAGAGTGATCTTCGGCAGATGGTATTTGTCGGCCATCTGCATGGCGAAGAGGCGGAAGAGCAGCAGTATGTCGTTGCCCCGTTCGCGCAGAGGCGGCATCTGTATGGGGATGGTGTTGAGTCGGTAGAAAAGGTCTTCGCGGAAGCGTCCTTCTGAGATGGCCTTGCGCATGTTGACGTTTGTGGCAGCGACGATGCGCACGTCGGTCTTTCTGATTTCCTGTCCGCCGACGCGGATATACTCTCCAGTCTCGAGCACTCTGAGCAGTCGTGCCTGTGTGGCCATGGGCAACTCGCCGACTTCGTCGAGGAAGATGGTGCCTTTGTTGGCGACACCGAAGTATCCCTCGCTTTCTCCGACGGCTCCGGTGTATGCACCTTTTTCGTGACCGAAGAGCTCACTGTCGATGGTGCCTTCGGGTATGGAACCGCAGTTGATGGCGAAGTACCTCTCACGGCGCCGGGGAGAGTTGTCGTGTATGACGCGTGGGATGATTTCCTTGCCCACGCCGCTCTCGCCGACGATCAGCACACTGAGGTCGGTGGGGGCTACTTGCAGGGCCACGTCGAGGGCGTGGTTCAGATCATCGCTGTTGCCTACGATGTTGTAGCGCTGTTTGATTCTTTGCAGTTCTGTAGTATTCATGGGTTGACAAAATTACGCATTTTATTTGAGAATACTGCAATTTTGGCAGAAAAAGATGAGGACGAAACAAAAATACTTGGTTTGTAAGGCTGTTTTCTCCTGTATTTGTGTCTTTGCAAAGGGGAGAAGGCAATACTCATTGGTGATGTGTGACACACAGAATGCGTATGGTGTTGGGCTACAGTGTTGCTTTGTAGAAAGCGTAGCCGAGCCGTATAGTGCTTGAAAAAGTATTGACAAAAGACCGCTATTCTTAACTTGCATTATAGAGAAACAACCAAGTGTTTTTTGAGGGAAAAAGGTGCTGAAAGCAGGCAAAAGTGAAATTTTGATTGTCATCTAACTGAGATGACCTGATAAAACAATTGAGATGACCTGATAAAACAACTGAGATGATGACTAGAAACAACTGAGATGATAGTGATAAAAGCCTATTTTTTATGGAAAAATCAATAGTACTGAAGAAATACAAAGACGAGGAAAAGGGTAAGTGATTGATAGATTGACAGTTAGCTAAAATTGCTCAAAAATCGAAAAATCATGGGCGAGTGTCTGCTTCCTCGAAAAGAATCGCAAAATGAGGGGTGATATTTGTCATTTTTCAAGACATTGTTTGTAGGCGGGCACTCTGTCCTACCTTTTGCTTTCTACATTATCTTGTCATGAAATCATGCCGTTCTGCCTCGTCAAATTTTTCTATGGCATAGCGGAGCATGGTTCGCGGCATCTCGTGGACATGTTGATTGAGGAAATTGCGTAAGAGATCCATGCTGACGTGTTTGCCCATCTCACGGAGCATCCAGCCTACAGCCTTCTGCATGAGGTCTTGAGTAGCATGGAGATGGATTTCGGCATAGTGCAGACACCACGAGGGGTCGCCCTGTTGTGTAGGTGTGAGGGTACAAACCATACTGATGCGCTGCCGCCATAGATGACTGCTGTGAGCTAAAGCGTCAACGATGTTGCGCTGTTGTCCCAAATTGGTAGGGCACATCAGCCATTGTCCAATGATCTTCGGCGCCGAGGCATCGACAAGGTCCCAGTTGTTGATTTGGTCGGCATGACAGAGATAGAAGTTGACGATCGCATCGCGCTCCTCCATGGCTTCCTGGCTGTTGCGGTTGGCAAAGCGGCAGAATTGACCCACTAATATCAGCAGTGCACAGAGCCGAACCTCATGCCAAGGAGATAGCAATAATTGTTCTGTTTCTACAAGCGGCAGGTGCTTGTCCACTATCTTCACCACGCTGCGGGTCACAGGTACCTTGATGCCCAAAAACTCGTCGCCTTCGCCATATTCTCCCGGTCCAGTCTTGAAGAAACGCATGAGTATCTCGCGCTGGCTGTCATCGCGTAGAGCGAGCAGCCGTTCGGTGACCTGCCGCGCATCTTTCAGAACCTCGTTGTTAGAGTTCTTTGTGCTCATTGCTGAGGTAAGAAATAAAGTTGAAATGATAGTTTTTATCCATCGATAATGCCATTAGTGATGAAGCAAGTTTTTCATTGCCCAGACAAATCCTTTGGCCGTCCGTTGTCCATTGTCTTGGAAGTGATTTCCAGGATTCCATTCAAGGACGTTGACAATATGAGCCTGTTCCAACAATTGTTGCTGACGGCGGATGGCCGTGGCGATGGTTGTCAGAATAGGCGTGCGCGAACGCTCCTCGCGGTCACCGAGGCTGAGATAGAAAGCATCGGACTGAGGCTGATGAGTGGCGGCATAGTCGAGCCAATCTTGATACCACACCGAAGGAGAGGCGGCAACGACTGCATCGAAGGGTTGGTCTGACTGATAGCCAGCCCACAGAGCGAAGAGTCCTGCCAAGGAATAACCGCCAATGATAACCTTTATCGGAGTCTCTACAGATGCAGCCATACGCTGTTGTTCCTCACCGGCAATCTGTCGGAGGCTGTCGAGGGTCTTAGTGGCACCATTGCCGAAAGGAGTCTTGCCAAAAACGGGTGGCGCTGGCCAGGGAGCCAACTCGTCAAACCATCGGTCGACATGGACGGCAATGAAACGAAAATCCACAGTGCTATGACTGACGATCCATTCCATCTCTGTGTCCAATTCCTCACGATCGTGCTCGTCGACAAGCTGCAAAAGAAGCATCTGCGGTACGTCACCTCGCTGATAAACTGTGCAGCTCTTGCCAAGAATCTCTATTTGCTGTTTCATCCTTGATTATTTTCCGCAAAGATACGAAAAAAAACAAGAATAGCGACAATGTCAGCTTGTAAAGTGGAGAATGGTATCCAATTTTTTATCCCATGAGTTTGTGTATTCAACTCGCTTTGTCATACGCAGAATTTTGATTAACTTAGCGACGTTAAAGTCTGAAAAGTAGGCTTAAAGAAACAGCAAAATATAGATAAGCATCGGTGAAGAATTACGAGAATATCATATTTGGTTTGGGCAATGTCCTCGTCAAACTCGATGAGGCTGCAACAATGCGTGCGTTTGAAAATTTGGCTTGGCCAAAGAAGGACCACATTAAAAGGGATAGTTATAATACCTATATATAATAGGTGTGCGATTTTGATGTCTTTTTAAGTCCATATAGATCTGTCCCGGAAATATGATGAAAGCGTATCTCCTTTTATATATGCATTAGCGATTTTGTTTTTGTACTTGCAAATATCGTTTTTTCTATATTTGCAGATCACATCGTAGAGATTGCTGTATTCAAGGTCAAAGGATCTAAGATAATAGGTAAACAAGAAAAGGTAAAGTGAAATTTGATAGGAATCCTGAAAAAGATCTTCGCGGATGTTGCTTTTTTCGAATAAAAAGTTTATCTTTGTCACATCAATTTTAAACACTAAAAAAGACAATTATAAAACCTTCACTATTATGTCTGTTCTCATGTTTGTAGAGCTCCTTGTGGTGCTCGTGGCGCTGTGGATAGGTGCCCGCTATGGAGGTCTTGCCCTTGGAGCCATCTCCGGCATGGGCTTGGCCATTTTGGTATTCGGCTTTCATCTCAAACCGAGTGCGCCCCCTACAGATGTGATCTATGTTATCATAGCCGCAGTGACCTGTGGCAGTATGTTGCAAGCCTCGGGCGGCATGGATTGGATGATACAGATAGCAGAGAAAATACTTCGCAAGCACCCCGACCGCATCACACTGTTGGCACCTTTCACTACGTTTTTCCTTACCGTGCTTGTGGGGACCGGACATGTCGTCTACACGATCATGCCAATCATCAGCGACATAGCCCTGAAGGAAGGCATACGTCCAGAGCGTCCTTGCAGTATTGCCAGCATTGCCTCACAAATCGGTATCACCTGCTCGCCGATTGCCGCTGCTGTGGTGGCCTTCTCTGCCATCTCGGCTGAAAACGGCTATCATGTGAGCAATATACATATTATCATGGTCACCATGCCAGCTTGTATCTGTGGGATCCTTATGGCCGTAGCCTATAGTTGGCACCGGGGAGTTGACCTGGACAAGGATCCTTTGTTTCTGGAAAGACTGAAAAATCCCATGCAGCGCGAGTACATCTACGGCAAGAGCGCTACTGTGCTCGATAAGAAAATCGAGCCCGAAAGCAAGCGCGCGGTTTACATCTTCCTCGTAGCTTTAGGTATCATTGTGATGTTCTCTATCACGTCTATGATGGACATCAACCTCCTGCCCAGTTTCGATCAGGTACAGGTGGTCAGTGGAGGAGCGGAGCAGATCACCTTGGCTAATGGCGTGACGGAATCGGCCAAGCAATTGGCTAAGGCTGGCGTGGTGGTTGCTGGAGTTACCGAGAAGGTGTCGGAGCCAATCACGATGGTTATTGTCATCCAAATCACGATGATAGCCGCCGCAGCTCTGATGGCCATCTTCTGCAAGGCTAAACTCAAGCTTGCCGTCAGTGGTACTGTATGGCAGAGTGGTATGGTGGCTGTCGTGGCTATCTATGGCATCGCTTGGATGGTCAACACCTATTTTGACAACTATACCCCCGAGATACAGGCTATGCTCAGCGATTTGGTCACAGCTTACCCATGGACCATCGCCATTGTTTTTTTTCTCGCCTCTGTACTCATCAACAGCCAGGGTGCTGTCGTGGTCTCCATGCTTCCGCTGGCCTATTCTCTCGGCATCGAAGGTTGGGTGCTCTTGGGTGTGCTGCCTTCGGTCTATGGCTATTTCTTCATTCCCAACTATCCTTCCGACATAGCAACAGTCAACTTCGACCGGTCGGGCACTACGGTCATCGGCAAATATCTCTTCAACCACTCTTTTATGATTCCGGGTCTCATCCATGTCTCCACGGCAACGATTGTCGGATACTTTGTTGCTTATCTGTTCCACATGATGGGAGTTATCTAATAAAAAGAGATTCGGCGTATTTGCTGAATCCCTTTTTAGCTATATTGGTCGGTTACACACAACGTCTGTTTCTGCCTGTTGCGTTGTACTCTATCTTTATTACAAGCCACTAGGGCTGATCAATAAGCAAAAATAGCTGTCAGATATTTAGTATGAGTTAGATTAAAAGATATTTAGTATGAGTTAGATTAAAAGAGTTGGGGAAACGATTCGCCGTACAATTGCAAATATTGATTTTTGGGATAAAAATACCCAAAATATTGCGCCAATCAAAAAATAAGTAGTACTTTTGCGGTGATTTAAACAAAACTAATTTGTATTATGGTTAAAATCACATTCCCTGACGGTTCTGTGCGTGAGTACGAGCAGGGCGTCACTGGACTTCAAATCGCAGAGAGTATCTCACCGGCTCTCGCCCGCGACGTTGTATCTTGCGGGATCAATGGTGAGACAACCGAGTTGAACCGTCCTATCAACGAGGACGCAACCATCGCTCTTTACAAGTTCGACGACGAAGAGGGCAAGCACACCTTCTGGCACACTTCTGCCCATCTGCTCGCCGAGGCACTGCAGGAGCTCTACCCCGGCATACAGTTCGGCTTTGGCCCTGCTATCGAGAACGGCTTCTTCTATGATGTCATGCCCCCTGAGGGCAAGATGATCTCCGAAAACGACTTCTCCAAGATCGAGGAGAAGATGAAGGAACTTGCCAAGAAAAACGAGCCCGTCGTACGACGTGAGGTATCCAAAGCCGACGCCATCAAGGAGTTTGAGGCTGACGGACAGAAATATAAGGTGGAGCACATTCAGCAGGATCTCGCTGACGGTACCATCACTACATACACCCAAGGCAACTTCACAGACCTCTGCCGTGGTCCGCACTTGATGAGCACGGGTGCCATCAAAGCTATCAAGATCACCAGCGTAGCAGGTGCTTTCTGGCGCGGCGATGCCAAGCGCGAGCAGATGACACGTATCTACGGCATCACCTTCCCCAAGAAGAAGATGCTCGACGAGTATCTCGTCATGCTTGAAGAGGCCAAGAAGCGTGACCACCGCAAGATCGGCAAGGAAATGGAACTCTTCATGTTCTCCGACCGCGTCGGCAAGGGACTGCCCATCTGGCTGCCTAAGGGCACACAGCTGCGTCTGCGCCTGCAGGAGCTGCTTCGTAGCGTGCTCAAGCCTTACAACTATCAGGAGGTCATCACTCCGGGCATCGGCTCGAAAAACCTCTATGTCACCTCGGGACACTACGCCCACTACGGCAAGGATGCCTTCCAGCCTATCCACACGCCGGAGGAGGACGAGGAGTACATGCTCAAGCCAATGAACTGCCCTCATCACTGTGAGGTCTACGCACGCAAGCCACGCTCTTACAAAGACCTGCCGCTCCGCATCGCTGAGTTCGGTACTGTCTTCCGCTATGAGAAGAGTGGTGAGCTCCACGGACTCACACGTGTGCGTACCTTCACACAGGACGATGCACATATCTTCGTGCGCCCCGACCAGGTGAAGGCTGAGTTCGAGACTATCATCGACATCATCCTCAAGGTCTTCCGCATCTTCGGCTTCGACAACTACGATGCACAGATCTCTCTGCGCGATCCCAAGGACACCGAGAAGTATATCGGCTCTGACGAGATCTGGCAGGAGAGCGAGGACGCTATTCGCCAGGCGTGCAAGGAGAAGGGACTCAACGCTCATGAGGAGACCGGCGAGGCTGCCTTCTATGGTCCTAAGCTCGACTTTATGGTCAAGGATGCCATCGGCCGCAAATGGCAGTTGGGTACGATCCAGGTTGACTACAACCTGCCGGAGCGCTTTAAGCTGGAATACACTGCAGAGGACAACTCCAAAAAGACACCGGTGATGATCCACCGTGCTCCTTTCGGCTCACTCGAGCGCTTCACTGCTGTGCTCATCGAGCACACTGCCGGGCACTTCCCTCTGTGGCTTACGCCCGATCAGGTGGCTATCCTGCCGATCTCTGAGAAGTACAACGACTACGCCAAGGAGGTCAAGAGCTACTTCGATACGCAAGACGTGCGCGCTTACATCGACGACCGCAACGAGAAGATCGGCCGTAAAATCCGCGACAACGAGCTCAAACGTGTGCCTTACATGATCGTCGTAGGCGAGAAAGAGGCTGCCGACAAGCTCGTGAGCATGCGTAAGCAGGGTGGTGGCGAGCAGGCTACCATGCCAATGACTGAGTTTGCACAGCGCATCAAGGACGAGGTTGCTGAGCAGCTCAAAGAGATCAACGCTTAAACGATTCATCCTCTCCTGACGCTCTCAGGAGACTTTTACACAGGGGCGGGAAGCATCGAAACATGCTTTCCGTCTCTTTCTTTTACTTTGGCGTAGGAGCGGCCTTATGCCGTTCTTCTCCCTCTTACCGGTAATATTGTCCACACATCTGAATAATCATGCCGAGTAACTTTCCTCGCCTGCCCATGTGTTGGACAAGCGAGAGAGCATCCCATACGATGATCCCAAATCGTGGCACAACAAGTTTTATCGTGAGGTGACAAGCAAGGTGGACGAGAATATATTCAAGTCTCCTTTCCTCTGACGACGGTAAGGCCAACGGAAAGAAAGACCGTACAAAAGCTTCGATCCGTATCTTCTTCGCTATGTGTGTCCTAAAGGAGGGTTACGGTTGCTGCTACGAGTGCCTTTATGAGCATTGTCGTTACAACTTTCTGTTCCGTGCTGCGCTTGGCTTGTTCTGTCTCTGTGACAGCTGCCTTCCATTGATGCTTATTATGGTTTCTGCCATTCAAGCAATATCACATGGTATTCTCGCTACGAGATCATCAGAAGACTTTTGTCGGGTCGGTGACACGCAATGAACTTGAGAAGATAGATGACCAGATGATACGCCAACAGGCTCTTGAGTTCTTTGAAGAGAATACTGCTAAGACAGTCTGCCGTACAGGCTGTGAGACCATGGGGCGCCGTCTTCTCAACCTTGGACTCGTCATCGACAACGTACTCGGCCATTGTGGCAAAGACAAAAAAACTTGCTGCACCGCGTGTTTCATGAGCGGTACGAGAAGTCAGACGATGGCACGGTGTCTGTCAGGGATAAGAATAGATAGAAAAATCCAGGGTTCGCAAAGAGGTCGACTCAATCCCGTTCGAGGAAAGGAAAAGACGAAACAACGTTGAAGCAACAGTCTTCCAATATTGCTCCCACACGAGGAACAACACCAATACAGCTTCCACACGAGGAATAACAAAACGCGATATCGGGGAGAAATAAAGCACATGCTATAGGTTGTAGCCCGTTGCGTATGGATTAACATGCGCTGACTTTTTCTGTATGACGCAAGAATTATAAACCAGTCGAAGAACGAGAAGAGCTTCGTTTGAGGCCTTAAAACGAGTCGCAGGGCCATAATCTTTTCTATATACGAATTAAAACTTGATGTTTTATAGAGTTGAACTCTATAGCCATTACCGTTAAAAAAAACGGTCGTGGTACAATCGGGATAATCAGTAATTTCACTTTTTAAAAAAGTGAGCTCATATATAATATAATATGGAGTCAATGACGATGACAACCAAGAATATTATTGAGAAATACCGTATGTTGCCGGCTGCCACCATAGCAGAGGAACTCAACGGCGTGCTGAATCAGCATCATGCCGCTGTGGTCGTCGCCCCTCCCGGTGCCGGCAAGTCCACATTACTGCCACTGACGATGCTCAGCCGTGGCATTCAGGGTAGAATAGTCATGCTTGAGCCCCGTCGCCTCGCTGCCAGACAGGTGGCTCTGCGCATGGCTCAGATGCTCGGCGAGGAAGTGGGGCAGACGGTGGGCTATCAGATACGTTTCGAGAAGAAGATCTCGTCGAAGACAAGGATAGAGGTGGTCACAGAGGGAATCCTTACGCGTCGCATGGCCGATGACCCTACGCTCGAAGGTGTGAGCTGTGTGATCTTCGATGAGTTTCATGAGCGCAACTTGCAGTCGGATCTGGCTTTTTGTCTGGCACAACAGACGAGAAACATACTCAGACCCGACCTTGATATCGTCGTGATGTCGGCCACCATAGATGCCACAGCCATCTGTCAGGCACTCGGCGCTCGCGAAGTCTCCTGTCAGGGCAGGATGTATCCCGTGGATACGGTGCTCGCCAAAGAAGATATTTCTCCTGGTGAGATTGCTGCGGCAGTTGCCGCAACTGTTGGTCGGGCACATTGTGAGCAGGAGGGCGATATACTGGCGTTTCTGCCCGGACAGGCCGACATTGTCAGATGCGCGGAACTGCTTGGCACCAGTTTGGGTGCTACCCATGTGTGTCAACTCTACGGCAATTTGCCGCCTCAACAGCAATACGAAGCTATCTGCCCATCCGCACAGGGGGAGAGAAAGGTGGTGCTGGCTACGCCTATCGCTGAGACGTCGCTGACGATAGAAGGCATCAGAATCGTGGTAGACTGCGGCTTCTACAGAAAGCTCGTCTTTGACCCCACCAACGACCTGAGCCATCTCGAGACCGTGCGCATCAGTAAGGATATGGCACGGCAGAGAGCGGGCAGGGCGGGGCGTGTGGAAAAGGGTACCTGCTTCCGACTGTGGACCAATGCCACACAACAGCGTATGGAGGAGCAACGGCAGCCCGAGATCATGGATGCCGATCTCGTGCCGATGGTACTGGAGATAGCGGCTTTCGGTGAGACGGATGTCGAGAGCCTCCCTTGGCTCACACCGCCACCAAGGGGAAATGTGGTAAGAGCCGTCAAAGAACTGCGGGCGCTTCATGCTGTCAATGCGGAGGGACAGATCACTCCTTTGGGACGGAAGATGGCTTCCATGCCCTGTCATCCGAGAATCGCTCGAATGATGCTCCAGGCGCGGAACCTGCCGGAGAAGTCGCTGGCCTGCGACATTGCCGCTATCCTTGAGGAGAAAGACGTGATGGCTCAGGAAAGCAATGTCTATTCCGACCTGTTGCTGCGCGTGTCGGCTCTGCAGGATGCAAGACGAAAGAATGCGCTGGGGCGATGGAAGCGCGTTGGCAAGGTAGCTGCGGAGTATGACAGGACGGTAGGTATACGCCCCAGCAATGCTTACGTGGCAAGGGAGGATATTGGTGCCCTGGTGGCTGCCGCCTATCCCGAGAGAATAGCAAAGGCACTGGACCATAACGGCAACTACCGCATGGCCAATGGTGAGGAGGTGATGCTCGACGCAGCGGATCCGCTCACCAGCTTTCCGTGGCTGGCTATTGCTACGCTGCATGCCGGAAACGGAGGTAGGGGAAGGGCTTTCCTTGCCGCGCCGGTCAGCAGTCAAAGCCTCGACGACTATGCCACGTGGTGGGACAACGTCACGTGGATAGCACATCAAGGTGGGGTGGTCGCACAGAAAGAAATGAGAATAGGCACGCTGGTGGTCAAAACTAAGCCTTTGGGCAATGTACCAAGGAAACTGTTGGAGAATATCATCTGCGAGGCTGCTAAGAAAGAAGGGAAAAGTATGCTTAGTTGGACCGACAAGACGGCTGCACTGCAGGAGCGGGTAGCCCTAGTGGCGCAGTGGCATCCCGAGCTTGGACTTCCTGATCTCTCTACTGACACTGTGCTTATGCAACCTGAAAAGTGGCTGCCTTTCTATCTTGAAAAAGATGGAAAGGTAATTACTACGGTCAGTGAAATGAGAAAAATAGATATGGAGAGCGTTCTGTGGAACATGCTCTCGTATGAGCAGCAACAGGTGGTCAGCAGGCTGGCACCAACATATATCGTGGTACCCTCGGGCAGTAAGATACAACTCCGGTATCGCAATGGCTCAGAGGTGCCTGTGCTCAGCGTGCGCTTGCAGGAATGCTTCGGACTTACCGAGACGCCGCGTGTCAACAACGGCAAGATACCCGTGCTGATGGAACTGCTCAGCCCTGGCTTCAAACCGGTGCAGCTCACCACTGACTTGCGGAGCTTTTGGCAGGACACTTACTTCGAGGTCAGAAAAGAGCTGCGGCGCCGATACCCTAAGCACTATTGGCCCGACAATCCCCTGGAAGCAATGGCACAGAAGGGGGTAAGAAGAAAATGAAAAAGATGATCGATGATAGAAACTTTTTGAAGGTTGTTCTTGTGGTAAGTGCTTTTTGAAAGATACACTTATAATGGGGTCTATGTAAGGTCCTCGAAAAAAGTGCTCTGAAAATAAATGTTTTACAGTGAAATTTGCTACCTTTGCAACTGATTTATAACTCGTATCATATCATAATACAATACGCTCTATGAATATAGCAATAGCATTGGTCGTGTTCATCGTGGCTGCGCTCATCGTATGGGGATGTGCAGAACTGAACTACAAAAACTTCAGTTATGAAGAGGACAAACCTCATCATCCGGATCCTACTGCGCATCAAGGCGGTGAATACAAAGAGTTGAACATCCGCGATATCATGCGTGACAACTCCACAAAAGGCTACGCTGCCGTGTAACCCTTTAGAAAACCTCATGGTCAACAACCATGAGGTTTTTTGTTACTTGTGTTGCTCGTAACTGTGTAACTCGGGCAGAGTTTGAGTAATCCATATTATGGAATCCCGATTCAAAGATTTTCGTAAACGGGAATCTCTGGGAGGAATACATACTTTTTACTCTCATAATCCATCTTGCAGCAATAGTGCGTCAGACCATTGCTCATCACCAGGTAGTCGACATGCAGCAAGAGATTGTAGGTGGCCACCTGCTCCAATACCTTTGGAGTGATTTTCACTGACGGAGCCTTATACTCGATGATCATCCTCGGATGCATGTCGCGGTCATAGAGCACGCTGTCTGCACGTAGCCGTTTTGTGCCCACAGACAGTGACACCTCGTTGGCCAACAGCCCGGAAGGATAGTGAAGTTCAGAAATCAAATAATGTACGAAATTCTGACGGACCCATTCCTCGGGCGTCAGTGCCACATAACGATGACGCAGTATGTCCAGAATCATTGGCTTTTCGCGGGTACCTCCTATTTTTATATCGCCATGGGGTAGGTTGATTGAAATCATTTTGTTATCTTTGCAAGTGATTATTCTTGGTGGAACCGTAGCAGGGTGACTCCTGTGTTTCCCACTATGCAAAGATAGTCATTTATCGCGAGAATAACAGATAACAGAAACAGAAACATGCCAGAAAAGAAAGCTTCAGTTTCATTTGACGCTCTGATGCGACAACTTAAAAACGGAGAGTTTGCACCCGTGTACTTACTCATGGGTGATGAGACCTATTATATCGACAAGCTCAGCAGTTTTTTCCAAAACCAAATTCTCACGCCCGAGCAACAGGCTTTTGATCTCACTGTGGTCTTTGGTGCTGATGTTAATGCTGCACAGATAGCAGATCTGGCCATGCAGTATCCGATGACGGCACCAAGAAAGGTGATCATCGTCAAGGAGGCGCAGGGACTCAAGTCGTTTGATAAACTCGAGAAATATGTTCTCCATCCGCAACCGAAAACAATTCTTGTCTTCTGCTATAAAAATGGAACGATGAACAGAAGACAGAAATTTGCAGTAGCGGTAGACAAGGTTGGTGTCATCTTTGAAAGCAAGAAACTTAAGGAGTGGCAGCTGCCAAAATATATCAACGACTATGTCAGACGGCAAAAAGCATCCATCGACGAGAAAAGTGCCGTGATGATGGCTGACCATATCGGAGCAGATATTAGTCGACTCACTTCTGAACTCGACAAGTTGCTTATCTCATTGCCGGAGGATAACAGACGCATCACGCCTGACATCGTGGAGCGCAACGTAGGGGTAAGCAAAGATTTTAATGCCTTTGAACTAAGAGATGCCATCATCAATAAAAATGTTTACAAGGCGAATCAGATCATATGTTATTTCAATAGTAACCCTAAAGCAGGATCCGCCTTCAGCCTGGTACCGCTTCTTTTCAACTTCTTCCAGAATTTAATGTTAGCTTATTATGCTCCTAACCGCAACGACCAATATGCCTTGGCGGAATATTTGGGCATGAAAAGTCCATGGGGTGTGAAAGACTATCTGATAGGTATGAAAAACTACTCGGGAAGAAAGACGCTACAGATTTTGGGTAAACTAGGAGAAATAGACGCCAAAATTAAGGGGTTGGACAATCCAAACACCCCTTCTGAGGAGTTGATGAGAGAGCTTGTCTTCTTCATTTTGCACTAAAAAGTAGCGAAAAACGCCAAAACAAGGCCTGTTTTTCTCTATTTTGAAAGTTTAAAAAGCACCTTTTTTTGAGCCTAACTTCCTAAGAATGAACGAAGTTAGGCTAATTTTTTTTGCTGAGAATTTAAAAATCAGAACCGACTCCTATCCTTGTCTGAATTTTCGCAAAAATGACGAAAAACAGTGTTTGGGTTATCTTGAAATTTACGATTAACTTTTATTTTGATTTTAAATCTCCAATTTTCAAATTTGAAATTCTAAAAGTTTAATTCAAATCTAATATACAAAATCGAATATGCAAATAATTTGCATTGCTGAATAAGACCTTTATTCGACTATTCAAATTATCAAGTATAAATTCAAGAACACAAACGCAAAAGTATGCAGATATTCTATTTGAGGATAAATCATTGATTATCAATATAGAAAATGGATATAAGAGAAGCGATATACATGAAAATAAAGTTATTTTATCTTCAAAGCCACCCTTTTTGAGCCTTTTTCATATCTAATATGTAGATATAGCCGTATAAAAGCCAAATAGTTGACTTGAATCGTTCATTCAATGCTTTATAGGTGTTTTGTGGTCGATATTTGATCTTTCAAATCGCGAAATAATGATTATAATATTTAAATTCTAAAATTCGTATTATTTGATTTGTTGAATATCGTTTTAGGATTAAAATTTTGCTATTTACATTTGCAAATATCATTTTTTTGATTTAACTTTGCAAATGCATAAATAAAAGCGGCTTTTTAGCCCATTTTCATCTCTATGGTTCCTGATATGAAAGACAGAATTAAGAAGCTGATGGAAAATCAGCACATGACGCAAAAAATTTTCGCGCAGTACACCGGCATCTCAGAAGGTACCCTCAGCGGAATCTTTAATGGTCGGACGCGCCCTACCTTGCAGATCGTGGATAATATCCATCAGCGCTTTCCAAAAATCTCCATCGACTGGCTGATGTTTGGCAACGGACCGATGTATGTAAGCAACTCCCCCACTGCCGGAGGCAATGCTCAGCAGTCTAACTCCGCTGCCGGTGACGCTACTGTTGATGGTATCACAGCATCTGATGCATCACAGTCTGACGGTGGAAACAGTATCGAGAACCCGACTTCAGGCGGTGATGCTTCCGGAGTTCAGCAGCCCTCACTTTTTGGACAGAACAATGGAAAAGGTAGTCCATCTTCCCGTTCTGCCGCTTCTCAGGCAGAAAATGTGATAGTGAAATATGTTGACAAACCACAACGAAAGATCACAGAGATAAGAATTTTTTATGACGATCAGACGTGGGAGTCGTTTGTGCCGAAGAAGTAAAGTCCACCTTTCGCTGTAGCTAAGTTCTTCCACGATTAAGTTTTTTTATTTCCTCATGAGGCGATGCATGGTGCTTCATGAGGTATGTGCTTTTGCTTGATGAAAGGATTTTTGTGCTTCGAAGCCTTGTGCTTTGCGTTCAACGGAATAGCGATTCTTGCCATCGGATGAAATAATGTTGGGATAGAAATGCTGATTTCTTGTTTTTTTTGTGTAAGTTTGTAGTTGGATTATGGCGAGGGGTGAGTCCGATGGGAACACGAGGTGCAACTCCTCCAAATATAATCCTCTATATATAATAAGGTGTAGCCACGAATATAGAAGGATAAAGCCCCGAATATAGAAAGGATGTAAACCTGAATATAGAGAAGCGTAAGCCCGACGGTATCACTGTGGGCAATGCTCTTGCTAAGAAGAAAGACCCTTTAAATCCATTTATATGAAGAAATTTTGTATGGACTTGACAGTGGCATCGAACGAACATATCAGTGATCATCATGTTCTGCTCAAGCTCACTTCCAAGCGACCTCTTCCGGAGATGATGCCGGGACAGTTTGTCAACATCCACGTTGAGGACAGTCCCACTACCTTTCTCCGTCGCCCTATCTCGATTAACTTTGTAGATGTCTCCCGCAATGAGTTGTGGCTGCTTGTGGCCGCTGTTGGTGAAGGCACGAAACACATAGCTAAGCTCAAAGCTGGCGATCATCTCGACTGCCTCTTCCCCTTAGGTCATGGTTTCAGTGATCTGGCTGCAATCAAGTCTTCGATTCGTAGTGATAAGAGTGTTGCTGCCACTGCTACAGTTGAGAACGATAAGGCTGCTTCCCCAGTCTATGGAAAGCCGGATGACGATTATCGTTTGCGCGTGCTATTAGTCGGCGGCGGTGTTGGCGTGGCTCCTATTCTCTATCAGGGTGCTGAGATCAAGTGTCAGGGAGGCGAGCCTGTATTCCTGCTTGGTGCCCGTTCTGCTAAAGATTTATTAGAACTGGATTTGTTTAAAAAAATCGGTAAGGTATATATCACCACTGAAGATGCTTCTGCCGGTGAGAAAGGCTTTGTCACCAATCATTCTATTTTGCAGGATGAGCATTTCGATTTTATCCAGACGTGTGGTCCTACTTCGATGATGAAGGCAGTGGCAAGGTTCGCCAAAGAGAAGAATATCCCCTGCGAAGTGTCGTTGGAGAATATGATGGCCTGCGGACTTGGGGCATGTCTGTGCTGTGTGGAAAAGACTGTCGATGGCAATCTGTGTGTATGCAAAGAAGGACCTGTGTTTAATATTAAGAAGTTGTTATGGTAGATTTAAGTGTCAATATTCATCATCTCAAATTAGCTAATCCAGTCATGACAGCCAGCGGCACGTTTGGCTATGGTGTAGAGTTTTCCGACTTAGTGCCTTTAGAGGAAATCGGTGGTATCATTGTTAAGGGCACCACACTGGAGCGTCGCGAGGGCAACGACTACCCGCGTATGGCAGAGACGGCGAGCGGAATGCTCAATTGTGTGGGACTGCAGAACAAAGGTGTGGACTATTTCTGTGAGCACATCTATCCTGAGATCAAAGACATCCCGACCCATTTCATCGTCAACGTGAGCGGTTCCTCGCCAGAGCGCTATGCCGAGTGCGCATCGCGTATTGATGAGTTGGAGCGTATTCCGGCCATCGAGTTGAATATCTCTTGTCCCAATGTGAAGGATGGCGGAATGGCTTTCGGTGTTACCTGTGAGGGTGCAGCCAGTGTGGTCAAGGCAGTGCGTAAAGTCTATCATAAGACGCTCATCGTGAAGCTCTCGCCCAATGTCACATCCATTGCTGACATTGCCCGTGCCTGCGAGGCAGAGGGCGCTGACAGTGTGTCGCTCATCAACACGCTGATGGGTATGGCCATCGACATTGAGCACCGTTGTCCTAAGTTGAGTATCGGTACCGGTGGACTCAGCGGTCCGGCAGTGAAGCCTGTCGCAGTGAGAATGGTGCATGATGTGGCCAAGGCTGTACAGATACCGGTGATCGGCTTGGGTGGCATCATGACAGCAGAAGACGCTATCGAGTTTATGATGGCAGGAGCCACAGCCATTGAGATTGGTACCGCCAACTTCATCGATCCCGCTGTCACCGTGAAAGTCAAGAATGGCATGGCTCAGTGGTTGGAGTGTCATGGATGCAAGAGCGTGAAAGAGATTATCGGTGTCGTGAAATAGACATGATCATCAGATATGATAATGATAGACATCGGGTGAACATGATAATGCCGCAACTCCGCAAATATATTCTGCGAGGTTGCGGCATCTTTGTTTTTGTAATATTGGTGTCCGCTAAAGATGGAAACTGCGTTGTTTGAAGCTTCCGTTCTGTCTGTGAGAAGCCAGGCGTATGGCTCAGTAGCCTTATGCTTCTTTCAACTCTTTCTCTTGTTCCTTTTCTTGTCCTTGTTCCTTTTCTTGTTCCTGCTCTGCTTTTCCGAACTCTTTGTCGATTTTCAGTCGGCCTACCACTAAGAGGGTGAGGAGGCTGAATACCAGTGATAGCGTGAAGAAATCTCGGTATCCCATCATGTCCTGCAGCGCACCGGATACCAATCCCGGCAGCATCATCGAGAGAGACATGATGGCGGAAGCCAATGCATAATGGCTGGTTTTGTACTCTCCTCGACTATAATATATAAGGTATAGGGTGTAGGCAGTCAGTCCGAAGCCATAGCCGAATTGCTCCACAAACACGCAAAGGCTGATCATCCACAGACTGGAAGAGAGCGCATAGCTCAGTAGCAAGTAGACCATCTGTGGCAGGAAGAAAGCCAGAGCCATCGGCCATATCCATTTTTTTAGTCCGTCTCTGCCCGCGAAGAAGCCTCCCAAGATGCCTCCCAGTGACACGCCGATGATGCCCACGGTACCCTGTACGAGTCCATATTCCTGAGGTGAGAGTCCCAGTCCCCCGTTATGTCCTGAGTCGATGAGGAAGAGTGCAGACACTTTTTCCATCAGTCCCTCCGGCATGCGGAAGAAGATGATGAACATCAGAGCTACCCATATCTGTTCCTTGGCAAAGAACGTGCGGAAGGTATGCGTAAACTCGTCTCCGATGGTTTTGAAGTTGACAAATGGGCGCTTGGCATCTTCCCGCGGACGCGGCAATACACAGTTATGCCAAAGCCACAACAGCAGAAACATTCCCGTGACGCCAAAGAATGTCAGGCTCCACGAGTAGGAGATGCTATTTCGGAAGACCACTTGCAGATTTCCGGCTATCATCACCAGTACGCCTTGGGCGAATATCGTGGCCAAGCGGTCAAACAGTGATCGTATCCCCATGAACGTAGCCTGCTGATGGGTATTAAGGCCAAGCATATAGAAGCCGTCGGCAGAGATGCAGTGGCTGGCACCCGCAAAGGCGATTACCCAAAAGAAGAACAGAGAGCCCTGCAGCCAAAACGAGGTAGGTATCGTGAAGGCTACTCCGCCGAAGGCAGCGCCCAAGAGCACTTCTGTCAGCACGATCCACCAGCGTTTGGTTTTCACCACATTGATGAGCGGACTCCATACCGGTTTCAATATCCAAGGCAGATAGAGCCACGAGGTATAGAAGGTGATCTCGGCATTGCTCAGTCCCAGCTGTTTATAGAGGATCACCGATAGAGTCATAATCGTCACCAATGGCAATCCGTCGGCAAACGACAGCGACGGCACCCATAGCCAAGGCGACCTGTGTTCTTGATCTTGAAAAGTTGCTCGTGTTCTCTCTTTCGTTTTATTGAGCATAGTCGTAAATGGTCGTAACTGTTTTTAAACGTATTGTTTTGTGAGACAGGCACCGGGATAATAGTGTGCTAAGATTCTGTCATAGTCATAGCCTTTGGCACCCATCATCGCGGCACCAATCTGACAGAGTCCCACGCCGTGTCCCCATCCTGCTCCATGGAGGGTAAAGCTCTTGGGAAATCCGTCTGCATCCTCTCCTTCTTTGTCCACCACAAAGGCAGAACTATAGAGATGGCTGTTGCTGAGTGCGCGTCGTATTTCCAACTCTTTTCCGATGATCAAGTCATGGTTCTCACCGATGACCTTCATCAGCCAGATTCTGCCGCTCTTTCCCCGCTGTAAGGGAATGATGTCGCGGATGCGTCCTAAGTCCCGTCGCGTCTTTCTTTGAATCAGTTCAGCCAATTCCTCTTGTGTATATTCTACTGTCCAGCGATAGAAATCCGTGGTCTCCTGATCATAGTCGTTGAGCACTTGCGACAGCACTTCTCTGTCTTTCGTGTTGCAGAAAGCCGGTGGCGTGGAGCGTATCCATCGCTCTGCCGCAGCCTCTACCGTCAAGTCGGGAACCAGCGCATCGCTGCTATTGTCCTCCTGACTCTTGACCATTTCTGCCGTGTCAGTCACCGCTTTCAGGTAAGTCTTCGGGCTGTTTTCCCAGCAATATTGAAATTCTTCTGTTACGCCGCCGCAACACTTCGAGAAGCGTGCGTCACAGATCTCACCGTCGGAGGTCAGAATCTCACCTCTTGTCAGTCTGATGGCTTCCGCCACGTGTGGGCTGGTCTCCTTGGTGATACCCTGGTAGCGCTGACAATGGTCATCGGCACAGACGTCAAACAGCGTGTGGTCTTCGCGGTCATACCATTTCACGATACGATCCTTGTCTTCCACCATCTCGGCTGCTGTCGTTTCCTCCTGTGCATTAACCCCATCTGATAGGTGTACTTTTTTTCGCTTTTCCATCTGAGCCAGCAGCCACGACCGCGAGATGACCGCATGAGCCTTGAGCAGCTCCAAGCTCGACGTAGCACTCATCTCGCTGGAGATCACACTTTCCAGATATTTCTCCACTGGGAGCTCATTGACAGCACATACCTTGTCGCCGTTCTGAATAAGACGCAGCGTGCCCAGGAATGTTTGCGTCTCTTTGCGTTCCCAGTGAAAATTTACGCCTATGGTCACATCGCTCAGCGAGAACGACGCGTCATCTGCCAATGGCGAGAAGACCAGCTCGGGATATACCTCATTATTCCACACAATACCTTTGGGGATCATCATCGCCGTCTGGGGGCCTACAGCCTTGTGTCCCAGTACCGTGTAGGGGCCATTCAACGCGAAATGAATGGTCACGCCACTGACGATTCCCACCTTCACTTGTGGTTCACAATGATATTTCCAACTCGATGATTCCATAGACATAATCCTATATAATAAGGTGTTAATGATGCAAAGATAGCTATTTTATGGCACAAAATCCCTACTTTACTCAAAAAGTTTGTATCTTTGCACTATGAATAGTACCATGAATAAGAAAAATCTCCTTGGCATGACACTGCCCGAGCTCAAGCAAGTGGCCGTGTCGCTTGGCATGCCTTCTTTCGCCGGAGGGCAGATGGCAAAATGGATCTACACCCAGCATGTGAGTTCCATCGACGAGATGACAAACATCTCCAAGGCCAACCGCGAGAAGCTCAACGAGCACTATCAGATTGGTTGCGCCAAGCCTATTGATGCCCAGCACTCCAAGGATGGAACCATCAAATATCTCTTCCCCGTCGTCACAACCGCCGGTGCTGACTCGGCACCGGTAGCCACCAAGTTTGTCGAGACGGTATACATCCCCGAGGACGATCGTGCCACACTCTGCGTTTCGTGTGAGGTAGGCTGCAAGATGAACTGTCTCTTCTGCCAAACGGGTAAGCAGGGCTTTGAGGGCTACCTCACAGCCACTGATATCCTCAATCAGATCTACAGTCTGCCCGAGCGTGACAAGCTTACCAACATCGTGTTTATGGGTCAGGGAGAACCGATGGACAACCTCGATAATGTGCTGCGAGCCACCGAGATCCTTACCGCTTCCTATGGTTACGCCTGGAGTCCCAAGCGCATCACCGTGAGCAGTGTGGGACTCAAGGACAAGCTCAAGCGCTTCCTCGAAGAGAGCCAGTGCCATGTGGCCATCAGCCTTCACTCACCGCTCCATGAGCAGCGCCAGGAGCTCATGCCGGCAGAGAGAGGTATGGCGATTGAGGACATCGTGGAACTGCTTCGCAACTACGACTTCTCGCATCAGCGTCGCCTCTCGTTTGAGTATATCGTCTTTGGCGGACTCAACGATTCCAAGGCTCATGCCCAGGCCATCGTGCGTCTGCTCCATGGCCTTGAATGCCGTGTCAACCTCATCCGCTTCCATCAGATTCCCCACGTGCCCTTGCATGGAGCCAGCGAGGAGAAGATGGAGAGCTTCCGCGACTATCTCACACAGCACGGCATCTACACGACGATCCGCGCCAGCCGTGGGCAGGACATCTTTGCCGCCTGTGGACTGCTCAGCACAGCTAAGAAGAAAGCTGAATCAAAATAGAAACCGCACCATTCCGTGAAGCGTATCGCCCATAGCGCAGTGAGTCTCAGAAGTGCTCTATTGTTGCTGCTGTTTGCTCTTGTGAGTTGTCGCAATGGTGGCTTGCTGCCCCGTTCCGGCGGACAGCTCTATGAAGTGTTGCTGGTGGGCGACACGGCAGGCATGGTACGCAGCGTGCTCTCTGTCGATGTGGAGGGCTTGCCGCAACCCGAACCGAGTTTCGATGTGTCGGAGGTCAGCACGAAGGCTTTCGGCAACACGCTCCGCTATACGCGCAATATCGTGATCGTCGACATCAATGCTGAGGCATACACTCGTCCCTCCATCCGTAGCGAGCGCAATGTGTGGGCACAGCCTCAAACCGTGGTGCATATCGGGGCACCGTCGGCAATGGCACTTCGCAACAGTATCGACAGCGTAGGACGGCGGCTGCGCTTTCTCCTCAATCGCTCAGAGATGAAGAAGCAGCTCAGCATCCTGCGCCATGAGCGGAACGTCAAGGCCGAAAAGCTCGCCCGGAAGATGTTCGGCATAGAGTTGTGGATACCTGCCGACATGATTGCCAGCAAGCAGGGCAAAGACTTCCTTTGGTTGAGCAACAACTCAGCCACCATGATGCAAAACATTGTGGTCTATCGCGATTGGAATTCTGTCAACGCTTCTGATGCTAAAGCTAATCATATCGAACGTGACGTTCAAACAGTTGGTTTTATCGACAGCGAGTCCCGCTATTTCATCGGCGCCCGTGACTATATGTTGGGTCGCAACATCCTCGGTGAGACCGACAGTATGCACATGGCCACAGTCCCCGAAAGTGTACTGACCGATGGACGGGGCTTCTACCGCGGCCTGTGGATGATGACGGGCGATGCCATGGGCGGCCCGTTTGTCAGCCGCACGCTCCTGTTGCAGCAGCCCGAGCGGCAGGGCAACTTTGTTTGCCGTCATATCGTCGTCGAGGGTTTTGTGTTCGCTCCGGGCAAGACCAAGCGCAATGCAATCCGCCGCCTCGAAGCCGTGCTCAATACCATGAGGCAAGCTAAGCGCAAAGATCAATGATATCTAACATAAAAATATTCAAGACTAATATATAAGACCAAACAACCATGAACAACAACAAAATACGCGTGGCCATCACCCACGGCAGCACCAACGGTATCGGCTACGAGCTTATATTCAAAGCTTTTGAGGAGACAGATATGTTTGAGTTCTGCACTCCTATTATATATGGCTCTCCCAAGGTTGCCGCCTATCATAGCAAGGCTCTGGGCATCAAAGACAACTTCACCATCATCAACGACGCCAGTGCTGCCCAGGACGGTAAGCTCAACATCATTCCGGCCGTCGACGAGGAAATCAAGGTGGAGATGGGCATTCCCTCTTCCGATGCCACGCTGGCTGCTGTGAAGGCACTCGACCGCGTCATCACCGACTACAAAGACGGACTCTTCGACGTGCTCGTCTGTGCTCCGGCCGATAAAGGCGAGGCTCATGTGGGTGGCTTCGACTTCCCGCGTCGTGCCAAATACATCGAGCAGTGCATCGGTGAGGGCAAGAAAGCGCAGAGCCTGCTCATCAACGAAGATATGCGCATGGCTCTGATGACTGACGAGATCAGCCTGAAGGATGTCCCTGCTGCCATCACCTCTCACGACATCATCGAGCAGGTGGCGATTCTCTTCACCACGCTGCGCCGCGACATGCGCGTCTCAAATCCCCGCATTGCCGTGCTTGCCCTTAACCCCGTTGATGGTAAGGCAGAGGGCAAGGAGGAGACTGAGGCCATCGTACCGGCTATCCAGAAGTTGGCTGATGCCGGTGTCAACGTCTTCGGCCCTTATCAGGCTGACCTCTTCTTCCAGCAGGGCGACTACTATCACTTCGATGCCATTCTTGCCATGTACCACGATCAGGGACTGGCACCGTTCAAGACGCTCCATCCCGACAACAATGTCCGCTATCTTGGAGGACTGCCTTTGGTAGCTACGGCTCCCGATCTCTCCCCTTGCTACGACATCGCCGGCCAGGGTGTTGCCGATCCCACGCCTTTGCGCCACGCTATCTACGCCGCCATCGACGGCTTCCGCAACCGCCGTGCCTACGACGAACCGCTGGCCAACCCGTTGCCTAAGCTCTATCACGAGAAGAAGGACGACAGTGAGAAGGTGCGCTTCTCCATTCCCAAGAAGCACGAGAACGCCATTAAGGAGCGACTCGGCAACCGTCCCGCTCCTGCCGCCAAAGCTCAGGAAAGCAACGGCAAGGAACAATAACACACATATAGCATACAACATCTCTCGACAGCATGAAAAAGAAATACCAGAACGGCTTCTTCATTTTTGGACTCATCGTACTGATCATCATGGTCACCCAACTTGACTTTGCGCAAGTGTGGGCGGGACTGAAACATGCGGGCTACTGGTTTTTCGCCGTCGTAGCGCTGTGGATGTTTCTCTATGTGTTCAACACTTCGGCGTGGTATCTGATCATCAAGGGGGTATGCAGCCAACCGTCGACCGACGGCAAGCCGGTGAAGCGCATCTCCTTTCTGTGGCTCTACAAGATCACGGTGTCGGGCTTTGCACTCAACTATGCCACGCCGGGCGGACTGATGGGCGGTGAGCCTTACCGTATCATGGAGTTGGCACCGAAGATTGGCACAGAGCGTGCTTCGTCGTCGGTGATCCTCTATGCCATGACCCATATCTTCAGCCACTTTTGGTTTTGGTTGCTCTCGGCCATCGTCTTTCTTTTTGTCCATCCCTTCTCCGTATTCTATACGGTGATTATGCTGGCCATCATCTGTTTCTGCATTCTCGGTGTCTGGTTCTTTATGGTAGGATACCAAAAGGGCTTGGCCAACCGAGTGATGAACTTCCTGAGCCATCTGCCCATGATCAAGCGGTGGGCTACCCCGTTTGTCGAGCGGCATCGTGAACAGCTCAACACCATCGACCGGCAGATTGCTGCCCTGCACAAGCAGCAGCCGCGCCACTTCGTCGGTGCCGTGCTCCTGGAGCTCTCGTGCCGCATCTGCTCCGCTTTGGAGATCTTCTTCATTCTGCTGGTCCTCATGCCCCACGTCAACTTCATCTATTGTGTGCTCATCCTGGCTTTCACCTCACTCTTTGCCAATCTGCTTTTCTTCATCCCTTTGCAACTGGGCGGTCGCGAGGGTGGTTTCCTCATGTCCACTACCAGCTTAGGCCTCACAGCCAGTGCCGGCATCTTTGTGGCATTGATCGTGCGTGTGCGTGAGTTGATTTGGACTGGAATCGGACTGCTGCTCATCAAACTGGAGAAGAGTTCAAAAGACAGATGATCCTTGCTTCCTGAGCGATTGGCTGGGAAGAGGCATGGCGAAGCTTGGCCTTGATAGTCAATCGCTCTCTTGGTCTTTGTCGTCTTCTCTGTGTTTCAGGCGATACATGCAATCGTTGAAGATTATCCAAAGTCCGACGCCTCCGAAAAATATAGTTCCGATGAATCCTATGACCTGAAGTGTTGTAGGACCGTATCTATAAGTACCATGCTGGGCGAGCATCAAGGTGATAGACGCGCCAATCATTCCTATCCAAGAGATATAAAACTTCACCATCTCAGGAATGCGTTTTCTGAAATACACTCCGGTTATCACCGCTCCACCTCCTATTATCATCAAGCATTCCACAGCAATCTTTCTTCCCTCAACAATAGCGTGTGTCAGGTCACAGACAAGAAAGAAAATACCTGCGGCGATCAGTATCACTCCGACTAAATAAAAGGCTATCTTGGCCTTTAAAGTCAGCGGGCTGGAATTTTGAAAGGTGATTTTCTTGTATTTCATGCTCGTTATATCTTTTAGCATTGTTGTTATACCCTCGAAGGGCGGAGTCAATTAGCAAGTGCAAATTTACGAAGTCTTTTTATAAACGACTTCATCTGGAGTCAGGAAATTGCGTACCTTTGTTCCGAAATCAAATGTTTGTACATAACAATGCAAATATAGTTGATTTTAGGGAGAAAGCGTTCTTCCTTTTCTTTTTTATGCATTGCTAATCTCTTCTGCCGTTCAAGATCGTTTATGGGGGCTGCTCGCCTCCTGGCCCCTCGGTGTTTTCAGGTATAGGTTATTTAGGTTATACCTGTCTATCGATTGCACTTCTATGTTGAACTTGCCCTGTCATTTATGCCTGACAAACGAATGTCTTTCCTGACATTTGTCTGACATTTGCCTATGTTACATCTGATACACGCGGCTCATGCCGTCGGGTTCCATCGGGGCGATGGGTTGGCGAAGAAGAACGAGGTAGAAGCGGGGGAAGGTCTCGACGGGCGGATGGTCGGCGATGTAGCGGTCTATCTTCTGCCGGGCCTCGTTGCGCAGGGTGTCGTCGCGGCATGGTACGAGGCGGTCTTCATCCACAAAGGCGATGTGCCAGAAGGCCATGTAGCCGATGACGTAATGCTCTACGGCTGCGGCCTTATCCTCCTCGATGCTGGGGATGCAGGACGAAAGGGGCTGGTGGGGATTCTCACAAATGCCCACCACGGCCCATGAGAGATCTATGTAATGATGAATAGGTTCCATATCAGAAGCGGTTTTTCTCGTCGTTTCCGGCACCCGTGCCTTTGTACTTCGAGTTGGTGGCGTTGAAGTTGTAGCGGACGGATAACTCAAACTTGCGGGAGTCTTTGTGGGTTTCCTGATAGAGAGAGCGAAGGCCGTAGCAGATGTTGATGTGCTGCTGCGAGTTGAACAGGTTGCGACCACCGATCCTCACCGACAGACGGTTGTCGAAGAACGTCTTTGTGACACTCACGTCGGCCACGTATCCGGGCTTTGTAACGGTCATGTTCTGCTGGTCACCCGTGGTCGTCACTTGTAGGCTGGCCGAAGCGGTGAGGGTTGGCGACAGTTGGAAGTCGTTGTTCGACTGGATGAGGCCGATAGGGTTCTTCGGGCTGAGATTGCCTACTGGTGACGGAATCTTGATCCAGTCCTTTATCACGCCAACGGTGAGTGACGGCTGATAGAGGCCAAAGCGGGGCGAGAGGGTGAGCATGGCACGGAGGCCGTCGGAGCGATGGACGTTGGCGCGGGTGATGATGGTGGTGGCCTCGTTGCCCGCTACGGTCTCAGCCACATTTACAATCTCGTCGGTGGTATGCTTGTAATCGACGGCCAAGCGCATCCACTTGTACATCGCCATCAGACCCACCTCGTTGCGTATGGCGGGCTGCAGCATTGGGTTGCCACTTTCCCAAGTAAAACGGTTGACGTAGGCCACGTTGCTGCTCAGCATCCAATAGTAGGGTTGCTGAATCTTCATGGCATAGTTGGCCATCAACTGCACTTTGCCCGCCTTGGCCATCAGTGCGGCGGTAGGGAAGAAATGGTGATACGAGCGGCTCTGCTCGGGCTGATGAACGCCACGGAGATAGTAGTCTGTGCTGACGTTCTCGTTGCGAAGTCCCAAGCGCATCTGACCGAAGGGCAGCGAGCGACTGTACTCGGCGAAGAAGATGTAGTTCCTCTCGCGCTGTTCCGTCTGTGACGTGGGTACTACCTGCTCGGGGTTCACATAGTCGTCGTTACGGTTGGTAATGTCGTATTCGGTACCCGCCTGCAGGTTGCCTTTCCAAAGCGGCCACGACAGCACGAGTTTCGATGCCCAGAGTTGGTTGCGTACGACGTTGGTGCTGGTCACAGTGCGACTCGTGCGCTCCTGACTCACCTCGTTAGTGAATTGCGACGTGCGGTCTTTGTGGAAAATGTAATCTGTGTTGAAGTCAATCGTTGTTTTGCCCACTCGTCCGTTATAATAAACGTTGAGCGTATGCGGCATGTTAGAAGTCGTCTCCTGTTCGAGTTTGCTGTCGAGGTGGTCGTAGAAAACTCCGTCGGCAGTTACGTCGGCAATGAAGCTGCCCGTCATCTTGGGCTTCAGCCACGCCTTTGTATCGTAGCGGAAGCCCATCGAGTGCTGGTCATTGAACACGTAGTTCACGCCCGCCGAGACGTAGAACGAGCGGTGGTGCGTGTCGGAATTGAATTGTTCGGCCATGTGCCAGAGCGTGTCGGCCACGACATCGAGGTTGATGAGGTTGCGCTGGCGGTTTTGGTCATCGTTGTACCACACGCTGCCGAATACATCGAGACCATTGTGGCGGTAGTTGAGGTTCAGCCCGAGGTCAAGGTCGGGATTGTAGCCCTGGCGGTAGTGGCTCTGCACGTCGCCGCTCCATCCCTCGCCCTGCTGGCGGCGGGTCTTGATGAGGATAACCGACTCCACCTGCGCGTCGTACTTCGCTCCGGGGGTGGTAATGAGTTCCACGCTCTTGACGCTCTCACTACTGATTTTGTCCAGTTCGGATTTGTCGCGTAACTGCCGCCCGTTGATGTAGATGAGCGGTGTACCCTTGCCGAACACCTCTATGCCGTCGCCCTTCTTCTGCACGCCGGGCAGTTGCTGCAGCACGTCGTTGGCTGTTCCCGCCTTGCTCAGTAGCGTGTTCTCCACTGTGGTCAGCACACCTTCGGTGGTCATTTTATGCGTCGGCATCTGCCCTTTCACCACCACCTCGCCCAACATCTGCGTGTCGGGCTGCATCTGGATGTCACCGATATTGCCCTGTCGTGCGTCTATATACCTTATTATATAACCCACGCTCGACACTTTCAGTAGCCCGTCTTGATTATCGGTAGCAATAGAGAAAGATCCGTCATCCTTAGTCACTGCTCCTGCAATATAAGCGGAGTCGGAACGGCTGACGAGCACAACATTGGCAAACGGCATCGGCTTGGCCTGCTCGTCAATCACCCTGCCACTGATGTTTTGTGCTGTCGAGGCTATCACCATGAGGCACATCATTGAAAATAGAATCAATCTTTTCATATCTTTTACGACTTTTTGCCCGCAAAATAAATGAAACGACCAAATAAACCTACTACCTAAATGGGTAATTCTGCATCACAGGGATGAAAAATTACCCATTTGGGTAACAAAATATGTTAAAATTGTGGGGATGACGGCTTATACGAGGCCGTAGTTGGTGGCAAAGGCGAGGGCTTCGGTGATGTTCTGCACGTCGAGCTTCTCGAAAATCTGGCGACGGTAGAACTTCACGGTGTCGAACGAGTGGAGCATCTTCTCGGCTATCTCCTTCATGGTGTAGCCCTGAGCTGAGAGCGTCAGAATCTGCTTTTCCTCAGGCTTCAGGGTGATGGTCTCGCGGATCTTCCAGCGGTGGCTCTCCAGTGAGTACTCGCGCTTCTCGCCCGTATGGAACTGGAAGAATTCGATGTGCCCGGCCTCCTTGTGGGGCGAGAGCGAGACGGTACAGAGGGCCAGCCAAACGTGGCCTTCCGTGGTCATGGCAAGGGGCGTAATCTTGTGGTTGACGAGCAACAGACGATTGCCGTTGGTGATGTGGAAGTCGTAGGACATCATGCACTGACGGCGGTTCTCCACGGGCTCGTCGTAGAAGGCGCGGAAGCCGGAACGATTCAGTTCGGTCAGCATCGGCACCTCGTCCTCAGGCACGTGGCTCAGGTAGAAGCCGTAGCCCATCTGGCGTACCTCGTCGGCAGTGTGTCCGCAAAGGAAGAGCGGATTGTCCGACACGTAGAGGAAGTTCTTGCGGTAGTAGTCGATGATGTAGATGCTCTGGTAGGTGGTCTGTGCGAAAGCCTGCGCCGCCTCCACGTAAGGCTGCGCACGCTGGTAGTCGGCATCGGTGATGCCCTCCACGCGGTTCTCGTACATAAAGAAATCGTCTATCTGTGCCATATTGCCCTTTGTTTTATTCAGTTATCTTCAAGAACTGGGCGGAACATCTCAAAATCCACCAGAGAGGAAAGTCGTTCCAAGGGATTGCCCATTTGGGAGAGGGCTTCTACTGTAAAACTCCTCCTCAAACAGGCTCTTGCCCATCGACTTGTGGTATACTGTCAGTTTGTCCATCTTTCGTCTGATTTATATTACAAAGGTAATACTTTTTCTTGAATTACGCAAACACTTGTTGATTGTTAGCAATTTAATTTATAGAACATCCCTATAACTACTCACGCAAGAGACTCAACTTTGAGATAGTCAAGGGTGGAAAGATTGTGCCTCTTGGTTCCCTGTCTGTGCCGTTGCATGAACGCTTGCAGCACAGACTTGATGAACTTGGCTTCAAGCCGTATATGGATGCCAAGCGTCCCGACCAAGTTTCAAGGAACAGTCCGAACTGCACTGCCGGCATCATCTTCAGTGGTGACCATGATGTGCTTAACAGGCTAGCCTTTGGTGAACAGAAACTCAACACATCAGATCCAAATGCTGACCACAGCAAGGTGACATTACAAAAAGGCATCTATGACTGGGCATTGGACACCTACCGCTTTGCATGTGAGAAATGGGGAGAAGAGAATGTCATCGGCTTTGATGTGCATTGTGATGAGACTATCATCCATGCCCATGTGCAGACCGTGCCTGTTGAACAAGTAAAGAAACATGGGCGCGTCGGAAGCAAGTACATTCACAAGGATAATCCAGAAAAGGTTCTCTCTACAAAGGAATGGAGAGCACTTCCAAATGAAGAATGTCATAACTACACAAAATCGGAAGCGGCAAAGGATGTGTGACTTGTAAGGCAAACGGTCAAAGTTTGATGAGAATGTAAAATGTTACGGATATTGTTTGTATTCTCCGTAGTTTTTAACACGAAGCATACTTTATTCTCAACAAGTAGTTGTATCTTCACACGCAAATAAGAATAACATGAACTTTAATGTTGGCAAACGGCTGCAAACGGTCGAAAGTAATCGGTTGATTATCAGTTAACAAGCGTTTGAAGTCTTCCCAAATGGCAATTGTAGGTTCCATCTGTTTTGATTAATTTTGTACAACATTTGGAACTTGACTATGAAGTGCCGCGGCATAAGATGTTGCACCATAAGGCAGATAATGCGACGCCACTGCACATTAATTGCCGGGTAAAGCTGAAAACGGATAAATTCACAAGGCAAGCACTATGGGAAAGAAAAACGAAACACAACTTAACACTACGGGCGGCGGCGTTGCCGGCGTGGGCTCTCGACAGGAGTTCTACCGCCCGCGGCAGGTGGCTGAGCTGCTCGGCATCAGCCTGAGGACTTTCTACACGATGGTCAGTCGGGGGAAGCTGCACCCGGTCAAAATCTCGGAGCGCGTCACCGTCGTCGCACGGAAGGAGATTCTCAGCATGATAGAGGCGGCGCTTGGAGAGACGTTCTCACAGTCGATCTTCTCAAAAGACACCTTTCAAAATACAAGAAGGCGAGAACCAAAGATGGTGGAAAATGGGGTACGGCAACCATGCTTAAATATATAGAAGAGCTAGTAGCTATGCTTGATGTATAGTGTCTCAAATAGAGATTTCTGCATTTAACACAATTAGTATAAAAAACTTAAGTTTTATCGAAAACTAAAGGATAATATATAATATTATCGTATTTTATTGCTATCTTTGCCATAACAAGTAGAATTGATCTTTTTTTGTTTTTACACCAAATTATAATTGTTGAACAACGTACCGCATGACAAAGAAATTATTTTTGGCCTACAGCTTAGCTGTTATTATAGCCCTATTGGGGACGGAGACATCAAAAGCGCAATCTCTGTCCGGCTCTGATATGCCGCCATTGAAACCAATAGAAAAGACGGTATTTGATACTGCCTACACAAAAATTTATTACGAATACTCCTTCAGAAGAGATTCTACGAAGAGTAAATGGACCAATGGCCAATCAATTTTATTGGTTGGGAAAAAGTGCCTTGGCTTTATGGACTATTACCAGTGGCAATTTGATAAGGCCAACGATTCCTTATACTATGCCAAACAGTCACCCATGTCGCTTATTACCAAGGGATTGGGCTTGATGCAGAATGCTGTGTACAAATATCCCCTTGTCATTGACAAGGGGACAGGAAGAGCCATAGTGCAAGTACAGAATATAAACAATTATGAATACACAGAACAGATGCCTGTAATCAATTGGAATTTGACAGATGGAGACACCTTAATAAGCAATGTACCATGTAAGAAAGCATTTTGCGTATACGGAGGCAGAAAATGGAATGCATGGTATGCCCCAACTTTCCATCTGAAAGCAGGTCCATACTTGTTCTCTGGTCTGCCTGGGCTTATCTTCGACATAAAAGATGCCAAAAACAATTATCATTTTACGCTGAATGGTTTGGAAAACCTTACTATCGGAACAGCAATATACTTGCATGCAGATGTTAAGATAATAAAAACTACTCGGCAGAATGCTCTTCGGGCGGTTGAAAATGAACAGCGTGACATCATTAAAGCCTTTGAGATGGCTTCACCGGGCATAAGATTCTCCGAAGATATGCAGAAAGGTAGCCACAGCCGCCCATATAATCCCATTGAGATAGAATAAATGAAACGCTTTATAATATTTCTATTAGCTGCCATACCGTTATTCTCTTGGGCACAGACCCATAATGATTCTGTCTGGCGCGAAGTGAAACTTCCAGAGGTCACCGTCAAGGTGAAACCAATAGAGCAGAACGGCGACACAATAAAATATAACGTTTCGTCCTTTAAAGACAAGGAAGACTATTACCTGGAGGATGTACTGAAGAAGCTACCTGGTATAGAAGTGGGTGAAAATGGGACAATCTCCTATAAGGGCAATTCCATCAATCATTTCAATATCGAGGGGCAGGATCTGCTTGGAAACCGTTACAATCAGGCCACACGAAACCTGCCCGTTGATGCCGTGGCCCAAGTTCAAATAATGGAGAATGATCAGCCAATCAGAGCCTTGAAAAACAGAATACCATCAGAGCGTGCGACGCTTAATATCAAACTTAAGCGCGAATACAAATTAAAGCCGTTCGGTGAGGCACAAGGCGGTATAGGCTTTTCCGACAATACCTTGTGGGACAATCACATCACCCTTATAAATATTGCCAAAAAGAATCAGACTCTGATTACTGTAAAGATGAACGACACAGGGGAAAATATCAGCGAGAACACACTGGATCATATCGATGTTGCCAATCTGGACAACTATATTCCCTTACCTGACAATATAATCACAACGTCCTCAGCAACTTATCTACCAATACAGCTTAAAAGATACCTGAAGAATAAGTCATACTCCATGGGTATTAACCACCTACATCGCATTGGACGTTACGGGAATTTCCGTACTAATCTTATCTATTATGGTACAAGTGACCTGCTGGCGGACAGCACCTCCAGCCTTTATGGAGGCTCACCAACACTGTCGCTCAACGAGAGCAACAGAAGAAAATCGCATGAGCATACTTTCGTGCCACAGTTCCGATACGAGCTTAACGCGCCCAAGGTCTATCTTGTTGACGACCTTTCGACATCCTTGTCATATACTGACAACATCAACCATTTAAACAGTAATGAGAACTTGCTGCAGGAGCATGTCGCACGGCATACATCATACGCACAGAACAAGCTGCAAATGACGCTTAACGCGGGGAAACTAGCTTACACCATTAACTCATCAACAAGGTATTTGCGAAGAAGTGAACTAATGGGTGTTGAAGACTCTGTATCAACATACAATAGCCGTGAAAGGTTAATCCTCCAACAGCTGTTCACGCGTAACAGCCTATCTACAACACTTCCTCTTTTGGGCAACAACATTGAATTGAAATATGGAATGGAGTACAAGGTTGACAGAATAAAGGCTGGCTCCAGCGATTTCAAACAGACCCATTATTTTCTCAACAAAGTGGGGGTTGACTATGCAATTCGGTATCATAAAGGCTTCGTGGCATTTGATTTTCCCCTTAATGTTTTTTCATCCTCAATATCCTGGAGCGAGACTAACAAAAGCGACACAAAAATCTATATCTCGCCTTCCATACACTGGAAGCACGACCTTTCTCCTTTCTGGCGTTTAAAAATACTCGGTTCATTAGATGACGACTTGGACAATTCAATCATATATTCCGATAGCATTCTGACTAATTACCGTACTTGGGTGAATCCTTCAGAAAGATTTGGCTGGAAGCACTTGTCCTCTCTTCTTTTCTCAGTGAATTATGCAAACTTCATCACAATGTTTACATGGAATCTTACGGCTTCAGCGTCGTGGAGGAAGACCGACTATCACAACCAATACAGCTACGAAGAACGGTATACTGTCATAACGCCAATTTGGGCAGACACACATTCGCATATGTTTTTGGTCCAAACCTCAGTAGATAAGACTTTCACACAAATAGGCTTTTCTGCTAAAGGCACTGTTAACTATACAAGGAACATACTGCCTGTCACGCAAAACAACGTGCAACAGACCGTGAAATCAAACATCCTTTCTCCATCAATGAAATTAAGATGGAACAAATTGACATGGCTTCAACTATCCAATGAGGCGACCTTTAATCTTTCATGGCAAGACTATTACCCAAACCATGCCGGATATTCTCTGAGGAGTTGGTTTGATGAGTTCAACATATATCTCTATCCATTGAGAAAAATCTCAGTCAGCACGGGATGCGAATACTCGTCAATAGAGACTGAAAAGGGTAAGTATAACCGCAATGCTTTTGTTGATGCCCGTATCACATATACCCCAACTAAGCGTCTTGAACTTGGAGCAAAACTCTCCAACGTCTTCAACCGGAGTCAATATATAGAAGCGTCTTATACAGGACTCAACTATCAATATTATTCAGTTCCGCTGCGTGGATGTGAAATTCTCTTCTGTGTAAAATGCAATCTGTAGCTATTGATGTCCATCAAATGTTTTTTCACGTATAGAGTTGGGAGATGTTTACAAATGCGACTTTGCTATCAAGTCACTTCATGTAAAGAAGACCATTGGCTCCAGCCCGGGACACAGATGAGATAGGACGACTGATGGCTTAGCACACTGGTTTCACTACTTCTACTCTCATACCAAGAGCACTGATAATCCTATAAAAGGCACCAACGCTGGGTGTGATGATACCATTTTCTATTTTTGAGATATACGACTTGGTCGTGTGAGTGCGTTTCGCAAGTTCAGCCTGAGTCATATTGGCTTCTTTCCGAGCGTCGTGAAGTATCTGACCCGAGTAGAAAGAGTACGCCTTCTCCTCTGCCAATGCTCGCTCGGGAGTGCCCTCCTTCCCAAATTTCTTATCAAGAACCAAATCGTAATCAGCGATTTTGTGATTGTTTGTCTGCATAGTATGCCTCCTTAATTTTAATTGCCTTTTCTATTTCTGTATTTGGCGTCTTCTGAGTCTTCTTTTGGAAACCATTGAAAAGAACTACAATCCTACCTTCGTCGAAGATGAAGAATACACGGAATATATTGCTGTTGAATTCCGTCCTCAACTCATAGATGCCTTCTCTAATCAGTTTCACGAACTTCTTGGACAATCGATCTTGGGTCTTCAAGAGAAGTAATCCATACTGAATTTTCTCCTGCTCTTTGTCAGTCAGCGTTTCCATGAAAGCTTCAAAATAGCCACCATACGTAACTATCTTTCTTTCCATAGCGCAAAGGTAGGGAAAGTTTCAATATTAGACAACTTTTTCGTATACAATTTCCTGGTAAAAGATGTTAAACCGTATCACGAAATTGATAAACATCCATAATTTGCAATTTGTAATCAACACGTTTTTTTAGGATATGGCTGAAGTTCTTACTGTACATTTTTGTACCATTTACCACGTAACCATCTGATAATCAAGTAACATTATATTTTAACATGAAAAGAAATACAGTCATTGACATGCTAAAACAGCGAGGTGGATTCTTAGCCTTCTTCATCGTGTCTCTCATTTGTTGAATAAACTGACAAAAAACGGGCCTTATTTTGCGATTCTTTTCGACGAAGCCATCTCTTGCCGTGATTTTTTAAATTCTGAGCAATATTTTGCAACTATCTGTGTATTAGGCCTTTATATGTTTACACGCTTACTTGCCATTTCAAAAGAGCCTATTTCTGCTTGCCAAAGTACCTTTTTGACCCTGTCATCTCGGTAGTTTGATGTGGTCATCTCAGTGATTTCATCGTGTCATCTCAGTGAGATGAGCGCATCATCTAACTGAGATGACCATCGGAAATCGGTTTTGGCTTGTTCTCTACTCTTTTTTTTCTAAAAGAAATCCCAGTTTTTTCTCTAGAATGAAAGTCTGGGTGGAAGGTCTTTTGTCAAAAGGTTTTCTATTCAAAACAGCGATGCCGTCAAAATCATAGGGTAGGTGAAGCGGAATGCCGGATATTCTTTGTAACTTTGCATCGGGTTATACCTATTTATATATAAGACATGAAGCATATAGAAGTGGTGGCTGCCATTATCTGCCGCGACGGTCTGGTGTTTGCCACACAGCGCGGTTATGGCGAGTGGAAAGACTGGTGGGAGTTTCCCGGCGGCAAAGTTGAGGAGGGCGAAAGCCGTGAGGACGCATTGCGGCGCGAGATACGTGAGGAGCTGAACACAGAGATCTCTGTCGACCGGTTCGTCATGACGGTGGAGCAAGACTATCCTGCTTTCCATCTCACGATGCACTGCTATGTCTGCCATGTCCTTTCCGGTCACCTCGAGCTTTTGGAGGCCGAGGATGCACGCTGGCTGCGGGAAGACAATCTCAGCGGTGTCCGCTGGCTGCCCGCCGACCGTCAGGTGGTGGACAATCTGCGTGCCACACACTTGCTGGACAAGTAAATCGCCTTTTTCCGAGGAAAAGTTTGGTGGAACGGAAAAGTTTTAGTAATTTTGCACGCTGTATGGGTATGTTATACCCTAAAACCAATATAAAAATGACTTTAATATAGCTGGATGAAGAAAGACAATCAGAAGAATCAGTACCGCGTCAACGGACAGATTCATGTACGGGAAGTACGAGTCGTAAGCGACGACGGCTCACAAGTGATGCCTACACGTCAGGCACTTGACTTGGCTCATCAACAAGGGGTAGACCTCGTGGAGATCTCGCCCAACGCACAGCCGCCCGTTTGTCGTCTCATCGACTATAGCAAGTTCCTCTATCAGCAGAAGAAGCGTGCCAAAGAGATGAAGCAAAAACAGGTGCGTGTGGAGGTCAAAGAGATCCGCTTCGGACCTCAGACCGACGACCACGACTACCAGTTCAAGCTCAAGCACGCCAAGGAATTCCTCGAAGAGGGCAACAAGGTGCGCGCCTACGTGTTTTTCCGTGGCCGTTCCATCCTTTTCAAGGAGCAGGGTGAGGTGCTGTTGCTGCGCTTTGCCAATGACTTGGAGGAGTATGCCAAGGTAGAGCAGATGCCAAAGCTCGAAGGCAAGAAGATGTTTCTCTTCCTCGCTCCTAAGAAAGCGGGTGTTGCCAAGCAGAGCCAGCAGAAGCGCGATCGTCTCGCTGCAGAGGCCAAGGCCAAGGAAGAAGCTAAGGCACAGGCTGCTGAGCAGGCCGAGAAAAACGGACTCCTTGGCAACGCCAAGGGTGGTGAGGCCCTCCGCAAGCTCGCTGAGGCCGCTGACGGGGACAAGAAAGACTAAGAGACAGAAATACTGAGTGGTACCGCCGGGTATATGCGTTGCCACCTTTCAATTCATATCAACATTAAAACAACAAAAAAATGCCAAAAGTAAAGACTAACTCCGGTGCAAAGAAGAGATTCACATTCACCGGTACGGGTAAGATCAAGCGTCATCACGCTTACCACAGTCACATTCTGACTAAGAAGACAAAGAAGCAAAAGAGAAACCTCGACCATCAGACACTGGTCGACAGCGCAAACCTCAAGCAGGTTCGCGGTCTGCTCTGCCTCCGTTAATCGTAAACCTTTTTAGTCGAACGCTTAAAGAACAAAATTATGCCAAGATCAGTAAATCACGTTGCATCTAAAGCAAAGAGAACAAGAATTCTGAAGCTCACAAAGGGTTACTATGGAGCTCGCAAGAATGTCTGGACAGTAGCTAAGAACACTTGGGAGAAGGGTCTTACCTACGCTTATCGTGACCGTCGTAACAAGAAGCGCAACTTCCGCGCTCTGTGGATCCAGCGTATCAACGCTGCCGCTCGTCTCTCCGACATGAGCTACAGCCAGTTGATGGGTGCTCTCCACAAGGCAGGCATCGAGATCAACCGCAAGGTTCTCGCTGACCTCGCTGTCAACAATCCTGAGGCTTTCAAGGCCATCGTTGACAAGGTGAAGTAAAGAAAACCCTGAGCAATCAGAGTTTGTAGATAAGAAACAGGATAGCGATGCCGAAAGACTCCGCTATCCTGTTTTGCTTTTTGGGATGTTTCCAACCGCTCCGAGACTCTTTCGCCTTGTCTGTGGCGTAGAGAAATACTCGCTGCTGGCGGTGGGCATCGTTAATTTTTATATTTTTGAAATGATTTCAGTAGAGAATCTCAAGGTGGAGTTTGGCACCCGGCCGCTGTTCCACGATGTCAGCTTTGTCATCAACGACCGAGACCGTGTGGCCCTCGTGGGTAAGAACGGTGCCGGAAAGTCCACCATGCTGAAAATACTCTGTGGCCTGCAAAAGCCGACATCCGGTACAGTGTCGGTGCCCAACGGCTCTACCGTGGGCTATCTGCCACAGGTGATGAAACTTCAGGATGACACCACTGTGCGCGAGGAAGCGCGCAAGGCCTTTGCCGGACATATACATATCAAGGAGCAGCTCGACAAGATGCAGCAGGAGATGACCGAGCGCACCGACTACGAAAGTGAAGACTACATGGCTCTGGTTGACAAGTTCACCCAGACCCATGAGCGCTATATGATGATGGGAGGAGAGAACTATGAGGCCGAGATGGAGCGTACGCTGACCGGTCTGGGTTTCGAGCGCAGTGACTTCGAGCGGCCTACACGTGAGTTCTCCGGTGGTTGGCGCATGCGCATTGAGTTGGCCAAGATTCTTCTGCAGCACCCCGACGTGCTCCTTCTCGACGAGCCCACCAATCACCTCGACATTGAGTCTATCCAGTGGCTTGAGCAGTTTCTGGCTCAGAGCTCCAGTGCCGTGGTCCTCGTCAGCCACGACCGCGCCTTCATCAACAACGTCACCAACCGTACGCTGGAGATCACCTGCGGTCATGTCGAGGACTATAAGGTGAAGTACGACCAGTATGTAGTGCTTCGCAAAGAGCGTCGCGAGCAACAGCTGCGCGCTTACGAGAACCAGCAAAAGGAGATCGCCGACACCAAGGCGTTTATTGAGCGTTTCCGCTATCAGGCCACCAAGGCCGTGCAGGTACAGCAGCGCATCCGCCAGCTCGAGAAGATAGTACCCATCGAGGTCGATGATGTCGACAACAAGGTCATGCACCTCAAGTTTCCCCCGTGCCTGCGCAGTGGCGACTATCCCGTCATCTGCGACGACGTGCGCAAGGACTATGGCTCCCACACCATCTTCTCACATGTCAACATGACCATCAAGCGCGGTGAGAAGGTAGCCTTCGTCGGTAAGAACGGTGAGGGTAAGTCCACGCTTGTCAAGTGCATCATGGGACAGATACCTTTTACCGGCACGCTGAAGATCGCGCATAACGTGCAGATCGGCTACTTTGCACAGAACCAGGCACAGTTGCTTGATGAGAGTCTGAGCATCTACGACACCATCGACCGGGTGGCCACGGGCGAGATGCGCCTGAAGATCAACGATCTGCTCGGTGCCTTTATGTTCGGAGGTGAGATCTCTGAGAAGAAGGTCGGCGTGCTTTCAGGCGGTGAGCGCTCCCGACTGGCCATGATCCGTCTGCTGCTGGAACCGGTCAACCTGCTCATCCTCGATGAGCCGACCAACCACCTCGACATGCCGTCAAAGGATGTGCTCAAGGAGGCCATCAAAGCCTTCGACGGTACGGCGATCATCGTCAGCCACGACCGTGACTTCCTCGACGGGCTCGTCTCGAAGGTCTATGAGTTTGGCGGCGGACAGGTCAAGGAGCATATCGGTGGCATCTATGACTATCTCCGGGCGCACAATGCCGAGACCATCCACGAGGCTCTCAACGGTAAGGCTGTCGCTGAGGAGAAGACAACGACAGCCGCTGCACCCGCTGCTAAGCAGCAGACACCGTCATCTGCCAAGGGAGAAACAGCACAGCCGGGCACTTCCCAACCTGCCACCAAGGAATCTTGGGAAGAGCATAAGGAAAAACAGAAAAAGTTGCGCAAGGCCCAGCGCGCCGTCGAGGAGTCTGAAGCAAAGATAGCAAAGATGGAAGCTCGCCTCAAAGAGCTCGACACGTTGCTCATGGATCCAAAGAATGCGGCCAACATGCAGCTCGTCAACGAATATTCCACAACGCAGGAAGCACTCGACAAAGAAAACGACCGCTGGATGGAACTCTCCGAAAAGGTCGAAGAGCTGGGATGATAGTTTCCATGACCTCTATGATCTCTATAGCTTCTATAGTCCCAATGACCTCTATGGCCTCTATAGTTTCTATAGCTTCTATGGCTTCTATAAATTTCTAACTTTAAAATAAAACAATGATGAACATGAAACAGATTCTCCCGATGCTGATGCTCGCCGCAGCGCCCGCTCAGGGCCTGATGGCGCAGAACCAGTCGGGACTCGACATGACGAACTTCGACAAGAGTGTTCGTCCTGCCGATGACTTCTACCGTTATGCCACGGGTGGATGGCAGAAACTCCACCCGCTGCCAGCCGCCTACAGCCGCTATGGCAGCTTCGACATGTTGCAGGAAAACGTCAACAAGCAGGTCAATAGCATCCTCACTTCTTTGACCAAGAAGAAGTTCAAGGAGGGCACCACAGAGCGTAAGCTCAGCGATTTCTATAAGCTCGCCATGGACCAGGACCGCCGCAACAAGGAGGGACTGGCTCCCGTGAAGCCACTGCTCGACGAGATGGAAGCTGCCAAGACCCTTGACCAGCTCCACGACTTGCAGCTGAAATATGCCAAGATCGGCTATGGCGTGCCCTTCGGCTCGTATTTCGGTGCTGACGACAAGAACGTCACCCGCAACATCCTCTGCCTCTCACAAGGTGGACTGACACTGGGACAGAAGGACTACTATCTCAACAACGACAAGGCAACGAGCGACATCCGTGATGCTTACAAGAAGCATCTCGTGCGCATGTTCAAGCTCTACGGTTTCACCGACGCACAGGCCAGTGTCAAGGCTGCGGATGTCTTCCGTGCTGAAACTGAGCTGGCCATTGCTTCCAAGAGCAATACCGAGCTCCGTGATCCCCAGGCCAACTACAACAAGATGAGCCTGAAGGAGTTTGAGGATAACTATCCTAATATTCCACTCTGCCAGATGGCTGAGGCTGAGGGCGTGAAGCTCGACTACATCCAGGAGATGAATGTCGGACAGCCCGCCTTCTTCACCGCTCTCAACAGTCTGATGGCTCTGCAGACCGCCGACGAGTTGCGTGCCATTATGGAGTGGGATGTCATCCAAAGCTCTGCCTCTTACCTCACCGACGAGATCCGTCAGGCCAACTTCGACTTCTTCGGCAAGACCATGAGTGGCCGCAAGGAGGAGTATCCGCTCTGGAAGCGTGCCACCAACCAGGTCGAGAGTGCCATGGGCGAGGCACTTGGTAAGATGTATTGCGAGCGCTACTTCCCTGCTTCCAGCAAGAAGATGATGGAGGAACTGGTGCATAACTTGCAGATCAGCCTCGGCGAGCGCATCGATGCCCAAACATGGATGAGCGACTCCACAAAGAAGAATGCTCACGAGAAACTCGACAAGTTCTACGTCAAGAGCGGCTATCCCAACAAGTGGACAGACTATTCCAAGCTCACTATCGATCCTTCGAAGAGCTACTACGACAACGTGCTTGCCACACGTGAGTTTGCTGTTGACAAGATGATCGCTGACAAAGCCGGTAAGCCCGTCGACCGCGACGAGTGGTTCATGACACCCCAGACGGTCAACGCTTACTACAATCCGACGACCAACGAGATCTGCTTCCCCGCAGGCATCCTGCAGCGTCCGTTCTTCGATCCTAAGGCTGACGCTGCCTTCAACTACGGTGCCATCGGCGTGGTCATCGGCCACGAGATGACTCACGGCTTCGACGACCAGGGACGTCAGTACGATGCCAACGGCAACCTCCACGACTGGTGGACAGCTGACGATGCCAAGGGTTTTGAGAAGCGTGCTAAGCTCTACTCCGACTTCTTCGACGGCATTGAGGTGCTCCCAGGCCTACACGCCAACGGTAAGTTCACCCTTGGCGAGAACCTTGCTGATCACGGTGGTCTGCAGGTCGCCTTCAATGCTTTCAAGCATGCCACGGCCAACAAACCGCTGAAGACCATCGACGGCCTTACGCCCGACCAGCGCTTCTTCATCGCCTACGCCGGTGTGTGGGGACAGAACATCACCGATCAGGAGATCCGCAACCGCGTCAAGCGCGATCCTCACTCACTCGGTGAGTGGCGTGTCAACGGTGCTCTGCCGCACATCGACGCTTGGTACAAGGCCTTCAACGTGAAGAAGGGCGACAAAATGTATCTTCCAGAAAATCAGCGCTTAGAGCTCTGGTAAACCGATATGACGAATAAGGGTGGCCAACGCTGGTCACCCTTATTTGTTCTTCCGCTTGCGCATGCTTGCTTTTTTCGATTGTTATTGTCTCTATTCTCCATTTTTTTTGTTATCTTTGCGCTGGATTCTATAGTGTTTTAAAGATAAGAGACAATGCCATTAAGATTACCCGATAAGTTACCGGCCATTGATATTTTGAAGCATGAGAATATCTTCGTCATGGACGAAAGCCGCGCCCATACGCAGATGATTCGTCCGTTGAAGATCGTGATTCTCAATCTCATGCCACTGAAGGTCACTACTGAGACCGATTTGATCAGACTGCTGAGCAACACGCCGTTGCAGATTGAGATCAACTTCATGAAGTTGCACAGCCACACACCTAAGAACACGCCCATCGAGCACATGAAGATGTTCTACAAGGACTTCTCTGTCCTCAGCGAGCAGAAATGGGACGGCATGATCGTCACCGGTGCCCCTATCGAGCAGATGGCTTTCGAAGATGTGGAATACTGGCAGGAGATCACGGGTATCTTTGACTGGGCACGCACCCATGTCACCTCCACGCTCTATATCTGTTGGGCCGCTCAGGCTGCCCTGTACCATTTCTATCAGGTGCCCAAGCATCCGCTGGAGAAGAAGCGCTTCGGCATCTTCCCACAGACACCGCTGGATCCCTTGCTGCCCATCTTCCGTGGCTTCGACGACGTGTTTATGATGCCGCACAGCCGCCATACCGAGGTATGGCGCAGCGACATCGACAAGGTCGACGCGCTGCGCGTCATCGCTGAGGGACCGGAAAGTGGCGTGAGCATGGTCATGGCCCGCGAGGGTAGGGAGTTCTTCATCACCGGACATTTGGAATATGCCCCCGACACGCTTGACAAGGAATACAAGCGTGACGCGGGAAAGCGCGACGACGTGGAACTGCCGAAGAACTATTATCGCGACAACGACCCCGCTAAGGGACCGCTGGTCACCTGGCGATCGCACGCCAACCTGCTGTTCAACAACTGGATCAACTATTACGTCTATCAGGAGACGCCTTATAACATCAACGAGATTAAGTAATGCTGATGAAAGAACAACGCACACTCGAACTTCTTGCTCCCGCACGCGACCTGGCCTGCGCCATGGCTGCTGTGGATCATGGTGCCGATGCCGTCTATATCGGTGCGTCGGACTTCGGCGCCCGTGTGGCTGCCGGAAACAGTGTCGACGACATTCACCATCTCTGTGACTACGCCCACCGCTATGGTGTCCGTGTGTATGTCACGGTCAACACGCTCATCTATGAAGATGAGATCGACAAGGCCTACCAGCTCATGAAGCAGTTGGCTGAGGCTAAGGTCGACGCGCTCTTGGTACAGGATATGGCTGCTATCGAGTTGGTAGCCCGTGTGCGCCGTGAACTGGGCTATGCACCGGCTCTTCATGCCTCCACGCAGTGCGACACCCGATCGGCTGGGAAGGTGCGGTGGCTGCAACAGCAAGGCTTCAGTCGGGCGGTGCTGGCTCGCGAGTTGTCATTGGATGAGATCAAGGCCATACACCAGGCAGTACCCACTGTCGAGTTGGAGGGCTTTGTCCATGGCGCGCTCTGTGTGAGCTATTCCGGTGTCTGCTACGCCTCGCAGCACTGCTTCGGCCGTTCGGCCAACCGGGGTGCTTGTGCTCAGTTTTGCCGTATGAAGTTTGATCTGCTCGACGCTGACGGTCATACGATAGAGCACGACCGCCATCTGCTGTCCTTGAAGGATATGAACCGCCTCGACCATCTCGAGGAGCTGGCGGATGCCGGTATCTGCTCGTTCAAGATTGAGGGACGGTTGAAAACGGCTGACTATGTCAAGAATGTGGTCAGTGCTTACAGTCGGAAACTTGATGATCTGGTGCGGCGCCGCCCCGACGATTACCGCAGGGCTTCCCTCGGAAAGGTGAGCTATGGGTTCACGCCCGACTTGAAGAAGACATTCAACCGCGGCTTCACCACTTATTTCCTCCATGGCCGTCAGCCCGATATTGCCTCGTTTGACACACCAAAGGCACTGGGCGAGATGGTCGGACACGTCAAGGAGTTGCGTCGCGATTCGTTCACCGTGGCGGGTATTGCCGCTTTCGCCAATGGCGACGGACTGTGCTTCCTCAACGACGAACATGAGCTGGAAGGCTTCCGCGTCAATAGGGTAGAGGGCGGACGACTCTTTCCCTTCAAGATGCCGACACATCTGAGAAAAGGTATGACGCTCTATCGCAATCAGGACGTGGCTTTCGAAAAACTTTTAAGTGGTAAGACGGCTGACCGTCGTATTTCCGTTGCCATGGTTTATGGCTTGACACAGAATGGATTCCGTCTGAGAATGTCGGTCGATGGAAAGTCAGCTGAGGCTAAAAATTTGCAGGCCGAGGCTTCAGTCGCCTTTGATCATCAGGCTGCCAAGCGTCCACAGGCCGACAATATCCGGCAACAACTCGCCAAACTCGGTACGACCGTCTTCCACTGTGAGCCGGCCGACATCACCATCGAGCAGGGCGCCGACGAACTTTTTATCCCTTCCAGTCTGCTCTCTGAGTTGAGGCGGGAGGCTGTAGAAAGCTTACAGAAAAAGATCGTTGAGTCAACTGAGCAAAATCAGGTGCTGCCCACGAAGGATACGGACGGGCCGCAACAGACTGAAATGTATGGTGGAGAGAAATGTTGCAGGGATACAGAGCAGGTTGAGCGTAATGTCAACTTTGAGCAGCCGCAGGATCTCTACAATGCCTACTCCTATTTATATAATGTCGCCAATCACCTCGCCCGGCAGTTCTATGAGCGGCAGGGCATCAAGGTGGAGGCTCCGGCCTTTGAGTTGAAGGAGCCCGGCAAAGCATTGGTGATGCAGTGCCGTCACTGTCTGCGCTATGCTCTCGGCCATTGTGTCAGGCGGGGTGGGACAGCCCCACGGTGGCGTGAGCCGCTGACGCTGCGGCTCGGTGACGGCCGTCGCTTCCGGTTGGAGTTTAGATGTGACTTGTGTCAAATGAATATCTACGCGGAATGAGGATCTTTCGTCTGTTGCTGATCATGTTTGCGGTGGTCTTCTCGCTTACGGGGTGCTATCAGTCCCATCACCGCAACCATGCTGCTTTCAAGTTCAGTGAGCGGCAGATCGACTCCTTGTCGTTCTTCTCGACGCACCACTATACCAACAACTACAACTTCGTGGTGAAGGCCGACTCGCTCTCGCTCATCAGTCAGATGCCCGAAGAGTATATCGGCGGACTGCCTACCGACTCCTTTATCGTGCGTAAGGGTGCCCACCTCGTGGTGGCCGACATACACATGGTATCGTCTGACAATACCGACTCGGTGTGGGTGGAGTTGGCCAACGACAGTTCTGCCTTTGGCTGGGCACGCGAGTCCTACCTCTTGCCCCGCGTGATGCCCGACGACCCGATCTCGCAGTTCATCTCTGAGTTCAGCAACGACCATGTCCTCATCTTCCTTTGTGTCATTGCTGTCTTCGCGGCGGGCTATGCCTTTTGGAACATTAAGCGCCACAAAGCACATATTGTACATTTCCACGATATCGACTCGTTCTATCCCACCTTGCTGTGCCTGACAGTGGCCTTCTCGGCTACGCTCTATGCCAGTTTGCAGATGTATGCACCGCAGATGTGGCAGCATTTCTACTATCATCCAACGCTCAATCCCTTCTCAGTGCCAGTGCCGCTGATGATCTTCCTCTGTTCTGTGTGGGCGATGCCGGTGATTGTGTTGGCGTGCGTCGATGATGTACGCCGGCAATTGAGCTGGGGAGAGGGTGTGCTCTACTTGGGAGGACTGGCAGCAATGTGTGCCATTGACTACATCGTCTTCAGCATCACCACGCTCCACTATGTCGGTTATCTCCTGCTCGTGGCGTATGTGGTCTTTGCCATTGACCGTTATCTCCATGTGCCACATGCCCGATATGTGTGTGGAAATTGTGGGGCAAGGCTTGATCATAAAGGAAAATGCCCTTACTGCGGAGCGATTAATGAATAATGAATGTTTATTGTCGTATGATGAGAGTTCGATGATGAATGTTCTATGAAGAATGAATAACATAAGAATATGACCCGACAAGAACGTTATCAGTATATACTTGATTATTTCCGGAAGCACGAGCCACATGTGACAACAGAGTTGCAGTTCGGCTCCGCTTTCCAGCTTCTGGTGGCCACCTTGCTTTCGGCACAGTGCACCGACAAACGCATCAATGCCGTGACACCGGCACTGTTCGCCAAGTATCCTACAGCGGAAGCCATGGCCCAGGCAGAGGTGGAGGATGTGCTGGCGTTGGTCAGCAGTGTGAGCTATCCCAATGCCAAGGCACGTCACCTCGTGGCGATGGCCCGGCAGCTCGTTGCTGACTATGGTGGTGAGGTGCCCTCTGATCCTCAGGAACTCGTGAAGTTGCAGGGGGTAGGCCGCAAGACGGCCAATGTGCTGCAGGCCGTGTGGTTTGGCAAGCCGGTGATGGCAGTCGATACGCATGTCTATCGTGTGGCGCATCGCCTGGGCTTGGTGCCCGCAACGGCCAACACACCATTGAAGGTAGAGCAATATCTTGAGAAGAGTATTCCGGTGGAGGATATTCCCTCTGCCCATCACTGGCTGTTGCTACATGGAAGGTATATCTGTCAGAGCGCGAAGCCGAAGTGCGAGAAATGCCCCTTTGACACGATCTGTCCGAAGTTGCTGAAGGGTAGTAAACTGGAATAGGCCTCACCAAAACGGTAAGGAAAAAAGAAAAAATAGAGGAAAGAACAAATGAATACCCAACTGATATTCAAATTTTTGAAGGATGTGGCCGCCAACAACAACCGGCCATGGTTTGCTGAGCATAAAGATCAGTACCTTGCCGCCAAGGCGGATTTCGAAAAAGGCGTGGAGCAGGCCATCAACGCTTTGGGAGCAATGGACGAGACGGTGGCTCATCTGACGGTGAAGGACTGTGTCTATCGCTTTTATCGCGATACGCGTTTTTCACCCGACAAGTCGCCCTATAAGCGCCATTTGGGTGCTTACATCTCTGCCCATGGCCGTAAAGGACTGCACGCGGGCTATTATATCCACTTGCAGCCGGGCCACAGTCTGATTGCCGTCGGGGCTTATTGGCTGCCGACAAACATCCTCACGTCCGTGAGAAATGAGATCATGGGAAACATAGAAGAGTGGAGACACTGTGTAGAGAGCGGTGAGTTCATCCATCTCTTTGGCTATCCCAATGCCTCGGAATGGAGCGATGATGCGCCTGCGCCAAAAGGCTTCGGCATCAACTGTTTGAAGAAAGCACCGAAAGACTTCCCCAAGGACTATGAGTTCCTCTCTTATTTGAAGATGAAAGACTATTGTGCCTGGCATTGTGTGCCCGATGATTTCTTCCAAGGAGAGCATTGGACAGAACAGCTCGTGAAGATTGCGAAGGTGGCCAAGCCGATGATGGACTTCACCAATAATGTCATTGACGATTACGAGTAGAGACTTCCGTGGCCTTGACTCGGAAAGTTTTTACCCGATAACGCAGTAAAGACAAAATAGAACAGCTATATAATCAAATATAGGATTGCTATAAAAACAAAAAGGAGACTCTCGCGTTGAGAGTCTCCTTTTTATATATAGTGAAGGTTCAAGGCTGATTATGCTTCTGCGTTTTCCTCAGTCTCAGCCTTCTTTCTTCTTGTTGTGCGTTTCTTCTTGGGCTTCTCCTCAACAGCGGGCTCCGTCTTCACACCGGCGAGCTCCGGGTCGATGAGGATACGGCCACAGTATTCACAGACGATGATCTTCTTGTGCATCTTGATGTCCAACTGGCGCTGTGGCGGAATCTTGTTGAAGCAACCACCGCAGGCATCACGCTGCACATAGACAATGCCCAGTCCGTTGCGGGCACCTTTGCGGATACGCTTGAAGCTGGCCAGCAGACGCGGCTCGATGCGGGCCTCCAGTTCTTTGGCTTTCTCCTTGAGATCTTCCTCGGCCTCACGCGTCTCCTGCATGATGGAGTCGAGCTCGTCGCGCTTCGACTCAAGGTCCTTCTGGCGCTCGGTGAGCGTAGCCTGTGTGTTGGCGAGGTCGTTCTGACGCTCCTGTACCTTCTGGTTGGCTTCCTTGATCTTCTTGTTGCAGAGTTCGATCTCCAGTGTCTGGAACTCGATCTCCTTGGTCAGCGTGTCGTACTCACGATTGTTCTTTACCTCGTCGAGCTGAGCCTTGTAGCGGTCTACGCTGGCTTGGTTCTGCTCAATCTCATTGCGCTTCTGTGCAATGGCAGCGCGGAAGTCTTCGATCTCAGCATTGATGTGTTCCATACGTGTGTTGAGACCGGCGATCTCATCCTCAAGGTCTCGCACTTCGAGAGGAAGTTCGCCACGCAGTGCCCGCTTCTCATCGATGGCAGACAGGGTGGTCTGTAACTGATAGAGGGTGGAGAGCTTCTCCTCCACCGACAACTCTGATGGGTCTTTCTTTGCCATGATTATTATGTTTTTATAGTTCGATCAATATGTATTAATACTTGAGTCTATGTGTATCGTGAGCTCGATCTATCCGTATCTATCGTTGGATCAACGTGAATTTCCGTTTGGATCTAAAAATAGATGATCGGATTGGTGTTGATCTCCGACAAAATGCAGCGGACACCGGGGCATTGCCGCGTGATGATGTCGCGGAAGATCTCCCGTGTGAACTGCTCACTTTGATAGTGGCCGATGACGGCAATTTGTATGCGTTGCTCGTAGCCAAAATATTGATGGTAGTGCATCTCTCCTGTCAGAAAGGCGTCGGCTCCGAGGGCAACAGCGTCCGGCAACAGAAAATCACCGGCTCCACCACAGATGGCCACACGACGGATGGGACGACGGAGCAGTTCATTGGCCATCACGCATTCCACGTCGAAGGTTTGTTTCAGCCGGATAATAAAGTCGTCGGCGGCAAGAGGCTCGGTCCATTCCGCAATCACTCCTTCGCCGGCAGCCACTGTTCGGAGTTGGCCGTCACTGGTTTTTACTTCTGCGGACTGGCGTTTGCCGAAGAATGTCGGATGTTCCAGTCCCAGCTTTTCTGCTATTTTGAAGTTGACACCGCCTTCAGCGGCGTCCATGTTGGTGTGGAGTGAGAGGATGGTAATATGCTTTTCGATGGCTTTCATCACCGTGCGCTGCACGTCATCTTCACCGCAGAGTCTTCTGAGCTTGTGGAAGATCAGAGGATGATGCGACACGATGAGGTTGCACCCTTTGGCTACGGCTTCGTCCACCACAGCCTCGGTAACGTCAAGACACAATAAAGCCCCTGAGACATCCGCCTCTGTCAATCCCGTTTGCAGGCCGGCATTATCGTAGTCTTCCTGCAAGGGCAGAGGCGCGAACTGTTCAAGGGCATTCACCACTTTTGCTATTTTCACGCTTAATACGTTTTAGATTACAAAGGTAGACAAATTATTTCGATCTACGTGAGCTTCTCGCTGGTATTTAAGAACAATTAATAAAAAAGCCCCGTCTTTGCAGACGAGGCTTCTTATATTTGCTTTCTGACGCTATATCCGTTAGTGGATGCCGTATCAGAAAAGGGGTTCTCTTTATCTACTTATTACTTCAGCAAACCGCGGTTCTCAAGAGTGAGGTTGAGCAGTGTGTTGTACTTGCGATACTGCTTCTCGTTGAGAACATAGTGCATGTACTTCAGCTCCTTGGTGGCAGCCTTCTTGACGAGCTCAGCACGCTCAGAAGCCTCTGCGTTTGCGGCTTTGCGCATGTCGTTGATGAACTGGTCGTGGATGGCCTCGACAGCGTCGATCTGATCAGCGCTCAGCTCCAGTGTGGTAGCCAGTTTGCTGTAGTTGACAGTCATGTCGTAGTTGGCAGCAGTGCTTGCCTCGGTTACCTCAGGTGCATTCTCAGGGATGTTCTCTGTGTTTGCAAATGCCATGCTCATTGTCATCATGGCAGCCAGTGTCAATACAATCTTTTTCATCTTTTTACCTTTCTTCTTTCCCGGCTTTGTCCTGAATCTTCTTCATTGGATCTGTGTCCGGGTGTTCAACATGTTATCCTTGAAATCACTTATCTTCTTGATTTCGATGCAAAGTTACGAGAATTATCGATACCAACCAAATAATTTGTTAGCTGTGTGCGTAAACAACTGCTTATTTTGATGTAAATCAAAGATTATATTACCATTTTGAATTTTAATAGGCTTGTAACTAAGAAAAAAGCACTACCTTTGCAGGCGAACAACAAATAATCAAAAGAATAGTATTATAATGAGCGAAAACAAGAGTAACAAGTTGGTGAGCGTTTCCTATCAGCTCTACGATGTCTCTAATGGACAGAAAGTGCTTGTCGAGATGACTGAGGAGGCTAAGCCTGCTACTTTCATCAGTGGTATGGGCTTTATGTTGGAAGACTTCGAGCGGCAGGTCGTCGACCTGGCTGTTGGCGACAGTTTCAACTTTGAGTTGACGCCGGAGCAGGCTTTTGGTCCCCGCAACAACGACTTGGTGAAGAGTGTCGACAAGCATATCTTCGAGATAGATGGCAAGTTTGATTCCAAGCATGTCTATCCCGATGCCATACTGATGCTGCAAAATGAGGCAGGAGATCACTTCAACGGTCGTGTCGTGGAGGTGGGACCTGATACGGTGACCATCGACCTGAACCATCCATTGGCTGGTTGCACGCTGAACTTTGTCGGTCAGGTGCTGGCCAATCGTGAGGCCACGAAAGAAGAGATGGCACAGTTGGCCAAGGCTATGTCGGGCGAAGGTTGCGGTGGTCATTGCGATAACTGCGGCGGAGGCTGTGGAGGCCATGGTGAAGAAGGCTGTGGCGGCGGTTGTGGCGAAGGATGCGGACACTGTCATTAAGCGGTCCTTTGATGCCCGGAAGCATTTTTTTTCATCAGAGATCTTGTCCTGCTCCTTATATAAAATAAGGTGTATACGCTCCTATATAATAAGGAGTGACCTATTATATAATAAGGTGTAGCTGAAATAGATAAGGGGGAGACATTTGTTAGGTTGTCATGAGACATCCATTATTTACAGGTGTGTGGTGATGCAAAACTAAAAGAAAGAACAACAATGAGGAACACGTTTGGTAATATATTCACTTTGACGACTTTTGGTGAAAGTCATGGTGAGGCTGTAGGAGGTATTATTGACGGGATGCCGGCTGGCATAGAGGTGGACATGGATTTCATTCAGCATCAATTAGACCGGCGTCGTCCGGGTCAGAGTCAGATCACTACGCAGCGCAAAGAGCCCGACCACGTGGAGCTGCTCAGTGGTGTCTACCAGGGCAAGACGACGGGAACGCCGATCGGTTTCATGGTCCGGAACACAAATCAGCGATCTTCCGACTATAACAATATGGTGGATTTGTTTCGCCCTTCTCATGCCGATTATACCTACTACAACAAATATGGACTGCGTGATCCCCGTGGAGGCGGGCGTTCTTCTGCCCGCATCACGATCAGCCGTTGTGTCGGTGGTGCCTTGGCCATGCTGGCTTTGCAACAGTTGGGTATCACTATCCAGGCCTACACAACACAAGTTGGTGACATCAAGTTGGAAGGCGACTACACCCATTACGACCTTTCTCAGATCGATTCCAACATCGTGCGCTGTCCCGATCTGGAAAAAGCGCAGCAGATGGAGGCCTTGATCAGAGAGGTCAAAGCCGACGGCGACACGATCGGAGGAGTGATCGCCTGTGTCATCAAAGGCTGTCCTGTGGGGCTTGGCGAGCCGGAGTTTGACAAGCTGCATGCTCAGCTGGGAGCTGCAATGCTCGGTATCAATGCAGTGAAAGGCTTTGAATATGGCTTAGGCTTCGACGGCGTCAGTCAGCGCGGCAGTCAGCAAAACGATGTCTTTGTCGCTCATCATGGGCAAATTACTACGCGTACCAACAACAGTGGAGGCATCCAAGGCGGCATCTCAAATGGACAGAATATATACTTCCGCGTAGCTTTCAAACCCGTAGCTACACTATTACGCAGTCAAAATACAGTTGATGCAAACGGTTGCGCAACTGTTTTGCAAGCCAAAGGTCGTCATGATCCCTGTGTGTTACCGCGTGCAGTGCCTATTGTGGAGTCGATGGCGGCGATGGTGTTGCTGGATAATTATCTGCTCAACAAGACAGTACATATCTAATACTCCTATTTGCCTTGATGACCATTTGCCTAATGCTGCCGGGAAGAAACGGCAGTGAGCCAAATGGTCATTAGCTTTTTAGTAAGAAAGAAATATAATTCTCTGACACTTAGAGGGTAAGAATAGCAGAAAAGCAAAAGACGGCAGTCATCCCACTTGGATAACTGCCGTCTTTTGGTACCTAAAAACAATCTCTACCTTTCTTGACTAATACATCAATTAACCTAACCAATCATCAAATACCTAATAACTACCTATATGAAAAACTACCTAACTAACTTGCTTATTCTTGAATAATCTATTGTTTTCTTTTTTCTGTTGCAAAGGTACGATATTTCTAAATATGAAAATGAAAAAGTTATCTTTTTTTGCACAATACGCTGTGCAATCGATTTCAGTTGGCTAAAATTATAAAATATTCAAGGTTTCTTTTTGTTGATAACTGATTAATCTCTAACTTTGCAGTTAGTAATTGATATATATTATGTAACTATGAAGAAAATCAAGTTTTTCCTCTTTACTATGCTGACAGCCTTGTTCGTGTCGGCATGTGGAACCACACAGACCGTGCCTATCACCGGTCGTAAGCACAATCTTTTGGTCACAGACCAACAGGTTCTCAGTTTGAGTAATCAAGAGTATCAGAAATTTATGCAGTCCGCCAAGGTCTCTACGGATGCAACAAATACTGCCATGGTAAAGCGGGTCGGCCAGCGGCTGGCTACTGCTGTAGAGAGCTATCTGACCTCACACGGTGCTGCCGACGAGGTGAAGAACTTTTCTTGGTCGTTCAATCTTGTGCAGAGCAAGGAAGCCAACGCCTTCTGTATGCCTGGCGGAAAGATTGTTGTTTATGAAGGCCTGCTGCCTTACACCCAGAACGAGGCATCATTGGCCATCGTTCTCGGTCATGAGATCGCTCACGCAGTGGCTAAGCATTCTGCCGAGCAGATGTCGAAGCAGATCCGTCAGCAGTATGCTACTCAGGGGGTCAACATCCTTGGCAGTGTGCTGGGAGCCGGTGATCTCACCAATGTTGCCACGAGTATCATGCAGCAGGGCTTTTCTTTTGCCAATCTGAAGTATAGCCGTGATGATGAGAGCGAGGCTGATCACATGGGACTCGTCTTTGCTGCTATGGCTGGCTACAATCCCCAGGAGGCCATTCCTTTCTGGAAGCGCATGTCACAAGGCAATAACAATACCAATGATTTCCTGAGCGATCACCCAAGCGATGCAAAACGTATTGCAGCCTTGCAGCAGGAGATGCCTGAGGCTTTGAAATATTATCAGGCTTATCAGGCTGCTCACACTACTGCCAAAAAGAGTACGACCTCTTCCAAGAGCCGCAAGTCACGTCGCCGCAAATAGAAGATTTAGTGCTATGTTGCTTGGGCAAGAAGTATAGAGATTCTTATTCCGGATGCTCTTTTTTGAAGCCCATCGCATCGCAAACTTTCCATAGGTGCCGCGCATGTCCCGCATCCTCGCGCACGCCGGTCCCGTTCCAATAGCACCATGCCAGGTAATACATTGCCTCGGCATGGTGTTGCTTTTCTGCATATCTCAGGATACGGCACGCGTCCTCGTAGTTTTCTTCGTGCAAAAGTTTCTTAGCTCTTTGCACGGCTTCATCGTAGGTCTCTCCTTCATGTTCTTCGTCAGTGAATCCAAAAAACTTTCTCCAAATACTTGTCATAGCCTTCTGTTTTGATGATTTATCCTTTCAGTTATTGCAAAGTTATGAATTAATCTTAAGTTGCACATAATTCTTTTAGCGAAATGTAGGGAATATCGATTTTTTTTCTTAATTTTACGTACAGAAAACAATCTCTATGACTATGATAGATTATCTTTCTGAAAACTTATGGCTGCTATGGACGCTGGTTTGTGTCCTTGCGCTGATACTGGAAGTGTCTTCCGGTACCTTCTACTTGCTCTGCTTTGCAGTAGGAGCTGCCGGGGCTATTGTCTCCTCTTTTTTCGGCATTCCTTTATGGGCACAGGTGTTGGTCTTTGTCATCTTTTCCTGTCTCTGTGTGTTCTGTGTGCGTCCGGTAGTAGTGAAATATCTGCATACCGACCGTCGTAACCGCAGGAGTAATGCCGATGCGCTTTTGGGTCGTGAGGGCGTTGTGATAGAGCCAATCACCGCGGAAAAGCCCGGGTACGTCAAAATTGATGGTGACGAGTGGCGCGCAGTGAGCAAAGATGGAAGCAATATCGACAAAGGAACTATTGTGAAAGTCGTTGCACGCGAGAGCATCGTCGTGACCGTTGAGGTTGCCGTGAAAGAAGATTAATATCAAAAATCAGCTTGTGGCGATACTGCCTGATGGTGTAGGAAAATGCTATGCCTTATCCATATGGTTATGAAATATAGCATAGATGAATGCAATCTGTTTCGCAAGAATGTGGCTTATCGCGCTGTAGTATACTATATATAATAAGGAGTAGCATGACATATATTAATGAGGAGTAGGTCCGGGCAATATTTCCGCTTGGTCTCTGCAGGCTGTTCATAATAAGTTTAACCCATAAAACAACAATAACCCTATGATTGCAACTTACGTACTGATAGGACTTATCGTCCTTGCGCTTATCTTTGCCAAGATGGCCATCGTCATCATTCCACAGAGTGAAACCAAGATTATTGAGCGACTGGGAAAGTACTATGCTACATTGAAGCCCGGTATCAACATCATCATTCCTTTTATCGACCGTGCAAAAGTCATTTGCACACTGGTGCGCGGACGCTATGTCTACAGCAACAACATAGACTTGCGAGAGCAGGTCTACGACTTCGACAAGCAGAATGTCATCACCAAGGACAATATCCAGATGCAGATCAATGCCTTGCTCTATTTCCAGATTGTGGATCCTTTCAAGGCTGTTTATGAGATCAACAATCTGCCCAATGCCATTGAAAAGCTCACGCAGACCACTTTGCGAAACATCATTGGTGAGATGGAACTGGATCAGACGTTGACATCCCGCGACACGATCAACACCAAGTTGCGTGGTGTACTCGACGACGCTACCAACAAGTGGGGCATCAAAGTCAACCGTGTGGAGCTTCAGGATATCATTCCGCCACAGAGCGTTTTGCAGGCGATGGAAAAGCAGATGCAGGCAGAGCGTGATAAGCGAGCCACCATCCTTACCTCTGAAGGTAAGAAACAGGCCGATATCCTGCGGTCTGAAGGTGAGAAAGCGGCAACGATCAACCGCGCGGAGGCTGACAAGCAGCAGGCTATCCTTCGTGCGGAAGGTGAGGCGCAGGCCCGTGTGCGCAAGGCTGAGGCTGAGGCTGTCGCTATCGAAAAGATTACGGAAGCAGTAGGAAAGAGTACCAATCCGGCTAATTACCTGTTGGCACAGAAGTACATCCAGATGATGCAGAATGTAGCCGAGGGCGACCGTACCAAAACGGTCTACCTGCCTTACGAGGCCACGAATCTGCTCGGAAGCATTGGTGGTATCAAGGAGCTCTTCACTTCCGACAAGACTGATACCGATACAAAAGACAAGAAAGTAAAATAGTATCAGTGATGCTTCCATGAATGCAAATAGAAATTGAAAATCTGATCAAGCACTGAAAAACATTAGGGGCAGGCTGCGATTTCGTAGCCTGCCCCGATGTCTTTGTCTTAGAGCCCTTCTGTTCAAGGCTGTATCATCCTTTTGCTTTTTCGTTTACTTTGTCTTTGCTTTGTTTTTTAGTCTATGTGTTTCCTTTGTTACAAAGTCTTAGATGAGGGCTCTTCGCGGATGTACTTGCCATAAGTTTCGCAAAACTGTTCACCCAGAGCGAATCCTTCCTCATAGAGGGCTTCGAGTTTCTCCACGTCCTTCTCTATTCTTCTCACTTGCATGGGCTTCCGTGGCCGGATGCAGATGATGCGGTCTTCGTGCTCCAAGTCCTCGATGAGCTGCAGCTGTTGGTTGTATGCCCGGATGCGATGGCTGAGTGCCAAACGCAGCCGAGGGTAGTTGCGGTAGACAAAGGGTGGTATTTTCCGGTCTTTGCCCAGTTCTCTGAATCCATAGTTACGGGTAGAGATGACCACGTTGGTGGCGTGTCCGGCTTCTATACTCCGCATCACGGGTATAGAGTCAATGATACCTCCGTCGAGCAGCGGCCGCCCGTCCACCCAAACGATCTTGCTCACATAGGGCAGACTGCTGGAAGCCTTCACGATGTCGCAGGCCCGTTGCCGGTCGTGTGTCTCCTTGAGATAGACAGGATGACCCGACGCGCAGTCTGTCGCCACCATTTCGAAACCGTCGGCATGGCGGAAGTATTCGTCATAGTCAAAGGGCAACAGCTCGTTGGGGAAACGGTCGTATAGCAATTCCCGGTCAAAGATGCAGCCTTGCGTGACCAGATGCTTTATACCTATATAGTTATATCTTGTCAGATAGTCGATGTTCGAGATGCGCGCACGCCGGGGTTGGCGTGAGATGTAACTCATGCCATTGCAAGCACCGGCAGACACCGCGACGACATAGCGAAACCATACCTCGTGCTTCATGAAAGCGTCCAAGACGCCACTTGTGAAGACGCCGCGCATACCGCCGCCTTCGAGCACCAATCCTGTATTCGTATCAATTTGCATAAAAACATTTAATTTTAATTGCAAAGTTACGCAATTTAAGTGAATAATTAGTAACTTTGCAATGAATATTAAATTCATTGTCTATGTATAGCAAAGAAACTTATGTCAGTCGTCGTGCTGAACTCAAAAAGCTTGTGAAGAGTGGAGTGATTATCCTCTTCGGCAACAATAATTCTCCCGCCAACTTTCCCAACAACGGATACCATCCTTTCCGTCAGGATTCATCATTCCTGTATTATTTCGGTCTGAACCGTGACGGACTCGTGGGTGTCATTGATGTGGATAATGATATTGAGACACTCATCGGCGACGACATCAGTATCGACGATATCGTATGGTATGGTTCTGTAGAAAGTGTACACGACATGGCAGAGCAGGTCGGTGTGAAGAACTCTGCGCCGATGAAGTCGTTGAAGACCATCTGCAACGATGCCATGCGTCAGAAGCGCCGCATCCATTTTCTGCCGCCTTACCGTGCAGACATAAAGATTCAGATATTCGATCTGCTCGGCATCCATCCCAATCAGCAGAAAGAGAGTGCTTCCATGGACTTGATCAAGGCTATCGTGAAGATGCGTTCTGTGAAGACTGATGAAGAAGTCGAGGAATTGGAGCGTGCCGCCGTCATTGGCTATAAGATGCACACGACAGCCATGAAGATGTGCCGCCCGGGTATCACAGAGCAAGAAATTGCCGGTGCTCTCGACGGTATCGCCAACGGACTGGGTTCTATGGTCAGTTTTGCTACCATCCTGACACAGCATGGCGAGATCATGCACGGCTCTCCCTCAATGAACAAGTTGGAGGCTGGCCGTCTGATGCTTTGCGACGCCGGTGCCGAGACGATCAACAACTATTGCTCCGACAACACCCGTACCTCTCCGGTGAGCGGTCACTACGACCAGCGTCAGCTCGAGATCTATTCCATCGTAGAGGCTTGCCACGACTACGTACTTCAGGTAGCCAAGCCTGGTGTGAAGTGGTGGGATGTTCACTTCGCCGTTTGCCGTTTGATGACCGACCGTTTGAAAGAGCTCGGTCTGATGAAAGGCGACACCGAGGAAGCTGTTCGCGCCGGTGCTCACGCCATGTTTATGTGCCATGGACTTGGCCACATGATGGGTATGGATGTACACGATATGGAGGGCTTCGACCAGATCAATGTAGGTTTCGACGAGGAGGTTCGTCCTAACCTTGAGCAGTTTGGCACCAACTGCCTGCGCTTAGGGCGCCGCTTGCAAAAAGGCTTTGTCGTCACCGACGAGCCGGGTATCTACTTCATTCCCGCACTGATCGATGACTGGAAAGCCAGCGGCCACTGCAAGGAGTTCATCAACTTCGACAAGTTGGAGACCTATAAGGACTTCGGTGGTATCCGTATTGAGGACGATCTGCTCATCACCGATGATGGTTGCCGCTTCATAGGCAAGAACCGCATTCCTTACCATCCCAAGGATGTGGAAGCCTTCATGGCTGAGAACCGCTAATATAGAAAAGACTATAGAGAGAATTACAAGTAACAACATTAAGACAAGTCAACCAAAAAGAAAAAGATGAAGAAAGTAATTGTATTGGCTTTACTTGCAGTGTGCACGTTAGGTGCCCACGCTGAGAAAAAAGACAGTGTTAATCCCAACAAGCCGGTGTTCACCGTTGTCAAGAAGAACCCGATCACTTCCATCAAGGATCAGAACCGCTCAGGTACGTGTTGGGACTATTCCACGCTGAGCTATTTCGAGTCAGAGATTCTCAAGGCCACAGGCAAGACCTATGATCTTTGCGAGAGCTTTGTGGCCAACAAGACATATATGGACCGTGCTATCCAGGTCGTGCGCCTGCATGGCGACTGCCAGTTCTCTGAGGGCGGCAGCACCTACGATCCTCTTTATTGCCTCGAGCATTACGGCATCTGCCCGGAAAAAGCCATGCCTTTCCCCGGCAGTCTCTATGGCGACTCGCTCAACAACTTCGGTGAGTTCTTCTCTGTGATGACTCCCTACGTGCAGAGCGTTGCCAAGAGCAGCCTGAAGAAGATCTCCAGCCAGTGGAAGGTAGGATTGCAAGGCATTCTCGACGCTTATCTTGGCAAGTGCCCTGAGCAGTTCACCTACGAGGGCAAGACCTACACGCCGAAGACTTTCGCCGCTTCCCTTGGTCTTGACTGGAACAACTATGTGAGCTTCACCTCTTTCTCCCATCATCCTTTCTGGACACAGTTTGCTGTAGAAGTACAGGACAATTGGCGCAATCCTCTGACATGGAACGTGCCTATCGACGATCTCCAGAAGATCCTCGACAATGCCATCATGAACGGCTATACGATTGCCTGGGGCGGCGACGTCAGTGAGGAAGGCTTCACCCGCAAGGGACTCGCATACAATGTCGATGAGAAGAAGCTCGAGAACATGAAAGGCAGTGACATGGCCCGTTGGCTGAAACTCACTCCTGCCAAGAAGAAAAGTATTGTAGACTCTCTCGGTGTTAACGTTCCGGAGGTCGTGCCTACACAAAAGCAGCGTCAGGAGCGCTTCGACGACTGGGAGCTCACCGACGACCACGGTATGCTGATCTTCGGTATTGCTAAGGATCAGAATGGCAAGGAGTACTACATGGTAAAGAACTCTTGGGGCAAGAGCGGCGACTATGACGGCATCTGGTATATGACCAAGAACTTCATCATCGCCAACACCATGGACTTCATGGTCAACAAAAACGCTGTGCCTAAGGACATCCGCAAGAAGTGCAACATCTGATCATTAAGATCTTAAGTCATACCATCCGCCTCTTCACCGCAGTGTGAAGAGGCGGATTTCTGTTTTCGCCAGTCGGCTTTCTTTCATCGAGCCGCACTGCTGCTATCCTCATTTCCATCCTTCCTTATACTTTTTCTATAGTTTTTTTGCTGTTCAGCAAGAAAATTTGTATCTTTGAAGCAGAAAAAGAAATATTTAAAATGCATTTCAAATGGAAGTATGTGCCACCTACATCTGATGAACTCCGTTTGGCGGGCGAACTGAGCGAGAAACTCAACATGAGTCCCTTGCTTACCCAGCTTCTCGTCAAGCGTGGCATCACCACAGAGAGTGCAGCCAAGCAATTCTTCAAGCCTCAGTTGGCCGACCTGATCAATCCTTTCCGTATGAAGGATATGGACGCGGCGGTCGACAGACTCAATGATGCGATGGGCCGCAAGGAGCGGGTGCTCGTCTATGGTGACTATGATGTTGACGGATGCACTGCGGTGGCTTTGGTTTATAAGTTTTTACAGCAGTTCTATTCCAATATAGACTATTACATTCCTGATCGCTACGATGAGGGCTACGGCATCAGCCGCAAAGGGTTGGACTATGCCCATCGGACAGGTGTGAAACTGGTGATCATCCTTGACTGTGGCATCAAGGCAGTCAAGGAAATTGCCTATGCCAAGTCGTTGGGTATTGACTTCATCATCTGCGACCACCATGTACCCGACGAGGAGATGCCACCCGCAGTGGCCATTCTTGACCCCAAGCGCGACGACGATCCCTATCCTTTCAAGCAACTCTGTGGTTGCGGTGTGGGCTTCAAGCTCATGCAGGCTTTCGCCAAGAACAATGGCATTCCCTTCTCCCGGCTTATCCCTTTGCTGGACTTTTGCGCCGTGAGCATTGCCGCCGATATGGTACCGGTGGTTGATGAGAACCGCATTCTCGCTTTCCATGGACTGAAGATTCTCAATCAGAATCCCAGTGTGGGCCTGAAAGCCATCATCGACATCTGTGGACTCAGCGGCCGCGACATCTCCATGAGCGATATCGTCTTCAAGATCGGACCGCGCATCAATGCCTCCGGACGTATGGAGAACGGTAAGGAAAGCGTGGACCTGCTCGTGGAGAAAGACATCAACGAGGCACTGCGCAAGGCCAAGCATATCAATGAGTACAATGAGCAGCGCAAGGACATCGACAAGCACATGACCGAAGATGCCAACCAGATCGTCTCGCGTCTGGAAAGCCAGAAACATCAGTCAAGCATCGTCCTGTATGATGAGCACTGGAAGAAAGGCGTCATCGGCATTGTGGCTTCCCGACTGACAGAGATCTATTTCCGGCCAACAGTTGTTCTTACGCGTGACGGTGACCTTGCGACAGGCTCAGCCCGCTCGGTGATGGGCTTCGACATCTATTCGGCCATTAAGAGCTGCCGTGACCTGCTCATCAATTTCGGAGGGCACACCTATGCCGCCGGACTTACCTTGCGCTGGGCCGACATCCCCACATTCCGCAAGCGTTTTCAGAAATATGTCGAGGAGCATATCCAGCCCGAGCAAACCGAGGCTTACCTCAGGATTGATGCGATCATCGACTTCAAGGACATCACCAAGAAACTCTACAACGACCTGAAGCGCTTCTCACCCTTTGGGCCGAGCAATCCCAAACCGGTGTTCTGTACGCTTGGCGTCTACGACTATGGCACCAGCAAGGTCGTCGGGCGGTCTCAGGAGCATATCAAACTGGAACTTGTCGACTCCAAGTCGGGTGTTGTGGTCAACGGCATTGCCTTCGGTCAGAGTGCGTCCGCCCGATATATCAAGTCGCGTCGGTCATTCGACATCGCCTACACCATTGAGGACAATGTCTTCAAGCGCAACCAAGTGCAGTTGCAGATCGAGGATATCCGGCCACGCAAGAGCGAGTAAGTGTCTTGTGGCATAAGGATATATAAAATTAGAGGTAAAGAGTTGGAGCTTGAACATTGGACAAGTATCGTGAAATTCTTCAGCGTTATTGGGGCTATGACGACTTTCGCGGCATTCAGCGCGACATCATAGACAGCATTGGCAACGGCCACGACACGTTGGGACTGATGCCGACGGGTGGTGGAAAGTCCATCACCTTCCAGGTACCAGCCTTGGCTGCTGATGGCGTCTGCATAGTCATCACGCCACTGATCGCCTTGATGAAAGACCAGGTCGCCCATCTTCAGGCCAACGGCATCAAGGCGGCAGCCATCTATTCCTCCATGTCGCGCAGCAAGATTGTCGCGACGTTGGAGAATGCCATCTTTGGCGGGCTGAAGTTGCTCTATGTCTCGCCTGAGCGTCTCGGCAGTCCTTTGTTTCTTCAAAAGCTCAAGCGCATTCCCGTGAGCTTCATCACGGTCGACGAGGCTCATTGTATCAGCCAGTGGGGCTACGACTTTCGTCCTTCCTATCTCAAGATTGCAGACATCCGGCAGGTCAAGCCCGGCGTACCCGTGCTGGCTCTTACAGCCACCGCCACGCCGGCTGTTGTCCATGACATCATGGACCGGTTGGCCTTCAAGGACAAGCGGTTCTTCAAGATGAGTTTTGTCCGGAAGAACGTCATCTATGTGGTACGTCCCACCGTCGACAAGCAGAAAGAGCTGGTGCATATCCTCCGGCATGTTCCAGGCTGTGCCATCGTCTATGTCCGTAGCCGTGAGAAGAGCCGCTTGCTGTCGACTTTTCTCACCGAGAGCGGTATTTCCTCTACATATTATCATGCCGGTCTGGAGCCTCAGGACAAAGACGAGCGGCAAGAAAAATGGACGCGCGACGAGGTGCGGGTGATGGTTGCCACCAACGCTTTTGGCATGGGCATCGACAAACCCGACGTGCGTCTGGTCGTTCATTTTGATTGTCCCGATGCCATTGAGGCCTACTTCCAGGAAGCCGGTAGGGCAGGGCGCGACGGACAGAAGTCCTATGCTGTGTTGCTTTGGGATGATCAGATGGATCTGCGCATGATGCTCAAGCGTGTGGAAATGAACTTTCCGCCCAAGGAGAAGATTGCCGACGTGTATGAGCGTTTGGCATATTTCTATCAGGTCGGTGTGGGAAGTGGAGGTGGACACACGTTTCTTTTCAATATCGACAAGTTCTGCGCATCCTATCATCTGTCGCCTTTCATGGTGCCTTCCGCCTTGCAGCTATTGCAATACGCCGGCTACATCGATTACAATTCTGAGCCAGACAGTGTCTCGCGGGTGAGGATTCTGGTCAGTCGTGACGAACTCTATCGTCTTCGTCTGCCTGCTCAAGAGGATCTTGTCCTCACTGTCTTGTTGCGACTGTGCGATGGTATTTTTACGCGCTATGCCTTTTTTGATTTAAACGAGGTGGCTGAGCGTACACAGTTGAGTGAGCAGCAGACCTATTTGGTGTTGAAGACGATGAGTGCCAAGCACATCATCCACTTCATCCCCAACCGCCATATTCCGCAGATCACATATCTCCAGGACCGCGTCAGCATTGAGGATGTAATCATCCCGCCTCATGTCTATGAGGACAGGAAACAAAAATATGAGCAAAGGCTCAAGGCGATGATGGATTATGTCCTCAACGATCAGGAGTGCCGCAGCCGTCAGTTGTTGGCATATTTTGGAGAGGAGGCAAAAGACGATTGCGGTCAGTGTGACGTCTGCGTCCAGCGCCGTAAGGACTACCGTCAGCGGGTGGCTGCTTTGCCACGTCAGATTCTTGAGCTCTTGTCCGATGGCGATTCCCATGATCTTTCCGTTCTTCGTACCCTTCATTTCGACAAGGATACGGTCGCCTCTGCTGTTCAGTCGTTGGCCGACGATGAGAAAGTCGATTTAGGTATCAACACCATCCGGTTGCACAATCCGTAACCGGATGGCGTTTTTTGTTATTTCTTCAGCAGGTCGGGACGCAAGCGTTTTGTGCGCTCCATGGCCTGATCCATTTCCCATTGTTTGATTTTAGCCTCATTGCCGCTCAGCAGGATGTCGGGCACCTTCCATCCTTTGTAGTCAGCGGGGCGTGTGTAGATCGGTGCTGCCAGCAGATCGTCCTGAAAGCAGTCCGAGAGGGCACTCTGATCATCGCTGATCACGCCGGGTACCAGTCTGACCACAGCGTCAGCGATGCAGGCTGCTGCCAGTTCGCCGCCGGTGAGCACAAAGTCACCCACGCTGATCTCGCGTGTGATGAAGTGGTCGCGCACGCGCTGGTCGATGCCCTTGTAGTGTCCGCAAAGGATGATGAGGTTTTGCTGCAGCGACATGTCGTTGGCGATATGCTGGTCGAACTTCTCTCCGTCGGGTGTGACGTAGATCACGTCGTCGTAGTCCCGTTCTGCCTTCAGGGTCGAGATGCAGCGGTCGATGGGCTCTATCTGCATCACCATACCCGCAAAGCCGCCGTAGGGATAGTCGTCGACACGGCGCCATTTGTCAAGGGTGTAGTCGCGCAGGTTGTGGAGATGGATCTCGGCCAAGCCTTTTTTCTGTGCACGTGCCAATATCGACTCGTGGACAAAGCCCTCGATCATCTCTGGCAATACGGTAATGATATCTATTCTCATGGTGTCTGTAATATGCTATGTCTGTTGTTTTTGATTCGTTGATAAGGTTGAGACGCTGTTCCTACTGGGCATCATCCTTCGGTGAATTTGCTGATAAACTCGTCCTCGGTGATGATGGGCGTGTTGAGCTCGTGGGCTTTCTTGTTCTTGCCGCTGGTGCTGGTATTGTCATTGTTGATCAGGAAGCTTGTCGACTTGCTGACCGATCCTGTGACTTTTCCACCCTGACTCTCGATATAAGCTTTGAGTTCTGCCCGATTCTTATAGTGGTGCACATCGCCCGTGATGACGAAGGTCAGTCCCTGACAGCGGTTGCCGGTGGGTGCTGTCGACGATTCTGTGACGTGGAGTTGCTCCATGAGGTCGTCGAAGTCATGCTTGTTGTCGGCATTGCGGAACCACGCTGTGAACGATGCCGACTTTTCGGGGCCGATACCGGGAATCATAGCCAACTGCTCACCTCTGCCGAAAAGCCCGCCGTCGGTGGTGGCGATGTCGACCAGTGCTTGCAGGCTGTAGGCCGAGAGCAACCGTTGGCAGACATCCTTGCCGCATAGTGGGATGCAAAGGGCGTAAAGCAATTGGCGTGCCTCGACGTTGCGGGCTTTGTCGAGCGAAGCCATCAGATTGGAAACAGATTTGGCACCGAAACCGTCGAGATGGGCCATCTGCTGTGCATGGTCGCCCAGCCGGAAGATGTCGCCATAGCGAGTCACCCATCCCAGGTTGATGAACCGTGCGAGCGTCTGTTCTGAGATGCCGTCGACGTTTACGCCTTCTTTCGACACGAAGCGGGCAAATTTTTTCAGTTTCTTGGCTGCGCAGTTTGGGTTGGTGCAGTGCAGTGTGCGTGTGCCGCTGGCCGCGCTGGTGGTCACCAAGGTGGGATGTCCGCACACGGGACATTGTCCGGGAATCTGCAACTCACCGACTTTCTCTCTGACGCTGATGACTTTCGGGATGATCTTATTGGCTTTGATGACTTCGAGTTTCGTGCCCTTGTCGCCAATGCCCAGTCGCTCGCACTCACTGATGTTGCACAGCGAGGCACGTTTCACCGTGGTGCCTTCAAGCTGTACGGGTCGAAAGACGGCCACGGGCGAAATTGTCGATGCGGCGCAACTCCATTCGATGTGGTCCAGCTCGGTCAGGGCGCTTTCGTCGGCCCATTTAAAGGCATAGCCCGCGCGTGTGGCATGGTGGCCGGTGACCGATCCCGTCTGAGCATAGTCGTTGTCGTCGTAGGCGATGACGAGTCCGTCGACGGGGTAGGGCATTGTTTCCACTTTTTTGGTCCAACGGTTGATGGCATCCTCGACATGTTCCAGCGATGGTTGCTCGATGAGTTCGTGCTCCACGGGTCGGAAGCCGAGATGTTTGAGCCAGTCCATGCGCTGTCCCCACGAATGGATGTCGTCGTCGCAGTGCACCAGGGTGAAAGGTATCCACTGCAGGTGGCGTTGGCGCACTTCGTCGATATCTTTCAGTGTGAGTGAGCCCGAGGCGAGGTTGCGTGGGTTGGCATATTCCTCGTCGCTTTCCATGTTGAACTGCTCAAAGTCGTGGTAGCTGATGACACATTCGCCACGAATGACCGTGTGGTTCTTGTAGTCGATCTTGGGCAATACACCGCTGATGGCTGAGGCCAAGTGCGTGATGTTGGTGCCGATATGTCCGTCGCCACGTGTGACGAGTTTTGTCAGCCGTCCGTTGTCGTAGGTGGCTACCAAGGTGAGTCCGTCGAGTTTCCAAGAGAGCCAGATGGGCTTCATCTCAGCCCACTTCACCAGATCCTCGGGCTTTTTCGTCTTTGCCAGTGAGAGAGCCGGATATTCGTGGGCTTCTTTCTGTCCTGTGAGCGTGTCGGCGGAGACGTGATGGGTAGGAGAACCCTCCAGCACGGTGCCCGTCTCCTGTTCCAGTCGGGTGAGCCGGTCGAAGAGTGCGTCCCACTCATAGTTGGTCATCAGCTCCTCGCGGCCGTTATAGTATGCGTCGGAGGCTTTGTTGAGCTGCTCAATCAAAGCCTTCATTTCCTCTGTCTTTGTCATAAGATCGTGATATGGTCGTAACCTGCCTTAATAGGCTTTCTGTTTACAAAGTTAACAAAAAAAATCGGTATGCCCGTTGTTTCGTTGTTTTTCTTGCTGTTCATCTCAATGAACCTTGTATTTCTTCGTAATAATGATTCAGAACAACTATTGCCGGTTGCTTGAACTTTATGATAGGATCGATAAAGAGCAGGTGCTCATTGTCAGATAGCACATTATCTCCATCAGCGGATACATCCGTAATTGCAATGTATTCGTTAGCATAAAAATATCTGTTTTCGATATTTAGTCCTAATCCTTTCAGTAGATAGTCATCAATATCTTTTTGGCTTGGAGTAGAGAACTTCTTTGGAAGATATTGTTGTTGGAGGATAATCCTCACGCCATCAGTATCTTCGCTTATTCCAATAAACTTATAGCTTGTCGATGGGAAAAGAATGTTATGGATCAAATGTTCATAGATGACATCTTGTGCATGGATATTTTTGATAACTGCCTTGGCGAAAGGATTGCGGATCTTGGTAATAGTGTCCCCTTCTTCATTGAGATAGACAATGCTCTCTCCGGAAGGGAGTCGCTTGCGGTCACCAAACTTACTCCATTCTAATTTGGGTATGAATAAGCCATAGTCTTTGGCTATGGAAATCAGGCGTTTCCCTTCAGTCTCTTGCGCTGCAGCTCTCGTGCCTTGCTCGTAATCTCCATATCGTTGAGAGGATACCCCAGTCTCAAACACTCGAATATCGCTTCTGTCGCGATCGGCCTGTATTTTGGACTCAAGGACAACACGTATAGGTTGGCTTTCTGTCCGTTTCTTAAAGAGATGTCTGATAAGTTTTTCTCCATATCTCCACATTATATAATCTGCTTTATTTGCAAAATTAGGTTTTTTCTATGAGACTTCCAACTTTATTTGTGGCTTTTTGTTCTCTTTTTATTTTGTCATTCCCCTCGTCTACTGTATAGATCTCAGATAAGTTGCGCTGCACTCGGGAATGCAAAATAAAAATCCATTTCATTCCTTTTTATTTTGTCATAGGTTTGCTACTTTGGAATTTTATTTTTATTTTTGCATCAGAAAGGAATAGTTATGGCTACATTGCAAGTTTCAAATACTCAGGTTTCAACCTTAGACGCTCTTTGGGCACTTTTCAAGAGTCAGCCCAAGGCCGTTCGCAAGGCTTTCGTAAAAAGACTAAAATCGGAAGAGACATCGGAAGAACTAAAGGAAGATGTTGTCAAGCATATCAAAGCAGTGAGGAGCGGAAAGGAAAAGACTTATTCCTTCGACTCCTTGGAGGACGCAAAAAAGTGGCTTGACGAATGAAATATAAAATCTATTTCTCCACGTCTTTCAAGAAATCATATAAGCTCTGCAAGAAACGGGGCTATGATATGTCGTTATTTGATGACGTGTATAACCTGCTTGCAAAAAACGGTTTCTCCCAGAGAAGTATTTGCCACATCAATTACATGGCAAATTGAAAGGTATTTGGGAATGCCATATCTCGTCAGACTGGATTCTATTATGGGATCAGAATGACAAAGAGTTGACGCTTTATCTTATGGATACAGGTACACATGCTGACCTTTATAAGAAATAGCAAGAGTCATTTAAGAAAGAGAAAAGATGAAAATTATAGTTTCAAAAGAGATAGAGAACGTTTGTCCGAATTTCGTGGGGGCTTGCGTAGAAGCGCAGGTAAAGAACTCACCCTATTGCGCTGAGCTGTGGCAGGAGATCAATGCCTTGGGAGAGCACTATCGTCAGGTACTGAGCACCGAGACGCTGAAGGCTATTTCCGGTATCGAAGCCACGCGACGCGTCTACCGTGCTTGTGGCAAGGATCCCTCGCGCTACCGTCCTGCCGCTGAGGCACTGATACGCCGGCAGCTCAAGGGCAAGGATCTCTATCAGATCGATACCTTGGTGGATCTCGTCAACTTGGCGAGCATCCGCTATGGTTACAGCATCGGCGGCTTCGACGCGGATAAGTTCGAGGGTGACACGCTGACGCTCGGCGTGGGGCGGGAAGGTGAACCTTACGAGGGAATCGGCCGTGGCATGATCAACATTGCGGGACTCCCCGTCTATCGCGATGCCGTGGGTGGAGTAGGGACGCCTACTTCCGACAATGAGCGGACCAAGATAGGTCTGTCCACGACCCACCTCGTCGTGCTCATCAATGGCTATGATGGCGATGAGAGTCAGGTGGTTGCCAACGCGCAGTATATCCAGGAGCTCGTCAGAAAATACGCTCAGTCAGATGGAGGAACGTTTTTCACCTACAGATAGCTTTCTGTCTGACTCATGGGGCTGCGACGTGTGTTCGTAGCCTATATTGTCTTATAAAGTGACATTTTAGAGGCACTGAGAATCGATTCTTTTCCATCAGCACCTCCTTTGACCTTGATTTCTGCGAAAAAATCGATCTTTTTATAACTAACAAATAATCAGACAGTTATAAAAATGAATCGCTCGTAGTATATAGATATCGGTGATTTTTTACAAAGAAACTTTGAAAAAGAGCTGTCATCTCGGTTGTTTGACCCGAAGAAAACAGTTAGATGACCTCGTCATTCAACTTAGATGACCTTGTCATTCAACTTAGCTGACCTTGTCATTCAACTTAGATGACAGCATCAAACAACCCTTTTTATCCCCCAACACTGCAAAAATTTGTTTGAGAAAGCGGAAATGTCGTCTTTCCTTTCCTATTTCGTATGTTTGGGTTGACAGACTTTTGTAAGAAAAAACTGTTGAATATAATAGTTGCTTTTGGTCGAGTTTCTCTCTTGTTATTATATTCGAGGACTGTATTTAGAGACCTATAAACTACCATGAACAACGAAAACTAATCGAACTTAAATCATTGTATTACAGCTACTTTTAGATTTTAACACTTCAGAAGCTGTTTTTGGTTGCTTCGGAAATTCCCGTTAAATTTGCAACGTATTTCTACCGCAGAGAATTTACGAGGCTTTATTTTTGCCACATCGTGTACATAGTTGACAAAAGGCAACAATAGGTTACAAGAGTTGACAGGTTTCCGACTTGCTTTTGAGTAAAGCAATATCGTGGCGAAAGTTGACAAAGGGTGTCAAAAAAATCCCATCATGAGCAACGTCAAAAATACTTTCTTCATAGAATTATGTTTTAAATATCTACTAAAATGGCGCAGACCGCCACCATAATCCTGCCAGGCTTACCACAGCCTCCAATCATCTACGGGGAAGTCTGCGCCTATGGCGCGACTTCACGATGATTGGTGTTTGCTCTGTTTATCCTTTCGGTGTGGTAATTTGGCAGGATGTGAGCAATATGTCTTGCAAAGATGGCATTTCGCCACTATGCGTTGCAAATGTACTCAAAAAAATAATTATCGAAACTTTTGATGTTACAAAAGTGTGATTTTAGATAAAATTTACGCGCGAAACGGTGATTTCATGCCTTCTTCTCAAGAAAAAAGTGTACCTTTGCAAGGTGATAAGCCAAAATTCATATGGAATGGAATTAAAGACTCTGGTAGCGGAATGTACTGCATACGACTTCAAGGTGATGCTTGAAGAAAAGAAGCCTAAGAGTTGGTTGAAGAGCGTTAGTGCTTTCGCTAATGGCTTGGGCGGTTCCCTTTTCTATGGCATAGATAATGATGGTATCGTCAAAGGTCTTGATGACGTGCAGCATGTATGTGAGACTATCAGTAGTAGGATACGCGATTACATGGATCCTCTACCAGAGGTGGAAATGATTCCCCATGATATAGATGGTCTGCACATCTTGCAACTCAAAGTCAATTCAGGGCATTATACCCCATATTACTACGTTGGAGATGGTCAGCGAATTGCCTTTGTTCGTATCGGTGATGAAAGTCTTCCTGCCACAGCAGAGCAGATGGTTCGCTTGGTGCTGAAAGGTTCCAACAAAACTTTTGATTCCCTTCATACAGACTATAAGGCAGAGGACTATTCCTTTACGATATTGGCGAACTCGTTCAAAGACCGCACCAAACAAGAATGGGACAAGAAATATCTCTTGTCGTTTGGACTGGTGGCAGGTGCAGGGAACCTTACGAATGCAGGAGCGTTGTTTGCCGATGACTGCCCATTGTGGCAATCTCGCCTATATTGCACACGATGGGATGGAAAGGAAAAGGGCGATGCCATCAACGATGCAGAGTTTACAGGCAATGTCCTCATGCTACTTCGTGAAGCTATGAATTTTGTGAAATCCAACACAAAGAAAGGCTGGGAGAAACTGCCTGATGGAAGAAAGAACAAACCAGAGTATGCGGAACGTGCAGTTCTTGAAGCAATGATAAACCATTTCATCCATCGCGATTATACTGTAATGGGTGGCGAAGTACATCTTGATATATACGATGACCGTCTCACTGTCACATCCCCAGGCGGAATGTATAATGGTTTACTGATACAGGATTTGGACATCAAAGATGTGTCTTCTGAAAGGCGCAATCCCATACTTGCAAACGTAATGGCTCAACTTGACTATATGGAGAAACGAGGCAGCGGACTCACACGCATCTGTAATGAGACCAAAGCCTTGGAAGGTTATAAGGATGAGCTAAAACCCAAGTTCAAGTCCACTCCAACCCAATTTCAGACCATCATTTATGCCACCTTCGACACCCCGAATGTCGGAGACCATGACGGAGACATGTCGGAGACGAAACTCACTGAGCGTCAGCAGAAAATCCTCAATCTCATCAAAAAATCTCCGACAATCACCGGCAAACAAATGTCGGAGACTTTGTCGGTGAGCCAGCGCACCGTCGAACGCGACCTTTCTGCAATGCAAAAGAACGGCATCCTGAAACATGAAGGAAAGGACAATGATGGAATGTGGGTGGTGCTTAGCACATAATAAATAATCAAATAAGTGCAAATTTCATAATGTACTATCCCCCCCTATATGTAGGATAATCCTTGAATATGAATTGATAAACGACATATATATATTATGAGAATAATTCATTTTTCAGATTTTCATTTGAGGGCTGACCATCTGGAAAGAGCTGAGTCTATTGTTAAGAGGCTGAAAGAGACGTTAAGAACTATTAGTGAAGAACGTAAGATTGATCTGATTACTTTTATATTTGGTTGATACGTCTGCGTCTCAGAGACTCTGTGTGAAATATATTCGCTGATAGTTACGGAAAAACATGATTCTCTTGTAATTTAACTAAATATCCTTGTTTTGCTGTATTTTTTTCTTTATCTTTGCTCCTGTCCCATAAACTGGATCTTATGAGAACGTTTCTAGAAGGGAGTAGTATAATAAATTCATATTAAATACAACAAGATTTTAAATTCAAAAGAAAGTAAATATGACAAGATCATTACTTCATAAGAGTGTCTTGATATTTGTTCTCCTTTGTCATGCTTTCGTTACTTGGGCACAGCCACAGGGAGAAATAACTATCACAAGTGACGTAAAGGATGCTTTTCTGAAAACTCCTCTCGTCGAAGCGATGGTGTCGATATGCAGGCCCGACAGCAGCGTGTTGGTGGATTCCTGCTATCGGACCATCTATTACCAACGAAACGGGAAACCACTGTCCGCTGTATATTCGGCGAAAGTCAAGACCGGTGAGAGTGAACTGTTGCTGCACGCCCGTTTGAAAGGATATGAAGATGTCTGGCAGCGGATAAGCATCGGTACTCAGGCTAAGGTGGAGGTGCCGACGCTGGAGATGCGTAAGATGAGAGAGACGAACCTGAATGAGGTGGAGGTGAAGGCCACCCGGATAAAAATGTTCTATCGGGGCGACACTATCGTCTATGACGCCACGGCGTTTAAACTGCCGCAAGGGTCTATGCTCAATGACCTTATCCGGCAGATGCCGGGTGTGAAAATGAACGAAGCAGGAGAGATATTCGTGAACGGCAGGAAGGTGGACGAGTTGTTGCTTGGCTCACGCTCGTTCATGCGTGGCAATAAGAAGGTGCTGATGGAGAACCTGCCATATTTTACAGTAAAACATGTCAAGGTCTATAACAAGCAGACTGACAAGAGTATGGCCTTGGGTTATGATGTAGAGCCGAAAAAACTCGTTATGGATGTGAACTTGAAACGGGAATATCAGCACGGATACATCGCCAATGTGGAAGGAGCCGCAGGAACAATGAGCGATGGCTTGGCAGAGCTTTTCTTCTCAGTTTTACTGACCGGTATCGCTTCACGATGCTGGGAAATCTTAACAACGTGAACGAGACACGCCATATCGGACAATCCAACAACTGGACTCCTGCCACAATGCCTAAAAATCTGGTTACAACCAGAAGCGCCGCGGGAGAAATGGACTACCAGAACAAAAAAGGAACAGTGAAGAATAACCTGACGGCATCCTACACCTCAACAACAGATGTCAGCGAGTCAAGAAGCCGCTACGAACAATTCTTGCAAGGAGAAACTCCTGTTTCTCTGACAACAAGTTTCAACAGTACCGGGAACCACCAATGGAACGCTCACGATGAGCTTTCATTAAACAAACCGCTCTATCTAAATATTGCATCAGATTTCACATATACCAAATCTCATAACCGGCTCAACGCTGCGTTTGACCAATTCTCTGACACCCTGACCGCATCACAGCGCACCCACAGCTTCGGGGAAGGGGAGACGTGGAGTGGGAACATAGAGGCTACAGGCGCATTCAACATCGGGAAAAAGCAGAAATATCTTGGCTTCTATATCAAGGCAGAACACACGGAGGATGATTCCAAATCAGCTCAAAGCTATAATACGACGCAATACGCTGGTCGTCAGCAAACAAAATTGCACAATTTGAATGACATTAGCAACCGCACATCATTGGGGTATGCTTCATTGAATTATAATACTAAGTTGTTTAGCGGTGTGGACATGCAGTTGAACGAAACCCTGTATCTGACCCAAACGAAAGTCCACGACTATCTGTACCATCCCGATACGCTGACTCTGTCATCTCAGGTGGATGCGCTGAGAGCCGTTACTGACTTTAACAATTCGTACGACAGCAAAACGAAAGCAATAGGTAACATTATCGGCCTCACATTGTCGGGCAAAGCAGAATACAAAATTGCGCCGGACAATCCGTTTGCCATCAGCTATCAGCCCTGGACCGTAGGCATCAGCTTGCCCGTACGTCATGAATCTCTCAACTATCAGCGGGGCAGGCTTGACACGCTCGCCACACAAAACACGTTCTTTGTCAATGCCAATGCTTCCTTCAGGCACGTGTCAAAAGACGGCAAACATGATTTTAGGGCAAAAGCAAACCACCAGCGCACAGGTGCCAGTCTGTCCGACTGTATCACTTACCGCGACGACAGCCAGCCACTCGTCGTAAAGTTGGGAAATCCAGACCTCAAAAGCATCATCACCTCTAATTTTGCCGTGGACTTTTATAATAAAGGAGCCAACCAACAACAATGGCATGCGGGAGCATCAGCAGACATCTATCACCGGCAGACGGCTCAGTCAGTAACCTATAATGCGGCTACCGGCGTTTATACTTATCAGCCCGTGAACGTTACAGGAGCATACAGGCTGAATGCCAGGTTCGACATCACACGCGCCATAGACAAAAAACGTTATTGGACGTGGCAGGCCAATGCTGATGCCTTCCTGAACCACGACGTTGACTATGCCATGCTATCGGGTATGACAGCGAGTGATAAAAACGTAGTCAACACCTTGACACTGCATGATGGTGCTTACCTACAATATAACAGGGGCTCACTGAATGTACGTGCTACGGGCGACATACGATGGCGGCACAGCGAGGGAAAGATGTACGACTTCGAGACGCTGAATGCTACAGATTTCCAGTATGGATTCTCAGCCCGTTACACTATCCCGACACTGAACATGACTGTTTCCGCTGATGGAACCATGTACTCACGACGTGGATATGGTAGCCGGAATCTGAATACTGACGACTTCATCCTGAACGCCTCAGTCAGTCAGCCGTTCTTTAAGGGTAAACTCATCGCACGAATCGAGGCATTCGACCTCTTGCAACAGATCACATCAACTCAATATGAGGTCAATGCTCAGGGGCGCACCGAAATGTGGAACCGGTCTTTGCCGCATTATGTCATGGCGCATATCGTGTATCACTTCAGCAAGAACCCGAAGAAAAAGTAGGTGTTTTTTTGACAAAGACCGAGAATGCCATGCTCGTTCCTCGCTTGAAAACATGCTGACGCGGTGAGAAAGCAAGGTAGAGCACCACCGTAGGTCTCTTTGCGTTTTTTGCGCCTTTGCAAGAGATATCAGAGACTTTAATGTGATATATGTGAGACTTTCCTCACAGATGCAAGCCTTTTTATTTTCTCGCAGATAACAGATAACGCAGAACTCTTCTCTCACAAAGGCTTGTCTCTATCTCATACTGAGTACACGGAGACACAGAGAGGTCTTAAATCTTAATTTTCTGATGTCACAACATGCAGTATTGGTATCGCCATGCTCTCCCTTGGGAGAGTTAGAGAGAGCTTACTTTTACAACCCTCTTGCTTTCCAAATGGTTTCCTTGGCCGCGTTGATCTCCTGGAACTTCTTCTCTGCTGCTTTTCTGACATCCTCACCGAGCGTCGCCACACGGTCGGGGTGGTTTTTCAAGGCCAGTTGTCGGTAAGCAGCCTTCACCTCGTCGTCTGTAGCCGTCGGTGCCACGCCCAAGACCTTATAGGCAGCGTCGAGACTCGTGCCAGCGTCTTTCAGGTTGAGCATGGCGTCTACGTCAGCCTCGCTCAGTCCCAGTCCTACCGCACACTCCTTCAGCGCGCTGACCTCTTGCGGAGTCACCACACCATCGGCCTGCGCGATCATCGCCAGGAAGTTGAGCAGTTGCAGTCGCTGCTCATAGAGCATGTTCTGCCGGAGCTGGTGACAACTGCTGATGACGGCACTTCGGTACTCCTCAGCACCAAGTCGCCTCTGCTGCTCGAAGAGTTTCAGCAAGATGCTCTCGCCTTCCTCCACGGCTACCTCGCCAAAGTTGACCCTCAACCAGTTGCGCACCACATTCATTTCGGAATGCATCACTTTGCCGTCTGCCTTGATGATATAGGAAGCCAGCACGAGCAGGGAGAAGCGGAACGTATTGCGCTCGCCCTCGTAGACATGCTGTTGCGCATAAGCCTCGCCGCCGTTGGCGTTGACAGCATCTACGCTTGAATCAAAGATGGCACCTAAGACGAACCCCGCCAACGCACCGAGAGGTCCGGCAGTGATCAAGCCGAGAAAGCCACCTATCCATTTACCCATTTTTGCCATGTTGCTGTTTTTGTGATTGCTTTGTCTATTTCTTTGCTAAGATAGGGAACGTCATGCCCTCGTCTGTCAGTTGTGTATTGGGAAAGATCTCCTTTGCCTCGTTGAGTATACCCTCCTCGTTATCATATCGTGCGCTGAAATGTCCCAACAGCAGTTGTCCGGCGTGCGCCTCTTTAGCCACCATTGCGGCTTGCGTTGACGTAGAGTGGTTGTAGAGAGCAGCCCGCTCTTCCATGCTTTTGTCGTATGTGGAGTCGTGATAGAGCACATCGACGCCTTCGATGAGCTGATGGAGCGAAGGGATGAAACGGGTGTCGCAGCAATAAGCATAGCTGCGGCTTTTGTCGGCAGGAGTGACCAGACGACTGTTGGGGATGACCTCGCCGTCCTCGGTTGTCCAGTCAGCACCGAGTTTGATATTGTTGATCTGTGACACCGGTATCTCGTAGCAGTCGATCATGTCGCGGCGTATGTGGGGCAGGGTAGCTTTCTCGCGGAAGAGAAAGCCATTGCAGGGCACCCGATGCTGCAAGGGCAGCGACTCCACGGTGAGACTTCGGTCTTCATAAATGACTTGATGTCTCTTTGTGTCAACGGCGTGAAAGACCACGTTGAATTCCAGTCCCGTACAGAACATTTTCAGTTGCATGTCAAGCAGCGGTCCCGTCTCTTTCGGCGCGTAGATGTGCAGCGGTGCGGTACGCCCCAGCATGCCCATGGTGGAGATGAGGCCTATCAGTCCGAAGCAGTGGTCGCCATGGAGATGCGAGATAAACACCGTCTGTATCTTGGTGAAGCTGATATGGTATTTCCGCATTTGCAGTTGCGTGCCCTCGCCACAGTCGATCATGAAGAGCTTGCCCCGCAGTTCGATGACTTGCGAGGAAGCGCTGTGCCGGAGTGTGGGCAGGGCACTGCCACAGCCTAAGATATGTATGAGGAAAGGCTCCATTTATTTCTGTCGTGTGTAGACAAAGATGCCCTGACGGTTCTCGAGATAGAGCGAGTCACCGCCCAGCCGGTCGATGTTGAAGGTGTCGGTGTTGAGTATCAGCTGTCCGTTGAGGATCTTCCAGCTGGTCCAGGGATTCTTTTCTGCCTGTACGTTTGACTTCACCGTTCCGCCCTCAAGGATCTCGAAGTTCTTGTCGAGACTTGTCCACTTACCTTGCAGTGTGGTGAGGTTGATGACCTTCTTGGCCACCCTCATGCCGTCCATTGTACCACCGGCGATGACAGCCAGACGGTCACCGGCAAGCAGTCCGCCGAGCACTGCTTCCGTGCCGTCGTCGGTCTGTGGCAACTCAAATTCAATGCTGTCGCCCGCGTCGGTGACCAACTGCACGACGTTCATGGAAGTGCCATCGCCACAAACGCCATAGATGGTGGAGTCGGAAGTGGTTTCAGCCTTTACCGAGTCTTTGCTTCCAGTTGTTGTCTTTGTGCTCTTTCCTTTGCAGCCCGTCATGGCAAATGCCGTGACCAGGGCGGCAAGGCATATCAATGTGATTTTCTTCATTTTGCTTTAGTTTTATGGGGTTCGATAATCAACATTCTGCTTGAAAGACCCAGTGCCCGTTTCGAGCAACAGTATCACTCGTCTTTCAGTACGCTTTTGGCCTCGTTCCACAAGGCATCCATCTCGCCGAGCGTCATGTCCTTGAGGCTCTTACCCTGCTCTTTGGCTTTCTGTTCGATATATCCGAAGCGTGAGATGAACTTGCGGTTGGTGTGCTCCAGTGCGTTGTCGGGGTTGAGATGATAGAGGCGTGCGGCATTGATGACGCTGAAAAGGAAGTCGCCTAGCTCCTTGGTGGAGTTTTCCTTGTCCTCCTTCTTCAGTTCCGTCTCCAGTTCTCCCATCTCCTCTTTCACCTTGTCCCAGACATCTTCTTTTTTCTGCCAGTCAAAGCCCACGTTGCGTGCTTTGTCCTGGATGCGGTAAGCCTTGATGAGCGAGGGCAGGGCAGAGGGCACACCGCTGAGTACGCTGGTGTTGCCGTCGCGCTCACGTTGCTTGATCTGTTCCCACGTCTGTTCCACGCCGGCTGCCGTCTGGGGCTTGTCGGTATCCTGGCTGCCGTCGGCCTCGCTGTCTTTGTAGACCACTTGTCCCTTGGCGTTGATGGTCATGTCTGTCGCCGACACCGAGAACGGCTCGTTGTCGATCGTCCAGTCGCCTTGGGAGTTGTTCCAGTCGATGAAGGGATGACGGAACATCAGCTTGTCGGCCTCGCGGTTGCAGACGTCCGCCATGTCGAACTCCCCGGCCTCGTCGCCGATGAGCGCATAGAAGACGACATGCTCCATGACATCGCCCAGCTCCTTCATCACCTCGTGGTAATCGCGGCGCATCAGAGCGTCGGCGAGCTCAAAAACCTCTTCGATGGTGTTGGGTCGGAGGCTCTCCATGGTTTGCTTCTTGTCCCAGGGACATTCCTTGCGCAGGCGGTGCTGCACATCGAGCAATCGCCCGAAAGCTCTCAATTTTTCTTCGCGTGTATGCACTTCGTTTATCTTTTTGATGCAAAGTTACTGATTTTCGGGGGATTTTTCGTACTTTTGCAGCATTAATTATAAAATAAGGTATAAAAGATAAGAATACATGGAATTAGCAAGTAAGTACGACCCGAAAGAAGTAGAGTCGAAGTGGTATGAGTACTGGCTGGACCACAAACTTTTCAGCTCCAAGCCTGACAATCGCGAACCCTATACCATCGTCATTCCCCCACCAAACGTGACGGGTGTGCTGCACATGGGTCACATGCTTAACAATACCATTCAGGATATCCTCGTGCGCCGTGCGCGCATGGAGGGGAAGAACGCCTGCTGGGTGCCCGGCACCGACCATGCCTCTATTGCCACAGAGGCCAAGGTTGTCGGCAAGCTCGCTGAGCAGGGCATCAAGAAGACCGATCTCACGCGCGAGCAGTTCCTCGAGCATGCCTGGGACTGGACACGTGAGCACGGCGGCATCATCCTCAAGCAGCTTCGCAAGCTCGGTTGCTCCTGCGACTGGGACCGTACGGCTTTCACCATGGACGAGACCCGATCCAAGGGCGTCATCAAGGTCTTTGTCGACCTCTATCGCAAGGGCTACATCTATCGTGGCGTGCGCATGGTCAACTGGGATCCGAAAGCCCAGACCGCACTGTCCGACGAGGAGGTGATCTACAAGGACGAGCACTCCAAGCTCTACTATCTGAAATACTATGTGGCTCCCGAGGACCAGGCGTCTATCGAGCGCAAGGACGAGGGCAACGTCATGCACAAGGACGAGAAAGGCTACTACGCTGTCGTGGCCACCACACGTCCCGAGACCATCATGGGCGACTCGGCCATGTGCATCAACCCCGAGGACGTGAAGAACACATGGCTCAAGGGCAAGCACGTCATAGTGCCATTGGTCAACCGTGTCATTCCGGTGATTGAGGACGGATATGTCGACATACAGTTTGGTACCGGCTGTCTGAAAGTCACCCCGGCTCACGACGTCAATGACCACATGCTCGGACTGAAGCATCATTTGGAGACCATCGACATCTTCAACGACAATGGTACCATCTCTGAGGCTGCCGGACTCTATGTCGGTCAGGACCGTATGGATGTGCGCAAGCAGATTGCCAAGGATCTGACCAATGCCGGACTGATGGAGAAGATCGAGGACTATGACAACAAGGTGGGCTTCTCCGAGCGCACCAATGTGCCTATCGAGCCGAAGCTCTCCACCCAGTGGTTCCTGAAGATGCAGCACTTCGCTGACATCGCCCTGCCTCCGGTGATGGACGACGACATTGAGTTCTATCCCAAGAAATACAAAAACACCTATCGCCACTGGCTGGAGAACATCAAGGACTGGTGTATCTCGCGTCAGCTGTGGTGGGGACACCGCATCCCGGCTTATTACTTCAGGACAGCCGACGGCAAGCGCGACTTCGTCGTGGCTGAGACTGCCGAGGAGGCTTTGAAGCTCGCTCAGGAGAAGAACGCGTCGCTGACCGCCGCTGACCTGGAGCAGGAGAGCGACTGCCTCGACACGTGGTTCTCTTCCTGGTTGTGGCCGATCTCCGTCTTCGACGGTATCAACCATCCCGACAATGCCGAGATCAAATACTATTATCCGACATCAGATCTTGTCACCGGTCCGGATATCATCTTCTTCTGGGTGGCCCGTATGATCATGGCCGGCTACGAGTATCGTGGACAGATGCCGTTCAAGCATGTCTACTTCACCGGTATCGTGCGCGACAAGCTCGGTCGCAAGATGTCGAAGAGCCTTGGCAACTCCCCCGACCCGTTGAAGCTCATCGAGCAGTACGGTGCCGACGGCGTGCGCATGGGTATGATGCTCTCCGCTCCGGCAGGCAACGACATTCTCTTCGACGAGAGTCTCTGTGAGCAGGGCCGTAACTTCAACAACAAGATTTGGAACGCCTTCCGTCTCGTACAGGGCTGGCAGACCGATGACAGTCTGGCTACGCCCGAGGCCAACAAGCAGGCTGTGGCCTGGTTCACTGCCAAGATGAAAGAGGTCAACGCCATCATGGACGACCAGTTCAAGACCTACCGCATCTCCGAGGCGCTGATGACCGTCTACCGTCTGTTCTGGGACGAGTTCTCAAGCTGGTATCTCGAGATGGTGAAGCCAGAATATGGCAAGCCTATCGACACTGCCACCTATCAGGCTACGCTCCACTTCTTCGACGATCTGCTGAAGATGCTGCATCCGTTCATGCCGTTCATCACCGAGGAGCTTTGGCAGCATCTCTATGACCGCAAGGATGGTGAGAGCATTATGAAGGCTACGCTCAACATCGCAGCTCCTGACGACGACGACAAGAAACTCTGTGATGAGATGGAGCAGGTCAAGCAGGTGATCTCCGGCGTGCGCACCATCCGCAATCAGAAGAATATCGCACCGAAGAAGGCACTGAAGCTTCAGGCTGTGGCTGCTAACCCTTACGCTGCTTACAACGACATCGTGAAGAAGATGGCCAACGTGGAGAGCGTAGAGACCGTGAGCGACAAGTCTGCTGACGCCAGCGTCTTCATGGTCGGCACACAGGAGTTTGCCGTACCGGTGGGCGACCTCATCGATGTTAAGGCTGAGATCGAGAAGCAGGAGAAAGAACTCCAGCATCTCGAAGGCTTTCTGGCTGGCATTCAGAAGAAACTCGCCAACGAGAACTTCATTGCCCATGCACCAGAGGCCGTCGTGGCCCGTGAGCGCAAGAAGCAGCAAGACTCCGAGGAGAAGATTGCCGCGCTGAAGGAGTCGCTCAGCCATTTGAAAGCTAAATAAGTTATCATCTCTTTTTTCATCCCCCTCCCTTTATAGGGCGGGGGAGTTTTTAGTAAATCGTATATGAAGCACCGTATCTTTCTTTTTTTGTTTGCTTGTGTCAGTATGCTCTCTTTGGTGCTGACCTCATGCAGTGACGACAGCGTGGACGTGAACACGATCAACAAGCAGACGATTCTCATCTTTATGCCTTGGTCCGGCTCGCAGTCGGGTGTGGGACTCTATAACGAGTTGAAGGAGAACCTCGACAGCATTGAGAGTGCCATCGTCGATGAGAAAGGCATGAACGGTCGCGTGCTGGTCTTCCTCTCCAAGTCATCACAGTCCTCATCGCTCTATGAGATCACCTATGAGAATGGGCAGATTGAGCATCATACGATTAAGGAATATACGGGCAACGAGTATGATACGACACAGGGCATGCTTCAGATTCTCAATGATGTCAAGGCTAATGCCTACGCCCTCAACTATGCGATGATCATCGGAGGTCATGGCTCGGGTTGGACGTTCAAAGAAGATTGGAACAACTATCCTTTTAACGCCAAGGCTTATGGCTCTGCTGCCGCAAAGGGCAACAAAGCTGTTGCCGACGGTGTCCTGCCGATCTATTCTCAGACGCGCTTCTTTGGCAGCGTGAGTGATATGAACTATGCTTTTAACATCACCGACCTGGCTGATGCCATTCAGCAGGCTGGGATGAAGATGCAATACATCCTTTTTGACGACTGCTATATGGCCAACGTCGAGACAGCCTATATGCTCAAGGATGCCACCAACTATCTGATTGCCTCCACCAGCGAGGTGATGGCGATGGGGATGCCTTACCGGGAGTTGTGGAGCAATCTGGCCAAGAGCACACCAGGCTATGAAGGGATCATCAACAGCTTCCATTCCTTCTACTCTAATTACAGAATCTACTACGGCAACAATACAAAATATATCATTCCCGGCGGTGCCTTGTCGGCCATCGACTGCCGCAATCTTGAGCAGTTGGCCACGGTGATGAAAGAGATCAACAGTCATTATACCTTGGCTGACAGTCTGCGTGACAGTGTACAGGTGCTCGACGGCTTCAACAATCATCTCTTCTACGACATGGGCAGCTATGTCGATCATGTTTGTCAAAATGCCAATCTGAAGAGCGATTTCCATTCGGCACTGGACAATGTGGTGAAGTATAAGCAGGCTACAGATTCGGTATTTACTAATATCTATTATTCTGCTTACTCTATTCCTGTGAAGACCTTCAGTGGTATCACCATATCTGATATGAGTCTGAACAGCGTGGCTGTCAAAGGCCGTGAGAAGACTGCATGGTGGAGGCGTACACACTGATCACGCCTACACCTTATTATATATAGGGATTTCTGAACATAGACACATGACAAATCTATTGAAAGAAACACTCCTCATATTCTTAGGGGTGTGTTTGCTGAACAGTTGTTCTTATCGCCAGGCTAAGGATGCCAAGGGTAAGAACGATCTGCAGTATGCCACGTTTTTAAAGATGGACGATCAGGGCGACGGGACTTCCGTCACCGTGATGGACCCTTGGCAACAAGGTAAGGTCTTGCAGCAGTGGCTGTTGCTCAAGGCTGGCAGCAAGGAGAAAGCCCATGGTACCTTGCGTCCGCTTCGTCGTGTGGTCGTGTTCACGACATCGCATTGTCAGTTGCTGGAATACCTCCATCTGCAAGACCGCATCGTCGGCGTATGCGACTTGCAATATATCCTCATCCCCGACATACAGCGTCGGGTAAAAGCGGGCAAAATCGTGGACTGCGGAAACTCTATGTCGCCTGATGTAGAGAAGATCATCGCCTTGCATCCCGATGCCATCATCATCAGCCCTTACGAGGGCAATTCCGCAATCACCCAATTGTCGCGGCTGGGTATCCCCATCATTCAGGCTGCCGACTATATGGAGACGTCGGCATTGGGACGTGCGGAATGGATGCGCTACTACGGTCGGCTGTTTGACTGTGGAGAGCGTGCCGACTCGCTGTTCCATGTGGTGGACAGCACTTATCAGAGTCTGAAAAGCTATGCTGCCAGTTTGCCATTGGGCAAAAGCATCCTCACCGAGCGGATGACGGGCAACGTATGGTATATGCCAGGAGGGAAAAGTACGGTAGCGGCTATCATCCATGATGCCCACGGGCGCTATGCCTTTGCTGATGACCGGCATAGTGGCAGTCTGCCTTTGTCGCTGGAGCAGGTCATTGCCAAGGCGGGGCAGAGCGATGTGTGGGCTCTGAAATACAACGGCCCACAGCCTTTGACCAAGAAAACTCTGCTACAGGAATGCAAGGCATACAGCGTGCTGAAGGCCATGAAAACCGGACAGATCTATGTGTGTGACTGCTCGGTGGTGCCTTACTTCGAGGAAGTGAGCTGGCGACCGGACTGGCAATTGCGCGAGTTCATCCAGTTGCTGCATCCTCAGGCAAAGTTAGGCGGACTGAGATATTACAGAAAGGAGAATAGCTAAAGTCCATGAGTCAAAGGAGATGGATCCTGAGCGTGGCGGTGGCGGTCATTGCCATTGTGGTGTTTTTCGCATTGAGTCTGTTGCATGGCAGCGTGGATATCCCTGCGCGTGATGTGGCCGGCATACTGCTGGGCGAGCCATCACCGAGCGCATGGGAGTATATCGTCGTGCAGACCCGTCTGCCACAGGCCATCACTGCATTGTTAGCCGGCTGTGCGCTTGCTGTCAGTGGCTTGTTGCTGCAGACGGTGTTCCACAATCCTTTGGCCGCACCGGATGTCTTCGGTGTCTCGAGTGGGGCAAGTCTTGCAGTGGCTCTCGTCACGCTAAGCCCGGTGACTATGCTGCCTTCTATGCTGAGTGCGCTGTCATCGGTCGCTGCTGCCTTTGCGGGCGCTATGGCGGTGACGGCTCTGATCTGGGCCGCGAGTCGCATGGTACGCAATAGTGTGATGGTGATCATCTTAGGCATGATGGTGGGCTATGTCGCTTCAAGTGCCATCACGTTGCTCAACTTCTTTGCCTCAGAGCAGGGCGTGAAGGTCTTCTCGGTGTGGGGGATGGGCAGCTTTGGCGGTGTCTCGATGGACGAGATGCCGCTGTTTGCCGGTCTGACCATCGTAGCCATCGTCATGTCGCTGTTGTTTGCCAAGCCACTCAATGCACTGCTCATGGGTGAGGGCTATGCCACGAACCTCGGCGTGAAAGTCCAGCACATGCGTGACCTGCTGTTGCTGCTCACCGGTTTGCTTACCGCTGTGGTGACAGCCTACTGCGGTCCGATAGCTTTTCTTGCTTTGGCGGTACCGCATATTGCACGCTTGATGATAGGCACGAGCGACCATCGGCGACTGTTGCCGGTGACGATATTGTGTGGCGGTGCCATCGCCTTGCTCTGCAACATCTTCACCACAATGCCGGGGAGCGGTGAGGTGTTGCCCCTCAATGCCATCACGCCACTCATCGGCGCGCCGGTGATCGTGTATGTCGTTTTGGGTAAGCGGCACTAAGAGACGGTCGTGTACGATACGTTTCATTTGATTTTTAACCTTCTAATACTCAATTTATGATTATCACAACAAAGACTGGTGACCACGGGTCAACATCGCTCTACACTGGAGAACGGGTGGAGAAAGACGACTTGCGGATAGAGCTCAACGGAGAAATGGATGAACTCAACGCTCTCCTTGGACTCTGCAAGGCACAAAGCGGACAGCAAGAACCTTTTGAGTCGTTGCAGCGTCAGCTCACTGACGTGATGACGATCGTGGCCAGCAATGGCAAGGCGGAGGAGGATACTTTGCAGGCGTTGCAACAGTCCGTCGACAAGATGGAAGCACATATCGCTGAGGTGGGGCGTCACCGCCATTTCACTTTTCTGCTTCCGGGGCGGAGTGTTGCCGACGCCACCTTGCACCTTGCCCGTGCAAAGGCACGCACCTGCGAGCGTCGCTTTGTGACGCTGAATCGACAAATGAGTTTCCCCGAGGAGATCCGCATCTATCTCAACCGCCTTTCTGATTATCTGTTCAGTCTGATTCTGGACAAGGTCTGATCAAAATAGAGGATGCGACTGTTCAGCGGATTCTTTTCGGCCTGCATTCGTTGAGTAGTTACCAGAGAATGTAACTACTCAGCTGCCATATCGCCCTTTGGCGATAACAAGTTGTTGATATAACAGGGTTAGTTATATAGAATTCCTTTTGGTGGATAGCATCCACATCGTTTGGGTGGTATTACCCCGTTAACGGTGCGGCAGGTGGTGAGAACGTAGGGGCGGGGTTTATCCCCGCCCTAACCCCCTTGTCGGTAATCATTCCACCCCCGTGCCACATGTTTTTATCGGCGCACTGGATATTTCCCATGGGCCGATATGTTCATAATTGGTTAGAGAGGTCCATAACTCAAGGAAAATCATAGGCAGGCTTAAGCTCCCGATGGAGCTATGGTGTGGAAGTGATGGGGCAGCCTTTGCGAGCAAGCTCGCAGTCTGCCCCAACACCACCCCTGACGGGGTAAAAGCCAGCCTATGACGAAAATTGCCTTGGCATAAAATTGCGCATAAGCGCATAAAATAAATTGCGCCAAGGCTCATAAAATAATAAATTGCGCCAGAGCGCATAAAATAATAAATTGCGCCAAGGCGCATAAAATATTGTGCCGCCCAACAGAACACAAGCAGCATAGCAGACTTTCAAGACGCTATGGACTATCTTTCGGCCGCAGGATTTTATGCCCAAGGGGCAATTTTACGCGTTAGCGATTTTCGTCATGGTCAGGCTTGACACCAAAGGTGTGGGGCTAAAGCTATGGGGTAGGCGGCGAGCTTGCTCGCAAGACTACCCCATAGCTTTAGACCCATTGCTCCTTGGGGAGCATAAGCATGACCATGATTTTCTTTTCTCTTTTCCGTTTAAAATGCCAAAGCGATAATGGCAGTATAAAGATTTATATTTCCTCTCACTATGATTCCACGGAAAATATCCAGTGCGCCGTTTTTATATCTTTTGCGGGGTTAGGGCGGGGATAAACCCCGCCCCTACTTGTCACCCTTGACACTGAATTGCGGGGAATTGTCTCCGATTCTAAACGTCGTTTGAAGTGGTGGGTGGTAGGGGCGGGGTTTATCCCCGCCCTAACCCCCTTGTCGGTAATCATTCTCCTCGCCCTCCCCCCCCTGACGGGGTAAAAGCCAGCCTATGACGAAAATTGCCTTGGCATAAAATTGCGCATAAGCGCATAAAATAAATTGCGCCAAGGCGCATAAAATATTGTGCCGCCCAACAGAACACAAGCAGCATAGCAGACTTTCAAGACGCTATGGACTATCTTTCGGCCGCAGGATTTTATGCCCAAGGGGCAATTTTACGCGTTAGCGATTTTCGTCATGGTCAGGCTTGACACCAAAGGTGTGGGTCTAAAGCTATGGGGTAGGCGGCGAGCTTGCTCGCAAGACTACCCCATAGCTTTAGACCCATTGCTCCTTGGGTAGCATAAGCATGACCATGATTTTCTTTTCTCTTTTCCGTTTGAAAATGCCAAAGCGATAATGGCAGTATCAAAGATTTATATTTCCTCTCACTATGATTCCACGGAAAATATCCAGTGCGTCACGGGTAGAGATCTCTGTGTTCTCTGTGTGAGAATATTACAGACAAGGGGGTTAGGGCGGGGATAAACCCCGCCCCTACGGTGGATGATGTCATCTACCGATGGAGAAGTTAGCAAGTAGTTATTAGTTAGAAGTAAGCTTTTTACTGCATTACCTTTTTATTTTCTGCCATTTTGGCCAGCATTCGCTGAGTAGTTACTAGAGAATATCCCGATATTAAAAAATCCTAAATACACAATAAGATGTTGGGGTTTATTGCTTAAAAGGTTTATCTTTGCAATAAAAGAAAATATACGCGTATGAAAAGATATCTACTTGTCTCATGTATGGTCCTATCTGCTCTCTTAGGGGGAGCAAACCCAAGTTGGGCCATCTCTACCGTTCCTGACATGGACAGGGTGGAGAACGACATCCAGGCTATCAGCATTTCGGTTGTCGGTGAGTCGGTGCTGCGCGTGACAGGTGCGGCAGGGCAGACTTTGTCCATCTATAAGGTGACGGGTGTGAAAGTGATGAACATTCGGGTCGACGGGTCGGACAAGAGCTATCATCTCAACTTGCCACAAGGTTGCTACATTGTGAAGGTTGGGAACGTGGTGAGAAAGATTGCCCTCAGATAATTCTTTTTGAGAGAGGGAATAATGACAGATGAAAGGACGTATAGGGATTATTTGTCTTTTCGCTATTTTGTTGGGCTCATGTAGGGAACATGTGCCTAACCCAAATACTGAGTTGACGCTATCGTATTACGATGATCTACGTCAACGCGAAGATCATATTACCAGTTTTAAGGTGAAGGAAGCTTTGGACTCTATGATCCGCAACGACAACGACTCGATGTTGGTGGATCGTAGGGTAAAAGGCTATTATCTCCGTCATCAGCCTTTTGTATGGATCAACCGGAAAGGAGTGGACAGTCGTGCCGACACTTTGTTGGCTCATCTGCAAGAAGTGGACAGCATTGGATTCAGTGAGGCAAAGTTCCGCATTCCACTGATTAGAAGAGACCTGCGGCGAATGAGGTCGCTCGACTTTGACAAACGCAACACGGCAAGTAAAGTGGCTGCCCGGCTGGAATACAACCTTACCAAGGCCTATCTCCGCTATGTCTGCGGACAGCGCTTTGGCTTTGTCAACCCCACGGATGTCTTCAACCGGCTGGATCTCAAAAAGACAGATTCGCAGGCAAAGATCTATAGAACCCTCTTCGATCTGAAGATGGACCACCCCGACCGTAAGTTTTTCCAGCAGGCATTGTGCGCTGTGCAGCCTGACAGCCTCCCGGCTTTTCTGAACAGCGTGAGCCCCTCTGACCCTTACTATCTCAGATTGCGCCGCATATACCTCGACAAGACGATGCGACAGAGGTATGGTGCCAAGCGCTTGATGATCAACATGGAGCGGTGCCGGTGGCGGTTGAGTGACTATCCCCATAAGCACCGGCGTTTCGTGCTGGTCAACATCCCGGCTTATCATCTATGGGCTGTGGACGGGGAAAAGTCGTTGACGATGAGAGTGGCATCAGGGTCGTTGGAGACGAAGACGCCGCTATTGTCGAGCTATGTCTATTGCATGGATGTCAACCCCCAGTGGATCATTCCCAAGAGCATCGTCAAAAAGAGCATTGCACACCGGTTGAGCACTGGCTATTTCCGTAGCAAGCATTATTTCATTCGTGAGCGGGCTACTGGACGCGATATCCCTGTGTCGCAGTGCAACCGGGCCATGCTGGAGAGCGGCGACTATCTCGTCATCCAGGAAGGCGGTGAGGGTAATGCGCTGGGACGCATCATCTTCCGATTCAACAACGATTTTTCGATCTATCTCCATGATACTTCCTCACGTGGTGTCTTCCGGCAAGAAGATCGGGGAGTGAGCCATGGCTGTGTGAGGGTAGAGCATCCTTACGAGCTGGCGATGTTTCTCTTAGGCGATGGCCAGAACAAGATGGCAGAGAAAATCGCTTATTCCATGCAGGCTGACGTCTCGCCATTAGGCAAGAAGGCGGAAGAACTCACCGATGAGCAGCGTGCCGTTGCCGACACGCTGAAAAGAAACATGCTTGTGGGGCGGGTGAAGGTTGAGCCGAAGGTGCCGATTTTTATTACCTATTTCACGCTGTGGCCATCGGCCGGCGGCATCCTGCAACGCTACGACGATGTCTATGGCTATGATCAGGTGATGGCGGTGTGGCTGGCAAACTACTGGAAGGAGACCACCCTTTAACAAAAAACAAGATCATGGGGCAGCAAGATCATTTTCCTAATAAAGAAGACCAGATACTGAAGAGGGAGCTGACAGATCCCTCTACATGTCGGGCTGCCTTTTCCAAAATGGTTGCGCTCTACAGTGAACCGCTGTACTGGAAGATCCGACGCATGGTGCTGACCCACGACAATGCCAACGATGTCTTGCAGAACACCTTTCTGAAAGCATGGAACAAGTTGGATTCTTTCCGGGGGGAAGCAAAACTCTCGACATGGCTCTATCGGATTGCTGTCAACGAGGCTTTGGACTTTCTCCGACGCCAGCGGAATGTGCCGGAAGCTGGCGACGAGGCCTTGCTTTCGGCTTCACGGCAACTGATGGCCGACAGCTATTTCGACGGCGACAAGCTACAGAGTCTTTTGCAAGCCGCCATCGCCTTGCTGCCCGATGCGCAGCGCACGGTGTTCTGTATGAGATACTACGACGAAATGAAGTACTCCGAGATCAGCAAGGTGTTGGGAACCAGTGAGGGGGCTTTGAAGGCCAACTATCACCTTGCCGTGAAAAAAATTGCCGCGGTGATTAAACAATCTGAGATCTGATGCGTCTTAATCATAGTAATATCATAGAAACCATTAACATTGAGTTGATAAATAATCATAGGGGATCATTAAATATGGATAAGGACGAAAGATATATCGAAGAGCATCTGGGTCGCGAGAATCCGTTTAGGGTTCCTGACCACTATTTCGAGGACTTTGCCAAGCAGTTGGAGATGCAGCTGCCCGAGCAACCTAAGGAGGCTACAGCCTCTGTTGTGGCACTTCATCCTCGGAAGCCATGGTGGCGTCGGCCTGTTCTGCTGTGGTCGGCCGGAAGCGTCAGCGCAGCATGTCTGGCTCTTTTCTTCCTCCATTTGGGGAGTGGGAAGATGACGCAACAGCCTGCCACAGCATCCAGTCAGCATGTTCAGACAAGTACCTGGTCGGGTTTTGACCAGATGGCGGACTACACGATGACAGACACAAACGATATGTATGCCTACATGGCGGACGCTCAATAAAAGAATAGAAAACAGAATGAAGAATATGAAGCAACGATTAGGACTGTGGATGGTGACCATGCTCCTGTCTCTGGTCGCCTTTGCGCAACCACCGCAGCCGCCCCGTTTCAATCCCGCAAAGTTTGAGGCGGACATGGAGCAGTTTATCACTACTGAGGTGGGATTGACACCTATGGAGGCTTCACGCTTTTTCCCTCTGTTCAGGGAGATGCAAAACAAGCAACGCGCGCTGTTCGGAAAGATGAGATTTTATGCTCATACCGACACCAGCAATGATGCGGCAAGCCTCAAGACCATCAAGGAGTGCGACAAGATAGAGGTGGAGATGAAGAAGATCCAACAGGAATATCATCTGAAATTCTGCAAGGTGCTCTCTCCCGGCAAGGTGCTCGCTGTCATCAAGGCTGAGGAAAAGTTCCATCGCCAGGCGTTTAAAAGGATGGCAAGGAGGAAAACAAGATAAAATAAACTTCCAGGATTATGTCTGTGGACATAGTGCTGGAAGTTTATTTTATCTTGCAGATGCAGTCATTTCTTCTTTTTTAGTTTTTTGAGCTTTTCCGCGATGTGCGGGTATTCTGGGTAGAGCTTGAGTGCCTTCTCGTAGTTGCGGATGGCGGCCTCGGTGATGCCCTCGTGCTCGCACTCCTTGCCCATGATGACATATTCGGCGGCGAGGTGCTTGAGGAATTCCTTGGTTTCCTTTTCTTTCTCCTTCAGTGCCTCGATCTGTCTCTGCTGCCGGTTGATGATGTCGAGCTTGCGGCGGATATATCTTTTCGCTATCGGCTTCTCGATGTCGTAGCGGCTGTGGATGGCGATGAAGAAATGATCCAGCGCGCCCTGCATGTCGCCCTTGTCAAAGGCACAGACGGCATCGAAGTATTCCTTGTCGGCCTTGGACTGCTGCAAGGCCTTGCTGATGATCTGCGTGTTGTTGTAGTTGCTCTTGGCATAGTCCACGACATCCTGCCGGACAAAGATCTCGCTGCGCTGGATAGGATCCTTCAATGTGATGCCCTCCAAGGAACGGCAGCGCGAGAGTGCCACGTAGGTCTGACCACCGGCGAAGACACCACCCGTGAAGTCGATGCGCACGTGGTTGAAGGTGAGTCCCTGACTCTTGTGGACAGTGATGGCCCAAGCCAGCCGCAAGGGGAACTGGGTATAGGTCCCCAACTCCTTCTCTTCTATCTTTTTCTCCTGCTCGTTGTAGGAGTATTGCATGTTGCTCCAAATCTCGCGTTCCACATCCACCTCCTCGCCGTCCTCGGTTCTGACGAGGATATGCTCCTGCTCGTCTTCGTCAAAGGCGATGATGGTGCCCAGGGTGCCGTTGACCCAGCGGCGCTCTCTGTCGTTCTTGACAAACAGCACCTGTGCGCCCAGCTTCAGATGCAGCTCCTGTGGGGTGGGGAGGCTGTTGAGCGGAAACTCGCCCTCTATCATGCCCATGAAGACGGCTGGGTTGCCGGGAAGTAGTGCCAACTTTTTCTCATTGATGAAATCGACCGTGTCGCGGCGGGTGGAGAGCGTGATGGAAAGCTCATTGCTTTGGTTTTTCCCTCCTTCCTTGTTGCCGACGGAAGGTGCTGACGACTCTGATAGCTGTTGGCTGTCCTTGGCTTCAGAGAGCGTGGCGGGGGAGGACGGGGGAAGATGACCTGTGCTTTCCACTTGTAGATTGAGTCGCTGCAGATCCGCATCGGTCACCTGCGCGGAGCGGATGTGGTCGAGGATATGTAGAAAGGTGGGATCACTTTGCCGGTAGACCTTTCGCAGTTCAATAGATACCAATTGCAGTTGCTGGAAGACATGAGCCTCGAAGAAGAAGGCGGAGCGGTAGAAGGGGCTGAGCAGCTGCCGGTCTTCCTCCTTGACGACAGGCTCCAGCTGGTAGACATCGCCGACGAGCAACAGCTGCTTGCCTCCGAAAGGCTCGCGCATGCGGTGGCAATAGACACGTAGCACCTTGTCGATGAAGTCGATGATGTCAGCGCGAACCATGCTCACCTCATCGATGATGATCAGCTCGAGGCTTTTGATGATCTTGATCTTCTCGGCATTGTATTTCAAGGTGTCCCGCAGATGCCTGACAGTGTATCGGATGTCATTGGGAACGAGCGGATGAAAAGGAATCTTGAAGAAACTATGGAGCGTGGAGCCACCGGCGTTGATGGCGGCAATGCCTGTCGGGGCGAGGATGACGTGTTTCTTCTTGGTGTGGGCGGCAACGTATCTGAGAAAAGTAGATTTACCCGTCCCCGCCTTTCCGGTGAGGAAAAGCGAGCGATGGGTAAACTGTATGATTTGGAGAGCCTGTTGCATCTCCGGGTTCTCCAAATCGATAGGATCGTCGTGATGATCGTTCATGAAATCGTAGGGTCTTGAACTTTACAAATTGTTGAAGTTGACCTCTTCGGTTGTCTTTTTGTGTTTCTTGGTATTTTTATTGTCGTCGGTCTTGCTGCCTGTCTTGCTGCCTGTCGTAGCAGAAGAGGAACTTGTGGAAGACGAAGTCTGTCCTTGCGGCTCCTCGACCGGGTTGCCGTCCTCGTCAAGGATCACCTCCTCGTTGCTGACGAAGTGCGCGCTGTCGTGGCGGACAGTGTCGTGCTTGACAGGAGCAATGTAGGTCACGCAGTTGTACATGCTCGAGGTGATGCTCTCATCATCGGGCTTGGCGAAGTGACCATGGTATTTTTTATAGGCGGGGTCGCTGAAGACCGACTTGATGAAGTATCCGCAGATAGGCAGCGCGGAGCGTGAGCCTTGTCCCAGACGACCGCTCTTGAAGTGGATGCTGCGGTATTCGCCGCCTACCCACGCGCCGACGCAGAGCTTAGGACTGACGGCCATGAACCAGGCATCGGCGTGGCTGTTGGACGTACCGGTCTTGCCGCCGAAATCGGTGTCGCGGAAGAAAGAGCCAGCGTAGTCGGCGGAGGAGAGCGAGGTGGAGGTGCCGCCCGGATCATGCGTACCGGCCATGAGCATTTGCTGCATGAGGTATGCGCTCTTCACGGGGATGACCTGCGTAGCCTGACTGTTGTCGGTATAGACTTCGTTGCCGTCTTTGTCTACGATGCGTGTGACCATGACGGGATCGTGGTGACGGCCGTTGTCTGCAACCACGCAATAGGCGTTGAGCAGTTCGGGCAGCTTCACGTCGCTGGAGCCCAAAGCCAATGAGGGCTCGTCGTCGAGCGGACTCTTGATGCCCATGGCCTGAGCAGTCTCGATGATGCGCTTGATGCCGACCTCCTGACCGACACGTACGGCTACGGAGTTGATGCTTCGGGCAAAGGCACTGCGCAGTGTCAGCGAGTCACCGGAGAACGTGCCGTTGGCATTGGTAGGTGTCCAAGTGGTCATCTCATGTTTTTTCTTGTCGTAGACCTGCATGGAGATATACTCGTCGCGGCGCTTGTCGCAGGGCGTGAGTCCCTGGTTCATGGCTTCGGTATAGACAAAGAGCTTGAAGGTGGAACCCGGCTGGTGAGTAGCCTCGGCCTTGTCGAATTTCCATGTCTTGAAGTCTACATCACCCACGTAGGCGCGGATGGCACCAGTCTCAGGTTCCATGGCCACCATGGCACAGTGCATGAAATGCACCATATAGCGGATAGAGTCGAGCGAGGACATCTCCTTCTCTACAGTACCCTTGTCATAGTCAAAGAGCTTGACCATGTGGGGCTTGTTCATGTAGTAAGAGACAGAGTCGGGGTTGTTGGCATATTTAGCCAAGAGTTGCTTGTACTGCGGCAGTCGCTGGGCGATGTCCTCAATGAAATGAGGCACCTCGTTGCCATTCTCGTCATACCAGCAGACACTTTTCTTGTTGGCTCCCCATTCGCTGTCGAAGTTGCGCTGAACATTTTTCATTTGCTTGAGCACAGCTTCCTCTGCGTATTTCTGCATCTTAGGATCCAGTGTGGTGTAGATCTTCAGACCACTGCTGTAGAGGTCATAGCCATTTTCCTTGCACCAGTCCTGGAGTTCGTTGGCGATAGCCTCACGGAAGTACATGGCCTGTCCATCGTAGTTCTCCTCCACTTTGAAATGGAGTTGGATGGGAATCTGCTGTAAGGAATCACACTCCTCACGGGTGAGGTCTCTGTGGGTATAAAGGTTGTGGAGCACGGTGTTGCGGCGTGCCAGACTGTTCTTGGGATTGGTACGCGGGTTGTACATCGTGGTGGCCTTGAGCATACCGACCAACAGAGCGCACTGCTCGGTGGTCAGCTCTTTCGGCGTGGTGTCGAAATAGGTCTTGGCAGCGGTCTTGATGCCGTAGGCGTTAGAACCGAAGTCTACGGTGTTGGCGTACATGGTGATGATCTCTTTCTTGTTGAAGACCGTCTCCAACTTGGTGGCGATGATCCACTCCTTGCTCTTGACAATGAGAATCTTCAGCCCGGGGATCTTGCCCAACAGACCGGTGGAATACTGAGAGCGCACGCGGAACATGTTCTTGGCCAGCTGCTGCGATATTGTCGAAGCACCGCGACCGTCGTGGCGGAGCACAGCGTCTTTCATGGCACTGAAGATACCTATCGGGTCGACAGCCATGCCGCGTGGACGCTTGTAGTATCGCTCGTCCTCGGTATCGATGAGTGCTTTGAAGAAATAAGGATTGATTTCTTCGTATTTCACGGGGGAGCGGTTTTCATTGAAGAACTTGCCAATGAGCGTGCCGTCGGCAGCATAGATCTCGGAGGCCTGGCTGGTCTGAGGATCCATGATGCCCGAGAAATAGCCGGGGCTCTTGCCGAACAGCCAAAGGAAGTTGATGTCTACGGCACCTAAATAAAGCAGGAAGGCCACGATACAGGACACAAAGGCGATGAGTGTTTTGGTATACCACTTTCGTCCTTTGTAGAGCGATTTGTACCAAGGCCAGAAGTTGCGTGCCTTTCTCCAGCACCAACTCATGAAAGATCTTAATTTTCTCATTTTCTTTCTGTTATCGCGTGACTACAGAGTGCAACACCTTGTCGTTGACGGCATGAACGCGCATCTCTGTGTGTGATTATATGGGGTGGCTCTGTTGTTTACAAAAGTAATAAAATAATAGTTGATTATGACACGGAATCTATATATTTTAAGATATCTTCAATATTGTCGGGAGAGAACCATTGGATAGCATCATCTTTCTTGAACCATGTGAGTTGCTTGCGCATATACTGTCGTGTGTTGGACTGTATCTGTCGGATGGCTTCTTCTTTGGGGATGCGGCCGTCGAAGTAGGCAAACAACTCCTTATAGCCCACGGTGTTGAGCGAGTTGAGATGACGAAGGGGAAACACTGTTCTGGCTTCCTGCTCAAGGCCTTTGTCGATCATCTTCAGTACTCGGGCGTTGATGCGCTCGTAGAGTTCCTCGCGTGGGCGGTTGAGCCCTATCTTGACGATGTTGAAAGGCCGTTGCTTCTTCTGATGGGTGCGGAATGAGGTGTAGGTCTTGCCGGTAGCGAGGCAGATCTCTAAAGCGTGGACGACGCGGCGGGGATTGTTGCGGTCGACGATAGCCCAGTGCACGGGATCGAGTTGACGGAGCTGTTCGACAAGGGCGGGAAGACCTTCGTCGGCCAACCGGCGCTTGAGGTTCTCGCGGATATCTTCGGGCACAGTCGGGATGTCGTCAATGCCATTGCAAACGGCATCGATATACATCATGCTGCCCCCGGAGAGCAAAAGCCTGTCGTGCGCACAGCCGCCTTCCTCACCACTGAACAAGCGGGTGATGAGCTTCATGGCATCCTGCTCGTACATCGAGGCGCTGTAGTAGTCCTGAAGGCTGTGGTTGCCCACGAAATAATGGCGGACGCTCTGCTGCTGCTCTGCTGTAGGGGCGGCGGTGCCGATAGGAATCTCTTTGAAGATCTGCCGGGAGTCGGCATTGATGATGGGGGAATGGAGATATCGGGCTATGGAAAGGCATAGCTCAGTCTTGCCAACACCTGTTGGGCCAAGGACGACGAAGAGTGTTTTCATAAAAAGGAAAATGAGTTAGGGGCAAAGCTGCTCCTAACTCTTAGAGAATGACAATAGTTTCTTGACTTCATCGTTGTATGTGTTCATCTCTTCGGGCGAAAGGTCTCATCATCTGATGATGCCACGCTTGGAAGACTCGACAAAGTCGCAGATATATTGGATTTCGGGTGTCATCTGCAGTTCGCTCTTGATCTTCTTGATGCCATCTTTGAGGATGCCCTCGGAATAGAGCAGACGATAGGCGTTGTGGATGAGCTCAATCAGATCGTTGCTGAAACCATGACGGCGCAGCCCTACAAGGTTGACACCGCAGTAGCGGGTAGGCTCTTTGCCAGCTATAATATAAGGAGGAATATCCTGGCTGAAACGGCAACCGCCCTGGATCATCACGTAGCCGCCGATGTGGCAGAACTGATGACAGAGGATCTCGGCACTGATCACAGCGAAGTCGTCGCAGGTGACCTCACCGGCAAACTTGGTGGAATTGCCGATGATCAGTCCGTTGCCAAAGAAACAGTCATGGGCGATGTGCATGTTTTCCATCAGCAGGTTGTTGTTGCCCACGCGTGTAGTGCCTTTTGAGGCTGTGCCACGGGAGATGGTCACGTTTTCGCGAATGCTGTTGTTATCGCCGATCTCGCAGATGGTCTCCTCGCCCTTGAACTTGAGATCTTGTGGCTTGGTGGATATGCTGGCACCTGGGAAGAACTCGTTGTTATTGCCGATGCGGGCACCGTAGTTGATCGTGACGCTGTTTTGCATCACGTTGTTGTCACCCAGTACTGTATTTTTGTCGATGTAGCAGAAGGGGCCGATGACGTTGTTGTCGCCTAACTTGGCCTCGGGATGCACAAATGCTAAAGGACTAATCTGATTCATTTTGTGTAAATGTGGTCTTGAGATTAATATAGGGGCTTATTTGTTCTTGACGATCTGAGCCGTGAATGTCGCTTCGGACACGACATGATCACCGACGAACATATATCCTTTCATGGAACTGATGCCATGGCGCACCGGACCGAGCAGCTCTACGCGGAAGAGCAGCGTATCGCCCGGCACAACCTTATGACGGAACTTCACGTCATCGATCTTGAGGAAATAGGTCGACCATTTCTCGGGTTCGTCGAGCTGGCTGAGCACGAGCAGTCCACCGCACTGTGCCATGGCCTCGATCTGCAGCACGCCGGGCATGACGGGCTCATCGGGGAAGTGACCTTGGAAGAAAGGTTCGTTGGCAGTGACGTTTTTCACGCCGACGATGCTTGTTGCTCCCATGGCTACAATCTTATCGACGAGTTGCATGGGATAACGGTGGGGGAGTAGCTGACGGATATGAATGTTGTCGATCAGCGGCTCCTCATTGGGATCGTAGATAGGAGCCTGCACCTCATGCTTTCTGATTTCCTTACGCATCAGACGCGCGAACTTGTTGTTGATGGTGTGGCCGGGGCGTGTGGCAATGATGCGTCCCTTGATGGGCTTGCCGATCAAGGCCATGTCACCAATGATGTCAAGGAGTTTATGGCGCGTGCATTCGTTGTCCCACATGAGTGGCTTGTGCTGGATATAACCGATCTTGGCGGCGTCGATATGCGGCACCTTCAGCAGGTCGGCAAGTTTGTCGAGCTGAGCCTGCTCTTCGGGTTTCTCGTAGATGACGATGGCATTGTCGAGGTCGCCGCCTTTGATGAGGTTGGCGTTGAGCAATGGCACGATGTCACGTACGAAGACGAAAGTACGGGCTGGTGCTATCTCTTCGGCATAGTTCTCCATCTTGTCGAGTGTGGCAAACTGGCTGGAAATAAATTTCGAAGGGAAGGAGCACATGGCCGTGATGGAGAAATCTGTATCCGGGAGAATGGTGATGCATGAGCCGCTCTCTTCGTCCTTGATTTCTATCTTCTTGCGGATGATATAATAGTCCTTCGGTGCGCTCTGCTCTACGATGCCCACCTTTTGGATTTGCTCGACATACATGGCAGCCGAACCGTCGAGAATGGGGAATTCGGGACCATTGACCTGTATGAGGCAGTTGTCAATGCCCATTGCATAAAGGGCAGACATGCCGTGCTCAACAGTAGAGACACGTACGTCTCCCTGCTGCAGAACGGTGCCACGCTCTGTATTACCGACGTTTTCGGCAATTGCTTCGATAGTGGGCTGTCCTTCCAGGTCGATGCGTTGGATTTTATAGCCGGTGTTTTCCGGTGCGGGATTGAACGTCACAGTGAGATTCAGACCTGTGTGCAGTCCCTTACCAAAGAGAGAGAAACTGCCACCAAGCGTTTTTTGCTTTTCTGTATCCATCTTTATTGTGTTGCTTAACGATCAAGCGTGTAAAGCTCTGTTGAGGTTATTTTACTTGTTATTATGTAAGTCTGCTGTTTTATGACTTCTTCTTCAGTTCTTCCACTTCTTTCTGCAATGCGTTCAGCTGCTTGTAGATTTCCGGAAGTCTTTGGAACAGCGCCTGACTCTTGAAATAGGCGAACTGAGGCATTGGTGGAGTGCCAATCAGGGTCTGGTTGGATTTGAGGGAAGATGGAGCACCAGATTGGGCACCCAGCAGCACTTTGTCGCCGATGGTGATATGTCCGGAGACACCGACTTGTCCGCCAAACATGCACCATTGTCCTACTTTGGTGGAGCCAGCCACACCGACCTGTGCTGACATCACGGTGTTCTCTCCAATGTCGGTATTGTGGGCGATCTGCACAAGGTTGTCGAGCTTCACGCCTTTTCTGACGAAGGTAGATCCCATCGTTGATCTGTCGATGCAAGTATTGGCACCGATTTCTACATTATCCTCAATGGTGACGATGCCGATCTGAGGAATCTTGTCGTACTGACCAGTCTGAGCGTTGGGAGCGAAGCCGAAGCCATCGGCACCGATGACACTGCCGGAATGGATCGTGACATTGTTGCCAAGCTTGCAGTCGTGATAGATGCTCACCTGAGGATAGATCAGGCAGTTGTCGCCAAGAGTGGCATTGTCCATGATGGTCACATTGGGATAGATCTGTGAGCCGTCGCCGATGGTTACGCCGTCTGCGATATAAGCAAAGGCACCCACATAGACATCCTTTCCGATTTTGGCCTTAGGAGATACGAAGGCCAGGGGATCGATGCCATGCTTCTTGGGCTTGGCTGCCTCGTAGAGCTGTAATAACCGGGCTACACAGTCGCGTGCGTTGTCTACGCGAATGAGCGTGGGGGCTACCGGACGGTCGATGCTTATCTGTGAGTCTACCAAAACAATGGTGGACTTGGTATCATATAAATAGTGGATATACTTGGGATTGGCTAAAAAGGAAATAGAGCCTGCCGTGCCCTCCTCTATCTTGGAAAAGGTGTGCACGCTGGCGTTCTCGTCTCCTTCAATAGTGCCCTGTACAAACTGAGCTATTTGCTTTGCGGTAAATTCCATCTTCTAATAGGATTGAAACATTTCTGCAAATATAATAAATTATTCTCGAATCTTTGAAGATAGGCTGAGTTTTTGTGCTTTTTAGATAAAAAAAAGCGCACTAATTGCACATTAGTACGCTTTTTGTGAAATAAAAATGAGGCTCTGCTTGAACGAGCAATGCGTTTTTACTTATCCGATTTTAGACAGTTCCACCTCCATTTGCTGTTGCAAATCTTTGGCTTTCTCTGCCGAGGCCTGGGCGAAGTTTTCGTCATGTCCGGCATAGATGATGCCACGGCTGGAGTTGACCAGGAGTCCACAGTCTTTGATGATGCCATATTTGCAAACATCCTGAAGTGAACCACCCTGTGCGCCAACGCCTGGAACAAGAAGGAAATGGTTGGGAGCTACTTTGCGGATGTCCTGGAACATCTGTCCTTGTGTGGCTCCGACGACGTACATCATGTTGTCCTCATTGCCCCACTGCTGTGATTTCTTCAGCACTTTCTCGAACAGGCGTTCGCCCTCCTTGTCCTCTGTGAGCTGGAAGTCGTGGCTGCCCTTGTTGCTTGTCAATGCGAGCAATACCACCCACTTGCCTTTGTACTCAAGGAAAGGAGTAACGCTGTCCTCACCCATATAGGGAGCTACTGTGAGGGCATCGACATTGTATTCTTCAAAAAAGGTGCGCGCATACATGGCTGAGGTGTTGCCGATGTCGCCGCGTTTGGCATCAGCGATGATGAAATGATCGGGATAGAACTTCTGGAGATACTCTACTGTACGCTCGAAAGAAGTCATGCCCTTGACACCCAGACATTCGTAGAATGCCAGATTGGGCTTGTAGGCAACGCAGTAGGGTGCTGTGGCGTCGATGATCTGCTTGTTGAAGAAGAAAATTGGATCTTCTTCTTGCTGGACGCATTCCGGCATCTTGCGGATGTCGGGATCCAAGCCTACACAGAGAAATGTTTTCTTTTGGAATATCTGTTCGACTAATTGCTTACGGTTCATGGTCTGTCGTTTATGAACAATTATCTGTTTACTTTTTACTAATTATCAGATTGCTGTTGCCAGTGATCGATTAGCTATATACCTTGTCAGCTTGCTGACCGCTCTATGCAGCCTATAACTCGTTCTCCTTCAGTTTTTCTGCATTTTCGGCCACGGTGAGATGGTCGATCATGTCTTGGATGTTGCCGCCGAGAAATCCTTGCAGGTCATGGATGGTGTAACCGATACGATGATCAGTGACACGCCCCTGTGGAAAGTTGTATGTACGGATCTTGGCACTGCGGTCACCAGTAGATACCAAAGAACGGCGGCGGCTGGAGATGTCGTCGACGTATTTCTGGTGCTCGTGATCATATATATATGTATAGAGACGGCTCAATGCTCGTTCCTTATTCTTTGGCTGGTCACGCGTCTCGGTACACTCGATGAGAATTTCTTCTACCTCACCCGTGTTGGGGTTCTTCCAAGGATAGCGCAGACGGACACCGGAACTCACCTTGTTGACGTTCTGACCGCCGGCACCACTGGAGCGGAAAGTATCCCACTTGATGTCTCCTTCGTTGATGTGGACTTCAAATTTTTCGGCTTCCGGGAGAACGGCGACTGTGGCGGCAGAAGTGTGCATACGCCCCTGAGTCTCTGTTGCGGGGACACGTTGCACGCGATGCACACCACTCTCATATTTCAATGTGCCATAGACATTGTCGCCACTCACGGCGAAGTCTATCTCCTTGTATCCGCCAACGGCTCCTTCCGAGACACTTGTCACGCTGACGGTCCAGCCTTTCGACTCACAGTATTTTTTGTACATGTTGAAGAGATCGCCGGCAAAGAGGGCTGCCTCGTCGCCACCGGCTCCCGCGCGGATCTCCATCTGCACGTTCTTAGCGTCTTCCGGGTCCTTGGGCACGAGGGCAATCTTGATGTCCTCTTCCAGCTTCGGCTTGAGGGCCTCGTTCTCCGAGAGCTCTTCGTGGGCCATTTCCTTCATGTCGGGATCTTTCTCGTTGGCCAGTATGTCTTTGGCTTCCTTGATGGCATTGAGACAGTCGATGTATCTCTTGCGTGCCTTCATGATGTCGTCGAGATCCTTATACTCCTTGGTGAGTTTTACATAACGTTGTTGATCGGCTATGACGGCGGGGTCGGTGATAAGCGTGCTGACTTCCTCATAGCGAGCCTCTAAACCGTCGAGCTTCTCCAATATGCTGTTGTTTTCTGGCATAAATCGTCTTATAGTTTAATATTCATACGCTTGTTTGTTAAAAGCAAGCGTTGGATTTAATATTCAAACGTTCCGAATTCTGACTTGATGGTCAGTGAGCGCTTGCCTTCTTCGATGTGTCCGATGACCTGGGCATCGATGTTGAAGCTGTTGCTTACGGCGATGACCTGATCCGCAACTTCCGGACGGACGTAGATCTCCATGCGATGTCCCATATTGAAGACCTGATACATCTCTTTCCAGTCTGTGCCGGAGCAGTCGTGAATGGTCTTGAAGAGTGGGGGAACGGGGAACATGTTGTCCTTTACCACTTTGCAGTTTTCGCCTACGAAGTGCAGTACTTTGGTCTGAGCGCCACCGGTGCAGTGCACCATACCGTGAATCTCGGGGCGTAGCTCATCCAGGAGCTTCTTGATGACCGGAGCGTATGTGCGGGTAGGAGAGAGAACCATCTGACCGGCATTGACGGGCACACCTTCAATCTTGTCGGTGAGGTGGTATTTCCCGCTATACACCAGTTCGTCGGGTACGGCATGGTCATAACTTTCGGGATATTTCTCAGCCAGATACTTTGCGAAGACATCGTGGCGTGCACTTGTCAGTCCATTGCTGCCCATGCCGCCATTGTATTGGTGCTCATAGGTAGCCTGACCGGTGGAGCTAAGTCCTACGATGACATCGCCGGGGCGAATGTTGGCATTGTTGATGACATCCTTGCGTTTCATTCGGCACGTGACGGTAGAGTCGACGATGATGGTACGTACCAAGTCACCGACATCTGCAGTTTCACCACCCGTGGGCCAGATGCCGATACCCATGCCGCGCAGTTCAGCAAGCAGTTCGTCGGTGCCATTGATAATAGCACTGATAACTTCACCTGGGATCAACATTTTGTTGCGACCAATAGTGCTTGACACGAGGATGTTGTCAACAGCTCCCACACAGAGCAAGTCATCGGTGTTCATGACGATAGCGTCTTGCGCAATTCCCTTCCAAACGCTCAGATCACCCGTCTCCTTCCAATAGAGATAGGCCAAAGAAGACTTTGTGCCGGCGCCGTCAGCATGCATGATATTGCAGTATTCCGGATCGCCACCGAGGATGTCGGGGATGATCTTGCAGAAAGCCTGGGGGAAGATACCCTTGTCGATGTTCTTGATAGCGTTGTGCACATCTTCCTTGGCGGCACTGACGCCTCGCATCATGTATCGATTATTCATTTTTTCAATCGTAAGTCTTGAATGATAATAATATAATATGGTATGATAGAATCTGCGGAATGTGGAGTCTTACCTTTCGTCATTCCAGAACTGCCAGCTGGCAAAAGCCTGGAGCAGGAGCATCTCCAGTCCGTTCTTCACTACAGCGCCATGCTCTTTGCCTTTCTTCATAAACAGCGTCTCATCGGGATTGTAGATGAGATCATAGAGAAGCGTATGGCTGTCCATGGCATCGTAGGGGAGGTTGGGGCATTCGTCGGCGTGGGGATACATGCCGCAGGGTGTGCAGTTGACAATCACGTTATACTCCTTGATGGTGTCTGCTGTGATGTGGCTGTACTCAATGGTCCCCGGCTTTTCGTATCGGCTAACCTTCATCGTTTGCAACCCCAGCGACTTCAGACCGAAGTCAATGGCTTTCGATGCACCGCCGGTACCGAGGATGAGCGCTTTCTTATGGAAATGCTCTAATAGCGGTTCTATACTCTGGGTGAAGCCGATGACATCGCTGTTGAAGCCCTTAAGAATCGTTTTCTTGTTCTTATGGGTGACTTTGATGACATTGACAGCGCCGATCTCACGCGCTTCGGGAGAGAGAGAGTCGAGATAGCTGATGACCTTCTCTTTGTAGGGAATCGTGACATTGAGTCCTCTCAATTCAGGATTGGAGTCAAGGATCTCCGGTAGTTCCTCGATCGTGGGGATCTCAAAGTTTTCGTACGTAGCGTCAATGTTCTCGTTTTGGAACTTCTCATTGAAATAGCTGATAGAGAAGGAGTGTCCAAGAGGGTAGCCTATCAGTCCGTATTTGTCCATTGTGCAGCTGGTGTTACTTGTTTGACGTGATGGTTATTTTTCAGCGAAATACAGAGTGCATATTCCGAAGGTCAGTCGCCGGAAGGAGACCTTGGAGAAGCCTGCCTTTTGCAGGATGCCCATCATCTGCTCTCCTTGGGGGAAAGCTTCGATGGTGGCTGTGAGATAGCTGTATGCGCTCTTGTCTTTAGAGATGATGCTGCCATAGACCGGCAGGAAGGTGTGGGAATAGAGTTTGAAGCACTGCTTCATGGGGAAGTGCACAGGCTCGGTAAGCTCCGCAATGCTCAGATGACCACCTTTTTTCAATACCCGGCACATCTCGCGCAGTCCCTGATCCAGATCCTGAAAGTTTCTGATGCCAAAAGCCGCTGTGACGGCATCGAAAGTGTTGTCGGGGAATGACAGATGCATGCAGTCTTCCTTTTGGAAAGAGATGATGCTGTCCAGTCCTGCCGCTTTCACTTTCTGTCGTCCTACGTTCATCATCCCTTCCGAGATGTCGGCTCCGATCAACTTCTGTGGATGAAGCATTCGGGCTGAGAGTATGGCAAAATCGCCGGTGCCTGTTGCCACGTCAAGGACAGAACAAGGGTGGTAAGGCGCAAGGGCCTTGATAGCCTTGCGTCTCCATCCTTTGTCGATATTCCATGACAGCCGGTGGTTGAGGGTGTCGTAGTTGTCGGCGATGTTGTCAAACATCTCCTCTACGAGCTGCCCCTTGTCACCTGTGCCATTGTAGGGCTTGATGCGCTCTTGTTTGTACATTCCTGATGTGTTGAGCTTTTACTTACGTGTTGCGAGATAGTTCTTCACATTGCGCTCGATGCGTGCAGCAATGTCGCCTTCCTCAGCAGCCTTGTCGAATTTCTCACCCGTGATGTGCTCGTAGAGTTCGATGTATCTCTCAGACACACTCTCTGCATACTCGTCGGTGATCTCCGGCATGGTCTGTCCGGGCTGGTTCATGAAGTTGTGCTCGATGAGCCACTGTCTTACAAACTCCTTGGAGAGCTGACGCTGGGGCTCACCCTTTGCCAGACGCTCCTCGTAGCCGTCGGCGTAGAAGTAGCGGCTGGAATCCGGTGTGTGGATCTCGTCGATGAGATAGAGCTTGCCGTCGCGCTTGCCAAATTCGTATTTGGTGTCGACGAGGATCAGACCGTGTTTGGCTGCAATCTCCTGTCCGCGCTGGAAGAGCTTGCGTGTCCAGTCCTCGATGACAGCATAGTCCTCGGCAGACACAATACCCTGCTTGATGATCTCCTCGCGAGAGATGTTCAGGTCATGACCTTCATCGGCTTTGGTGGTAGGAGTGATGATGGGCTCGGGGAAGCGCTCGTTTTCATGCATACCTTCCGGCAATTTCACGCCACAGAGTTCACGGCATCCGTCTTTGTAAGCGCGCCAAGCAGAACCGGTAAGGATAGAGCGGATGATCATCTCCACACGGAAGCCCTCGCATTTCAGTCCTACGGTGACCATTGGGTCGGGTGTTGCCAGTTTCCAGTTCGGGCAGATGTCGGCTGTCTGGTCAAGGAACTTCGATGCGATTTGGTTCAGCACTTGGCCCTTGAAAGGAATGCCTTTGGGCAAGACGACGTCGAAAGCCGAGATGCGGTCTGTAGCGACCATTACGATGAGGTCATCGTTGATGTTGTAAACGTCGCGTACCTTGCCATGGTAAACGCTTTTCTGTCCTTCGAAATGAAAATCGGTATGAGTTAAAGCTTTCATAATAGTATGAATATAAAAAAGTTTTTTATGAAATGTCTTCTATTTAGTTGGGAGGTGAAAATCAGTTTTCAGTGAAATTACCGGTGCCGATGATGGTCAGTTCTTGTTCGTCATCGTTGTTTTCAAGTGAGTCTCTTCTCTGTTTTTCAACTCGTTTTCGGTGTTCTTCCTCTTGATGCTTGTCGTAAGCTTCATAGGCGTTGACGATGCGGGTGACGAGTTGGTGGCGGACAATATCTTTTTTTGTGAGCTCTATGACAGAAATGCCTTCCACGCCTTTTAGTATTTTCAGAGCTTCTTTCAGTCCACTCCTGCATTCTTTTGGCAGGTCGATTTGAGTCATATCACCCGTTATGATCATCTTGGTGTTCCATCCCATGCGTGTAAGAAACATCCTGATTTGTGCGGTCGTAGTGTTTTGAGCCTCATCGAGAATGACAACGGCGTCGCTGAGCGTGCGGCCGCGCATAAAGGCGAGCGGTGCTATCTGTATGATATGCTTTTCCATCAAGTCACTGAGTCTTGTAGCGGGCAGCATATCCTGCAAGGCATCGTAGAGCGGCTGCAGATAAGGATCAATTTTGTCTTTCATATCACCGGGGAGAAATCCCAGTTTTTCACCGGCTTCCACGGCCGGTCGGCTGAGGATGATGCGTTTGACGGCTTTCTCTTTCAGTGCTTTCACAGCAAGGGCAATGCTCAGATAGGTCTTGCCCGTTCCGGCTGGTCCTACGGCGAATATCATATCACTCTTATTAAAAGCATCAATGAGCTGTTGCTGGTTTTCAGATCTGCTCTTGATAGGGCGCCCCGAAATGCTGTATACGAGAACGTCCTTTACGGCATCGGCCTTAGTCTGTCGTCCTTTGATGATGTCGAGAATATCCTCGTCTGTAATGGAGTTATACTTCACCACATGTTTTCTCATCTTCTCGATATCTTCTTCAAATCGGGCCATGTCTTCCTCGTCTCCAAGCACGCGCACGACATTATCCCGCGCAACGATACGCAACTTGGGGAAGAGAGCCTTCAGCATTTGCAGATGTGCGTTGTTGACTCCGTAAAATACGACGGGGTCGATATCCTCGAGTACGATATGTTTTTCTATCAATGTATATCTATTAAGTACGTAATATATTACCCTGCAAAATTACAATAAAATACCGAGAAAAGACAGATTAAAGGCAAAAATATGTTTTAGAGTCGCATGATTTCTTCTTGTTTGTTTTGATATTCTTCTGATTTGTGTTATTTTTGCATGTGAAATGAGAATTACAAAGAAAAGATACCTGCAGAGTTTCTTGATTGTTACGGTGGTCTTAGCCATCGTGCGTCTGCTGTTTCCTTCCATCGCCAACAACCGAACGGCACAGACTGCTGTGCGTCAGAGAGAAGCAGCGGATAGTGTAGGTATGCGCTCAGATACAGCGCATGCCGGTCAGGCTATTGCTGTTGCACAAGCGGGTGAAGCAGGAAATGATACAGACAAAGTAGTGTTGGAAGGAACCTATTTGAGCAAGTTGGCTCCGTCACCATTGCCTTCTTTGCGTTATTCGGCAGGTGTCTCGCCGTTCTTCAAGTCTGATGGTTCGTTGCGCCACACACCTATTTATAGTGTCCCCGGCTATCAGCGTACCTTCGAGGATCAGCAGGACGTACAACTCGTGTCAGCCAGTAAGTGGGGAATCCAGCCTGTGCAGAACCGTGACGAAGCTGCCAGACGTAAATCCGGTCTGGTGTTTGTGGGGAGCAATCCCTATGTCTATATTGACAAACTACATAGCAGCATTCCCTATTTGGTTCCCCGTGCGTCCATTCTTTTACAAGATATAGGCCGCAGCTATTTCGACAGCCTGACGATGAAGGGCATTCCCTTGCATAAGATTATTGTCACCAGTGTGCTTCGGTCCAAGGATGATGTGGAGCGTCTTCGTGGTCATAATGGCAATGCCACGCAAAATAGTTGTCATCTCTATGGCACGACTTTCGACGTCTGCTATAACCGCTATAAAACTGTAGAACCGCCCGGAGAGCAACGGCGTGTCGTGCGCAATGATACGCTGAAATACATTTTAGCCGAAGTGCTTCGTGATATGCGTGAGGAAAAGCGCTGTTATGTCAAATACGAGGTGAATCAAGGGTGCTTCCACATCACTGTGAGATAGTGATGTGGAAAGGATTAATCCATTCTGTTCATGTAGTCTTCGTATGAGAATTTGCGGAGCATCTCAAGTTCTCCATCGGGGTGTGCCAGCATGAGAGAGGGATGGGAGATACCGTTGAACATTGTTGTCTTCACGGTAGTATAGTGGATCATGTCCTCAAAGATAATATTCTCGCCAACCTGTAACTCATGGTCAAACTTCCAATAGCCCATGAAGTCACCGCTAAGACAGGAGTCTCCTCCAAGGCGATAGATGTGTGGAGCCTTTTCTGCCGGGTAAAGACCGTCGGCATCGGTACCAATACTTTCTGCGAAACGCACTTGTGGCTGATAAGGCATTTCCAAGCAGTCGGGCATGTGGCAAGTGAAACTGACGTTGAGAATTGCTGTGCGTATGCCATGATTCTCAACAATGTCGACCACTTGACTTACCAAAGGTCCCGTCTGCCATAGGAAAGCACTGCCTGGCTCCAATATCAGTTTTAAGTGTGGGTGGCGTTTGTGGAAGCCATTCAGGATGTTGATCAGCAACTCTGTGTCGTAGTCTTTGCGAGTCATCAGATGTCCGCCGCCAAAGTTGATCCATTTGAGTTGTGGAAACCATTTGCCGAACTTTTCTTCGATATGAGCGAGCGTGCGCTGGAAAACGTCGGCTCCACTCTCGCAATGGCAGTGGCAATGGAATCCTTCTATATCTTTTGGTAGCTCTTCCGGTAATTGGTCGGCAGTGACACCAAAGCGAGATCCTGGTGCACAAGGGTTGTAGAGCAACGTCTCTACTTCACTATATTCCGGATTAACGCGTAGGCCGAGGCTGATCTCCGGATTGGCATTTTTTGCCTTGGCGGCGAAACTTTGATGTTGGCTCAGAGAGTTGAAGATAAGATGACTGGAATAATGTGCAATCTCAGAGATGTTGTCATCGGTATATCCGGGACAGAATGTATGAACACGACTGCCAAACTTTTCGTAACCAAGTCTTGCTTCGTAGAGTGAGCTGGCGGTTGTAGCGGGGATGTATTCCCGGAAAATAGAGAAAGTCTTCCAAAGGGCAAACGCCTTGAAAGCAAGGATAATCGTTGTGTCAGAACGGCGGGCTACACTGCTGATAAGTTTGAGATTCTTACGCAAGCGTAGCTCTTCGAGCACGTAGGCCGGGTAATGGAGTTGGCTAAAAGTCTGCAAATCTACCTTCATATATCAATTTTTTAATGCAAAGATACGTTTTATTTTCCAATATTATTGTGAGTGTGACAGAAAATTCCTACATTTGCATCATCAAAGGCAATGACCATTACACTTTTGTTATATAAACGCTAAACAAGATGAGTGAAAAAAACTCTTTTTTGGTTTTCTCGGGAACAAAGACGAGATACCTTGCAGAAAAGATTTGTGCCAGCTTGGGTTGCCCGTTGGGCAATTTAGTCATCACGCGCTTCTCTGACGGTGAGTTTGCTGTCAGTTATGAGGAATCGATCCGTGGCCGTGATGTTTTCTTGGTGCAGAGCACCTTTCCGAATTCTGACAACCTTATGGAATTGTTGTTGATGATCGACGCTGCCAAGCGTGCATCCGCACGTCACATTATTGCAGTGGTTCCATATTTTGGTTGGGCACGCCAGGATCGCAAGGACAAGCCACGTGTAAGCATTGGTGCCAAGCTTGTCGCCGACTTGCTGAGTGTGGCGGGCATTGACCGTCTGATCACGATGGATCTGCACGCTGATCAGATCCAGGGCTTCTTCAATGTGCCTGTAGATCACCTCTATGCTTCTGGTGTGTTACTGCCCTATCTGCAAAGCTTGCGTCTGAAGGATCTTGTGATTGCATCGCCCGATGTAGGTGGTTCTAAGCGTGCCAACACATTTGCCAAGTATCTGGGTTGCCCATTGGTGCTGTGCAATAAGACAAGAGCACGTGCCAATGTGGTAGAAAGCATGCAGATCATCGGTGACGTGAAGGGTAAGAATGTGGTGCTTGTCGACGATATGGTAGACACTGCCGGCACCATTACTAAGGCTGCCGATTTGATGATGGAGCATGGTGCACTGAGTGTGAGAGCCTGTGCCTCGCATTGCGTCATGAGTGGTCCGGCCAGTGAGCGTGTCGAGAACTCTGCGCTTGAAGAGATTGTTTTCACAGATTCGATCCCTTATACGCAGCGTTGCCATAAGGTAAAGCAGCTCAGCGTGGCTGATATGTTTGCCGAGACGATCCGTCGTGTGGTGAATAACGAGAGCATCTCTTCTCAGTATCTGGTATAAACAGGGCGATTATCATCGTCAAAGATCATAAAAAGCTCCCGTCAGGATTGGCGGGAGCTTTTTTGTGCTTTTACTTAGAAGGCGGAAGCGTCACGATATAGGGAGCGCCACGATATATCGTGACGAACAGAACTGCAAGACGGGGATGGCTGCAAGACACAAGATAGGGGTGTTCCTGCAAGACGAGTGTCTGCAAGATAGGAATGGTCGGGTACTGTCTTGCGGTGCTCTGTGGCTATAGTTTTGGCGTGATAATGCCATGACGGTAAGCATAGAGAAGCTCCATGAGATCATCGATTTGTTTGCGCAGTTCTACACCCTTGTCCGTGTCGGCTACCAACATACGGTGGGCAGACATCTCAACAATCTGTGTAGTGGACTTGATGTCGGTACCGCGTAAGATCGCGTCCTCGGTGCTTGTGAATGGCTCGTGCTGTACGAGCTGAAAACCACGACTGTGATAGACGAGCGTGTATCCTGCAATGCCGGTCTGCTTATGATAGGCTTGTGCGAATCCACCGTCGATGACCATCAGCTTGCCTCCTGCTTTAATAGGATTCTCTCCGGCACCCACTTTCACGGGGACGTGGCCGTTGATGATATGTCGGTTAGGCCCAGTGACGCCAAAAGCGTCCATGATATGCTCGCAAATCTTCTCGTCGTCACGCAGTTTGAAGTAGTTGCCCTTATGCTCAACATGTGTTTCCTTGTCTTCGATGAAATAGCGCTCGAAGGTAGCCATCTTAGACTTGTCGAAGAGAGGGCTGTCCGGACCGCACCAGAGATAGAAGAAATAATCAATGGCATAGTCGCGCTCCACCGGGTTGGTGTCGCTTTGGTAAGCGGAGCGTACCAGATGCCCGACGGTCTCCATCAGATTTTTTCCTGCCACAGGTTGACCTTGATAGACTTCTACTTTTTTCAGGCTGCCATCTTCTTCGAGAGGTATGGATGCATGATAAAGCAGGTTGTTGTTGCATACCAAGTACATACAGCCATGGTCGAGCAGCATGTCGATATGTTTGTGGAGCTTCTCACTGACCATGAAGCTATGATGCAGTCTTTGCAGCAGTTCGTGCTCCTCATCTGTGAGAACGCAAGGATTGGCAGGATCGATGGTTGGAAAATGGCAACTACGCAGCGAGTAGATCTTCCCTTCAAGCATGATCGTGCCATGTTCATAATCGATGAAATTGAAAAGCTCGCGATCTTGCATCTTCCATTCTGGGTGTTTCTCATAGAGTTGCGCTTCCAGTTTAAACTGCATTACAGCGATTGCCTTATGCATTTGGGCCGTGAGCCGTATGGACTTCTCATTGAGGTTCTCGGCATCACCCGAGAGGATGGGGCGGAACTCTGTGCAGGGATCATCGGCGTAAGCGTCCATGGCAAAGGTGGCCAATGGTACCATATTAATACCATAGCCTTCCTCGAGTGTAGCGAGATTGGCGTATCGTAGTGATATGCGTATGACGCTACAGATGCAGGCATCATTGCCGGCGGCTGCTCCCATCCACAGCATGTCGTGATTGCCCCACGTGATATCCCAGTGATGATAGTTCTGAAGCAAGTCCAAGATTTTATGCGCTCCTGGACCGCGGTCATAGATGTCTCCGAGAATATGCAACTGGTCGATGGCGAGTCGCTGGATGACGTTTGCGATGGCAATGATAAAGGCATCAGCCCGTCCCGTGTTGATGATCGTATCAATGATGACGTTGACGTATGCGGTCTTGTCAGAATCCTCCGTGCGTTCATGGAGCAGTTCCTGAATGATATAAGAGAAGTCTTTGGGCAACGATTTGCGCACCTTGCTGCGTGTGTATTTGCTGGAGACATCACGGCAGACGGCTACGAGATGGTGGATTGTGATATGATACCAGTCGTCGAGGTCTTTTTCCGAAGCCTTGACGAGTTCCAGTTTCTGTTCGGGGTAATAAATGAGTGTGCAGAGTTCTCGCTTCTCTGTCTCACGCAACGTTGTACCAAAGAGTTCGCCAACTTTGCGTTTGATATTACCGGATGCGTTTTTTAGAACGTGTTGGAATGCCTCGTATTCTCCATGAAGATCAGCCAGGAAATGCTCAGTACCTTTTGGCAGATTGAGGATAGCTTGGAGATTGATGATCTCTGTACTGGCGTCGGCCACCGAGGGGAAGGACTGTGCCAGCAATTGCAGGTATCGTACGTCGAGTTTCTTATTGTCGTTCATAATCATTGGAAGATTTGTGTAAAAAAGAAAGTTTTATGGAATGTTTAGGTTGTTAATGCCTCATGTTGATAGCATAGCCATCGGGGAGACGAAGTGTCTTTTGCAGTTTTTTTGTTACTTTTTGTGTAAAGTCGGCAAGCCCCATCGCTTTCAAAATGTCTGCCACCCGATCTTCGTCCATCGGTGTGAAACGAAGTGTCATATAGACGTTGGCCAAATGCCGCAGAGGCACACGGCCGTTTTCACTCTCATGATGCAGGTTGATCAATTCAATGACCAGTTTGCGTTCTCCCACTTCATTCTTGTCAACATTTTCGCTGAGTTTGCTACGGACAAGGATAGAGTGGGGGATCAGCGTGTCGGAAGGCAGGTCATCTTCTGGGTATTTCCATGGAAGAGGATATCTGTCAATATCGTGCACGTTGAGTTCCGGCTTGCTGATATTGAGTCTTTCCAGTCCCAGACTGAGATAGTCGTCGACATGCTCGTCGGTAGCGTAGATGAGTATCATGCGCCATTGCTCATTGGTGAGCTTGGCCCATTGTTGGCAGAGCTTATTGCATTGTTCGTGGTCACGGAGCATGAAGTCATCGATGCCTATCTGTATTGTGCCGCAAAGCAGAGCATAGATTTCCTCCGTGATCGAGAAACGCACATTAGAGTCGATGACTTTACGATAGAGTCTTTGGGTAGCTTGTGCCACTGACTCAAATGTCACCATACTGGTGAGAATAGGATTTTTGATCAATACCTTACGGGCATTGAGATGAAGCTGTTGAAAGGAATGCTCCTCGAGTTTTCCACATACTTGCACTGCACTGGCCTTGGCAATGACTTTTTTCCATCTCAGCCAGTCATAGGAATGCCGATGTTGGGCATAGACCCAAGGCTGCAGGTCGCCCAAGGGTGTGATGACCACAGGGATGTGCAGACTGTATGCTTTGTGTAGGAGGTGGAGGACAGAGCGGTGCCAAAGGGTGAAGACATGTATGACATCGTAATCGTCCAGGACGGCCAGGGTCGAGCGGTCGAGTGAATGAAGGCAGGTCACCTCATAGTCTTGGGTCAGCAAGGTCTGTAGCTTTGAGACATAAGCCTGTCCCAATGCATAGCTTGCTGATCCTGAGGGGAGAAAGATGAGGAGATTCTGCTTTTCCATAGATGGATGTTCAATATTTATTGTTTGTGTGTGGTGAAGTCATAGGGGCTGGCAAACAGATAGCGCACGGCAGTGGCTAACCTTCTCCAAACCACGGTCAGTTCCAATGGTAACACGCTCCACAGTGTGATGGGTTCTCGTAAACGGCTAAAAGCCCTGTGGGCTCCACACAGACGGAGTATAATGGTGAGGATGAAAGCTAAGACAGCTGCACCCAGCATCACCCATTTCTGCGTCAGTGTTCCCCATAAAGCAATACCCAAGATGGCCCAGACATTCAGATGAAGCAGGATCTGATCTGTGATAAACAACATGCGGTGGGGCAGGCTACGGCTAAGATGGCGGCGGGTAGCTAAATAAAAAAGACGGTTGCTGCGCCAAGCGCGTTTGGTAGGTTTGTCGTCGGTCATTATCGCCTTTGGATGGGTAACGACTTGCGTCATACCCTTTTCAGCATATTTGTTGACCAGACATTCATATTCTCCTCTGACCAAGCTCAATGATCCTTCAAAACCATCATTCTGCATGAACTCATCCTTCTGTATAGCAACCGTATGGCTCAACGTACGGTAAGCTGTACCTTTGACGTCTTCACGGAGAAGATAGCAAGCTGCCTGCAGACGGTCGAATCGCCATGCGGTCGGTGTCTCTGGCTCGAAGTGACCATAGCCGATAACCATTTTTGTGTCAGCCATCGTGCAGGCTTTACCGATATGTTGCAGCCATTGACGACTCGACGGCGTAGAATCAGTTTCGATAAACACCACCCACTGTGTCTGTGCAGCCTTCACGCCTAAGGTCATGGCCAATCGTTTTCGGCTCATGTACCGTGAGGAGTTAGGGATATAGGTGACGTAGAGCGACACATGTGGATAAGCCGCGGGATCTGTTTCCATGCTGTGTTTGAAACGCTTCAAAACGTCCAGCGTGTCGTGTGCACCATATTCTGTGACCACGATGACTTGGTATCCGGCAGGATAATCCTGTTGGAGTATGTCTGGAAGGTGGCGTTCCAGTTTCTCTGCTTCTTCGTGAGGCGAGAGGATCACTGTCAGTTTAGGGAGAGAAGGTTGTTTTGTATCATTGGCGTTTACAGGTTCGTCAATCTTTTCTTCCTGGTTCTCCGTAGACTCAAGGGGTTCTTCGTCTCCTGAAGCAGTGTTTGTTTCAGAGTTTGTGTTGTAGCTATCCTTTTCCGGTTCCTCTTCCTCATCGTGTGAGGGCAGGAAACGGAAAAATGGATTCATGAGAGAAGACAGAACAGCCAAAATGATGACAGCTGCTCCGCAGACAATCGTTGTTGTATCAAAAAATAAAGCAATGTTCATTTTTTATATAAAGTCTTCAGTAATGTAGCCTTTGGGCAATGGGCGGCAGTTGTATTGGCTGGCCATGATCTCACCATAGGCACCGGCAGAGCGAAGTGCGATGAGATCGCCACGGTGTGCGGTGTTGAGGTCAACCGCTTTCGCAAAGACATCACTTGATTCACAGATGGGACCTACTACATCGTATGTGGCCGCAGGCTCATTGCTTGACAAGTTTTCTATTTTGTGATATGCCTGATAGAGTGCGGGGCGTATGAGATCCGTCATACCGGCATCTACAATGACAAATTGCTTATAGGTGCCCTGCTTGACGTATAGTACTTTGGTGATGAGGCTTCCCATCTGAGCTACCACAGCACGCCCAAGCTCGAAATGGAGCTCTTGACCTGGGCGCAGACGCAGGTGTGAGGCATAGGTCTTGAAATAGTCATGGAAGTTGGGGATAGGTTGACGGTTGGGATGATCGTAGCTCACGCCCAGTCCGCCGCCTACATTGATATTTGAGACTTTAACCTGATGCTTTTCCAAGAGATCCTGGAGCTCGTTGATGCGATTGCAAAGTGCCTCAAAGTCGCCCATGTCGAGGATCTGACTGCCAATATGGAAGTGGAGACCTAGAAACTCGATATGCTTCATCTCTTTGATGCGCTCTATGGTAGGGAGCATGTCTTCCATGGCGATACCGAACTTGTTCTCAGCCAGTCCCGTCGTGATGTTGGCGTGTGTGTGTGCCCCTACGTTTGGGTTGATGCGCAGGCAGACGCGGGCCACCGTATTCTTGGCTGCAGCCAACTCGTTGATCACCTCTAATTCAGGGACGCTTTCCACGTTGAAGCAGAAGATATCGGCATCCAATGCCAGGTTGATTTCCCAATCACTCTTGCCTACGCCGGCAAAGACAATCTTATTGGCGGGGAAGCCGCTTTTCAGACTGGCCCGGATTTCTCCTCCACTAACGCAGTCTGCACCTAAACCAGCCTGACTGATGATGCTGAGCACCTTGGGATTGGCATTGGCCTTCACCGCATAGTGCACGTTGAAGTTGTCATACGATTTACACTCTTCGTTGATTGTGCGCAGCGTGTTGCGCAAAAGAGTTGTGTCGTAATAATAAAAAGGAGTCGTCACTCCACTGAACTTCTCAATGGGGAAACGACCTTTGGTCAGCTCTCTTTTCATTTTCTTATCTTCAGATGAGAGGGATCCGCAAGGGATCCCTTATGTTGTCTGTTGACGATGTTTGTTATTTATTGTTGAACAGTGTGTCACTGAGGCTTTGCAGAGCTCTCTTCTTGTCGGCTTCCCGGATGAGAAATGAGATGTTGTAGTTGCTGCCGCCATAGCTGATCATTCTAACGGGAATGTTCTTCATGGCTTCTGTTGCCATTGTCTCGAAGCCGAGGTTGCTCCAGTCGAGATCGCCAACTACGCAGATGATGCACATGTCGGTGTCGACGGTGACGGTGCCATATTTCTTCAGTTCGTCAACGATTTCGTTCAGATGTGCGTCGTTGTCGATGCTCATGGACACGCCTACTTCTGATGTAGCGATCATGTCGATCGGAGTCTGGTAGCTCTCGAAGATCTCAAAGACCTTGCGCAGAAAACCGGTGGCCAGCAACATGCGTGACGACTTGATTTTGATGGCGATGATATTGTCTTTGGCGGCGACGGCTTTGATCTTGCCTCTGACGAGGACGTTGTCGATGATCGTCCCCTCAGCGTCCGGGTCGAGTGTATTTTTCAGTCTAACAGGGATTCCGGCATACTTAGCAGGCTGCACGCAGGTAGGATGCAGGATCTTGGCACCGAAGTAGGCAAGCTCGGCAGCCTCCTCGAAGTTGAGCTGATGGATGGCCTCGGTGTGATCTACTACACGCGGGTCGTTGTTGTGCATACCGTCGATGTCGGTCCAAATCTGTATCTCGTCGGCGGGAAGCACCGAGCCGATGAGCGAAGCTGTGTAGTCAGAACCTCCGCGTTGCAGATTGTCGACCTCGCCATAGGCGTTGCGGCAGACAAAGCCTTGAGTGATATAGATTTGATGACCTTGGTTTTTCTCCATCACCTCGTGGAGCTTGTCTTTAATATAAGTGGTATCAGGCTCACTGTTTTTGTCTGTGCGCATGAAGTCAAGGGCATTGAGCAGCACGGCATCGACTCCTTGCTCTTGCAGGTAGTTGACAACCATGTTGGTTGACATCACCTCTCCCTGAGCCACGACAGCTTTTTCCTCGAAGCTGGTGAAGAGGTCTTTGGTGAAAGAGCGCAGATAGTTGAATTCTCCTATCAGGAATTCTGTGGTTTTCTTTTTGAAGGCATCTGTATCGTAAAGTTCGTCTACATGCTTCATGTATTTCTTTTCGAGGTTGTTGATCACCTCGTTGGCACCGTCGGGATTCTTCTTGTAGAGATAGTTGCTGATTTCTACGAGAGAGTTCGTTGTGCCGCTCATGGCTGAGAGAACGACAAAGGTGGGCTCGCCTGAAGCGGTGACGAGACCTGCTACATGTTTCATTCGATCTGGTGATCCAACGGAAGTACCTCCAAATTTTAAAACCTTCATATTGCTTAGTCTTTATGGATTGACGTGTTATATATTATAAATAGGAGTGGTTGCCGGCTACATCGTAGCCTCGTCCTCGGTGAGGTCGAGGTTAGCGTATTCTTTGGTGACGTCACTGAGCAGTCCTTCCTTGCATCGGTATACGATACCAGGGAAGCGGTCGAGTAGCGGAATGTTGTGAGTCGACATGACGACAGCCGTACCCGTGGTAGTGATGTCTTTGAGCAACTTCACGATATTGCAAGCCGTCTCTGGGTCGAGATTGCCGGTAGGCTCGTCGGCGATGATGATCTTGGGATGGTTGAGCAGGGCACGTGCAATGGAGATGCGCTGTTGCTCGCCGCCGGACAGTTCGTGGGGCATGCTCTCTTTACGGTCGGCCATGCCCACAGCCTCAAGCACTTCGTCGATGCGCTGATCGATCTTTTTCTTGTCCTTCCAACCTGTGGCCTTGAGCACGAAGCGCAGGTTGCGGTAAACAGTCTGGTCATGGAGCAACTGAAAGTCCTGAAAGATGATGCCCATTTCCTTTCGGAGTGCAGGCACCTCTTTGCGCTTGAGTGCTTTCAAATCACGTCCCAGGACCTGGGCCTTTTCTGTTTCTTTCTGTGGAAGATCAAGCTCGCAATAGAAAGTCTTGAGCAGTGAACTCTTGCCGGATCCCACCTTTCCTATCAAATAGATAAATTCTCCTTCCTCGGCATGGAAATCCACGTCATGGAGGATGAGTTTGTCTTGTTGGTATATATTTACTTTATGATAATCGATAAGCATGATCAATTAATATTTTTCTAAGTTACATATCAGAGTAGGACGCAAACAGGGTATACTCTATTCCTGTGACTTCTTGATGCGACGTGCCTTGTCCCAGTTGGGATTATGGCGCTTGGCCAGTTCATTGGCAAGGGTCTCAATGCGCATGCCTTTGGCACTCAGCAGGACAATGAGATGGTAGATGAGGTCGGCACCTTCATAGACCAATTGCTCATTTGTGCCTCCGACAGCTTCTATCACGGTCTCAACTGCTTCCTCACCAACCTTTTGTGCAATTTTGTTGATGCCTTTGCGGAAGAGGCTGGTAGTGTAGCTGTTCTCCGGCATTTCTTCTTTGCGCTTGTTGATGAAGTCCTGCAATTCGCTGAGGAATTCCACTGGATTACATTTGTTGGTATCACCCCAGCATGTGTCCGTGCCTTTGTGGCAGACAGGGCCGTCGGGATTGACTTTGATCAGCAACGTGTCATTGTCGCAGTCGCTTTGAATGGAAACCAGATGCAGGTAGTTGCCCGATGTTTCGCCCTTTGTCCAAAGACAGTTACGTGAACGGCTCCAAAACGTGACCAACTTCGTGTCCATGGTCTTTTTGTAGGCTTCTTGATTCATAAAACCCAGCATGAGCACGTTCTTGGTGGTTGCATCCTGTATGATGGCAGGAACCAACCCTCCCATTTTCTCAAAGTCTATTTCCATATTGTCCTCTATTTACTATGGTATGTTGTCGTATCTAAATTTGTTTATATTCTCACATTGATCCCCTCTCTTCTGAGATATTGCTTTAGTTCGGGGATGGTGATCTCGCCGAAATGGAAGACAGAGGCAGCCAGAGCAGCATCTGCCTTTCCCAGCGTGAAGGCATCGCGGAAATGCTCTTTCTTTCCTGCGCCACCGCTGGCGATCACGGGTATTGCCACTTCTGTTGACAACTCTGCCAGTGCTTCATTGGCAAAGCCTTGCTTGACGCCGTCGTGATCCATGCTGGTGAAGAGTATCTCGCCAGCTCCGCGGTCAGCGACCTCGCGGGCCCAGTCCATGAGGCGCAGAGAAGTACGTTCCCGTCCGCCTTTGATATAGCAGTGCCAGCCGTCGGCATCGTTGCGTGCGTCAATGGCACATACGCAAACCTGTGAGCCGAAGCGCTTGGCTATCTCGTCAATGAGCTCAGGGTGGCGGATCGCTGCCGAGTTGATGCTGATCTTGTCAGCACCGGCATAGAGTAGTCGCTCCACGTCGGCAATGCTCTCGATGCCGCCTCCGACAGTGAAGGGAATATTGATCTCCCGGGCTACTCTCGTGACGAGGTCCGTGAAGGTCTTGCGCCCGTCGGATGTTGCTGTGATGTCGAGATACACCAGCTCGTCAGCACCTTGCCGGCTATATTCCTTTCCCAGTTCCACGGGATCTCCGGCCTGTCTAAGGTTGACGAAGTGTGTGCCTTTGACGGTCTCGCCGTCTTTGACATCAAGGCAGGGTATGATACGTTTGGCTAACATCTTTATCTTTCTTTGCTGTTGATGTATGGTTGAATGTCTGCGGCCGTGATCTTTCCTTCATACCAAGCTTTACCGAATACCACGGCGGGTACCTTTGCCTGGTCAAGGGCTGCTATGTCTGCAATGTTGCCCACACCACCGCTGGCGATGAGCTGTAGATGGGGATAACGTGCCATGATGTCACGATATAGTGCGGTGGAGGGGCCTTGCAGTGTGCCGTCGCGAGAGATGTCTGTGCAGAGCACCTTTGTGATGCCGGCATCGACCCATTCATGCAGGAAATCTGTCAGGCTGACGGAAGAGTCCTCTTTCCATCCGTTGATGCTGATGCGACCGTCGTGCGCGTCAGCACCGAGAATGATACGGTCAGCACCAAAGTGTCCGATCCATTTCCCTACCTCCTCAGGATGAGTGATGGCGATGCTGCCTGCGGTGACCATAGAGGCTCCAGCCTGAAAGGCACGGTCGAGATCATCGTTGCTCTTCACACCGCCTCCAAAGTCTACGGTGAGACTGGTGGCGTGGGTGATGGCGGAGAGTACGCCAACATTGACGATATGCTTGGATTTGGCTCCATCGAGATCCACGACATGAAGACGGCGGAAGCCAAGTGCCTCAAACTGCTTGGCCTGATCCACGGGATCGTCGTTGTAGGTAGCCACCTGCTGGTAATCACCGCGGGTGAGGCGCACACATTTGCCATCGATGATGTCAATGGCTGGTATGAGTTCTATGTTGTGCATGGCTGATCCTGATTAATCTTTTATTTCCAAGAAGTTGCGCAGAATGGTCTCTCCCACCTGTCCACTCTTCTCCGGGTGAAACTGTGTCGCCCAAAAATTTTTTTTATGGATCGCTGCGGAGTAGGGGAGGATATAGTTGGCCTGAGCGATTGTGTCTTCACATACTGGCACATAATAGCTATGGACGAAATAGGTGTAGTTGCCTTCGTGGAGTCCTTTGAAAAGCGGCGACTTCAGATGTGTGAGCTCATTCCATCCCATAGCGGGCACTTTCTCGTCATGGTGGTTGGGAACAAACTTCTTCACATCCACGTCAAAGATGCCCAAGCATGGTGTGTCACCCTCTTCAGAATGTCGGCACAACAATTGTTGTCCCACACATATGCCCAACACAGGTTGTCTCAGTCCTGTGATGATTTTGTCCAGCCCATGCTGTCGCAGATAGTCCATGGCCGTTTTGGCATTGCCTTGTCCGGGGAATAGGACACGGTCCGCTTTCTGTAGCTGTTCTGCCTCGTCGGTAATCTGCGGGGTAATACCTAACCGTTTGAGGGCGTTTACCACTGAAAACATGTTGCCAGCATTGTATTTTACGATCGCTATTTCCATAATTGCTGCAAATTTACATTATTTTAGCTACAATCGTGCAAGGATGCAAGAAAAACCGACCTTCGGCTAACGATTTTTTTTGTTTTCCGAGCCTCGGAGCAGGGCAAGAGATGTTTATTTCAATCGCATCTGCAAGTGTCCGGTATAGCTGACGGTGAGTTGTACTTCATAGCTGCTCATGCTGTCGGGAATGACCAACACAGCAATGTAGTGAACACCATTCTTGTCGATAGAGTCGAATATCAGGTCGCTGAGGATCGCCTGCTCCAGGAAATCCTCAGGAACGATATGCTTGAACTGTTGTTTGCGGAAGTCACCGGAAAAGAGTTTTGTAGCACCATGATAGACATTGAGGTTGACGATATTATCGTAATAGACATTGTCTACCTCCACGCCTTCGTCGTTGTATGAGGCTTTGACAACCTTGTACGTGGTAGGGTTGACAGTGACGTAGCAGTGGTATCCGACGTTGTTGTAGCTTACGATGGTGTCACGTTTGATGAGCTGGTTTTGGTTGACAGCCTTCGGCTTTTGGTGTGTAAACTGTGCGGCATCGTCTGGATCATCACTTTTTTCCAGTTTCACCTCATCGCCGTTTTGGTTTTTAAAGATAAAGAGGTGCGTTGTCTGCTTGATGATGGGATATTTAATATCCTCGGCACCATGCAACACGAGCGTGTCCTCAACTATCTGGAATCTTACAGGCTGGCTCGTTGTGTCGGGATAGAAGATCGAGTCGCCTTGGGCTTCGAAGGCGACACTCTCCTCATCTTCGTTCACCCATATACCTTGTAGCATTTTCTTGGCTGCGAGGTCTTCTTGCGGAGCTGAAACTTGTTTAGCCCGCTCACGGCAACCGCCAATACTTATCGTTAAAGCTGTGAGCAAACATATCAGCAGAAAGAATTGCTTTTTCATAGACTACATTTTATATATAGGTGTCACGATTCCTTGTCGACAAATGATGATGGACTATTGTCCTATGCAGTGATATTCGATTCCGGCCTCACCGAGCTCCTTGGCATCGAAGATGTTCCGGCCGTCGATGACCAGTGGGCGCCGCATGGCTCGGGCGATAACGTTCCAGTTGGGCAGGCGGAATTCTTTCCACTCTGTGAGCAGGAGCAGCGCGTCGGCCTGGTCAATGGTGTCGTACATGTCGTGGCAGTAGACGACGGCATCGCCCACGCGGCGCTTGCATTCGTTCATCGCCACGGGGTCGTAGGCGCGGATTGTGCAACCGGCGTCCTTCAGCAATTTGATAATGACCAGGGCTGTGGACTCGCGCATGTCGTCTGTCTCAGGTTTGAAAGCCAGTCCCCACAGGGCGATGGTCTTGCCTTTGAGACCCTCTGATCCGTAGGCCTTCTCAAGTTTTTTGAAAAGCACGGTCTTTTGACGCTCATTGACATGCTCCACTGCCTTGAGTACTTCCATGGAATAGCCATTGTCGTCGGCGGTTTTGATAAGTGCTTTCACATCTTTGGGGAAGCACGAACCGCCATAGCCACAACCGGCGTAGAGAAATTTACGGCCTATGCGGGTGTCGCTGCCGATGCCTTGTCTGACCATGTTGATGTCGGCATGTACTAGTTCACATAGGTTAGCCATGTCGTTCATGAACGATATGCGTGTGGCGAGCATCGAGTTGGCAGCGTATTTGGTCATCTCGGCACTCGGAATATCCATGAAGATCACCCGGAAGTTATTGATCAGAAAAGGCTTGTAGAGACGCGAGAGTATCTCTTTGGCCCGCTCCGACTCTACGCCGATGACTACGCGGTCGGGACTCATGAAGTCCTTGATGGCGTTGCCCTCTTTAAGGAATTCAGGGTTACTGGCAACGTCGAACTGCACTTTTGCACCCCGCTTGTCCAGCTCTCTCTGAATCGTGTCCTTGACTTTCTTGGCGGTGCCTACGGGCACAGTGCTCTTGGTGACAACGACGACATATTTGTTAATGCTTTGTCCGATGGTCTTGGCCACCTGCAGCACATAGGTCAAGTCAGCAGACCCGTCTTCGTCGGGTGGTGTACCAACAGCTGTGAAGATGATCTCTTGTTCGTTGACGATAGAAGCCAAATCGGTCGTAAACTTCAATCGGCCTGCCTTGACATTCTTCTGTACCAACTCCACGAGCCCTGGTTCGTAAATAGGTATGTCGTTGTTTTGTAAACGCTGGATTTTCTCGGCATTGGTGTCTACACAAGTGACGATGGCGCCTGTGTCCGCAAAGCACGTGCCGCTGACGAGTCCGACGTATCCGGTACCTACAATTGCTATATTCATTTCTATACGTTTAAGCTAAGTCTGTGCTTAAAGGTAAATTATTCAAAGAAGTCAGCGTCTTTGAAGTCTTTGCCTTCCAAGTCCTTAGGGCTGGTGACGACATCTTTCTGGTCTATAGGCCAGTTGATGCCGATCTGCGGATCGTTCCACCGGATGCTGGCTTCGTGGGCAGGAGCGTAGATGTTGTCAACTTTATAAGTAAAGACGGCCTCCTGGCTCAGCACTAGGAAACCATGGGCAAAGCCACGGGGGATAAAGAGTTGACGCTTGTTGTCCTCCGACAGCTCAACCATCACATACTTACCGAAAGTCGGGGATGACTGACGAAGATCTACAGCCACATCGAGTACTTTGCCTTTGATGACTCTAACGAGTTTTGCCTGGGAGAATTCTCCCTTTTGGTAATGCAGTCCACGCAATACGCCGTAAGACGACTTCGACTCATTGTCCTGGATGAAGTCGACCTTGCCCACATGGGCCTCAAAGTCGCTTTTTTTCCAAGCCTCGAAGAAATATCCTCGGTTATCGTTAAAAACTTTTGGAGTTAATATCCAAACTCCTTTGATATTTGTCTCTTCGTATTCCATCTTGTCTTTCGTAATATTTTGCCACAAAGATAACAAATTCATTTGAATAATTTGCAGTGTTGTCTAAAAAAAATGTCAGGTCTGATTTTTAGTATGTTATTTTTTGGTGTTTATGGCCTTTTTTCTTAATTTTGCAAACGTGATAGAATTAAGTAGACATATAGAAATATTGCTTTTGGACAATGATTGTGTCATTGTTCCCGGCTTTGGTGGGTTTATGGCGCACTATGTCAGTGCTATATACGATCCGACCGACGGCACCTTTCTACCGCCAAAGCGCACGGTGGGCTTCAATCCAAAGCTCACCATCAATGATTCGTTGCTTACACAATCTTATGTCGAAGCTTATGATATCAGCTATCCCGATGCCTGCAAGCGCATAGAGGAGGAAGTGCGTGAGCTGAAAGGCCATTTGGAAAACGAAGGCTATTTCGAGTTGACAGATATTGGAACGATCCGTGTCAACAGTGATGGCCATTATGAGTTCTCACCCTGTGAAGCTGGGATTCTTACTCCCTCGCTCTATGGCTTGGGCTCGTTTGAAATGAAGGCACTCGGTCCCACTGTCAAAGAGTCAGGCGAAGAAGAAATTGTTGCCAAGGCGGCAGTGGTGATGCCGAAAATTCAGAGTGCCGATAGTGAGAACGCTGTTACAGACAAGTCGGACAAACGCGACGTGCGTCTGATCGCCTTATGGCGTAATGTGGCTGTAGCGTGTATTGCACTTATCGTCTTTCTGCTCTTGCCGACACGTTTGAGCAATGGTCAGGGTGTCATTGAGAGCCGGGTTAACACCGATCTGCTCCAGCCCGTCTTGCCACAGCAGAAGACCTTCGGAGAGAAGACGGTAGGCGAGACGGTCAGAAAGGCTAATGTGAAAGCTTTAATCCAGAAGGCCAAGCAAGACAGTGCTGTTCGGAAATTCCAGACTGGGCAGACTGTCGGGACGGGCTATACGATCGTTTTGGCCAGTCAGGTCAGCAAGGCCAATGCTGAGACTTATGTACAGAAACTTCACAAAAGAGGCTTGGATAGCGCAAAGGTGCTTATGCTTAGAGGCCGCAGAAGAGTGGTCTATGGTATGTATTCCTCTGCCCATACGGCTCAAAAGATTCGCAACAAGCTTGCCGACTATGACGAGTTTGCTCAAGGTTGGGTGATGGAAGTGAAGCAGTAATGATCCATGGAACCATGAAAAAGATTCGTTGTCCTAAATGTGGAAACGTCATCTACTTTGATGAGAGTGAGGTGGATGAGAACGGAACGTTTGTGACATCTTGCCCTGAATGTGGAAAGAAAGTCGGAGTCAGATTGAAAATCGCGAAGAAATCTGTTGCTCAGGCTCCGCTGTCAAAAGAAGAGGATAAGGCAGCATCTGATTCTGTTGTCTCGCCTACAGTTGCAGAACCATCAGAGAACTTTGGAAAATTGGTCGTGATAGAGAACCGCTTCCATTATAAGCAGGAGTTTCCTTTGCATCTCGGCGATAACTTCATCGGTAGAGCTTCCCGTAGTTCACATGTCGACTGTGCAATTGCCACGGATGATCCCAGTATGGATATGACACATTGCGTCGTGAACGTGTCGCGTGACCGCAATGGGCGGCTTAAGTATATCCTTCGTGATGGTCCAAGTAATACTGGTACCTTTGTTGGCAACGAGTTGTTGGGCGACCATGAGCGTCGGGTGATAGAAGATGGAACATTGTTCACACTTGGCGCCACTTCGATCATCTTGTCATTGGAATAGAATATAATATGCTACAGATCTAAACAGCAATGTGGTTTGGGGCTTGTAGCAAAAAGCAAAGCAGTGCTCCCGTATGTCTGAGAGCACTGCTTTGCTTTTGCCTATTTATTGTTAGCTTCTTTCATCTCACCTTCGATGTAGAGTCTCGTCATCTCCGGGACGCCATTTGTGCGGACGGTGATGGCCTTTTTGAAATGGCCTGGGAATTTGCCTTTGCCGTTGTAGGTCACAGAGATCACACCTTTCTCTCCCGGCTTGATTGGAGCTTTGGTGTAGGAAGGTACCGTGCAACCACAGCTGGCCAGGGCTTGGTTGATGACTAAGGGCTTGTCACCCACGTTGGTGAAAGTGAATGTGCATTTCTGCACGGGCTGGCTCTCGGAGAATGTGCCAAAGTTATAGGTAACCTTGTCGAACTTGATCTGAGCCTGCGCAAAGGCCTGTCCTATACAACAGAACAGGAGCATGGCGAACAATAATACTTTCTTTTTCATTTTATGATACTTTTTATTTGTTTTCTTTCTGTTGTACTCCTATATATATAAGGAGTGCGATTCTTTTTGTTGGTTTGTTGATCAGCGGGCATCATATCCCGCCTACATTATTTAAGACTTACAAAAATAGAAAATGTTTCTGACAGATGCTTCTTTTTGTTATACATTTAACAGAATTAAGCGATTATTAAAACTAAGTTAGGACAAAAATAGTTGTTTATCTCAATAAATCCACGTATATTTGCAGCAATTATACCTCAAACCTATAAGTATTCATCTAAAATCATTTAGTTATGACGAAGGAAACGGAACAGAATGTCGTTACTGGTCACTTAGACAAGAAGAAGCTGATTTGGTTCTTGATCACTGCACTGGTAACGCTGATTATTTGGAATTTGCCAAGCGCCTGCTTTGGTATTGCTGGGCTCACTGTGGTACAGCAGAGAGTGATTGCCATCTTTGTGATGGCCGTGATGTTGTGGATTACGGAGGCTATACCCGCATGGGCGACGTCCATCGCAATCATCTTTGTTCTATTGTTCTGTGTGAGTGATTCCTCCTTCAATTTTTTGCAAGGCAACGAAGGACAGTATGGCCAGTTGTTGGACTCGGTAGGTATCATGGCCTGCTTTGCCGACCCTACGATCATCCTCTTCCTCGGTGGTTTCATCCTTGCTATTGCCGCCACAAAGTCGGGTCTCGACGTGTGGATGGCAAAGACGCTCATCAAGCCGTTTGGCAAGAAGAGTGAGAATGTGCTGTTGGGATTCCTGCTCATCACCGGTACCTTCTCCATGTTCATCTCCAACACGGCTACAGCCGCAATGATGCTGACCTTCCTTACGCCTGTCTTCAAGGCACTGCCTGCCAATGGCAAGGGGCGCATCGCCTTGACGATGTCTATTCCTATCGGTGCCAACCTTGGAGGTATGGGCACACCGATCGGTACACCGCCCAACGCTTTTGCCTATAAAGTGCTCATTGATCCTGCAGGACTCAATATGCAGATCAGTTTCGGACAGTGGATGCTGATCATGGTACCACTGGTCATCGTTTTGCTGTTCATTGCATGGGTAGTACTGAAAAAGTTCTTTCCTTTTACTCAGAAAACCATTGAACTGAACATACAAGGTGATATGAGCCACAACTGGCGTACAGCTGTTGTCGGTATCACGTTTGCCTTGACCATCCTGTTGTGGATCGTTGGTAAGTATGTTGGCGTGAACTCCAACACGGTGGCTATGCTTCCGATTGCCATCTTTGCTATCACGGGCGTCATCACAGCCAAGGACTTGCAAAAGATCGACTGGGGTGTCATTTGGATGGTGGCCGGCGGCTTCGCTCTCGGATTGGCACTCAATGGCACAGGGTTGGCAAAGGTTGCTATTCAGGCTATACCGTTCGGCGACTGGAGTCCGATCGTGATCTTGATCATTGCGGGTCTGGTATGCTACTTCCTTTCCAATTTCATTTCCAACACGGCAACGGCAGCTCTGATGATTCCTATCCTCACGGTTGTCTGCGAGGGCATGGGCGATAAGCTGAGCGTCATCGGCGGCACATCCACCATGCTGATTGGTATTGCTGTGGCAGCATCTGCAGCCATGACTTTGCCGATCTCAACTCCTCCAAATGCTATCGCTTACTCTACAGGTCTGATCGATCAGAAGGATATGGCCAAGACAGGTGTTATCGTCGGTTTCCTGACACTGATCATTGGCTTTGTACTCTTGATCGTTGTGGGTAAAGCCGGTATATTCTGACGAAGTGTATGCGTATGGCATAATATCCAAGCAGGGCACTCTTCGGGGTGCCCTGGATTTTTGTATGCCTCGTGGCGGGGAGATGGATGCCGACATATATAATAAGGTGTCAGTTCGCTCGTTATTATTCATAAAGGTATCAATGAAATAATGCACCGTGATTAATATTACTTCTGACATGTTAGACAATAAACAGATCAATACCTTACAGCAATGTAAGTTGTTTGCGAATTTTTCAGAGACAGATATCATGCAGTTCTTAGACAGCATCAGTTACAAACGAATAGCTTTTAGCAAAAACGAGATCTATGCGCTTGCCGGTATGCCATACCGGCATGTCGACATCGTGTTGGAAGGAACAATGGTGTGCAGGATGTCTTCTGTGGGCGGAAAGCAGATAGAGGTGAGCCGCCTTCGGGCAGGGCATCTCATTGCGCCGGCCTTCATCTTCTCTGCCAACAATCTCATGCCCGTGAGCGTGGAGACCGTGGAGCCATGCTTGATTCTCCGCATCGACAAGATGGATTTTGTCAGAGCGATCGATGAGAATAGTAGACTGTGTATGAACTTCATCCGTACGCTGTCTGACATCAACGTGTTCCTGACCCACAAAATCAACGTGCTATCGCTGATGACAGTCAGAGAAAAAGTAGGCTACCTGTTGATCAAGAGGGCGAAAGAACAAAACTCCCGCGTCATCCAGCTCTATCGCAGCCGACAACAGATTGCCGACAGCTTCGGCATCCAAAAGTACTCTTTGCAGCGTGTGTTGGCCGATTTCGAGAAGGAAGGTGCTATCGAGATTGATGGACGAAGCATTAAAATTCTGGACAGCAATAAGTTGAAGTGAACACTTTTAACTTTTTTTTGTTCATGAATGGGCACAATTGTTACCGTTGGAAATTGTGGAAGCATGGTATCTTTGCAGCATTAAATAATTAAATATCAGAAGGATGATGGGACAGCTGAAAGTTAAAAGAGTCTATTTGCCTGCCGAAGAACAGGATGGTTATCGCGTGCTGGTCGACAGGTTGTGGCCGCGTGGCATCTCCAAGGAGAACGCCAATATTGATGAGTGGAACAAATCGCTCGCACCGTCCACGGAGTTGAGAAAATGGTTTGGGCATCAGCCTGCGCTTTTCCCTGCTTTCACAGAGAAGTATATTGAGGAACTCAATCAGAGCGACGAGGCCAAAAGCTTTGTGGAAAGATGCAGGACGCTCTTGTCGCAAGCCAATGTGACGCTGCTTTTCGGTGCAAAAGACGAAACTCACAACCAGGCTGTAGTTCTGAAAAAGTGGATCGAGACAAAGTTGTAGTGTTAATTTATTAAAATTGTCAAAGAAAGACAATCGTCCTTTACTAACTTTTTATTACCTTTGTAGTCACAATTGGAAGATTGGCAGAGTGACCGAATGCGCTGGACTCGAAATCCGGTATACCCCTTTCGGGTATCGGGGGTTTGAATCCCTCATCTTCCGCCAAGCACTAAGGGAGGCCGACGAGAGTGGCTTCCCTTAGTGCGTTTATACACGTGGCATAATAGCCTATACACTCTCATTTATATTTTTTTCTAATATATAAGTAATACACGGTTTCCCAGATGTAATACACTTCCAAACAAAAAAAACGGAATATGAGGGGGAAGAAAAGGTATCTTTCTAAACGATAGAATGCCATACTGCTCAAGTCCGTTGATTAGCAGTATGGCATTCTGTTATCTTACTTATAATATATACTCTGCTTACTTTCCTTGCAGATAGCGCTCGGCTTCCAGTGCGGCTTTGCAGCCTGATCCGGCGGCAACGACAGCCTGACGGTAGGTGGGATCGGCGCAGTCACCGGCGGCATAGACACCCTCGATGTTGGTGCGCGGCGTGTCGCCTTGTGTCTTGATATATCCTACCTCGTCCATGTCGAGCTTGCCACGGAAGATGTCGGTGTTGGGCTTATGACCGATGGCGAGGAAGAAACCGTCAATAGGCAGATCGTATTTCTTCTCGTCGGCCTCGCCCTTGCGATAAACCACATGAGCTCCCTCCACACCATTGTCGCCATAGAGTCCGAGTGTGTTGGTCTCGTAGAGAATCTCTATCTTGGGATTGTCCTCCACACGCTTTTTCATGATCTCGGAAGCGCGCAGGTAAGGCTTGCGCACGATCATATACACCTTGCTACAGAGATTGGCCAGATAAGTGGCCTCCTCGCAGGCTGTGTCACCGCCGCCGACGACAGCGACAACCTTCTTGCGATAGAAGAAGCCGTCGCAGGTGGCACAGGCAGAGACGCCCTGGCCACGGTATTTCTCCTCATCGGGAAGACCGAGGTACTTGGCAGATGCTCCTGTTGCTACGATGATCGTGTCAGCCTCTATCTTCTCGCCGCGGTCGTTGGTGGCCACGTAGGGCTTTTGGCTGAAGTCCACCTCGGTGATCACACCGTCGCGGATGTCAGCGTCGAAGCGTGCTGCCTGCTTGCGGAAGTTCTCCATCATCTCGTTGGCGTCAATACCGTCGGGGAATCCGGGGAAGTTCTCGATGTCGGTGGTCTGTGTGAGCTGTCCGCCCATCTGCAAACCGGTGTACAGAGTAGGATTGAGATTGGCGCGTCCGGCGTAGATGGCGGCTGTGTAGCCAGCGGGTCCGCTGCCGATGATTAAGCACTTTGTCTTCATGTCGTTGTTCTCCTTTTATATTATAGGGTGGTATAGGTGATGAAATTATAACAGAGCCTCGATATCCTTGGCGATGTTGTCGATCTTCTCCGTAGGCTCGTAGCGCTTCACCACCTGCCCCTTCTTGTTGACGAGGAATTTGGTGAAGTTCCACTTGATGTCCGGGTTCTCCTTATAGTTAGGATCGGCCTCAGAGAGCATCTTGTCGAGGATGGGATAGATAGGATGATTCTCGTCCCAACCAGCGAAGCCCTTCTGAGACTTGAGAAATTTATAGAGCGGGTCGGCGTCGTCGCCGTTGACCTTGATCTTCTTGAATTGTGGGAACTCGGTGCCATAGGTGAGCTTGCAGAAAGAGTGAATACTCTCGTCGGTGCCCGGTGCCTGCTGGCCAAACTGGTTGCAGGGGAAGTCGAGGATCTCGAAGCCCTGGGCATGGTATTTCTCATAGAGTTTCTCCAGTTCCTCATACTGAGGGGTGAAACCACACTTGGTGGCTGTGTTGACGATGAGCAGTACCTCGTTGGCATATTCGCGCAGGGACACTTCGTTACCCTTTCTGTCTTTCACACTGAATTCGTAAACGGTTCTCATTGTTTTCTATTCTTGGCTTTATCTTAGTTATGTTTTACAATCTTATGTTTTCACATTCTCCCTTTCTGAGACAATGCAAGGCAAAAGTACAAAAAAGAATGGAGATAGCCCATCTTTTGCTGGTTATTTTTGATTAATTAATAACGGGATTCTCTTCACACAGTAGGGAAATCCCTCTCACAAATATCCGATTTCCCGTTGCCGTTTAATAGAAATGCGTTAACTTTGTGGCATCAATAACATAAAAATGAAAAGGCAATGAAAAAGTTAATGTCTATAATCTCTATGCTGCTCCTCGCACTGACAGCTACCACGCTGGTCTCCTGCGACGACGACAGTGATATCGCCATGACGCTTGAAGGAACGTGGCAAGGTGATATGAAAGTAAGTACAGATTATAATTATAATGGTCAGCATTATCATTATCAGGCTTTGTCCTCTGAGATCTGCTTTGTGCAGGATCCTTATACTTATTCTTCGGGTACGGGCTATTGGATCGACTATTATCAGAACTCGCCGTGGCGCAACAATCAGGTAGCCAACCATATTCAGTGGACAGTGTCCAACGGTGTCATCAATGTGTACTTCGTAGAAGAGGGTACATCAGTACAGATTCGCGACTATCGACTGTATCGCGGTCGCTTTGAAGGCACTATCTATTATGGTAACCAGACCGTAGACTTTAGTCTTGTCCAGGTGTCTTCACCCAACTGGAATAGCTACACTGATTGGGGGTATGACTACTACGACGACTATTATGGTGGCTATGCCAAGAAGAATGTTGCTGGAACGCGCGCTAAAGATGATAGTACGGCAAAGCCGGTGAGACATTTCGGAAAGGTAGAGTAAGATTGATCAAGCAAGGTGGATTAAACATTCAGAGATATGAAAGCGTTTAAGATAATGATGGCAGTGGCAGCCATAGCTGTCGTGCCAATGCTTTTCACAAGTTGTGATGATGATCCGGATTACTGGTACGATGACTGGTATGATGACTGGACATGGGGCAATGACTACAACCATCGGCCAGATGACGATGATGTCAACAACCAGGACTTCTTCGTGGCTATGGCGCAGACACTCAATGGACAGTGGCGCGGCAGCATGAGAGCTTACGAGCTCAATGAGCAAGGCGTGGCTGTCGACAGCATCGACCACTCGACAGATATCGAGTTCGTGCAATACAACAATACGGCGATCTCGGGCACGGGTACGCAGTATGACTACAACCCTCAGACGAATGAGAAGGAGTTGCAGCGTGACTTTACCTGGTACATCGATCCGAAGACAGGTGACATCTATCTCACTTATAAAACTGTGCTGGAGAATGGCTCCACGACAGATTATGTCATGCGTGTCGCCTACGATGATCTGAATCTCAACGACCGTACGTTCACCGGCTATCTGTGGTCTTCGGCTGGTGGTGAGGTCGATGACTTCTGGTTCAACCGCTACACCGGAAATGCCAAGGCTGCTACGCGTGGCTCGGATAAAGGCAAGACTCACTGGAAAGTGGTGATGACCGCGAAGAAGTGATCAGTCCACAATAAAGATGTTTTGAGTTCATCCGTTAAATAGGTACACGGTAACCGTTTAGACTTTTAACGCTCCATCTTCGATGGGATAGCAAATATGACCGAATATATAGAGGATGTTCTTGATATTCGTTGATATTCTTTATTCTGTATAGCAGAGCATTAAAACTTTAAACTATGTACCTATTTAATGGATGGTCTTGTTTTTATTTCAGTCCCCACAGAGCGTCATTGGGTTGGGCGGCTTCGATGACACGTTCGCGGTCGTCGGGCAGGTTGCAGAAGAAGTCGATGCCTGTGCGCTTCTCCAGCTCGTCGATGCTGCACGCGTAAGCCTTCAGACTTGTGCTATGGTCGTTTTTGTGTTCAAACCATAGGCCGAGGGCGTTGTACTGTCCATTTTTGATGCGCAGGATGGCGGCGAAGAAATATTTCGGGATGACCAAACCTGTGTTGGAACGCGTGTAGTTGTTGTTGTCAATCGTACCACCCTTACATATATATAAGGTGTCACGGAAAGCACTTCGGTTCCATCCTATGATCTTCTCGTAAGTGTTGCCGTGGATTTTGTTCTCCATGTAGAGCCATACGCCGGTGTTGAAACCATTGAGCTGCGGTTGTATGTTGCCGAGCAGATAAGTCTGTTGATTGGCTTCCTTGGAGTTGAGACGGTCAGCTGACGGACAGATATGCCCACGGTCGTAGTGAGGGGTCATCTGGCTGTAGTCATTCAGTGTCGTGCGGTACGCGGCGGGTATCAGGTCGTCTTCAGCAAAGGGATCTCTTCCGTTCCACCAACCACTGCGACTGCCTGTCACGATGCTGTTTTCTGCATCAAGGCGGTAGCATGTCCAGCGCTGCGCACGTAGTCCGTCATCCCATTCTACGATATAGTTCACGCCGAATGCGTTGGTCCGGTGTATGATGATACGGCTGCCGTCTTTTATGCGTGGCATCTCCATACGAGCATATTCCGGGAAGACCTGAGTGTTGTTGTTGGCATTGGCATTGGTGTTGACCGTCTCCCCCTGTTCGCCATTATCGTCTCCGGAGCATGAGGCGATGACTGGGAGAGAAAGGATAAAGACAAAGGTCGCAATTCGCGTCCAAATGGCGTAAAGCTTATTGCAGTTTCTGTTCTTCATAATTATGTCTTCCAATTTCTTCTACAAAAAAGCGCGATCAAACGTATATGCAACTACGTTCGATCGCGCTTCTATTCTCTTAGCTTTGGTATTTACTTCTTCAGTTTGCCGTAGCGGCTCATGAAGCGGTCCACACGACCAGCCGAGTCGACGAGCTTGCTCTTGCCCGTGTAGAACGGATGCGAAGAGCTGGAGATTTCTACCTTTACCACTGGGTAAGTCTCGCCCTCAAACTCTACAGTGTCGTTGGTCTTGCATGTAGACTGTGTGAGGAACATATCGCCGTTGGACATGTCCTTGAACACGACGGGGCGATAGTTTTCTGGATGAATACCTTTTTTCATTTCTTTAATTATTCGTTTTGTTATAGAATTCTATGATCACGTTGCGGGTCTTTCACGACCCTTGGAGCGTAATTGCCTGCAAAGTTACTACTTTTCTTGCGCTCCACCAAATTTCTCGTTGATTTTGTTTTCAGTTATCTTACATATCCTGCAATGAAAGGCCTTTAAGGTCGTACAGATAGTGCGCGAACGGCTTTTTAGGCAAGATTTCAGCCTTCTCACTTCCTCTTAAAAGTAAACCGCCGCTTATATAAACCGCTGTTTACATTTGCATAAATAGCATATTATTCCAACAAATCAATATGAGGGAAGGTAGAAATTACTATGCTGATGGCAAAAAGTCAGGTCGAAAGTTTGCGATTGTCGACAGAAACCCCTATCTTTGTAACAAAAACAATCGCTGCCATGATACACACAGGAGAAAGATACATCAACCCGTTGACCGACTTTGGTTTCAAGCGCATCTTCGGCACCCCTTTCAACAAGGACTTGTTGATGAGCTTCCTCAATGCGCTGTTCAATGGTGATCCTGTCGTCTCTGACATCACCTATAAAAACAGCGAGAAGTTCGGTACGAACGAGGAAGCCCGCCGCGCTGTCTTTGACGTATACTGCACAACGGATACTGGCGCGCGCATCATAGTGGAGATGCAGAATGTATACCAAGATTTCTATAAAGACCGCTCCATCTACTATTCCACATTCCCCATCGCTGAGCAGGCGCAGCGGGGTAGCTGGAACTATGAACTCCACGACGTATACACCATCGGCATACTGAACTTCACGTTTCCCGAGGACAAGCATAGCGACAGCAGTATCTTCCGCGAAGTGAAGCTCATGGACACAGAGTCACACGAAATTTTCTACGACAAGCTCACCTATATCTATGTGGAGCTCGCCAATTTCCATAAAACCTTGGAGGAGTGCGACAGCATTTTGGAGAAATGGATTTATTGCTTAAGGAATCTTCAAAATCTGATGAGCCGTCCGATGGCCTTGCAAGGTCGTGTCTTCGAAAAGCTTTTCAAGACTGCCGAGATTGCTAAGATGACCACCGAAGACCGCCGCGCCTACGAGCTGAGTGCCAATGCCTACCGCGACATCAAGAACGGCATGGACGCTGCTAAGCGTGAAGGAATGGAGAAGGGAATCGCAATCGGAACCGAGAAGGGAATCGCAATTGGAACCGAGAAGGGAATCGCAATTGGAACCGAGAAGGGAATCGCAATTGGAACCGAGAAGGGAATCGCAATTGGAACCGAGAAGGGTGCACAGGCAAAAGCATTGGAAGTGGCACGAAAGATGAAGGCAAGAGGACTGGAGGATGGGATGATTTCGGAAATGACGGGTTTGCCAGCGGAAGAAATAAAGAAATTGTAAACGTAATAATATGAATATCAATCCGCATGCTGAGAGCCGCCTTCTCCGCGAGCTGAGTGCCTATGCTTACCGCGACATCGAGAACGGCATGGACGCTGCTAAGCGTGAAGGAATGGAGAAGGGAATTGCAATATAAAGCATCACAATATCTGTCTTTTATGTCTTTTTGTCTTAGAAAGAGGCACAGCATCTGTATTTTTTGCCTTTCTGTCTTAGAATGACTCAATATCTGTTCCTTTTGTCTTTTTTCCTCTTTCTGTTCTCTCTGTCCTCAAAACACTTTTCCGAAGGCGATGTTGATAAAGGTCTTGACGAGTATCTTTGCGTCGAACCACCACGAGCGGTGCTCCAGATAGTAGAGGTCGAGATCCAGTCGCTTGAGCATCTTCTCCATTGTGTCGGTATATCCATTATATAAGGTGGCATAGGAAGTCACTCCCGGTCTGATCTGATAGAGGTAGACATATCGTGGGTCGTGCTGCATGATCTGGTCGATGTAGTACTTCCGTTCCGGCCGTGGCCCGATAAACGCCATGTCACCCTTGAAGACATTCCAAAGCTGAGGCAGCTCGTCGAGGTGATGATCGCGCAGGAAACGCCCGATGTGCGTCATGCGTTTATCTTTCTTATGGGCGAAGAGTTGAGGCCCGTCCTTCTCTGCGTCCACTCTCATGCTGCGAAACTTATAAATGGTGAAAGGCCTGCCAAAGCGTCCGATGCGTTCCTGCTTGAAGATAGCCGGCCCGCCATCCTCATTCTTGACCAAAAAATAGCATATGAGGAAGAGCGGTGAGAAGATAATAAGAGAAACAGCAGCTATAAGACAATCTCCAACCCTTTTGGTGTTACGCTCAAATGTGTTCATACCATCAGGGATGAACCGTGGGTTGTCCTTGTCATCATTCCATTTGATGTATGGTGGAATCGTTCTAGTGTTAGACCCCTTTTCTTCTGCGGAATCTTTAGCGTTATCTTTTTTGCAGGTTGCTGTTTCCATTTAGTCTTTCTATCGTTAATTTCTTTTTATAACGTTGTAGATGTATTAATATTGCATGGTGATTGGGATAAATGACTAGAGTATACAGAACTTTTCAAGAATTTCTTTTTGATTTTTTTTCTTTTTATCCTTTTAATCAAGTAGGTAGGCAGGAATAAAAATAGTAAATAGACCAAAGCCTTGCCTAAAGAGTAGTTGAGCACATCGGTATATACTTTTAGATTGTATCCGATCAGCTTAAGTTTGTTGCTTGATACAGAGTCGCTCCTTATGCGGTAATAAGCTAATGGACGCTGGATTCCAAAAGCACATTTGCAATCTCTTAGTAGAGTGAGAAAAAAACCCCAATCTTGCCGCTTCCTCAGTTGTGGCATCATCACTTTGCCGCCAAAGGCTTGGGTGTCATAAATGGCTGTGGAACATCCAATTTTGTTATCTTTTTCTTCCATTCTGAATGAGATGCGTCGTGGCGGTATTCTGATACTGCAATGGTTGTCGTGCTCGTCGATTAGCAAATAGGAGGAGCAGCATAGAGCGCATTCTGTTCTTTGCATGTAAATGAGTTGTTTCTCTATTTTGTCAGGGAACCAAACGTCGTCGCTGTCGCAGAAAGCAATATAGCGTCCGCGGGCTCGGCGGATTGACTCGTTTCTGGCAAAGGCAGCACCATGGTTTTCGTTTAGGAAAATGATGTCTACCTTGGGAGATTCTGCGTATTTTTGGAGAATCTTGTGGGTTTGCGGATTGGAGGAATGATCGTCGGTAATCAACAACTCAATATGGGGATAAGTTTGGGAAAGTACACTATTGATGCTTTTCTCCAAGAAGGCCACCGTGTTGTATGTTGGCATGATGACTGAAACTAATTCATTCATTGTTGTTGTTTTCAAGAAAATGCGTTATCGGTTTTGTCGGCCAATATTATATTGTTACCTTTGTATTTAAAAATAAAGATACGGCAATGAAGAAGGGCATTACTATTCTAAGTCAAGGCTTGTTGATAGCCTATTTCCTGTTTTTCTCATTCCGCGTGTTGGTGAAGGCGGAAGAACAGCGTGAGTATGCTTCGAGAAAGTACAGACTTGTATTTTGTGATGAGTTTAACCAATGTGATGGCAGCTTGCCCGACAGCACGAAGTGGAGGTTTCGGGAGCGTGCCAACAACATCTGTGCTCGGTGGAACAGTAATTCTGGCAAAGTGGCATTTATTAAGAAAGGTAAGTTATGTTGCCGGGCTATCCCTAATGATTCAGAGATGAGTGACACAGCAAAGATGCTGACGGGATCGATAGACACCAAAGGGCGGTTTAGTATCCGATATGGGAAGATAGAGGTGAGATTAAGAACCTGTGTTAAGGAGGGAAATTTCCCGGCTGTATGGATGAGACCTGTAGACGATGGTCATCCCTACACCTATGCGGAATTCGACATCTTCGAGGCCTTTGGCAAGGACGGATTAGCGCGTCAGACCGTTCATAGCCATCGGTCGGAGATACTGAAGAAAAATTGTCCCAAACATTCTTTTTCTACGAAGGTCGACTTAAGCAAATGGCATATCTATGCCGTTGAGTGGGATCAGAATCAAGTTGTGTTTTCTTTAGACGGTGTTGTCACGGGAAAATATACACGATTGCCGTACCAGGATGGAGAAAACGAGGGTCAATGGAGTTTTGACAGGGATTTCTTTATCATTCTCGACCAGAGTGTGGGTAAGGAAGGGTGGCACGAGCCAGACACCCATGCCGTGTATGAGACACAATTTGATTGGGTTCGGGTTTATAAGCGTATCCGTTAAAGGTCTTTTGTCACTTGAATATATTCTGATCCTCCCAATATGGCTGCCGTTTGGGAATAGGAAGAGGCGTAGCTGCCATATATCTTTCTTGTCTTGCTGAGGCAGAACAGCTCTACGACACTGAAGACCATCCCCCGGATACTGTTTCTGTCGGCTTCTTCGTTTTGGGTAAAGATACGGTTGCCAAACAGTGCAGTTATTTCTTGTTTGACGCTATGGTCATCTGTGGCCAGATAGAAAGTTGTATTTGGGTTGGCAGCCACTTCCTTTTTCATCAGTTCAATGAACTTACTGACGGGAGAGTTGATTATGGATGTCTTATTATCGGTGCGTCTGATATGTATGCCAATGGTGTCTTCGTTGAACTTACTGGTAACGAGTTCTATCTCCTTTCTAATCTTTGGTACGGGCACGAACAAATTTTTCATGTTATTTTGCTCACACATTGGATAACAAGTGATAAGGATGAGTCTCTTTTGTCGGACCTTATCAGTGAGGGGGAAGATATTATTGCCTTCCCTGTAAAGGCTGTAATTGAAAAATACCTTCCCGCGAAAATGAAAGTATGCAGACTTCAACAGATAATCTTTTCTGCCGTTGATACGGTAAAGCCATTTTTTATTTTCGTGTACTTCTATGTGAGGAATCTGAAAAGGCTCGAAAAGTTCAGAGAAGTCGGCTTTTAGCCCTATTGTATTGTTCCAATAAATTTTCAGATTTGCGTGGTAGCGTTGCGCAATTGATATGCTGGTTGCTATGGCTCTCATTCTGTTGCACAAGCCACCGGTGGGGATGAGCTCTATGTTTTCCATACTTACGATTGTCCTATCATTGTGTTGTAGAGCTTTGTCGTTTCATTACCTATTCTTTTCCAAGAATAGTGCTCAGCAACTTTTTCCCAGGCTTGAAAGTTTTCCTTGATATCTTTTATTTTTTTGGGTGCCTTTATGATTGACATCAGAGCCTCTTTAAGTCCTTTTTCATCGAGTTTATCTATTTCCCAACCGATTGGGGCTATTTTTAAAGGGTCTGTCAGTCCGCCCACCCTGCTGACCAGTACCGGAATTCTTTCAGATATGGCGGTCAGTAAGGCTCCGCTTTGAGAGATTTGCCGATACGGGAGGAGGTACACGTCTGCTGCCCTTAGCAGATACAGAAACTCGTCGTTGGGTATGTGCCGGTTTTCCACGATTACATTTTTGCAGTTTGCCACTTGGCGAAGGTTGATTTCTTTCTGTTTTCCTACAAGGAGGAGGCAGATGTCATCGTTGTCATAGAGTTCTTTGTTTTGTGTCCATATTTTTGCTAGTAGGTCAATGCCTTTATAAGGACTTTGTTCTCCCAAGGAAACAAAAACGATCTTTCCCTGGAGATGATATTTCTGTCGATACAGTTGAAGGCTCTGTTCATATCGTTGTATATCAACGGGTATCTTCAGTATTCCGTGTTCTATGACATGTATTTTTTCTTTGCCGATATGGAACATTTGATGTATTTCCTTTTTGGTGCAAGATGTGTGCACGACGATGGCATCGCAAATGGCATATAGCTTTCCGTAGATACTCTGATAGCGTTTACCGGAATTGTGGGGGAGAACGTTATGTGCAGTGAAGACGAGTCTGAAGCGAAAGAGCCTTTTTGTCCATTTATAGAAATAGTAGTCGAAGGTTGGCATTTTAAACCATTGTACATGGATGATACGTGGTCTCCAGCACATAATCAGACAGAATATCTTGGCATAAGTCAGAGCATAGCTGAGAACTTTGGCAAGGGAAGAATGCAGCTTGTTGTATTTAAACCACGGTTTCCCGGGTAAGTTCATTGCTTTGTAATCATATTTCTGACTGTGGATATAAAGGATATCCTTTTGCGTGTTAGTCAGGAGATTGTAGTCGTATGCCGCTAGGTTGCCATAAGACTGTGGATCAATGTAGAGAATGTCTTGTTTCATGATGCAGAGTTTCATAGGAGGCATTCTTTCAAAGCATTGAGATATCCGTGCCCATACTTAGTGTCTGGTTCCACGTAGTTTCCCTCACCCCATTCGTTCCACGATTTGAGGAAAAGAATTCTGTGCTCGTCGTCTTTGTTGGCAATAACCTTCAGCGCATTCAGCAGGTGAGATTTGAAGTGCTCTGGAGTTGCATTGATGTAAACGCCCTCAGCTTTTCCAGCTCGTGGTGTGCGATCCCAGTTTGGCATGATGGTGGGGAACACATTCTCCCAGGAATCCTCGGGCGCAAAGAAGTTTTTCACTACATGAGGGTAGTTAAGTGTCATTGCGGGTAAAAAAGGCAGTTTTTTGTGGAGCACTTTTCTGAAGGTTCTTCCCATCATCCCCTGATAGAGCATTTCTCCCCGTGACTTACCAAAGGAATTAATTCCGTCGAATCCAAGTTTGAGAATGTTGTCGAAGACGTCTTTACTTTCTCTCAAGTCGGGTACCACCCGTTCCAGTGTTCCGTCGTCGCGGCGTTTTATGGTGGATGTGTTATTGATTAAAGCGGTGAAATAGATTCCCGGCAGTCCGTTGTTAATAGCTAGCTCTCGCCATGTGCTAATAAAGAATGAGACATCCTTGAAATGATAGGGATCGTAGATGCAGAATAGCGGTTTGCTCTCCACGGTAATATATCTATGGTCTTTGAATGCTGGTAACACATATTTGAAGTGGGCTATGTAGTCCTCTGTTCCGGGATAGAGCATGGGAGCTATAACCATGGGCTTTCCGTCTTTTTTCCAAGTGCGAGTGGTCCATTCGTGGTTGGCCCAGCAAAGACAGAAGGGAAAGTCGGGCTTGCCAGATGCCAGTACCTCTTCGAAAGGACGCTGTAGCAGTAGTTTGCCATTCCCCATCCAATAATGATAGTAGCAGAAGCCTTCTATACCACACTCCTTTGCCATGAGAGCCTGTTGCTCTCGCGTTTCGGGAAGGCGCAAGTCGTAAAATCCAAGGTCTGCTGGAATCTTAGGCTGGTGATGTCCTCGGAACAGAGGCTTTGCCTGGGCTACATTTGTCCATTCCGTGAATCCGGGTCCCCAAGCCTTGTCATTTTCTGGGATAGGGTGGTATTGTGGAAGGTAGTAAGCTATAACTCTTGCTTTCATGATTCATACATGATTACTTTAACAATTTTAGATGGGATCCCTGCAGCCACGCAATAGGGTGGCACGTCATGGGTGAGAACGGCATTGGAGCGATTTAATATCCGATATCGCCATGAGCCTGATGTGCTTTTTCAGGATTGTATGCTGCCAATGGAGACAAACTTTTCACCAGAGAGTTGATCTGCCGGATAGGTGATGGTGGAAAAGCATCTAACCCCCGGAATCTCTTGCAGAGGAATCCTTATAGACATATCTTTTGACTTCCCCCAGTTCCGTTGAGGGAGCCTAGGTGGACGTCGCAAGCAAGTGCCCGGTGATCATCAGTAATTTTCTTATACTTTCCAGAATAAGATTAAGCCCAAGTTACATAGGCTATAATTCATGAGGAGCAGACAGACCAACGACAGAATGCTCAGAGATGCCCATCTTGGTTTGATGGTGTAGAATATGCCGGCATAGAGAATGGTGGTGACAATCTCGAAAAGCATTGCAAAGCGCTGTGCAATTACGGGGAAGAATGCAAAGGCTGTGTAACTGAAGATGCCCAAAGCGAACACTTTGAAGAGGATAGGAAAGCATGGGTAGTGCAGTATGATTGTCTGTCGAAAAAAGCTAAGATACAAAAACAGAAGGAGGATGAAGAGCCGTAGTGGGCTGAAGACGTTGACCGACGCAAAAGCGTCGCCTCTTCCGCTTTCTGTGGCGGCCTGATAAGATCCTATTTTTGAGCTGATATATGGTACATTCACACCTCCTACATTGAAGGAGAAACCACTTAGGAAGATGAGATACCCAGTGACTACCAATGCAATCCAAGCATATGTTTGTCTTTTGGTAATTTGATGGTTAGAGAGGAATAGAAGTGGCAATGCAATCAATCCCGACATATGGAAAACAGATCCTATGACGATGAAGGCGAGGGCTCTCCATTTTCTTTTTTGCCCTATTTCGTATAAGGCCATCAACAACATTGCCGATAGGATGCCGGTTCTCATCTGCATACAGTCGTGCATGGTGTAGTAATAGCTGAGATACACCATGACGGGCAGGAACCATCTCTTCGACAGCTTCGTGAAAGCATACATCTTTATTCCTACGCCAATAATCGCATAGAAGAGAAATAGGATGTGAACGTCATGTGTGAAATGGTTGAAGATCTCCGAGAGCAGTACGAAAGAGTACTCCACCATTTTCAGAGCGTTGATGTCGTCGTAGTGGAGATAGCTTTGCTCATAGTTGATGGAGTCAGGGTCTATACCAACCTTCCGCCCCCCTGCCAACAGTATGAGAAATATAGTAAGGACAAGATATATGACCCTCCTATATTCATGGAGGTATTCCTCTAACAGAGCCAGTAGGGTAACAAAGCCGAAAGTGATGAGGATAGTTATTCCCATGTTACAAATATTTTCTTGCAATGCCTTTGACGTAATTGCGCAATTCCTGTTTCTCGGTGTGGGTTAACCCCAGGAGATAGGTCAGGACAAGGGTACTGGGCACAGACGTAGCAAAGACAAGGAAGATTTGCAGCAGATAACCTGCGGATTCGGCGTGGAAGAGCTCTCTGGCATATCGGGTGATGAACAGGACGGCAGCAGCAACGATAGTGGCAGGCAAAATGAATTGCATTATATAATGGCACAAGTTGAAAGAGGAATAGTAGTGTTTTAAAAAAGCCAGTCTGAGTCCGTGAGCGAAGATGCAGAACGCTATGATGCTGACAAAACCGAAAAAGACGGGAAATCTCAGGTGAAACAACAGCCATGAGACGGGGATGGCCAACACCGTGACACTCTCTACGCAGGAATAGTAATATTTTATTTTTCCCGTAGCCTGAATGATGATGGTGATGGGGTTATGGATGGTCTGACAAACACAGTAAACAGCGAACAACCGAGTCATCAGTACTGTGAGCTCCGTGGTGTTGTGCCTTCCAAGCCATAGATAGAGAATTTCACGAGTTTCACAGATGAAGGGGATACTCACCGCAATGAGCAGATACAGAATAAATTTGTTGCTTATTTGAAAGAGTGTGTCAAGATAGCTTTTGTCTTCTCCCGAATATGCTTTTATCATGGCGGGTCTGAATGCCAGTACAATGCTGTTTGACAGTGTGTTGAAAGCATTGTACGCTTGGTTGGCAATACTGAAGGCAGCATTGGCCAAGGGACCGAAAAACATGTTGAGAAGAATGGCATGTCCCTGTATGAGGCCTACTCCGGTAAAGGTGCCATAGATGGTCCAGCCGGAGAAAGACAGTAGTTGCTTGTATATGCCTTTGTCTTTTATTTTATTGTAACGGCAGTAGCCATATTTGTAGATAGCTAGTGCTCCATAGGAAGAGAAGGTGAGCAAGGCCACCAATAACAGTCCACTGCTATAGAACATCAGTCTATCCAAAGGTGCAGAGGCAATGAGTAGAGCAACTAAGAGCCTTCCGATACATTCCAGAAACGAGATGCCGGCGTAGTAGCCCATGTCTTCATTGGCAAAGATGGAAGCCGTAAATGGTATTTGCAGGAAAGAGAGGGTAAAGGTAAAGAGTGCCATTTGAAATAGCCAGTGGACAGCGTCCATACGGTATAGGGGAATGGTCATCCTGTGTTCTATAAACCATATGCCTGCGGTTTCAAAGACGACGATGATGATGACAGCCAAGACGACAACTATATTGATGCTTGCCGAAAATATACTCTGGAGTCTGTCGCTTTGGTGCTGGCCGAGAGCAAAGGAGTAGAATCGCTGAATGGCGATGGCAAGACTGCTGCTGATGAATGTGCTGGTGAGCACAACGCCAGCGATGGCGTTGAAGATGCCGTAGTCTTCTTGTCCCAGTCCATTCAGCACCACTCTGACGGCGTAAAGGTTGATAACCATTATCGCCATCATTCTTATAAACAGAATGATGGTGTTGGAGGCTATCTTTTTGGTCTTTCTTTCTTCTTGCATCTGGGGAGCGTTACTCTGAAAGGATGAGGTCTTTCAGGCAAATGAGAGAAATGATCATAAAAGTTATTATCATCATGGCAGCCACAAAAATCATCCTTTTCGGTCCGGCTGGTTTCAGGGGCACGGCGGCACCCTCAATGGTAGTGAATACGGGGGTGTATTGGCGGAGCTTGGCGCGTGCAGCGTCGAGCTGGGTCATGGTTGTGGTGTAGTTATTGTATTGCAACTGCATGGTGTTTTCAAGATCTTCCACCTTCGACTTTTCTGTTTCCAATAACAGATCCATATTCTCATCGGAGATGGTGGCATACTGGTGGCGTGTCTTCTCATAGGTGACTCGAGCATCGTTGGCAAGCTTCTGATAGTATTCGACATCGCGCCGGCACTTGCTGGTTCTGTAGTTAGTAATGAAAGCTTGCAGACGGTTTCTAACCGAATCAGCAATAATCTGGCATACAACGGGATCCTGTGCTTGCGTAGAGATAGAGATAACCCCGGTCTTTTTGTCTAAATCAATGGTTACGCTGCTTCGGATAGCTTCAACTACATTATTGTCTGTCTTTGAAAGGTGATAAGGATCAAATGTATTTTTTGCGGCTTTTGTCTCTGAGTCTTTCTTTGACGCAAATATTTTTTTGAGTTTATTGCCCTGCTTACTTAACCATGAATGCTTTTGGTGATAGCGAAGGTAGTTATAAAATGTTGTTTTCAGACTATCATCAACAGTTTTAATTTTAATGTTGAATAACGATGTGACGAAGCCATTATCGTTCATCAAATCTGGATAGAGCGTTGGCTGTATAGCATCTGTGGTTTGAACCTGATTAATGTCAAATCCCATGGATGAGGCTAAATTACTTAGGGTACTTCCGGAGTTGGATGGTATTTCTATCTCTGGAGCCATAGTCGTTTCTGAAGTATAGTAGCGTGGAACATCACAAATGATAATGGCAGAGACGACTGCCACGATCGGAATAGCGATGGCGTACCATATTTTTTTTGCCCATATTCTTTTGAAGATAACTCTCAGGTCGATAACATCTGAGTTGAGAGAGGGGTCTTGTGAAGTGTTCTGCTGTTCTTCTACAGAGTTCTGCATAGTAGGGTCGTTCTGTCTGTTTATGTTTTGTTCAGTCATTGACTTCTTCTTTTTTCTCCTCCATTCTGTCCATTTCTGGTGTATGTCGTATATATTCATTAGAGCAAATAACTATTGTTTTATTATGGCTATGTTGTCCTCATCCCCCCATTTATCAGTTTCCCCAATCCGGGTCATCTCTATTGTGTCCTTTAGGGCATAGAAGTTGGATTTATCTTGAGATTTCATTTTTTTATGTTTTGTCTTTCTGGCTCCTGCTGCCCGCGAGCTGAGGGCAAAAGCGATAGCATAGGTCGGCCAGAATGCCTGTGACGAGATATACCAAAGCAAATGCTAACAGGATGATGCCATAGTTGTCATGATATGTTAGCCCGATATGTGGCAGTACGCGACTCACAAGGAGGGGAATGCCGCCACAGAAGAAATAGTATACGAGCGATTGCCGTCCAGTGTGTTCGAGAAGCCACAGAAGTCTTCTTGTCGTGGCTTCCAAAGAGTTCATGGCTTTGGACGTGTGAAGACAGAGTTGCTCCAAACTCTGGCATACTTCAGTGGTCAAAAAGACGGCGAGGAGACTGTCTGCAGCAAATAGCACTCCATGACTGATCTGAAGCGGGCATAGTATGAAGTTGCCTCCGGATTTTCTCTCCAGTCCTTTTATTATCATCAACGCTGCCAGTGCCGCTATAAGCATCGTTGCCTTGAGGGATGAACAGAGCTGTTTCCTCACTCCGTTTGGTAGAGAGTAGAAGCGAAATGGGAAGAGAAAATCTCTCCCCTGATTTGTACAATTCCATTCTCTCTGGATAGAAAGATTATTCTTCATCCTGTGGATGCCGTAGCCCAAGGCGAGGTAACTGAGGGCCAATAGCGCCTGATTCAGTTGCCACACACAGCATTCACCTACATGATGTGAGGCGAAAAGACTGGTTGGGAGTCCGAGAACAGCTATCAGAACTACCGCCCAAATGTTCTCTCTGCTTACATGAAGGATGAGTGAGAAGACAAGTTCTGCTACGATGAGTGCAGCAACAAACCATGAGACTTGGCCGAGGACGATGCTCTCTAAGAGAAGTCCCACCGTTCTTCCGGATAGAGTCATTCCATGAGCGAGTGCTTTGGGTACCGCCATCAGCGTAGTGAATGCCAGGTAAGGAATGACAAGCCGCTGCAAAATGGATCGCATTTTGTGGCGCAGCGAGAATCCTTCCGGACGGTATATCAGGTAGCCTGAAAGATAGAAGAAAATCACCAGCGCATCGCCAACATAGATATAGTAAGGGATGAGTGCCTCTCCTGCCATATAGCTCTCCGTATGAAAAAGCAGGATGGCCAGCATACAGCATCCGCGGAGCAGGTCTATCCAATGCTCCCGACTTGTGTTGTTGACCATTTTACTCAAGTAAGATATTCATTTGGCTAAGTCCTCCCACATATTCTCAGTCTCCTTATCAAAGTCCACATCTTTTGGCAAGGCCCCAATAACTACTTTTATTACTTTCTCTGATATTTGAAATTATGGTCAATCTTAGGAAGTGTAATTTTTTTCATCATCTTTTGAATGGATGATGCGTACATTCAGAATGTAGGTGTCGCTCATCGTGTGGCGAAGAGTTGTCGGGGCATGTATGAGCTTGCAGGTGCCTGTGCGGTTTGATGACGGGATACTTCTTCTCCTCCCCTCATCATTGTGGTGAGGGTGACTGCCGCCGGAGGCGGAGCGAAGGAGAAGAGTCCACATCTGACTTCAGAGGGGGTGAGGTCGCAGAGTCGTCTGCTTGGCTGGGCACGTGCCCGGTATGTCTGAATCTAATATTTATTTCGACAGGTTGGCGATGGTAGCGATCATAGCTGCGATGCTCGACAAGCTGGAGCCGAGACTCATCGTCTCTGCCACGCTCATCTTTCGGGTGAGCTTCGAGGGCACGACGATCTCACAGCCTGGCTCTACCTTGGCACCACGGCTGACCTTGCCGACCATGCCATTCATATATATAATGTATACGCCACTCTTACGTGCGTTCTGCGCGAAGCCGCCTGCGGCATCGAGATAGTGGCGGACGCTCTCTCCACGCTGATAGCTGACCGTGTTGGGATACATCACGGCACCATTGATCTTCACCGTCGCTGTGTATGACGGAATCAAGAGACGGTCACCGGCACGCAGGATGATGTTGGCATCGCTCTTGGGATCTTTCAGAGCTTTGTCCAGTTCTATGCCAACGGGGTAGGTATTGGGCACCTGGAACTTCTCAAGTTGCTTTTGCAGCGTCTCGTTAGAGTTTTGCATGATGCTGTTGTTATTGCTGTTGACGGCCAACTGCATGAGTTGCTGGCGCAACTGCTCCTGTTGCATCTTGAAGGCGGCCTCCATGCGTGTGCGTTCTGCCTCGGTGGGTACACGCATGATGCGGGCACCTTTGATATATGCGTCGGGTGCTACGCCGCCTGCCATCTTCACCAGATCGGTCAACCGCATGTCGCGGTAGGCCATGGTATAGGATCCCGGGAACATCACCTTGCCGTCGACAGTGACATTCTGCTGTATGCTGTAGGCGGGGCTACGGCGTACATAGACTTCGTCGAAGGGCTGGAGCACAAAGCCCTGTTGCCCGTCGATGACGAAGCCGTCTTTCAGTGCAAAACTGTAGGTGCGGGCGATGACGCTGTCTGTGGTCAGTGCCTTGGGATCAGAGATGCGACGGGCTACGTCCACCTTTACTGTGGAGGCTGTCTCCTTGAGTCCTCCGGCCTGAAGCACAAAGTCCTCGAGGGTCTCGTTGTCGGCATATTTATAGATTCCGGGATAGTGCACCTCGCCGTTGATGGTGATGGTACGCTCGGTCATGGCTTCTTCCTTGGAGGGGATGAAGAGCACGTCGTTTTCTTTCAGCGGGATGTCGGCCACGCGTCCATTCATGATGCCGTCCACATCTACGGCGATGACACGCAGCGTGCGGTCGGCATTCATGCGGTGCATGACGGCACGGGTGGTGAAAGCCTGCTCGGTGAGGCCCTCGGCATGCTGGATGAGTGTGCGCACGCTGTTGATGCCGGCTCCAAGCTGATACAAGCCCGGACGGAAGACGGCTCCTTTGACCTCTACCGTGTTTTGGTAACGGGGTAGGATAGAGTCCACGCTGACGCTGTCACCATCGGCCACGCGGAACGAGCTCATGTCAAACTCTTCGACATTATATACGGCATACTCGCGTCCTGTCTTGCGGTTGACGCGCACCGCCTTCTTATAGGCATCGCCCGTGAAGCCACCGGCATAGCGTAGTAAGGTCTCGATGCTCTCGTTGCGCTTCATCTCGTAGTACATCGGTCTCTTGACCTTGCCGGTGATGTTGACGAGGCAGTCGTAGGGACCCACGATGATGACATCGCCGTCGTTGAGGCGTACGTTGCCCGTCATCTTGCCGTTGAGGATATAGTCGTAGATGTCGCAGACGCTGATGAGGCGGTTGTGGCGGTAGATCTTGATGTTGCGCAGTGTACCAAGGTCGTTGGTGCCGCCTGCCATATACAGTGCGTTGAACACACTGGCAAAGGCCGAGAGGGTGTAGGTGCCTGGTGTGACGACTTCGCCCATGACGTTGACGGTCACGGTGCGTGTCTGTCCCAAAGAGAGCTTGATGCGACTGCTTTGGTAGCGGGCACCGAGCTGCGAGCGGATGCGTGCGGTGGCCTGTGCTACAGAGAGACCGCCGACATGGATGGGTCCGAAGTTCTCGATGACGATGTCGCCGTCGGGGCTTACCGTAGCCGTGATACTTCGCTGGGAAGCGCCGTAGACATCGATGTTCACCGCGTCGCCCGGTCCGAGCCGATAGTTTTGTGGTGTGGCGATGTTCATGATGGGCTCAAAGCTCAGGTTTTTGTTCGAGAAAATGTCTCGTCCGAATACCTTATGCTTGTCCTTGCGCTGTTGGTAGAGTAATTGCTTGAGCAGGGTAGCTGTGTCGGTGGGCATGATGTCGCTGACCTCTTGTTGCATCTGGAGGAAGTCCTGATCGTTCTCGTCGTAGGAATCCTGCCATTGTGTGTTGCCTTGAATGCGTCCTGAGGTGGCAGTGTTGCGTTGCTTGTCGTACTGCTCGGTTTGCGCCTTTGTCAGTTTGGTTTTTCCGTTGCTCTTTCTCAGCCGGTTTCCCGTTGTCGCGGTTTCAGAGACGTTTCCAAGTCCTTTGCCTTTAGCTTGTTGCTCATAAGCGCGTCTTACCCTTCTGATCTGTGAGATGTCGACACCGCTCTGCATCAGATGAGTGACGATTTGCGCCTGAGAAGTGCCTCGGGCAGACTCGCGCTGCACATAATCTGCCACCTGTGAGTCTGTCATAGACGACTGAGCTGTCATCGACAATGGAATCATCAGCAACAGGGCAAGTCCCAAGAGTATTTTCTTCATTGTTTTGTATTCTGACTTTTTATGTTTATAAACTCGCTTTCGGCAAGAATATTGCATGTTTAAAAGAAAGTTTTACTAAACTTGGTTTCTTTTCGAATGCAAAGGTACAACAAAAAGTCTATAGCGACAATTATTCGGGGGAGAAACGTAATATATGGCCTAGTTCACATGGAGACGCTGTGTGAGTGCTCTTTGCTAAACTGTTACTGATGCCAGCGAAATCAATAATTATAGTTAATAATATTTTGTGGTATGGAAATAAATTCTTAACTTTGCAAAGAATATCATTTGGGGTTGACTGGATTTGACAGCAGGCTGAGATGGTACGTAAGCACGCAGAGCCTCGTTGGCTAGCTCTTTAATCTGAGTGAACAAAAATTTAATTGGCGAAAACAATTACGCTCTCGCTGCCTAATCGAAGTACAGTAGATTACTGGCTCAATCCCGTCATCAGATGATGGGACGAGACATCGCTCCAAGGATGTTGTTCCGAATCTGAGGATCAAGCGGTGCAGATAAATCGGAAATAGTCTTGTCGGGCCTCGACGGCAGGATGAAAATTTAGAGGCTAAGGCGCCGGTTGGTGGTCCAGGTCTTGCCGTCGCACGAAAACCAAAGGCTGGAATAAACGTGTAGAAAGCGTATGGTTTCCCTGTTTGGACGTGGGTTCGAATCCCACCAGCTCCACATTTGAAGAAGATGCCGCAAATTCTTGTGAAGAGTTTGTGGCATCTTTTGTCTTATAGTGCTGACGTGACATTATCCTATTTTCGTTATTTTTTCGGGGGTAACTATTCAGCTGCCATATCGCCCTTTGGCGATAACAAGTTGTTGATATAACAGGGTTAGTTATATAGAAGCAAATTCATTTCGGCAGTTGGCATCCACTTCGTTTTGGCAGTATTACCGCTGTTAGCGGTGCCGCATGCGGTGAGGTCGTAGTTAGGGCGGGGATGAACCCGCCCCTACGAACCCATCGGGAGACGACGATGGTATCACCATAGGGGCAGGGCTTATCCCTGCCCTAACCACGCACTATATGATTGGGTCGATATAGTCATCAGTCTTGGAATTTGGGTGTTACAATGACGAAAACAAGAGATAGTAGCTTTGATATTTCTCTCGGCACTAGTGAACTGTTGCCAAGAATTTGGGAAGCTATGTTCTCGTGGACTCGAAGCTATGTTCTCGTGGACTCGAAGCAGTGTTCTTGTGGACTCGAAGCAGTGTTCTTGTGGACTCGAAGCAGTGTTCTTGTGGACTCGAAGCAGTGTTCTTGTGGACTCAAAGCTATGTTCTTAATGTTGTAATGCTATAGAAAAAGGTCTTTCGCTGAGTAGAAAATGATTAAAATCTACGTAGCGAAAGATCTTTTGTTAGAAAGAAATGACTTTACCAAGAATCAAGATGAACGAGACATATCATAACGCATTGTATGAGTAAAGAACTGCGCATTCTATTTTTTCAATAACAGTGATTCTTCTCATATTTTTATGGGTTGTGAGACGTTTACAATGTTTAAAATCAGAATTTTAGGGTAAAATACTGGTGATAAAGTTTTTGGTACGTGTTGAAAAGCAAGCAATAAGCAAAAAACATAATTTTGCAAGCGATGCAAATCAAAATCTTAATACCATTTTTTATTCAACTGTTTTTATGAAACACTTTCTATTATCCCTGACCATGGCAGTGATGCCGATGGGAGCGTTTGCCCAGTTTGGTGTGGTAGCGCCACTCCACGTCAGTGGCAAGCAATTGGTCGACCAAGGAGGACACACCGTTGTGCTTCATGGCGTGATGGACACCCCTAATCCCTATTTCAACCGTTACCGGTGGGGATCAGCCTGCAACGACGGCACGGTAGCCGCTTGTATCAACTATTTCGACAAGGTCTTCGGGGCCATTCAAAACCCTGCCAAGGGTACGTACTGCAACATCTTCCGACTGCATCTCGACCCTTGCTGGACCAACAATGGGCACGCAAGCGGAGAAGCTGACATCTCGAAGTTCAGTGCCGACCGCCTGCGTAAGTACCTGCAGACGCTCTATTGGCCTATTGCTCAGAAGGCGTTGAACCATGGACTTTACGTCGTCGTGCGCCCACCGGGGGTATGCCCGAAAGATCTGAAGGTAGGCGATGCTTATCAGCAATACCTCAAAACGGTATGGGGGATTGTGTCAAGCAATGCCAACTTCAAGAACAATTCAGGAGTCGTATCTTTGGAACTCGCCAACGAGCCTGTGCATGTCTATAATCAATATGGTCAAGCTTCATCATCTGCCCTGCACGACTATTTCCAGCCGATTGTCAATATCATCCGACAAAACGGATTTAAGGGCGTGATATGGATCCCTGGTACCGGCTATCAAAGCCAATATCAAGACTATGCCTCGCATCCCATCACCGACGGCAACTTTGGCTATGCTGTCCATGTCTATCCGGGATGGTATGGGGCAAGCGACAAGAGCTATGATCACAATACCTTCATCCGCAACTTCCAAAAGCAGGTGCCGGTAGTCACTTCCAAGCCTATCCTCGTCTCAGAGATAGACTGGAGTCCGGAGAAAGCAGGAGCAGGAAAATACAATGAGTTCGGACAGTGGGTGGCCAGCAACTATGGCACCTGGGGCACCGCGTCGACCAGCAAATGGGGAAATGCTTGGAAGGCTGTGATGGATCACTTTGGCAATATCAGCATGACGCTGAGTTCCAATGAGGACTATGTCGACATCGACGCTTTCTTGAAGGATGGTACCATCAAGGCTAACTTCAACGAAAACGTAGAGTGCTGTGCCAAGGCATGCTTCTATTGGTATTATGAGTATTCCAAGAAGAACTATGCCCATAAGAGCGAGTCTTCCTCTTCCTCGTCATCGGCAGGCAACACCTCAAGTTCTTCCTCTACTACTACCGGTGACAATCTTGTCAAGGGCTGGGGCAACGTCAATGATGTCATCCCCGCCGGATGGACAGCCGTAGACAACGGAAGCCAACGGCAAGTGGGCAGTCAGAGCCGTGGCCCGAGAGTGATGCAGTTCTATCAGGGTGGAGACATGGTCACCGCCTTCTATGTGCGCGAGATCAGCCCCGACAAAGCGGGATATATCGAATATGGCGGACAGAGCGGATATACGCTGCCACTCGTCTATGGTGAGTATCAACTCAATTGCAACGTAACTGCATGGAAGGGAAATCCTTACGTGAAGGTGGAGGTGTTTGATCCCACCAACACTGTGGTGGCCTCAACTATCGTCAAAGCCAACGGCTGCGTCAATGGCACCAAGAGTACAGCCATCAAGGGCAGCACCCGAATCAACCTTTCGTTCTATTCCATGATCAAAGGCAACTACAAACTGCGCTTCACGCCGGTTGCCGACGCTAAGGGCAATGGCGGTAATTGGGAAGAAGCGCTCGTCGGCAATGTCGGACTCTATTTTAAGGGAAATCCACTGGCCTTCCAAAATGCCAACACTGTACCAGAGGGCTGGAATATTCTTGATGCCGGGCAAAAGGTTGCTGCAGGTTCTGCTGCGTCAGGGCCGCGCATCTTCCAGTTCAGCCAAGGTGGTTATCTGCCCACCGGCCTCTACATCCGTCAGAGCGACGCTTCGAAGACCGCTTATGCCGAGGTGGGCACAGTCAACGGCTACGGACTTTCACTCAAAAAGGGAAGCTACAACCTCAGCTATTACGCCATCGGATGGGCAGGAAATCCCTATGTGAAGTGCGAGGTGTTTGACGAGAACAATAATTGCCTGGGTTCGCAAATCATACGATGCAACAACAATGTCGGCAAGAGCCTGAACACGAACACCTATGGTGCCAGCTATGGAGTCGTCAACTTCTATGCTAACCACACCGGTTATTACCATTTCCGCTGGACCCCCGTGGCAGATGCTTATGGTAACAGTGGTACTTGGCTGGAGGTTGTCTTTGGACATATCAAGATACAGCAGGGATCTGCCAGTGCCAAGAGCATGGCCATCGGCATCAACGACGGCACGACGACAGCTATCAATAACGCTGTTGAGAGTGGCGAGAAGCAGGATGTCTGGTTCAACCTGCAAGGACAGCGGGTGGCTAAGCCTTCACGTGGTATATACATCCACAACGGAAAGAAAGTCATCTGCCGCTGATAAAGGACATACAGACTTTTAGTCGCATAAGAAAGAAAAGCCCCGACACTGAGCCGTGCCAGGGCTTTTTATGCTTTTACTTTTACTTATAACATAACTCCCTGCATCCCCTCCGGTTGTGATTAGGAAAGAATTGATTACCTCTTGCAGAGACATCAACAGCTTACAATCTTAGTGATAGTTACGTTGTTTTGTTGTGATTAGCAAAAAATTGATTACCTTTGCAGAGACATCAACAACTTGCCGTCTCTCGGTCCTGTTTCAACGTCGTTGTGATTAGCAAAAAATTGATTACCTTTGCAGAGACATCAACAACGACGCGCAGCACGGAGTATAAACGCTATACGTTGTGATTAGCAAAAAATTGATTACCTTTGCAGAGACATCAACAACGCATCACTGCATGAACCGCTACAGAAAACTGTTGTGATTAGCAAAAAATTGATTACCTTTGCAGAGACATCAACAACAAATGATCATTATGGTTTCCTCACTTGCCTGTTGTGATTAGCAAAAAATTGATTACCTTTGCAGAGACATCAACAACCTAGGAGATTGAGGAGTACCAGTAGACACGTTGTGATTAGCAAAAAATTGATTACCTTTGCAGAGACATCAACAACGCACTTGACCAGTATTCAAGTGCAGCTTGCGTTTTGATTAGCAAAAAATTGATTACCTTTGCAGAGACATCAACAACACATCAAATAATATGGCAATAAAGATTGCGTTGTGATTAGCAAAAAATTGATTACCTTTGCAGAGACATCAACAACACTTGTCCTTGCTCACCGTCTTTCTCAGGCGTTGTGATTAGCAAAAAATTGATTACCTTTGCAGAGACATCAACAGCGTCGTAGCGCAGAGGACATTCTTGCGGCAGGTTGTGATTAGCAAAAAATTGATTACCTTTGCAGAGACATCAACAGCGACCTCTGCCGACATTGCCAAAGGATATTGGTTGTGATTAGCAAAAAATTGATTACCTTTGCAGAGACATCAACAGCATGAAGACACGGCAGAGCAGATAACAAAGCGTTGTGATTAGCAAAAAATTGATTACCTTTGCAGAGACATCAACAGCATTTCATTTTTTTACTATTTTATTTTCTGTGTTGTGATTAGCAAAAAATTGATTACCTTTGCAGAGACATCAACAGCCAACCATACTTTCACATAACCTTTAATTCAGTTGTGATTAGCAAAAAATTGATTACCTTTGCAGAGACATCAACAGCCTCCATTCTAATTTTTCTCCACTCTCTCCAGTTGTGATTAGCAAAAAATTGATTACCTTTGCAGAGACATCAACAGCTAAATACTGTTATGAAAAATCAACTACTTAGTTGTGATTAGCAAAAAATTGATTACCTTTGCAGAGACATCAACAGCTTTCTGAAGCAATTTCTTGGAGTCCAAGACGTTGTGATTAGCAAAAAATTGATTACCTTTGCAGAGACATCAACAGCAAAAAAGCCCGGCTTTCACAAGTCGGGCTTGTTGTGATTAGCAAAAAATTGATTACCTTTGCAGAGACATCAACAGCTAAGAACACCACCATTGACCCGCCTGGCACGTTGTGATTAGCAAAAAATTGATTACCTTTGCAGAGACATCAACAGCTGCGGCAGGATTAACCAAACGCATGATTCCGTTGTGATTAGCAAAAAATTGATTACCTTTGCAGAGACATCAACAGCTGGCGGTCGTCTGGATGTGTTGCGAGAACACGTTGTGATTAGCAAAAAATTGATTACCTTTGCAGAGACATCAACAGCACTCTCTTAAATTGTGTAGTGCAAGAATATGTTGTGATTAGCAAAAAATTGATTACCTTTGCAGAGACATCAACAGCCCCAGAGGCCTTAAGAGCAGCAAGCAATTCGTTGTGATTAGCAAAAAATTGATTACCTTTGCAGAGACATCAACAGCTATTTGCGCACGCATCCAACATATAGAGGCGTTGTGATTAGCAAAAAATTGATTACCTTTGCAGAGACATCAACAGCGGAAAATTGAGAAGCTGGTCATCATCCCTGGTTGTGATTAGCAAAAAATTGATTACCTTTGCAGAGACATCAACAGCTGGATTCCGTTTGCGCTGCGTGGTAGGTAGGTTGTGATTAGCAAAAAATTGATTACCTTTGCAGAGACATCAACAGCAAACGGAATCCAACAACCGCCCCCACCATGTTGTGATTAGCAAAAAATTGATTACCTTTGCAGAGACATCAACAGCAGCACCGACCAGGGACGCAAGGTCAACACCGTTGTGATTAGCAAAAAATTGATTACCTTTGCAGAGACATCAACAGCCAATTTACGACCTTCAGACTCATTGAGAGCGTTGTGATTAGCAAAAAATTGATTACCTTTGCAGAGACATCAACAGCCAAAGGAACTGATCACCGCGCCGGTCATTGTTGTGATTAGCAAAAAATTGATTACCTTTGCAGAGACATCAACAGCAAGCGGGGGCGGCAACAAAGACCGCTCCCGGTTGTGATTAGCAAAAAATTGATTACCTTTGCAGAGACATCAACAGCTATGAAATTTACAGGACACGGCGAGTTAGTTGTGATTAGCAAAAAATTGATTACCTTTGCAGAGACATCAACAGCTGTGATACAGCAATTCCAAGGGAAAAAGGGGTTGTGATTAGCAAAAAATTGATTACCTTTGCAGAGACATCAACAGCTCCGCCTACCAGCATGTAAGGCTTTCCTTCGTTGTGATTAGCAAAAAATTGATTACCTTTGCAGAGACATCAACAGCTATCGTGGGTGGAAGTGATCAAGGCGAGCTGTTGTGATTAGCAAAAAATTGATTACCTTTGCAGAGACATCAACAGCAGCGCATCGAGAAGTTGCGCACGGCATCCTGTTGTGATTAGCAAAAAATTGATTACCTTTGCAGAGACATCAACAGCGTGCACTTCTAAGCTTGGGAGGTGCTTTTTGTTGTGATTAGCAAAAAATTGATTACCTTTGCAGAGACATCAACAGCTCAAATGTTTTAATGCGTTGAACAATAAAGAGTTAATACAAAGAGTAGAAAAGAAAAAGCGGAGTTGATGAAGGAAGGGATTCTCGCTTGTGGGTGGGAATCCCTTTTGTATTTCTAAAAGAGCTCAAGCTGCTGGTAGGGTTGAGCCGTATTTTTCTCTTGTTTACATATGAATAGCTGAATGTCGCCGAACTGTTTGTCGGTGATGCAAAGAATGCCTACATTGCCGTACTTAGGTAAGATGGACTTCACACGGCGAATATGTACCAGTGCATTGTCCATGCTAGGGCAGTGACGCAGGTAGATAGAGAACTGAAACATGGTGAAACCATCACCCATGATGTGCTTTCTGAAAAGGGCGGCATCTTTGCGTTGTTGGACGGTTTCTGTAGGCAAGTCGTAAAGTACTAATACCCACATGACACGATATTCGTTAAGTCGGGTTTTCATGGAAACGAAGGATAAGCGATTTTTCTCGATTCTCCACTAAAGCATTTGGCTAGGCTCGCAGTCGTTTGGGCCACGGCCACCATGAGAGGACTTCTTTTGCCACCAATCTTCACGTCTACTGTTGGTATTGAGAGAAGATCACGTTTAATTTCTTTTTTTAGCTCTTCTATTTGTTCATTCTTTGCCATGATGTCGAGGACTGTTTGGTCGACGAAGGGACGATAGGGTTCCATGATGTCGTCGGCAAGGCAATAAGCGTCGTATTTGTTGTGATGATGGATGCCCATCACTGGCAATAATCCGCTAATGACTAAAGAGCGTGCGACGACAGCACGTAGGATAGAGTAGCCATAGTTGAGCAGATTGTTGGGTGGAAGACCATCCTGCCCTCTGATGAAGTCAGGAATGTCGGGGAAGATATTCTTCCAGTAATAGGCTGCGGCCAAAGCTTCTTGGTTGTCGCTGTCACCACTCTTAACCCGATCGGCACACACATGCATATATGCTATGGACTTGGAAGTACGCGTGCCGATGAGATAAGCCTGATTTTCGATCTTTCTTTTGACGGTTTGCTGCCATAACTGCTTTTTTAGAGGGAGAGTAGCCTCCAGTTGATAACGAACTCGCTCATTGAATGTTGTGTTACTCATCATTGGCAACATTAGTCCAAAGGGAAGATGATGTTCATCACAAGAGATGATGACTGTGCAATTAGCCATCAAGGCCGTTACGAGTCCATGTGTCAGCGTGATCTGCCGGTTGTCAAGTACGATGATTCCCAAGTCCTCTATCGGGAGAGTAGTTATAGAGCTATTCTTCAAGACAGTCGGCAGATTGCTTTGTTTCTCCACCTCGGGCAACTTGATGACAAGTTGCCCGTTGGCGAGAGATAAATAAGCAGGATTTCCAAAATAAAGGGTTTTCTTAATCATAGGCTGTTATTTTTTTTCTCAGATACTGATGTGTCCGAGACGATCAACTTTCAGCTTGATACATGTGGTCTTTATCATGATGCCATCCAAGGAACGTTCCATCTTGTTGAGTGGACCATATTCTATTTTGTCACTAATCATACATGCAGAACAATATGGAACAAAATAGCTGCGTGCCACTGAGCATGACACCATCTTATAGATACGGTTCTCATCCAAAGGCAGGGCAACATGTTCGCCTTCTTGGGGCAAGTAGACGAGATCGCCCGGTGAGAGAACAAACAGCAACTTGTCGCCCTTGGCATTCATAGCTGGGGCAACATCCATCTTGTTTTTCTTTCTCTCAATTGCCATGTTGAGTGGAATACTCTCAAAAGAGCGCTTGCCTTCATTGTCGGCATAAACGGCATAGAAGAGGTTCGTACCCTTGTCTGCTTCCACGAACTTTTTATTCTTAAAGCCGGCTGTCCCTATGTTGAATTTTAATCCGATGGTCTCTTTTTCCCTTACCTTATAGATGGGCTTATGGGACTTCCCGCCATTGAGCTCTGTCAGATGTTCGTTCATCTCGTCAATTCCTTCCGGAGAGAAAGCGGCAGCACAATCGTATCTACCCTTGTCATCGATATAGTGTTCCAGATGGCGTTTGAGAATAGACTGTATGCCCGTATCAGTTACCTTCTCAATATCTTTTTCGGTGAAAGTACTGTCAAGGGCCACTCTTGATGCGGTATAGTTGGGCTGAGCAGGAACGATTCTCATTTCTAGCGTGTTGAAGTTGATGCCATTGATCAGATAGTCTCTCGCTTTGAAGTATTTCAGAAGCGTGGCGTTGTCCACATGACCATGATACGTTTCGTTGATGATGTGTCGGATTACTTTTCTGGCTTTTGCATTGCAAATGGCATTGATGTCTTCCAGTGCTAGTTTAAGTTTTACTTTTTTCTTCTCTGGCATGTAAAGAGCACCAGAAACGGTTGCCTTGTGTAGTGACTTCCTTATAGCCCAATGGTCGCCTTTCGTTTGTCGGTCTAGAACCTTTTTGCCGTTGCTATAGTGCCAATAGCGGTTGGAGGTCTGTGTGATGATTCTGTTATTCTGCTTGAAACTCACGACAGTATGGTCGAGAGTAGTGTGTGCATCCTGTGTGAATGTACACCAGGGCTTTTTTATTGTCCATTGGTAGTTGCCACTGCCATCAGCGTTCTTATTCTTGAAGCATACAGCGTTTCTTAAATCATGGCGTGCCTCTGTGTCTGCACCTGAAGCATTGTTGAGATAGTTGACGATGTTGCGAGTGGTGCATGCAATGACGATAGCATCCATGGCATGATGGCGATGGTCTATGCGTTTCTTGCTGAATCCCTTGGAGAGAGCCAATGGGATGTTGATTTGGAAATAGCGCTTACCCTCTTTGCATACCCACTGGCCATAGTCTGTGGAGTGAGTAATGGCATTCATGCGCTCAAAGCGTGGAGCTACGATGTCGTTCCAAACATCATTTAAGCCCCAGTCTTTCTTTAACCGGTCTGTGATAGCCCCATTGCATGCAATGACATTCTTAGATACGGCACTATCGTCTTTGTGCTCCTCTCTCACAAGATGTGAGAATATATCCAAAGCCTTACGAGCCATATAACGAGTGTCGTTAAGCTGCTTGCTGATGAAACTGTCAGGAATGTCATCAAGCAGCAGGTTGCGCATCTTGCGCTTGTTGGAGGAATAGTGGCTTTTGACAAATTCCTCATACTGTACAGTATCGAGGATCTTGTATTGACGCCCACCAGTACCTTTTACAATCATTCCGCCTTTGGACTTGATGAATTCGTAAGCGAGCATACTGCCTTTTTCGCGATTTACCTCCGTTTCGCAGATGACTTTATTGTTTAGTGAATCATCGAAATATCGTGCTTGGGGGATGACATGCTCAATCTCGTATTCCGATGTAAAGAGCCGGGATAGAGAGATGGGCTGGCCTGTGTAGGGGGATTGATACTTTTGTTCCAGCCAAAGTTTATAACGCAGCATGTCGCTTCTGCTTGCGCCTTTGTTCTTGTCTCCAATGTGGTCAATGATGGTCTGGATGTCGTCGGGAATGTTGTCGGTGCTGTCAAGCACTCCTTGCTCGTAGATCTTTAGCAACTCCTGCTGACTGGGTGATTGTGGTCTGACGTTGTCGATATGAAATTCTGGATCAGCAAACTCCTGGAGCATGCACCGGATACGCAGGTTGGTTTGCTGGTTGGTAAGCATGGCACTGTTGGCCTTTTGGCGTTGGGCTTTATTCTGTTTCAGGTCACGCCCCATCTCTATATGTACCTCTTCAGGCTTACCATATTGTTTCCAAACATCTCGTACGACACGCAGAGACTCTGTCAAGACACTTTCCACAACTGGGTTGCGGAGAGAACCTTGACGTAGTTCACTCTTCAGATAGTTGTCAATGTCTTCGGGTGATGACCAACGTCCTGTGTCTATGGCTTCAGAGTGGCGATTGTAAACCACATAACAGACTTTCCATACAGGCAGGAACTGATATTTTTCTATCTGGTCTAATCCCTGACATTTCTCACGTACACTATTGCTGATGTTGTCATCGGCTTCACCTGTGATCAGATGTTCGATCCTCTGTAAAGTGCGTGAATCAATTCCTTCTACGTTCCAGTAGCGTCCGGTACGCATCAAGGGTAACATCTTTTTAATAGCTTTCTCGGAGTAACTGGCGTAGGAGTTATCAAATGGTTTGAACGTCATGAAGGCGTTGACAAAGCTTTCGCTATCCAGACTGTACTTTTCTGCAAAGTGACAAAGAGCTTTTTCCAATTCATATCGGTCGTCGACAGAGTAGAGAATGTGCCAGAGGTTCTCCTCTTGCCCAGTTGAGAGCGATGGCGCTCCATCAACATTCTTCAGTGCCTGACAAATATCGTGATGAGTACTGCAAAGGGGATAGGTGTGCTTGTCGTCATCGACATAATTCCATCGATAGTCCTTTGTCTTCTTCCCAAGATGGAAGGCAGGATATGCCAGTAACTGTTTCTGTGTGATGTCGCTCTTCTGTTTCATCCAGTCGAAGAGGTCGCAATAGTCCTCGGGGGTTGAAAGGAACTGGTTGGTGACATCAACATCTAACTTCAACTTCCCATCCTCCTCCTTTTGCTCACGAAGAAAGATTCTCAGATTTTGTATAAACTGCCAGAGTCGAAATTCTTGAAAGAGAGGATTGGAGCGTGGCGTACATTTGATGGGGCGATGCTTCCAAACTCCATCTTTGTCTCTATAAGGGTAGAACTCTAAAGGACAGTCGGCAATGAGACTCTTCTTGCTCTTCAGAGGGCGCTGATAGAAAATAATATCATCGACGAAGAGGCGTGTGAAGTCCTGGTCATTCAAGGCCTTGCGGTGCGCTTCGTTATTTTGGTAGAGTTCAGAAATACATTGTGACAGTAGATCCTTGTCACGCAACTCGGGTATATACTCTTTCTGTTTGTCAAGAATGATCCGCAGCTCCTCTTTATAATATTTGCGTTCAATGGTATGCACATACTTTCCCCGTATCTTGTCTTCGGGATGTTCCATCAAATGATCATAGATGTATGCTCCTACTGTGACATGTTCATTGTTGATGATGGATTCTGTGCGCTTTTTCCTCAGTGTCCAGTCATTGGGGTCGGGAGCTGTAATTTTGTAGAGTTGCTCACCATTCTCGTCAAGTTTGGGTGAACCGTCTTTCTTTACCTGATAGGTGATGATGCACTCTACTTTATCGCCGATGTGACAGGGTGCTTCTTTCCAAGTACGGTTTTGTACTTTCCCATTAGTAAAATGTATTAAATACCAGTTATAGCCTTTCTTCTTATTATTTGGCCCTGTTTCTTCTACATTAGACACTTCCAACACGTCGTAGACTTGATTGTCGTTGGTAGCGGTCTCTTCTTCTTTCCCACGTAGTTGGTAATAACCGCGTTTCGTATTGAAGTTGAGAATGATCCAAGCCAATTCTTCTTTGCTGATGGATTGCGATAGAGCTTTCTTACGCAGATAATAGATAGTCCAGTCGTAAGGTATCTTTTTGCCGTTGGCAACAAGTTCTGGGTGATGGGTGCGCATATCTTCCAGCATCTCATGAAATGCGTCTTTGAAGATAAATTCATTTTTTCCTTCCTCGTTTCTCTTGTAGGGTAGCAAGGGCTCTCCGTGGTCTTTAAATTGACCTAAGTGGTTGGTAAAGTCAATGGCTTCCCTATAATGTTCTGGAAGAAAGCCTAAGATGTTCAATACGCGTAACAAACGTGAGCGGCGCAGCTCGGCTCGCTCATAAAGACGGCGCATGCCACGATAATCGGTGCGCACAGAAGCTGCCGACTGTAAGTTGCCGGTTTCATACTTGCTGATGGCATCTTGGGGCATTGGTATGATACGGCTACCGACATCAATGATTTTACCATCGTTTTGCTCTGTATCCTTTTCGACTAAAGCCCAGCCGATGCTATTTGTTCCAAGGTCAAGTCCAATAATCTTCTTGTTCATGTTAGAATATGATTGTGTTTCGGAGGCAAAAATACAAAAAATATATTAAAGGACTTGCATTGAATCTTTTTTTTTATTATCTTTGCCACATAATTTTTTGCTAATCACAATAAGGATGATTCCGTTGTGAAAACATTTGAGGGCGGCGCAAGTCGCCCATTTTTTTACTCTCTTCCATTTCGTCTTTTTCTCTGACCTTCTATTTTTGCGGACACGGATATTGAGGCCTTGACGGGAAGATGACAGGCGAGTGCCTTGGAGAACATAATAAGAAGTCTTAGAAGGCTTTTCGATGAGGTCGCCAGCGATGCTGTTGGGGATGACCACAGTAGCTTCCGGACCTAATTCTCCCATGGCGTTGGCAGCTCGGACAGAGTAGGTCTTGGCTTTGCCGTCGACAGAGAGACTGGTGGCGGTGGTGAAGTCCAGCAACTTGCCGTCGGCAAAGACCGCATAGGCGGTGGCACCTTGGCTTGGATCCCATGAAAGGATGCCGGCGACGAGTTGTGATTAGAAAAAAATTGATTACCTTTGCAGAGACAGCAACAGCCTTACGGTTGTTTATACTTAACTTTCTCAAGTGAATAATTAGAGACATATAAGTACATAAAAATATCGAAAGGCTTCTGTTGGTCTCGGGAAATCAGTATCTTTGTATTTTATGATGGTCAGTTCGATGAATTCTTCCGTGCTGATGATTATTCTTCGAAAATGATAGGAGTCCGGAGATGCTGTGGCGGTGGTTTCTAACGTTTCCGTCCGCTACCAAACAAATCAGAATGGGAACCCAGTCGGAGAAGTCCTATTATATCCCCTTCTATCCATATGAGTAAAATATCACTTTGTACATGGCATTCCCAACAATTGTCTGATGTAGCTTCTTTATATCCCTGCTGACTTTAGCATAGCTTCTACACTGGTAAGGTCCACGTAGTCATTGTCATCAGAGATGCCCTTTTCAATCACGTCCGCATGATGGCGGGCTTCATCCATTGCTGCTTTTGTTTCTTCATTAGGTGCTTCCACAGCTTCCTTGAGCAAACTCTCAACATAATTGTTAAGACTGCTGTGAGCCTCTTTGGCTCGTTTCTTTAGAGTCTCTATCAGCTCATTGTCAAAACGGAAAGAAGTCGGACGCCTTATAGTTGTAGTATTTCCCATATCAATAATTGTTTTATGCAAAAATAGGAAAAATCATTGTATTATGCAAATCTTCTATTGATAATTAGTTGTGTTGTTGAAGATGGTATTGAGAATTCTTTCAATGCATAGTCTTTGGGTAAGTCGTTGTAGGCTGCCAATCTGTTCTTTGCATCTTAACCTAAAATAGCATAGGCGAGCCCCAGGGCTCGCCTAATTGTGAAGGGAGGTATGTGGTCACCTCCTTATTATCCTGACCAACCTATATATATCCAAATCATGATTCGACTCAATATCGGATTCTCATCTTATGCCCTTTGCTTATCTATTGTTTTTTATCCTTTTGCTTTTTCACCTTTTCACGATGATCTTCTGTGCCTTGTGTCCGGCTCCTTGGTAGTTGCGGACGCGGATGTTGAGACCTTGGCGGGGAGATGACAGACGAGTGCCTTGGAGAGCATAGTAATATGTTTGGGAAGGCTTTTCGATGAGGTTGTCCGCGATGCTATTCGTGATGTTTACTGTTGCTTGAGGTCCCAGTCCGCCCATAGCATTGGCAGCTCGGACAGAGTAGGTCTTGGCTTTGCCATCGACAGAGAGACTGGTGGCAGTAGTGAAGTCCAGCAACTTGCCGTCGGCAAAAACAGCGTAGGCGGTGGCACCTTGGCTTGCGTCCCATGAGAGAATGCCAGCGGAGAGGTTGACACCTGTAACGGTCAACTGTGTGGCGAGAGCCTTGGGGTCCCAGTTGGTGAACATCTTGTCGTAGTCATAGGCAGCGGCTTGCGTGGCAGAGAGGATGGTCTCTATGTTGCCACCATAAGATGCGATGACGTTGCTGGCGGGAGTGATGTCCTGCCCGGCAGCATTCTTTGTGCCGTATTCGCCAAAGACCTTCGGGTCGGTGTTGTTCATACCTTTCTGTGTCCACCGTGAAGAGACGATGGTGGCAGCGGCATTGTCGTCAAGGGTGGTGTTGAGGAACACGCAAATGGGTTTGCCTTGCCATGTGCGGCCATAGTTCCAGTCACCCTTGCCCTTGGCCAAATCCACGATGGAGCAGTCGTCAAAGACATATCCGTAGTTGGTTGTGGTTGTGGGGGCTGTGATGGTGCGTCCGCCTTCACCTTTGGCATTACGCGGTTCGAGTGAAAGCGTGGTGTGCTGGAAGCGTACGTCACCGCCACCGCAGATGAAGTCTACGGTGCCGTGGATGTCGCAATCCTCGAAGTAGCTCTGCATAGCATTGTTCTGACTGTAGTAGGTATCCTGATAAGAGAGCATCTTGACATTGCGGAAGATGGTGCGGTCGCCACGGTCCTGCCATACGGCGGCACGTCCGGCAGCACCTGCACCATAGTAGTCGAGCGCGTTTTTCAGTGTGAGATCCTGCAGGTAGAGATCCTTTTTGGTGTTGAGGAACAGGTCAGCTTTGCCGAGCCCTTCGACGGAAGCATCCGGAGCGGTGACGATGATCGTGCTGTCAGTGCTCTGTCCGATGAGTGAGAGTTTGTCGATGGGCAACTCTTGCTCGGTGGCCTTGCCTAAGTTGTAGACACCGTTGGGCAGGAATACTTTTGTGCGTGAGGAGGCGTCACCGTAGGCAGCGATCATGTCGAAGATGTTGAGCAGACTGCTGGCACTGCCTGCATCTGCCACATAGTAATCCTCATGGTTCTTGGCAATATCGCCGCTGCCCATGTTGATGACGGTAAGGGCATGGAGATACACCTCACCGTCGGGAAAAGACAGCGACAGATGATCAGCCTTACCGGTATAGCGGATGGCAGTGCGGGTGCCGTCGGTAGTGGGGATGGCTATGGTTCCGAGAGTGTTGCCTTTGGAGTCGGAGAGTGTCAAGGCCGTCTTGCTATATTTGCAGGCTTCCACGATGACGATGGCGTTGCCCATGACGGGCAATGTGATGGAGCCCGGCTTGAAATAAAGACCATGCTGAGCGCCATTGTAGCTGTAGGCTGACAGAGGCAGAAAGCCCTCGTGATCCTCGGCATAGAAATACTTATCTTTCAAGTTATAAGCATGCCGCTCGTTGGGCTCATCGTTCTCGATGTCCGTGACCAGGGCATAGAGGTTGAGCGCTTTCTCGTCTACTGTGGTGGCGGCGTTGGCCTTTTCCTCACCATCGGCTTTGAAGAGCCAGCCACGGAATTTGCTGCCCGAAGGCACGGTGACAGCTGCGCCGTCGTTGAGTTTGTTGATTGGGTCGCCTTTCTCGACAGCCTGCTTGGCGATCACCTTGTCATCGGTGTCGTGGTAGAGGACAGTATAGTCAGGTTTCCAAACGAAGTGAACGATATAGGTCTTGACAGTTCCAGTCGTGGCGAGTGTCACGGGAATGGTGACATCGCAGGCTGGCTTGCTGCTGTTGACATCGCTGGATACCTCTTTATAAGTGATGGTGCCAATAGTACCATTACCCACAGTAGTGGTGATGGCATTAGAGGCACTGACCATATCAGACCTTTTGCTCACCTCTACAGTGCCCTCATAGTTGCCATTGGCATTTTCGGTAAAAAAGTCCTCTGCGGTGTACTCCTTGCCGTAGGCGGAAAAGGAGGCGAGAGAAGGCTGATTGCCCGTGCTCACATTGCCGTAGATGTCGAGTTGGAAGAGATAAGCATTTTGTGAAGCGTTGAGATTGGTGAAGCGCAGTTGACAGTTGGTGCGGTTGACATCCACTTCGACATCTGTGCCTTGTTGCGTAGCAGCTACGGCATTGCTCAGCACTGTCCAGTCTGTGTCGCCGTCGCCTTTAGCCTCCAATTTCCAACCACGATTGCTGCCCGTGGCTCCATGGCGAAAGTGCACACGGGTGATGCTGGCCAGTGGAGAGGTGATGACATATGGATCAGCGCTTTTGCTACACATCAGATAGCCGCCCGTCCAGTTGGGGAACTTATTTGTGTTTTGGTTGGTGGAACAGATCTGTGTGTCGAAGATGGAAAAGGTGAGCGTCTCATGGCTATACTTCGTTGATTGCGTCACCGTCGTTTCTGTCGTGCTGGCCTTGGCATCTGTCCAGTCGGTGAAAGTCGTAGAGTAGAGGGCTTTCTCGGTTTTGGTGTCGGAAGACGTATTGGTATCTGATGGTGATACCCGCTCCACGATTTTCCCGGAGTAATAGTCTAATCCGTCGGCCTTCGTGCAAGTGGGATAATATTCATCGACATTGGTGATGGCATCCTTGTTTTCAGCCTTCATGATATACTCTACGAGTGAGTTGGCATAGACTTCCAGATTGGTATAATAGCCTTTCGCGTCCAATGTGTATGTGTTGGCATCGCTGGCATCGTCGGGATTGAGGCCGTTGGCTTTCTCCCAGACGTTTGGCATGCCGTCGCCGTCGCTGTCGAAGTCAGCAGCCCGTTTGCCGGTGGGGAAGTTGGCCTCAGTATAACCATCTACATCGCTGACCTTGTCAATGAGACCCTTGATGCCTGTCACAGAGCCTGTATAGGTCGATGCACCATTCTTGGCCTCTGTCATATAGCGGTTGTCCACATCGTCGCGGAAGAGCGAGGCACCGCCATAGGCCATGATCTTGCTGTAGGCATTCTCGGCGGAGTGGGTTGTCACCTCGCCGGTAGGAGCCACGGCCTTGTCGAGTTTGATGCGCACGCAGGGGATGCCTTGGGCATTGTTGACGTGCTCCACATCCTTACCATAGGCGTAGAGTGAGTCTTTGGTGTATTCCTCACCATTGATGGTCTGCACACCCTCGTCATACTTCACGCCCTTCCAGTCGTAGTCGGCTCCATATACTTTGCCCTTGCTGTCCTTAGCGTCGACATAGTTGCCGCTGATATAGTATCGGCTGGTCATGTCGAGATAGGTTTTCTCGTCGGCAGATGTCGTGCTGTTGGCGATGGACACAGTGGTGATACGGTTTTTGTTTTTCACCTCGGGCGTAGCCTTATAGTAGTTGTTCACCATATTGATGTAGCCGCCCCCGGGGCCGCCATAGCATCCTCCCGTGCCCCAGTCGAAGATGAGGCAGTTGCGGAAGTCGACATTCTCGGCTTGCACGGCATTGGGCCATTTGTAGGTGGAGAAGAGGCTGTTGGCGGTGTATCCCGTCCAGTTGTAGCGTGCGCCATTGAAGCGTGGGGCGCGGTTGGCCACGTGGGCGATCATGTTGTGGTGGAAGCTGGCGAGTTTGCCGCCCCAGATGCCGCCATAGCCGTGAGCCCCTTTGTCGTGTCCGGCATTGTTGAGGCTTTCGCCGAGTGTACACCACTGCATGGTGAAGTTGTTGTTGTCGTAGAAAGATCCCACCTCGTCGATGCTCCACGACAGTGAGCAGTGGTCGAGGATGAGCCCGTTGAGGTTCTTGCCCCAGCAGGCGTCAGCACCGTCGTCGCATTCCTTTTCCTGTCCGCGTCTGACACGTATGAACCGGATGATGTTGTTGTCGCCGGGTCTGACGGTATAGTACCGGAGCGTGATGCCGGGGTAGGGGGCTGTCTGTCCGAGAATGGTGGTGTTGGCACCAATCTTCAGTTCAGATGACAATGGGATGACACCGCCCACATCGAAGACGACGATTTTCTTGTCGGTACCTTTTACGGCGGCCCGCAGTGATCCGGTTCCGGAGTCGTTGAGATTGGTTACATGCACGACCTTGCCTCCACGTCCGCCGGTGACATAGCGACCGTTGCCCTCTGCGCCGGGAAATGCCGGAGCCTGTGCCCATGTGGTGGCACAAAGACCTAAGGCAGCGATGGTTAGTAATGGTTTACTGTTCATACGTAATAGTTGGTTTAGTATAAAATGGTTAAATGATTCTCTTTTTATCGCTGCTGCAAAAATAAAAGAAATAGTTGAGAGTGAAGGTTTTTAGATTCCGCTTCTTTTTTCTGATAACTTTTCTTCCCCTATTTCAGAACGAATGTACACCTTCGCAGGCATCACGGCTGTGGACTTATGGGGGAAACAAAAAACGCTGCCTTCCAAAATAAATTTGGAAGGCAGCGGATATCTGCGATGTGGGTTACACCTTATTATATATATAGCATGGAAGATGACCGTGCTTTATGAAATAAGACTTATCCCTTATGATTCTTACAGTTCGATGAGCTCGATGATCTTGTCCACGGCAGCAGAGAGACCGTCAGCGTTCTTGCCACCAGCTTGAGCATAGTGGGGTTGACCACCACCACCGCCCTGGATGAGCTTGGCAGCCTCGCGGATGATCTTGCCGGCATTGAGATTATGATCCTTGACGATATCATCGGAGAACATCACAGAGAGCAATGGACGGTTGTCGTGGTGCGATCCCAGCACACAGACGAGATTCTCGGGAATCTGCTCGCGTACTTTGAAGACAATGTCCTTGGCAGAGGCTGGGTCAACGGGCAATACAGCCTTGACAACCTTCACCCCGTTCACCTCCTGAGCATGCTCGGCGAGAGTCTTTGCCGTGCGGTCTACGGTCTGCTGGCGGAAGCCTTCCACCTGCTTCTTCAGTGCTGCGTTCTCAGAGATGCTCTTCTCGATGGTGGCCTTGAGATCCTTGGCATTGTTGAACAAAGCCTGGATGTCTTTCATCATATCTTCTACCTCATAGATAGCGTCCTCGCAAGCCTTACCTGTGAGGGCCTCAATACGGCGAACGCCAGCAGCCACGCTGCTCTCAGAGATGATCTTGAAGAAGCCGATGTGGCCGGTGCTCTTTACGTGGATGCCACCGCAGAACTCGCAACTCGGCCCGAAACGAACTACACGCACTTTGTCGCCGTACTTCTCACCGAAGAGGGCTACAGCACCCAGTTCCTTAGCCTCAGCCAATGGCATGTTGCGGTGCTCCTCCAACGGGATGTCCTGACGAATCATTTCGTTGACGATACGCTCCACCTTGCGCAGTTCCTCGGGAGAGACCTTCTGGAAGTGGGAGAAGTCGAAACGCAGTGTGTCGGCGTCGACATAAGATCCCTTTTGCTCCACATGATCACCGAGCACCTGCTTGAGGGCATAGTCGAGCAGGTGAGTGGCAGAGTGGTTGGCAGCAGAGCCGTTGCGCTTGTCAATATCTACGCAAGCCATGAAGTCAGCCTCCGGATTTTTTGGCATCTGCTTCACGATATGTATGCTTTGGTTGTTCTCGCGCTTGGTGTCGATGACGTTGACGGTCTCATCCTCAGAGACGAGCACGCCCTGATCGCCGACCTGACCGCCCATCTCGCCGTAGAACGGCGTGTGGTCGAGAACGACCTCGTAGAAAGTGTTCTTTTTCTGAGTAACCTTGCGGTAGCGGAGGATGTGGCACTCGTATTCAGAGTAGTCGTAGCCGACAAATTCCTGCTCGCCTTGGCGCAGCTCCACCCAGTCACCGTTCTCCACGACGGCAGCGTTGCGGGCGCGAGCCTTCTGCTTCTCCATCTCCACGTCGAAGCCTTTTTCGTCGACAGTGTAGCCGTTCTCGCGGCAGATGAGTTCCGTGAGGTCGAGTGGGAAGCCATAGGTGTCGAAGAGACGGAAGGCACTCTCACCGTCGAGTTCGGTCTTTCCGTGAGCACGCAGCTCGTCCATGTCGCCGCTGAGCAGCTGGATACCCTTGTCGAGGGTACGCAGGAAGCTGTCCTCCTCTTCTTTCATCACGCGGCTGATGAGTTCCTGCTGGGCGGGCAGCTCGGGATAAGCCTCGCCCATCTCCTGTACGAGTACGGGTATGAGCTTATAGAGGAAAGCACTCTTCTGGTCGAGGAAGGTATATGCGTAGCGGACGGCACGGCGCAGGATACGGCGGATGACATATCCAGCCTTGGCGTTGCTGGGCAACTGGCCGTCGGCGATGGAGAAGGCCACGGCACGCAGGTGGTCGGCAACCACACGCATGGCGATGTCGATCTTTTCCTGCTCGTTGGCACCCTCACCATTCTCTCCAGTCGGCGTGGTGAAGCCATATTTCTTTCCTGAGAGGTTCTCAATCTCCTTGATGATGGGCTGGAAGATATCCGTGTCGTAGTTGGAGTTCTTGTCTTGCAGCATACGCACGAGGCGCTCAAAGCCCATACCGGTATCGATGACGTGCATAGGCAGTGGTTCCAGACTGCCGTCGGCCTTGCGGTTGAACTGCATGAAGACGATATTCCAAATCTCGATGACCTGCGGGTCGTCTTTGTTGACGAGTTCGCGTCCGGGCACCTTCGCTTTCTCGCTCTCAGGGCGTGAGTCTACATGAATCTCAGAGCAGGGACCACAAGGACCGGTCTCACCCATCTCCCAGAAGTTGTCGTGCTTGTTGCCGTTGATGATGTGGTCGGCAGGCACGTGCTTGCTCCAATACTTGGCAGCCTCGTCGTCGCGCTCCAGACCTTCCGAAGGGTCGCCTTCGAAAACGGTGACATAGAGGTCAGCGGGGTTGAGGTGCAGCACGTCGACAAGATATTCCCATGCATAGTCGATGGCTCCCTCTTTGAAGTAGTCGCCGAAACTCCAGTTGCCGAGCATCTCGAACATCGTGTGGTGGTAAGTATCGTGTCCCACCTCTTCGAGGTCGTTGTGCTTACCGCTGACGCGCAGACACTTCTGCGAGTCGCAGCGACGGCGTGGATTAGGATCCTTGGTGCCAAGGATGATGTCTTTCCACTGGTTCATACCTGCATTCGTAAACATCAACGTCGGGTCGTCCTTAATAACCATTGGGGCAGACGGAACGATGACGTGTCCTTTCGACTCAAAGAACTTTTTAAATGAGTCGCGGATTTCATTTGCTGTCATCATGATGATATATGTTTTATTTGTTTCCTTTATTCTTTTGACATACAGGTGCAAAGGTACTAAAAAGATTGCAGAAATGATTCTTTTTTGTTATCTTTGCCCCAAAATAGTAAAAATATCAGGCTATGGTGCTGAAAACAGACAAGCCCAAGCGGCTTTATTACTCGATCAAGGAGGTGGCGGAGATGGTCGGTGTAGCGGAAAGTACGCTACGCTATTGGGAAAAGGAGTTTCCCAATCTTCATCCTAAGACGGTGCCTGGAACCAAAGTGCGACAGTACAGCGAGGATGACATTAAAGAAGTAAAGGTCATCTATAACCTCATCAAAGTGCGTGGCTTCAAGATTGCCAATGCGCGGAAATATCTTCGTGAGAACAAAGACGGTGCCGACCGCTCGCAAGAGCTGTTGGCAACGCTCATCACTGTGCGTGATGAATTGCAGCGACTCAAGAGCAGTCTCGATACCCTGGTGTAAGGTTTCCAGAGCAGTCTTTTCGCGAAGGTGTGAGTATCTGTCTCGTAAAAGAGTAAGAGTGGTTATGCTTGTTATCGGTCTCTCTGTTTGAGAATCTCTATCATCTCCTTGGCGGCAGTGTCGGGCGCGCTTTGCTTGCCCAATCGCTCAGCTACGAGCTGATAGCCTTTAAGCATGGTGGCTCTGTCTGGCTGTCCGGGCAGAATGCGGTTTAGTTCGTGGCGGATATTCTTCACGCTGAAGCGGTCGGCAAAGAGCTCTTTGACGATCTCTTTGTCGGCGATAAGATTGACGAGACTGATAAAGCGGCAGTGGATGATGTGGTTGAAAGCCCAACGGATCAATGTACCTAAGGGTGTCTTGTAGCAAACCACTTGCGGGACACCGAGCAAGGCCGTCTCAAGGGTTGCCGTGCCACTGGTGACCAGTGCAGCTGTAGCATGGGAGAGCAACTGGTAAGTTTCCTCGCTCACCTTGGCGACGGGCTGATCTTTGAGAATGCGGGTATAATAGTCATCGTCGATGGACGGTGCTCCTGCCAATACCATTTGGTAGCCATTCTCGCCTTGACAATAGGGCAGGGCGGAAGAGATCATCGTGGGCAGGTTGTCTTTGATCTCTTGTCTGCGGCTGCCGGCGAGCAATGCCAGAATTGGGCGGTGGGGATCCAATCCATGACGTTGGCAGAAGGCTTCTTTTGATTCATGGTAGCTGTCGCGGAATGTCTTTATTTCTTCCGCGGTAGGGTTGCCGACGTAGTGGATTGGGTAGTGGTGCTTGTGCTCGAAAAAGTCCACTTCAAAAGGAAGGATGGAGAACAGTTCACTGATATCGCGGCGGATTGCCTTGATGCGCCACTCTTTCCAAGCCCATATTTTCGGCGAGATATAGTAGAACACTGGTATGCCCATCTTGGCACGCACAAACTTGGCGATATTCAGGTTGAATCCCGGATAGTCGACGAGTATCACCACGTCGGGCGCCCATCTGGTGATGTCCTCCTTACATTGCGCCATGTTGCGCAGTATGGTGTGGGCATGGAGCAGTACGGGGATGAAGCCCATGTAGGCCAAGTCTTTGTAGTGCCGGAAAGGCTTACCGCCTTCGGCCGCCATCATGTCTCCACCGATAAAGCGGAAGGTGGCCGCCGTGTCCTGCTCTTTGAGGCTGTGCATCAGCCGGCTGGCATGCAGGTCGCCGGAAGCCTCGCCTGCTATGAGATAGTATTTCATGTGTTTTGTCTGTCCAGGTTCATAATCTTTTAACTTCTTGAATCGCGTCTGCTTTTTACTTGATGTCCCAGCCGCGAACGGTGTCCATAAAGTTATAGGCGGTGACATCGATGGTGGTCGGCGTGATAGCTACGTAGCCGTGGTTGAGAGCCCATTGGTCGCTGTCTTCAGCTTGTGGCTCATCGTTGCGATATTTCCCAACTACCCAGAAATAGTCATAGCCTCTCGGATGGTGCTCTTTGACGATCTCGCTGATCCAGCTGCCTCGTGTCATCCGGCAGACCTTCACACCTTGAAAGCTTTCTGTAGCGGGGAAGTTGACATTGAGACAAATGCCTTTAGGCAGCCCTTCTTTCAGTACTTTGCTGACAATCTGCTCCACATAGGGTCGCAGCGGCTCAAGGTTGGCGTCCTCGTTGTAGAAACAACTGGAGAAGGCGATAGAAGGAATGCCCTTGAGGCACCCTTCCTTGGCGACACCCATTGTGCCACTGTAATGATTATTCACAGAAGAATTATCACCGTGATTGATGCCGCCGAGGATTAGGTCGGGCTTACGCTCCTTACAAAACTGGTCGATGGCGATCTTCACGCAGTCGACAGGCGTGCCGGTACATGACCACACTGTGGTGTCGCCCATGTTGTGGCGCGGCTTGAGTCGTAGATAATCAGTCGCGGAGAAGGCACAGGAATATCCGGAACGTGCACTTTCGGGTGCCACGACGAGGACATCGGCCAGAGGTCTGACGATGTCTACAAGCTTCTTGATGCCGGGTGCATGATAGCCGTCATCATTGGAAATCAATATCAGAGGTCGGTTGCTTTTCATCTGTTTACTATTAATTGTCTTGCAAAAATACGAAAAAACCTATAATAATTGGCATTTTCGTCTAAAATATGTATCTTTGCAATCATAATTCCATGTCTGCCCGTGAGGAGGAAAGGGTAACGACATCCATCAGGGCAGACATTAAAGACGAATAGAAATGGCAAAAATAATAGCTTTGGCCAATCAAAAGGGCGGCGTGGGCAAAACCACGACAACTATCAATTTGGCGGCCTCTCTTGCTACATTGGAGAAATCGGTGCTCGTAGTGGATGCGGACCCGCAGGCAAATGCATCCAGCGGTCTCGGTGTAGACCTTAGTGAAGTGGACTGTTCGCTCTATGAATGCATCATCGATCATGCTGATGTGAGGGATGCCATTTATACGACAGACATTGAGAAGCTCGACATCATTCCCAGCCATATCGACTTGGTAGGAGCGGAGATAGAGATGATCAACCTTAAGAACCGCGAGAAGGTAATCAAAGGCATACTGGATCCTCTGCGTGACGAGTATGACTATATCCTCATCGACTGCTCACCTTCATTGGGCCTGATCACTGTCAATGCTCTGACGGCAGCCAACTCGGTGATCATTCCGGTGCAATGCGAGTATTTTGCCCTGGAGGGTATCAGCAAACTGCTCAATACCATTAAAATCGTCAAGAGCAAGCTCAATCCGAAACTCGAGATCGAGGGCTTCCTGCTGACTATGTATGACAGCCGATTGAGACTTGCCAACCAAATCTATGATGAGGTGAAGCGTCATTTCCAGGAACTGGTTTTCAAAACAGTGATTCAGCGCAACGTGAAGCTTTCGGAAAGCCCAAGCCATGGTCTGCCTGTCATCCTTTATGATGCTGACTCCACGGGAGCGAAGAACCATCTTTCCCTCGCTAAGGAAATCATTGAGAAAAACGAATGAGAGTTGAGAGTTGAAAGTTGAGAGTTGAATTCTACACTCGCATCATTCAACTTTCAACTCTCAACTCTCAACTTTCAACTTTCAACTTTCAACTTTCAACTTTCAACTTTCAACTTTCAACTTTCAACTTTCAACTCTCAACTTTCAACATTGCAATATGGCAGTACACAAAAAATATAATGCTTTGGGCCGTGGCCTTGACGCGCTGATCTCTACCGAGTCGGTGCGCACGCAAGGCTCGTCGACCATCAGCGAAATACCTCTCGATCAGATAGAGCCCAATGCCGATCAGCCGCGAAGCCTTTTCGACAGTGAGGCTTTGCAGGAGTTGGCAAACAGCATCCGTGAGATTGGCATCATACAGCCCATCACACTCCGGCAGATTGCCGAGAACCGCTTTCAGATCATTGCCGGCGAGCGTCGTTGGCGTGCATCGCAGTTGGCGGGAAAGACGACAATCCCGGCATATATCCGTACCATCAAGGACGAGAATGTCATGGAGATGGCTCTTGTGGAGAACATCCAGCGTGAGGATCTCAATGCCATTGAAATTGCCCTGGCCTATGAACATCTGCTGGAGAACACCGGTATGACGCAGGAGAAGGTGTCGGAGAGAGTCGGGAAGAGTCGTACCGCCATCACCAACTATCTGAGACTGTTGAAACTGCCGGCACAAGTACAGATGTCTCTGCAAAAGAAAGAGATCGACATGGGGCACGCCCGTGCACTGCTGGCTCTCGACAGTCCTTCTTTGCAGTTGAAAGTATTTAAAGAGATACTAAAAAACGGATGGTCGGTCAGAAAGGTGGAGGAAATGGTGCAGCACCTAAAAAACGGAGAGGACATTGAAAGCGGAAAGAAGAAGATCGCTGCCAAGGCCCAATTGCCTGAGACCTACTCCCAGGCACGCGACCGCCTCGCAGGTGTGCTACATACCAAAGTGGCTGTGACATGCACCAGCAAAGGCAAAGGCAAGATCAGTATCCCATTTAATAATGAGCAGGATTTTGAAAAGCTGATGGAAATATTAGATCAACTCAAGCAAGAACAATAAATAGACGTGTGAATACACTGAGACATATAATGATGAAGGCAGGGCTTTCAGCCTTACTGCTGATGGTGATGCTGCCGGCAACAGCCCAGCATCAAGCGAAGGCGAAGCAAAAACGGGAAGCTGTGCCCGACACGATGCTCATCGACAGCGCACGTGTCATGGGCTTGACAAAGGACGGGCAGCCTTTCACGGTGCAAAGTGACAGTGCTCATCAACGCAGGCACCGCGACTGGGCTACATGGAAGCCTGATCCGAAACGTGCTCTGTGGTTGGCACTCGTGCTGCCGGGAGCGGGACAGATCTATAATCGCAAATACTGGAAGCTGCCGATCTTCTATGGAGGATTTGTCGGTTGCGCATACGCATTGAGGTGGAACAACATGATGTATCGCGACTACAGCCAAGCTTATCTCGACATTATGGACAACGACCCGACAACCGAGAGTTACAATAAGTTCCTGCATTTGGGATCGACGATTACAAGTGAGAATGCCGATAAATGGAAAGAGGTGTTCCGTAAGCGCAAGGACCGCTATCGCCGTTGGCGCGACATGAGCGTGTTTGTGATGATCGGCATCTATGGACTTTCTGTGGTTGACGCTTATGTCGATGCATCTCTCTCGCAGTTCGACATCTCACCCAACCTGAGCCTGCGTGTTTCGCCGACCGTCATCACCAATGACACAGACCATTCGCTGCTTGCCTTGCGCCAAAGTGGTATAGGCTTGCAGTGTAGCATAAACTTTTAGTATATCATTATGAGAAAAACATATATCATTGTCATGCTGCTGCTGTTGGCTTTCGTCCCCTCTGCTTGGGCGCAGGTCAACCAGGAGAAGACTGTGACTGTCACCAACGCCAATGGCAAGGAAGAGCAAATAGACCTACCTACGTCCATGACGGAAGAACTCGACAGTACTACTCAAATCTATAAGGCCAAGAATTACCTGACCCGCGATCCCAACTGTAATATGCCGGATGTCAACCGTACTTATTCGGCCGATGTCTACAAACAACGGTTGAGCAAGTTGCCGACTATCATTGAGATGCCTTACAACGATATCGTGCAGAAATTCATTGACCGCTACACAGGTGAGTTGCGTCATTCCGTGGGCTATATGCTGGGAGCGCAAAACTTCTATATTCCCGTTTTTGAAGAAGCTTTGGAGGCTTACGATCTGCCGCTTGAGTTGAAGTATCTTCCTGTCATCGAGTCGGCACTCAATCCACAGGCGGTCTCCCGTGTAGGTGCTGTGGGGCTTTGGCAGTTTATGATTTCAACGGCAAAGCGCTACGACCTTACTGTCAACTCGCTCGTCGATGAGCGTCGCGACTTGTATAAGGCTTCCTATGCCGCAGCTCGATATTTGAGTGACCTTTATAAGAAGTTTGGAGACTGGAATCTTGTCATCGCCGCTTATAATTGTGGTGCTGACAAGATCAATAAGGCCATCCGCCGCTCTCATGGTGAGCGTGACTACTGGAAAATTTACCCGCGTCTGCCTAAGGAAACGCGTGGCTATGTGCCGGCATTTATTGCCGCCAACTATATTATGAATTATTATTGCGATCACAATATCTGCCCGTTGAAGACAACACTCCCGGATAAGACAGACACCGTGATGGTTGACCGTGACGTGCATTTCGAGCAGATCGCCCATGTACTCGGGATGGACATCGACGAGATACGTGATCTCAACCCTCAGTACCGCCGCGACATTGTCAACGGCAACAGTGGACAGGCTTCGCTCAGACTGCCGGAAGCGATGATCAATAAGTTTATCGACAATGAGGACTCTGTCTATGCCTATACACCGGCAGACTATCAGCCTAAGCGCACAGAAGTGGAGGCTGAAGGCGGGCACTATGTGGTCAACAAGAATCAAGTAACACTCGTGTCGAGATCTTCAAGTAAGAAAAAAGCCGATGACGACAAGGCTGACAATACTGGGACGACGCCGGTAACGCAGAAGGACGACAAGACACCGGCTGGCAATGAGCAAAAGACGGTCAGCGCAAATGACAGCGATGATGACAATGACAGCGAGCAAACAGAGCGCTCTTCGAGTAAGCGCAGCTATCGCTCACGGAAGAGCCAAAGCCGTAGTTCTAAAAACTCAAGTAGCTCAAGAAGCCGGAACAGCAAGAAGAGTAAATCGAAGAAAAACGAGGGACAGCAGTCCAAGAGCGTAACCGTCAAGAGCGGGGATACCCTCAGTGAGATTGCAGAACGAAACCATACCACGGTGAAGAAACTCCGTAAGCTGAATGGTATCTCGGGAAGCACAATTCAGAAAGGAAAGAAGATAAAAGTCAAATAACCTTGTGGCGTATGGACGAATTAGAGCAGAAAAACAAGGAGCGCGAAGCCGCTGACAACAAAATGATCAATGATGCTTTTCAGCATCTGTTGGACACTTATCTCGCTTCGCCCCATCGGAAAAAGGTGGACATCATCACCAAAGCGTTTAACTTCGCCCGCCAGGCTCATAAAGGCGTGCGACGGTTGTCTGGTGAGCCCTATATCATGCATCCTATCGCCGTGGCACAGATTGCCTGCGAGGAGATGGGACTGGGTTCTACGAGCATCTGCGCAGCTTTGCTCCATGATGTCGTGGAAGATACAGACTATACCACTGAGGACATTGAGAATATCTTTGGAGAGAAGATTGCCAAGATCGTAGATGGACTCACTAAGATCAGTGGTGGTATCTTCGGGGATCATGCCTCGGCACAGGCCGAGAACTTCAAGAAACTGTTGCTCACGATGAGTGATGACATCCGCGTGATTCTCATTAAGATCTGTGACCGCCTCCACAACATGCGTACACTTGCCTCCCAACCTGCCAATAAGCAATATAAGATAGCGGGTGAGACGCTCTATATCTATGCGCCTATTGCCAATCGATTGGGACTGAACAAGATCAAAACAGAACTCGAGGACCTGAGTTTCCGCTACGAGCATCCCGAGGAATATGCCTCCATTGTCAATAAGCTGTCATTCACAGAGGAACAGCGCAACAGGGTCTTTGACGACTTCACGGCACCCATCCGTAAAGCTCTCGACGACATGGGCATTGAATATACTATCAAGGCCAGGGTCAAGAGTCCTTATTCTATTTGGTCGAAGATGCAGAACAAGCATGTCACCTTCGACGAGATCTACGACATCCTTGCCGTGCGCATCATCTTCAAACCATCTGATCCTAAGGACGAAATCAACGAATGCTTCCGCATCTATGTTGCCCTCAATCAGATCTATAAGAGTCATCCCGACCGTCTTCGCGACTGGGTCAACCATCCCAAGGCCAACGGCTATCAGGCTCTCCACGCTACGATGATGTCGCGTCAGGGACAGTGGATAGAGGTGCAGATACGTTCCCAGCGTATGGATGAGATTGCAGAGCAGGGCTTTGCCGCTCATTGGAAATACAAGGAGGGAGAATATTCTCATGATGATGATGAACTCAACAACTGGTTGAGCACCATCAAGGAAATCCTTGACGATCCACAGCCCGATGCCATGGATTTCCTCGACTCGGTGAAGCTCAACCTGTTTTCTTCCGAGATCTTTGTCTTTACTCCTAAGGGAGAAGTAAAGACGTTGCCTGCAGGGTGTACGGTGCTTGACTTTGCTTTTCAAATCCATACTTTCTTGGGCAGCCATTGTATAGGTGCTAAGGTCAACCATAAGCTTGTGCCGCTGAGTCATAAGCTCCAAAGTGGTGACCAGGTAGAGATTCTTACTTCCAACTCCCAGCATGTGCAACCTTCATGGATCAATTTCGTGTCCACGGCAAAGGCGAAAAGCAAGATTCAGGCTGTGCTTAGGCGAGAAAGCAGAGAGATACAGAAAAAGGGTGAGAAGACGCTTAATGACTGGCTCGCAAAAAATGATATGGAACTTTCTACAGCTGTTGTAGACAAACTCTCAGACTTTCATGACATCGCTAAGCACGAAGACTTTTTTGAGGCTTTGGGTGAACGAACCATCATCCTCGGTGACAAAGACCTTGACGTGCTCCACGGAAAGAAAAAAGAGAATGGTTCTGCCGGATGGCGCAAGTTCGTGCCTTTCCTAAACAAAGGAAAGAAGAAAAAGGAGGATGATACGCCACAACTGTTGGTTGTTGGTAAGGACTTTAACAAGAAGAAGCCTTGCATCATCACCGAAGAGACCATCGGCATGTATATCTTCCCCGACTGTTGTCACCCGATACCTGGTGATGATATCTTAGGGTTCATCGATGGCAAGAACCGTATCGAGATCCACAAGCGTTCATGTCCTGTGGCTAGTAAACTCAAAACGAGTTTCGGACCCCGCATCCTCGATGCCAAGTGGGACATGCACAAGCAGCTCTTCTTCGATGCTACCATCGAGGTCAACGGCATCGACCGCAAGGGTATGCTGCGCGATGTTTCGGAGGTGATCTCCAACAAGATGAATGTCAATATCCATAAGGTTGCCTTTACCGCTGACGAGGGCATCTTCAAAGGTACTATCGAGATTCGGGTCCATGATCGTGAAGAGGTGAAGGTGGTCATGGGGCGGCTGAAGAAGATTCCAGACCTTCAGGAGGTTAAACAAATATTATAAATATGATATAAAAGATATAGTTATTTTTCCTCTCCCCATTTAGTGTGTCAGTTTCTTTATGAATTCCACTTCTTGGGGGATATAAGGCGAGCCATCGGGACGCAGAATATCGTGGAACCAAACATTAGGTTCGCTGCCGTCGGGGTGTGGGTCATCCCAGGCATAGCGTGTGTTAGTTTTGCCGGTGACCAGTCCCCAGTTGATAGCTATCACACGGTGACGTTTGAGCAGTGGCATGATGGTGCGGAAGAAACTGCCCCGGGTGCGTGCCATATATTCGGTGCAAGCCAAAGGACGACCAAGGGCTTGAAGTTTCTTGATCTCCTGCTCATGGCGGATGGAATCGTGGTAATCATGATACGAGATGATGTCGGAGTTACTCAACTGAAAGTCGTTGAGCGGCTTGAAATCATTAGTATCACGCCAAATGCCGGCTGTCAGCGGTTGCTGGGGGTGGCAGTGGCGGGCCCAGATGAACACATTGCGCAGCAGGGGTAGCGACGTAGTGCCATGACTGCTGTTGCCCGGCTCGTTGTAGAGATCCCACATCAGTATACGGCGATCCTTACCAAATGTAGTGAGAATATCCTGAACATAGCGTTTCAGCTGTGGATAGAGTATTGCTGTGTCTAACCGTAGATCGCATGAGGGATCCTGTACCCACTGGCTGTTGTGAACGCCTGTGAGAGGCTGAGGCTGTGGACCATAGGCAGAGATCGCATTCCAACAGTCGTCAAAGAAGACAAACATTGGCTTGATGTCATGAGAGGCACAAATGGAGAGAAAGTCATCCATCCGCGTTTTCAGACCATTCGTATCGTGGGCATAGACCAGACTACTTAGAAACACGCGCAGGGTCTTGAAGCCCAACTGTTCAGCCCATCCCAATTCCTTGTCAATGGTGGCATGGTCATAGGTGGCCTTGCTCCACATTTCAATCTGATTATCGGCGTTGGCGGGGATATAATCGCAACCTGCCATCCAAGGGTATTGGGCATACCACTTGTTGGCTTTTTCTATCGACCATCGTCCGGCAATCGTTTCAGCATACATGGAGGAAATACTAAGTAACAAGCAAAAAAGCAGATTTAAGGATCGTTGCCTTTTCATCGATGTAAGTATTTATGGTGGCAGTAGCAATTCTAAGCCATTGCTTTTTATCTCTATTCTCTTTTTATCTCTATTCTTTTATCATTATTCCATTTCAATCTCTCCCGATCCGAAGCACCGGTGATGTTGTTCGTCGTAGACCACACAGAATTGTCCGGGAGCCACGCCATGGATTTTTTTGTCGGCATGAATGATGTAACGGCCTTCTCCGGCGTGCTCTACAGATCCGGTGAGATATTCCGGTGTGTGACGGATTTTGAATGTCACGCGTGGTTGGTCCACTTCGGTAGTGAGGAAATGGAAATCGTGGATCGTAAAGTCCTGTTTATAGGCTGTCTGTGGGTCATAACCGTGGCTGACATAGAGAATATTTTTTTCCACGTCTTTCTTGACGACAAACCACGGCCCTCCGCCGAGTCCGAGTCCTTTGCGCTGTCCGATGGTGTGGAACCAGAGACCTCGGTGCTCTCCGATGCGCTTACCGGTTTCCCATTCTATGATGTCTCCGGGCTGCTCACCGAGGTATCGTCTGACATATTCGTTGTAGTCGATATTTCCTAAGAAGCAGATGCCCTGCGAGTCCTTGCGCTTGGCATTGATGAGATGCTCCCGCTCAGCAATTTTGCGCACCTCGTCCTTAACGAAGTGCCCGATGGGGAAAATAGCTTTTTGCAGTTGCCAGTTGTAGATCTGTGCCAGGAAGTCGGTCTGATCTTTTACGGGGTCGGGACTGGTGGTGAGCCATTTCCGTCCGTCGATCCACTCGGTTTGCGCATAGTGGCCTGTGGCGATGAGGTCATAGTCGTGTCCCATCTTCTCGTCGAAGGCACCGAACTTGATGAGTCGGTTGCACATCACGTCGGGGTTAGGGGTGAAACCAGCCTTAACCTTTTCCATTGTGTAGCGTGTCACCTGGCTCCAGTATTCCTTATGACAGTCCACTACTTGCAGACGGCAGTGAAAGCGGGTGGCCACGGCAGTAGCCATCTCCAAGTCCTCCTCGGAGTTGCAGTCCCACTCTTCCTTTTCCTCGGGTCCGATTTTGATGTAGAAGCAATCGGGGTGCAGGCCCATCCGGGCGAGTTCGTAGACGACGACAGAACTGTCTACTCCCCCGGAGAGCAGCACGGCGATGCGCTTATCACGAATATCTTCTATTTTCAGCATGATGGTGTTGATGGTTATTTCGTCTCGCATTCGCAGAGATCGACGAACTTGCCCTTTGCCTTGCGCTCCTCGATGAGTTGATGGAGCTTGCGCTTGCGGTTGGGTGCAATCCACTTGCGGGCGAAGATGTTGGGAAAGGCCACGCCCATGGCGATGACGATGATGACGAGCGACCCGTTGATGGCGTTGTGTGTGGCAAAGGTCACCTCACCCACGATACCCTGCATATCAATGAGCCCGTAGAGTCCGCGATACATCAGCACACCGGGGATCATAGGAATGACAGCAGGGATAGTGATGATCTGGTGAGGCGTGTGGAGCTTGTGTACCATCTTGATGTTGATGATCGAGATGAGTGCAGAGCCCACAAGCGAACCAATCATCAGACCTTGTCCCAAACCTATGTTGTTGTTGGCAGGACCGAGGTTGACGAAGTTGCGCGAGCAGACAGCGATGATAGCTCCGCAGGCTATCCAGGGCATGAGACGTTTAGGGGTGTTGTAGATGGTAGCGAAGCCCATACCGGATATAGCGGCGGCGATAGCGTAGGAGAGGAAGCTGTTGTGCGGAATCATACTCAGATCCTTGACAAAGTTGTCCTGACCGCAGACTTTAATAGCCAACGCAATACCGAAGCTCATCGCCATGACCATGAGCATGGTGTTGGTGGCTCGGATAAGGCCGTTCTCGATATGGTTGTCGAGCATGTCGTTGACAAAGTTGATCAGTGGCACTCCCGGCACGATATACAGTGCACAGGCCATAAAGGGATGGTAGGGTGTATCGGAGTGTAGCACCGTGGCGAGCCACTCAGGCAGATGCGCGGCAAAGGCCGGTGTTGAGAGGAATGTGGTGAGCCAGGCGATGAGCGTGGAGACGAAGGCGGCTACGCCGATGTTGAAATAGCTGTTGGAGCCTTTTTTGTTGAGCCACATACGCAGTCGGTTGCCGAGGATGGCAGCAATGGAAGCGTAGAAGAAAGCGGTCCAGTCACATCCGAACTGCACACAGAAGCCGCCGCAGGCAAAACCAGCGCAGATAGCGATCATCCATTCACTGTAGTAGTGTGGACCGTGTGCAATTTTTTCCAGTTCCTCACTATATTTGTCGAGCGAGTAGTCCTCTTTGATCGCGCGCCACGAGAGTTTGCTGATCTCTTGGATGGCATAGAAGTTGATGGCATGCTTGTCGCATCGGCGCATCTTGGAGTAAGAGTGTGTCTCGTCGCTGAGGTTCACCTGCAGCATGTAGTAGTCCATCTCGACATGCAGGTTCTCCTTTGGCAATCCGAGAAAAGCCGCCGTGCGCTCCATGTTGCGCTTGACACGGCTGGTGTCGGCACTGCTGTCCATCAAAATCTCACCGGTACGCAACAGCAAGTCGAGCTTGCGGGTTAACTCCTTTGTCGACGTACTGTTTTCTGTAGTGTTCCCTTCCATGAATACTGTCTTAATAAATGATTGGTAACCTATTGACTAAACAAAAATGTAATATCGAGTGCAAAGTTACTCATTTTTTATGAGATATTATCATTTTCTCTTGTTCGTCAACGTACTTTTTCATAACTTTGCTATAAAGTAAACCAATCATTGAGAATAATGGAGCAGATTAAGAATTCACAACTCACTGTGGAAATTGCTGATCACGGCGCAGAACTGGTCAGCGTGAAGGATGCGCAAGGTAAGGAATATCTGTGGCAGGCCGATCCCAAATACTGGGGTCGTCATTCGCCGATACTCTTCCCCATTGTGGGCAGCTTGTGGAATGGTGTCTATCATGTGTGCGGCAAGGACTATCCTTTATCTCGCCATGGCTTTGCGCGTGACATGGATTTCCATTTGATTGCCAAAGGTGACGAGCAAGTGGTCTTTGCCCTGCACGACTCGGCAGAGACGCTGAAGAAGTATCCTTTTCATTTCAATCTTGCTGTGAGCTACCGGCTGAAGGACAATGAGTTGCATGTGGTGTGGCATGTGGAGAATCCCGACGACAAGACCATTTGGTTTCAGGTAGGAGGACATCCGGCCTTCAGAGTTCCTGACATGAAGCAGGGAGAGCCTCTTCACGGCCGTCTGCGCTTCGACAATTCGGAGCCGATTCGTCGCTTCCTGGCAGAGCAGGGCTGTCTGGATCGGTCTCGTCATGAAGAGGTGAGAACCGACAAGGGTGTGTGGAGCTTTGACACGCACAGCTTCGACAATGACGCTCTGGTGTTTGATCATAGTCAGATCCGACGGATTGAGTTGTTGGATGCTAAGGGAAAAGCTGTGGTGACGGTTCAGACCAAGGCTCCGGCACTTGGCATTTGGAGTCCGAGCGGTAAAGATGCGCCCTTTATCTGTATTGAGCCGTGGTATGGCGTGACCGATGTCGACGGTTTTGATGGAGAATTACGCGACAAATATCTCGTCAACCAGTTGTTGCCGGGATCAAGTTTCATGAGCGAGTATGTAATCACAATCGGATAATCACCACAGCAGTCAGAACTAATTGGGTGGGCTACATCAGTGGACTGACGACACGGAGAATGCTTTCCCAGAGACGGCTGAGAAAGCTCTGATGCTCCACTTCCCGTACCTCATCGATCAGTAGGCTGTTGGCCTGGTCGTTGAGGAAGACCTCTTTCATGCGCAGTGCCATCCCGCGGTCATAGAAGAAGATGTTCGACTCGAAGTCATGCTCAAAGCTTCGGAAGTCCACGTTGGTGCTGCCGCATGTGCAGAGGTTGTCGTCGCAGACCATGAGTTTGGAGTGGTTGAATCCGGCTTTGTAGAGATAGACTTTCACACCGGCTTCCAGCGTCTCCATGACATAGGAGATGGATGATCGGTCGACGATGCGTGAGTCGCTTTTCAAGGGGATCATCAGTCTGACGTCGACGCCGGCGAGTGCCGCGGTGCGCATGGCAAAGAGAATGGGCTCTGTGGGGAGGAAGTAAGGGCTCTCCATATAGACGTAGTGCTTGGCTTCAAGCAGCACGCGCACGTAGCCCTGCATGATGTCGGGCCAGGGAGAGATGGGACTGCTGGTGACCACTTGTGCGAGGCAATCGTTGGAGATACGCATGTCGAGTTCGGGATAGTATTTACGGTCCGTGACCAGCGTTCTGTCGACAAAATACCAGTCGACGAGGAAAGCGCGCTGAATGGCATAGACGGCACCGCCGGTCACCTTGAGGTGTGTGTCTCGCCAAGCGAGTTTGCCGGTGCCTTTGACATAGCGTGTGGCGAAGTTCATGCCACCGATGAATCCTACCTTACCATCGATGATCACCAGTTTCCGGTGGTTGCGGTAGTTGACTTTAGAGGTGAAAGCGGGGAACTTCACGGGCATGAAAGCATGGACGTCGATGCCGGCATCGCGCATGCGCTCATAAAAGCGTCCTTTCACCTTCCAGCATGCCACGTCGTCGTAGATGACCCTCACTTCCACGCCTTCCTTAGCTTTGTCGATGAGAGCATCAGCGATGAGGTTGCCCAGTGCATCGTCGGCAAAGATAAAAATGTCGATATGTATGTGGTCGCGGGCCTTGCTGATCTCGTGGAGCAGGGAAGGGAAGAACTCATAACCGCTGGTATAGATCTCCACCTCATTGTCTTTAAAAGGCAGAGCCATGCTCTGGTTTTTAAAGAGTGCCATCAGTGGGCGATAGTTTTCGGGGATGCGCAGTCCTCGTTGCTCGGCAAACTCGAGCATGGCTCTTTTGGTTAACTGGTCGAGCGACCGCTGGCTGATCATCTTTTCTTTGCGTGTGTTTTGTCCGAAGAAGAAATAGAGGATGATGCCCAGCAGAGGGATGAACCAAAGCACCAACAGCCATGCCATGGTCTTGGACGGCTGCCGGTTGTCCATCAACACCTTGAGCATGACGATCAACACGATCAAGGTGTAAACACCTACTCCTAACCAGTGAAGAATAAGCATATCCGAATGTTGAATGTTGAATGATTATGTCGAATGCGGTAGTGTAGTATATTGAATAGAGTCAGTTTGGGGATGCAATTAGGCGATTCCCACCATTTTATGTGTTTGCAGAGAGAGCTGCCATTTAGGGTGCTGCTTGATATATTCAATGCACTGATGCATGATACGCTGGTTGAGTTTGCTGTTGCCGGTATCGCAGGGCTGCAGATAATAATAATGTGCCTTGATGCCGAAGTCGTTGGGCAACTGTTTCCCGTCGAAGATTACCTTCAGTTCATCGCATTGGTTTACCGTGGGCTGAATTTTGGGTGATACCGTGAGCCAATCCAGTCCGTTGGGTGGGCGGTGTGTACCATTGCTCTCCATTGCTACCCGATATCCTCGCTGGTGGAGGAGTTCGACAAGTTGGTCGTCGGCTTGCAGTGAGGGTTCTCCTCCTGTGAGGATACACCAGATCGCCACTCCCGTGGACTGTGGTGTGGGGAAGTCTTCTAATTGGCGCATGATGTCGTCGAGGGTCATGAGGGTATATTCGGTGAAGTCGGTGTCGCAGAACGTGCAGTGGAGATTGCATCCACTGAACCGGATGAAGACAGCTGCCTGTCCCGTGTTGCGTCCTTCGCCTTGCAGGCTGTAGAAGATCTCGTTGATTCGATACTCCTTCATGTGATGATAATCGTTATTTTTTTTCTTCTTATATTTTATTTGCTTTCGTCATCGTCTTTTTCATACCATGCGATGTTGTTGTCGCTTTCCTGTACGACAGCTTTATAGCAGTTGGGAACTTCGTCGACGATCCACCGTGCGATGTTCTCGGCTGTGGGATTAAAGGGCAGCACTTGGTTGATGTCCTGGTGGTCGAGCCGTCCGTGGATGAGTTGTTTGATGTGTCCAAAGTCAGCCACCATGCCGTTTTCGTTGAGTTTTCTTGCTTTGCAGTAGACGGTGACGTGCCAGTTGTGACCATGCACCTGTGTGCATTTACTGCTGTAGTTGAGTTTGAGGTGATGGCTGGCTGAAATTTCGAAGCTTTTCTGTATGTAGTACATTTTTCTCTTGATGAAGTTGTGAGTCAGCAGGACAGTTCTTGCTGTGTGTTGTTGTATGTTTTGTTTATTTACTTTTGTTTTTCTGAATGTATGCGAGTTCTTGCAGAGCGAAGTCGCTGCTGTCGGGTTCGTCGAGCATCTTTTTGAGGAGTCTTTCGGCGTTGGCATAGTCTTTCATCTCCACAAGAATGTAAGCTTTCCGTCGATTGAGGAAGTTGATGAAGCTTTTTTCGGGTTGCAGTTCCACTTGACTTTCCTCTTGCTCTTGCTCGTCATCTTCGTCCTGATAGTTCAAAGGAGAGACAAGTGCCTGCAGCAGCTCGTCGATATAGCCCAGAGCACGGTAGTCATGAGCGTTGACCAAGCAGTTGACATACATCTCGGTGTAGGTGATGCGGCGTGTTTTGAGCAGTGGCTGCAGATAGTACATCGCCTCTTTGTATCGTCCCAGACACGTATAGCAACATCCGAGGGTATAGCAGACTTCGTAGAAGTTTTCAATTTGCTCATTGGCCATATTTACATAATCTTCTGCCATGGCATTGTAGACGGGCTGTATTTTCCGGATGGCTTCGTAGTATCGTTTCTCATTGATGAGGTCTTTGCTTTCGAAGTAGAGCTGTCGGAGTTGTGGGGTTTGCAGGGAAAGGAGCAGTTTCTCGTCGTTGCTGAGTTTGTCGGTGCTGCCTTTCTGCTGTTTGGCCATTGCCTCTTTCCAGATATAGTTGAATTTTTCCTGTACATTGCTTTTCTCATGGAGATCATAGCCCAAGAGAAGGCTTGTCACGTTTTTTGTGTGATCGTTGCTGCTCATGGTGAGCTCGGGTCTCAATGCGTTGGGGATGCGGCATAGTGTGGCGCGATAGTAGATGGTGTCGGCCGACATTCCTTCATCCTCCACGTCGATGATCATCTGCTGGGGTATGTCGGGTTCTGTGGGGTTGATGAAGTTGAGGCGCATCATAGCGGTGTGGCATACGACTTTATCCTCTTTGATGATAGTCTGCTGGATGGGGTAGTCGAGGATCTCGTCGGCATTGTCGTGGTGCTCTACGTTGTCGCCGCGGCAGATTTCCAGTCTGAGGGGTTTCAGGTCGTAGAGTCCGAGCAGTGTGGAGAGCAGGTGTCTGAGGCTGAAGAGGTCGTTTTTATGCTCGTGCCAGTTAGGTCCTTCGCTTTGGTGCATCATCTCCTGCTCTCGTATGAGAAAGAGCTCATGATGCCATTCTGTGGCCTGCTTTTCCACGTCGTGGTTGTTGGTATGTTTGGCGGAGGGTTTGAGTTCACTGAAATGCTGTATAAATAGTGCCTGCCAATAGAACATGCTGCTAAGTTCTTTGCGCAGGTTGTAGGTGGCGTCGTCATCGTGTAGGGTGAGCGTATCGACGATATGCAGGTCTGTTTTCCCCGTTTTTTCGTTGATGGTATAGACGATGCGGCAACTTTCAGCGTTGAGGTTGCATTGATTGCACAGGCTGCGCACGGTTTCGAGATAGCTGATCGGCGCGTCAAAGAAGTAGAAGTAGAAGAGGCGGGTGTAGAACGAGTTTTTTTCCAATCTCACTCGGAAGTGTCCGCTCTGGTAGTCGAAGTGGGCAACGATGTCGTCGTGGTCTTTCTCCCACACGGCTTGTGTGTTGAGTGCTTTGAGTGCTTTGTCGAGGCGTTTCTTGTTTTGCTCCTGCGCATGGTCGGGTTTCAGCCTGCCCCTTTCACTTCTGTGTTCCAAGAAGTGAACGAGCAGGAGGCCTCCCGCTGAGAACAGGCATACGGTCAGAAGCTCAAAGAAAAATACAAGCCACGTCATCCATTTACTTTTTTAGTCTACAAATATAAGCAATAATTGTGAGACTCAAAAGAAAAAGGTCAATTTTTTTGTTTTTGAGGCCTGATTTTTCGAAATCTGAGCATTTGCGGTGGTCGTCAGGGCGTGGTCCGCTTAGTTTTTTTTGTTGTTATTTTTTGTTGCTATTTTTGTTTTTCACTGTGGGGTAATATTCTTCAATTTTCGACACGAGCGTATCTTTTCCCTTTGTCCACAGCGCGATACGTACAACGTGTCCCTGATCTGTTGTCCCGGATCTCTTGATGTGTCGTGTGCGTCCTATCGAGATGGTGTCTCGTCGGCTGGGATAGCTGATGAGCTGCAGTTTTCCCCGATCTGTGGCAGGTCCGACATAGAAGATGTCGGCACTGTCTTTTATGTTTTTCATTTCTGCGGCTTGTTTGCGGTGTAGCGCGGCGGTGTCGATGGGCTCGAAGACCTTAGCAGCCACGGTGTCGCCGAGTTCTTCCTTGGGAGCCATGCGGCAGGAGACGGTCATCAGCGGCAGTGCGAAGAGGGGGATGATCAAGTAAACGGTCTTTCTCATAGGGCTTTGTCGGAATTGTTGTTGATACTGAGTTTAGCCAGTCCTCCTTCCGAGGTCTCTTTGTAGAGGGAGGGCAGGTCGTGTCCGGTTTGCCGCATGGCTTCCACCACCTTGTCGAAGCTGACGCGGTGCTTGCCGTCGCTGAACGAGGCGTAGAGGTTGGCGTCGAGGGCGCGTGTGGCGGCGAAGGCGTTGCGCTCGATGCAGGGGATCTGCACCAGTCCGCAAACGGGATCGCAGGTCATGCCCAGGTGATGTTCCAATCCCATTTCGGCGGCATACTCTATTTGTGCGGGACTGCCGCCAAAGAGCTGGCAGGCAGCTGCCGAGGCCATGGCGCAGGCTACGCCGACCTCGCCCTGGCAGCCCACGTCGGCACCGGAGATGCTTGCATTTTCCTTGACGATGTTTCCCACCAGTCCGGCTGTGGCGAGGGCGTGGAGGATGCGGTTCTCGGAAAAGTCGTGGCCTTGCCACAGATGGTAGAGCACGCCGGGGATGACGCCGCAGGCGCCGCAGGTGGGAGCTGTGACAATGGTGCCGCCGCTGGCGTTTTCCTCGCTGGCGGCCAGTGCGTAGGCGTAGACCAGCGCCCGCGTCTGCAAGCTCTGCTTATAGCCCTGTGCCTTGACATAATAGGTAGGAGCCTTGCGTTGCAGGTTCAGTGGTCCGGGCAGTCGTCCGTCGTGTTTGATGCCGCGCTCCACGGCTGCTTTCATGGCCTCCCATACTTCATGGAGATAGTCCCAGATGCTGTCGTCTTCCCACTCTTTGACATATTCCCAGTAGGCGCGTCCCGTGTCGTCGCACCAGTGCTGGATGTCGACCAGATGGGTGAGTGGATAGATATTCGGTGAGTCGGGAAGGATGCCGGTGGGGTGGTCGCCCTCTGACAGTGCTCCGCCGCCGATGGAATAGACGATCCAAGGCGATGAGGCACGGCCGTCGTCAGATGACTTTTGCGGCTCCTGAGTGTCGAGCACTTCAAATTTCATGGCATTGGGATGAAAGGGGAGGAAGACGTCGGGCTTCCAGATGATCTCCACCACGCCCTGCGCTTCGAGCACCTCCTTGATGGCTACGTCGGTCATGTGGCCTTTGCCTGTGGCGGCGAGCGAGCCGAAGAGCGTCACTCGGAAGGCCTCTGCCTCAGGGTGCTGTTTCAGATAGAGTTGTGCTGCTTTCTGCGGACCCATGGTGTGGCTCGAAGAGGGTCCTTTGCCGATGCGGTATATCTCTCGTAGTGATTTCATAAGCTCATAAATATGCCGCAAAGTTACACATAATATTTGAAAGAGAGCGACTTTTCGATGTTTTATCAGATAAAAGTAGTATCATGTTTGGGTAAAGGCGGGCAAAGTTATCTGTGAATCCACAAAAACAAAACCGCCGCATGGCTGTGCACTGGATGCAGCGGCCATGCGGCGGACATGATTATATAGATTTGTGGTCGGGCCAATGGCTCAACCTTATAGTTGCTCAAGCCATACGAAAAAGACTCAACCACAAAACTGCTTGGTTCATGCTGATTACTCAGCCACGAAGTTGCTCAGGTCATCAGCTTTGAAGTTCATGATGTAGGCATGGCTGCCCACGCACTCCTCTTCGGCCATGCGTACGTAGACGTTGGCACTCTTGGCAAACTCCTCGGGCACGTTGGTGGCGTCGCGCAGGAGCAGCAGCGAGAGGATGATGTCGCCGGTCATGTTGTACATGCGGCGTGCGAGGAAGTCGTGCTCATCCTGGTTCTCGTCGGCCTTGACCTTCTCGACAGCCTCTTCGTAGAGGTCCACGAGCTTGGCCACACGGTCACGGAGCGGTTTCATGCAGTTGCAGACATCCTCGGCGAGCATCTCGCGCATGATGCCGAGATAGGTGCCGTTGGTGATGTAGCGCACGGCGGCGACCACCTGCAGCTGAGTAGTACCCTCATAGATGGAGAAGATGCGGGCGTCACGCAGCAGGCGCTGAGCCTTGTACTCCATGATGAATCCGGAACCACCGTGGACGCTGACGCAGTCGTAGGCGTTTTGGTTGGCATATTCCGATGTCATACCCTTGCCCAGCGGTGTGAAGGCATCGGCCAGGCGGCTGTATTTCTTCATCTCCTTGCGCTCTTCGGGAGTGAGCTTACGCTCGCGCGAGATATCCTCAAGGGTCTTGTAGATGTCGACGTAGCGTGCTGTCTGATAGAGCACGGCGCGTGAAGCGTCGATTTTGGCTTTCATGCGCGAGAGCATGTCGTAGACGGCGGGGAAGGTGATGATCTTCTTGCCGAACTGTGCGCGCTCCTTGGCGTATGCCAGTGCCTGGTCGTAGGCTTCCTGCTCGAGTCCGACGCTCTGTGCGGCAATACCCAGTCGGGCACCGTTCATCAGGCTCATCACATATTTGATCAGACCCAGCTTGCGGTCGCCGCAGAGCTCAGCCTTGGCATTCTTGTAGACGAGCTCGCAGGTAGGAGAACCGTGGATGCCGAGCTTATTCTCGATGTGGCGCACGTCCACGCCGCCGTCGCGTTTGTCGTAGATAAACATCGACAGGCCGCGTCCGTCGCGTGTGCCTTCTTCGGAGCGGGCCAGCACCAAGTGGATGTCGGAGTCGCCGTTAGTGATGAAGCGCTTCACACCGTTGAGGCGCCATGTGCCGTCGGCATCTTGTGTAGCCTTGAGCATGACACGCTGCAGGTCAGAACCGGCGTCGGGCTCGGTGAGGTCCATGGACATGGTCTCGCCTTGGCAGATACGTGGGATGTACTTAGCCTGCTGCTCAGGAGTACCAAACTCATAGAGCGTGTCGATGCAGCTCTGCAGGCTCCACACGTTTTGGAAGCCGGAGTCTGCGGCAGACACCATCTCAGAGAGCATGGAGAAGACCGTGATGGGCAGGTTCAGACCACCGAAGCGGCGCGGCATGGAGATGCCCCACAGGCCAGCCTTGCGGGTAGCGTCAAGGTTTTCGTAAGTCTTGCTGGCATAGACCATGCGGTTGTTTTCGAGGTGTGGTCCTTCCTGGTCCACGCTTTCCGAGTTGGGCTCGATGATGGTCTTTGCCACGTCGTCGGTGATGGCCAGGATGCGCTTATAGTTCTCGATGGCGTCGTCGTAGTTGACGGGAGCGTCCTCGAACTGGTCTTTGTCGGCGAAGTTTCTTTCTTTCAGCTCAACGATTCTCTTCATGAGAGGATTGTTGAGGTAATATTCTAATTTCTTTACGTCTACCATGATTACTTGGTGTTCTGCTTGTAATACTTAATGAGTTTGGGAACCACCTCTTCCACCGTGCCGGTGATGACATAGTCAGCGATGGCGTTGATGGGGGCATCGGGATCGCTGTTGACCGAGATGATGATGCCGGCGTCCTGCATGCCGGCGATGTGCTGGATCTGACCGGAGATGCCGCAGGCGATGTAAACCTTTGGATGTACGGTGACACCGGTCTGACCGATCTGCCGGTCGTGGTCTACCCATCCGGCATCGACGGCGGCGCGACTGGCACCTACCTCTCCGTGGAGTTCCTTAGCGAGTTCAAAGAGCATGTCGAAGCCTTCCTTTGAGCCCATGCCGTAGCCGCCGGCCACGACGATCGGAGCGCTCTTGAGATTATTCTTGGCAGCCTCTACGTGGCGGTCGATGACCTGCACGGCGTATGAGGTGGGAGAGACGTAGTCCTTGGGATCGGGATAGACCACCTCGCCCTTGGCTTTGCCCTCATAGAGCGCCTTCTGCATCACGCCGGAGCGCACGGTAGCCATCTGTGGACGATGGTCGGGGTTGACAATGGTGGCCACGATGTTTCCGCCGAAAGCGGGGCGGATGGCGTGGAGCATACCGGTGTAGTGCTTGCCGCTCTTCTTGTCGTCGTAGTCACCGATCTCCAGCTGGGTGCAGTCGGCAGTCAGTCCGGAGGTCAGGGCTGCCGACACACGGGGACCGAGGTCACGGCCGATGACGGTAGCACCCATGAGGGCGATCTGTGGCTTCTGCTCCTGGAAGAGCTTCACCACGATGTCGGTATGGGGAGCCGAGGTGTAGGGGAAGAGTCCCTCACCATCGAACACATAGAGCTTGTCCACGCCATAAGGCAGCAGCTGGTCTTCGACCTTGCCCTTGATGCCGGTGCCGGCCACGACGGCCTCAAGGTCGACACCTAACTGATTGGCCAATTTACGACCTTTGGTAAGAAGTTCCTGAGAGACCTCCTGTACGGTGGTGCCCTCTACTTCGCAATATACAAATACGTTGTTCATATTCTGATTAGCCAATAATGTTTTTGTCCAACAATTCTTTCACGAGTCCCTCGATGTCTGCGTCGGAGCTGGTGAGGGTCTGGCTCTCCTTAGCCTGGAAAACGATGCTCTTCACGGCACTTACCTTGGTGGGTGAGCCGGCGAGTCCGCACTGCTCGTAGTCGGCACCGCAGTCGGCGATGCTCCACTGTCCGAGTGTCAGGTAGGGGCGTGTCTCGTAGAGGTCGCTCCAGGGCTCGTCGCCCTTGCGCTCCATGGGGCAGGTAGCGTATTTGTATTTCATCACGCGCTTGGCGTTGCAGGGGCGTGCGGGGGCGGCGGAGCCGTTGACGGTGATCACCACGGGCAGCGGAGCCACCACAGTCTCAACGCCACCGTCGATATGGCGGCGGATTGTAGCCTTGCCGTCCTCGATCTTGAGCACTTCCTCGGCGTAGGTCACCTGGTTGAGGCCGAGCTTCTGGGCCACCTGGGGACCCACCTGGGCTGTGTCGCCGTCGATGGCCTGCCGACCGCCGAGCACGATGTCGACGTGTCCGACTTCCTTGTCGATCTTCTCAATGGCCTTGGACAGGAAATAAGAGGTGGCGAGAGTATCGGCACCCGCACTCTTGCGGTCAGTGAGCAGCCACCCGCAGTCGGCGCCGCGGTAGAGTCCCTGGCGGATGATCTCTCCGGCACGTGGAGGACCCATAGTGACGATGCCCACCTTGACGTTCTCCGGGTCAAGATCCTTGATGCGGAGAGCCTGCTCCAGGGCGTTCAAGTCTTCAGGATTGAAGATGGCGGGCAGGGCGGCGCGGTTGACCGTTCCTTCTGCGGTCATGGCATCCTTGCCCACGTTTCTTGTGTCTGGCACTTGCTTGGCAAGTACTACAATGTTCAATTTCATATTTATAACTAAATTTGTAATGTTTCCGAAACAACGGGGGCAAAATTACTAATTTTTTACTTCTTGACCAAACGAAATACATAAAAACAGCCTGCAACCTGCACATTTCGTAGGTATTTGTGCACAACATATCTTCTTCTTCCTCTCTGTATCTTCTCTTTAGGGTGGGAAAAGAAGGGTAGGGGCTTTCTGCCACTCAACGTAACACCGTAACGCCGTAACACCGTAACGTTTATAGCTATCCGATGTCGGAAAGTAAGATAATGTAAAAAGAAACGGAAAAAGTTAAGAACTATATAAAATGTTGATTATTAATAATATAATTAATATAATAATATGTAATAATATAATATATTTTTACTCTATAGTCTCATTTTCAGCCATTTCCCAAGCCGCATGTCGGAATCGGCCTTTTGTTACGGTGTTACGGTGTTACGGTGTTACGGTGTGGCACAAAAATGTTTCATCAGCATTCATTCTTTCAGCCTGCAAATATACAACCTTTTCTGAACTCTCCAACTCTCCGCCCTTTTCTTTTCCTCCCCCAAACGCAACAACGCAACAACGCAACATTTATAGCTATCGCATGTCGGAATAAGAGAATTTGTAAAATTAAAAGATAAACAAACAAATAACATAAAATACTAATATTTAATATATTAAATAATAATATAATATATAGTATTACAATATATTTTTACTCTATAGTCTCGTTTTCGGCCACATTTGCCGTTGATGGTCAGAAACGACCTTATGTTGCGTTGTTGCGTGTTGCGTTGTTGCGTATGTGGGAGTTAGGAGTTAGGAATTAGGAGTTGGGAGTTTCGTCCTGCCCAACGATATGTTTTGCTTTGAGCGAATAATAATTAGTGTTCACTGAATTAATATTTCGCTCCACACGGGTCTAAAAAATTCAAAGCCCCGCTTATACCCACACAGAAGAAAATGAAGCCAGAAATCGAATTTCTCAAAGAGACAAAGACAAAGTTCCCTAAGGAACTTCATCACGTTCTTGACGAAATAGCACATTCCCGTCCAGCATTCTGCTGTATTGGGAAGCTTGGCTCGTATGTTGTCGGCTCTGTAGATTCTCTTGCCGGTGCCGAAGGAGCATTCGACTTCGTTTCTGTCCCCAATGGCCTTGGCCATATTGTCGTAATATTCGGATGGCCTTGGCTCTTTAGGAGGCCTGCCGAGAGGCTTGCTGTAAGTCTTTATCTCATTGACTTTCAAGTATTCCCTGTTATTCCTGCTCATATATATCATGTCAGCGAGGATGGTCGCCGGAAGGCAACCGAAGCGCTGCTCAAACATACGAGTGTGGAGTTCCAAGTCGGAGCTTTCGTTATATGCGTCCCAACTATGATGATCGACGAACGT